>CAZPWJ010000003.1:111582-123163 GCA_964590195.1 uncultured Rhodospirillaceae bacterium | reverse complement strand
ATGGACAGATACTAGATGTAGCGGGTGTCTGCGTCAACCGGATAGGCACGGTATATACGTCTATTTTTCATTGAATGATTTAGCGCTGTGTGTACCTTCCGCTAAATTACTTGAATAGCCTTGTCTCTATAATGCGAATTCAAAGAAATCATGAGGGCAGAATGACGAGCGGGACCGGCGGCACTGGAGGCGTGGTCTATCGCCATGTGCAGTCCGAACAATTCGCAGCGCATATGCTGTCGTTGCCGCGGCAAAATCTTTGCCCGCTGCGCAGTGCTTTCGATCCGGCCCAGGTTCCCAAACTGCTGCCCCGCATAATTTTGCGGGAACGGGAAACCGGCGGCGGCTATAGATTTCGTCTTATCGGAACGGAATTGCAGGAGTATTTCGGCCAGAATGTGACCGGACAGGCAATCGCGCAGGGAACGGGTGAGCGCGCCGCACAAGCCATGCAGGTTGCCTTTGATCGCATGATTGAGCGCCCTTGTGGACTGCGCTCCGTCATGGACATTGTTTTGAATTCGGATCAAATGGCTAAGGTCGAGGTTGTCTACTTTTCCCTTGCGGCAGCTTTGCCGGCGCAGCAGATTTCCCATTCGGCCATTCTGGAACGGCCCTCTTTTTTGAACATCACCGACACCACGGTGCTCGGAAAACTGCACGAAATTGAAGCTATCGACCTTGGCGCGGGCCGGCCTGATCTTTCAGATATTTCCTGGTAGCGCCCGCCGGTAACGAGCTACACCTGGCAGCGAGGGCACCGCCAACTCATAGGACAATTCCCGACGCTATACCTCCAACACCCTGATCGGCTGGCCGTTCAGCCAAGCGGCGATATCCGCTACGGTCTCCTGATGAAATTGCGTCAGGTTTTCCTCGGTCACATAGGCCATGTGCGGCGAAATTATGGTGTTTTCCAGGGCCAATAGCGGATGATCCTTGGGCAGGGGCTCCTGGTCATAGACATCCAGGGCGGCACCTGCGATACGGCCATCGCGCAAAACCTCAAGCAGCGCAGCCTCGTCGACAATTGGCCCCCGCGCCGTGTTCACCAGATAGGAATCCGGTTTCATCAGGGCCAGGTCATCGGCGCCGATCAGGCCACGGCTGCGTTTTGACAGGATCAGATGGATCGATACGATGTCTGACCGCTTAAATAATTCCGCTTTCGAAACAAGTTCGGCGCCGCATTCGGCGGCCCGTTCGGCGGTTAGATTTTCACTCCAGGCAATCACCCGCATATTGAAGAAATTCGCGATAGCGGCGGTCCGCGCGCCAAGCCGGCCCAATCCAACCAGGCCCAGGGTCCGTCCCGCCAAGGTCCAACCCACGCTGGTCTGCCATTGGCCCGCGCGCGCGGCCTTGTCCTCCTGCGGGATCCGGCGGACCATGGCCTGGATCAGGGCCCAGATCATTTCCACGGTCGATTCGGTACTGCCGGAGGTACCGCAAACCGTGACGCCGTGCTCCGCAGCCGCCCGTAGATCAATGGCGCCGTTGCGCATGCCCGTGGTGACCAGCAGTTTCAGGTTCGGCAGCTTCTCGAACAATGCGCGCGGGAAGGGTGTGCGCTCGCGCATGGCGGCCAGAATTTCAAACGGCGCCAAACGCTCGGCCACCGCATCCAAATCGGCCAGATTGTCGTCGAACACGGTGATCTCCACATCACCGGGCAGGCTGGACCAATCCGCCATTTCCAGCGCCACCCGCTGATAATCATCCAGAATTGCGAGTTTACGCGCCATGCTCAGGCCTCCTGCTTCTCCGCCCGGAACTTCTGCGAGGCTGGGATCAACAATCGATTGGCGAAGATTTTCATGAATTCATCGCCCGACTGTTCCCCCAGATCATCGGCAATGGGCCACAGCGCGTACAACGCCTTGCCCGCCGCCGTGCCGCCATAGAACCAGTCATTCATTTCCTGGCCCGTATTTTGCCCCGGCTGGGCGCCAGCGGCTTCCCGGTAAAACGCCTTCAGATCCTCGACCGCGAATTTCAGGCTTTGCCCCAGACTTTGGCTTTCATTGGGATTATCGGGCACCTGGCCATCAAGAAAGGCGCAGACAAAGTCCGTGATTTCGCCGATCGTCATGCCGCTGAGGCCCATGGTGGTGCGTCCCCGCTCGCGCAGGGCGATATCGTACCAGGTGCTCAGGCCGCCGACCTCCGCCTCGATCGCGGCCTTGAAGCCGCCGCCCGCCTGCAAATCCGCCGGCGGCGGCGGCAAATTGACGGGGCAGAACCAGCCTTCATCATTTTCCCCGGTCCCCGACGCCGGCGCATCCTCGGGGAAGTCATCCAGGATCACCGGGCCGTCCGTCCGCTCCAGCAAGGCCAGAGCCGCGCGGAGGACCTTGGTTTGAAAGGCCGCGTCATCGGGCGCGCCCAGCGGGCGGCCCAGCTCGAACGGCACCCACAAGGCGCGCGGCGGCCGCGTATTCTCGGTCTGCGGCCGGATCAAACTGATCTGCGTCGTCGCCAAACCTTCGTCTTCCAGATAATGTGCCAGCCCGCCCACGGCGCGCGTACACAAGGGTCAAACCGGTAGCAGAATACAGCTATCGACCCCATCCGCCTTCAGATGCCCGGCCATGGCGCGGGCCGCATCTTCCATCTCCACCGGATCGGTGGAACCCATGAAGGCATAGTGAAAGCGGGCGACGGAGCCGATCTCGCCGGCTTCGGCCATTTCATGCATGCGGTCCAGGGGCAACACCACGTTCAGATCCTGCTCGAAGCCGGAGCGGTCGAAATTGGTCGAGACATGCGCCATGACCAGATCATTGGCCGGGGTATCATCGGCAATGACACGATAATCGCCAGTACCCAACATGAACGGTTTGTCATCCCGGTGCTGCAAGGCGGCGGTAGAAATCATTGCGACCCGCCGTTTCGCCAATGGCGGCCCGCTAACCCAGGGCTGGGTATCGAAACTGGTGCAAGGTATGTTGGCCAGGTGTGTGCGTTCCGGCTCGTCAAGATCCGCTAATCGTACCACTCTTCTATCCTCCCGCTCTAACTCTCGGCACCGAACGCGCCGCGCAACTTCAGCTCCGCGATGCCGGCGTCATCGTAACCGGCCTCCGCCAGTATTTCCAAATTGTGCTGGCCCAGCTCCGGCGCCGGGCCGGGCGCCACCTTCGCCTCACCTTCAATCCACATGGGGCTGTCGATTATGACTTCGGCCCCTTGGCCAGGGTCTGCGGCCGGCACGGTTATGCCGGCGGCCCGAACCTGTTCGCCATGCCGGATATCCTCGGTCTTGGCCACCTCGCCAATGGTGATCTGTTTGGCCCTGAAGGTCTGGCGCCAATAAGCCATATCCTGTTGGGCGATGATCCCGTCCAGGATGGTAATCAGAACACCGGCGTTCCGCTGCCTGTCCTGCTGGGTTTGAAAGCGCGGGTCATCGGCCAACTCCGGATGGCCGATGGCATCGGGAAACCGGGCCCATTCCTTGAGTTCATTGGCGGCGGTCATGATGAACCAGCGCCCATCCTTGGTCCGGTAATGGTTCGAGAGGGCATTGGCCGCCGCCTCGCGCCGGGGCCGCATGGGCACCTCGGCGCCGCATAGGGCGGCCTGGGCCATGAAGGAATTGGACCAATAACCATTTGCCAGCAACGATGTGTGCGCCATGCCGCCCTTGCCCGTGCGTTCGCGCCGGAACAGCGCCATCATGATGGCAGAGAATAAAGCAACGCCGGTGGGATGATCGCCCATGCCCGCCATGGAGCGGGCCGGTTCGCCATCCGGGTCGGGGCGCACCAGATCCATCAGACCGCTTCGGGCCCAATAGGCCGTCGTATCGAAACCGGTCTGGCCGGCCTCCGGTCCTGTCTCGCCATAGGCGGACATGGAGCCATATATCAACCGCTCGTTCAGGGGGGCCAGGTCTTCGTAGCTTAGGCCAAGCTTTTCCCGCACGCTGGGCATGAAATTCGTGACGAAAACATCCGCCTCGGCTACCAATTTATACAGAACCTCGCGCCCCGCCTCGGTGCCTAGGTCCAGAGCCAGGCCGCGTTTTGAACGGTTGTCCACCAGCCAATGATAGGGCGCATCCGACTGGGGCAGGCCGGCCACGGTGGACAAGCCCCGATAGCCATCACCCATGGGCGGCTCCACCTTGATCACCTCGGCGCCGAAGTCGGCCATGATCGTGGTCGCCACCGGCCCGGCGATGAAGCTGGCCGCGTCCAATACCTTGATGCCTGATAAAATCATGGCGTCCTCACTCATACGATGGCTTCCTTCTCGTGTCCTGGCTGTTGTCATGGAGCAGAGCTGCGCGGGAGTTAACACCATAAGGCGATCGCCGGGAATGGCAACGCTTGGCACCTTGACGGCCCCGGTCTTCATAGGCAGCATTCGTTCACGATGTAGTGGGCTAGGCGTGAAGAACACCATAAGCAAATACAACAGGCTGGAGGCATCATGACAAAGCTATTATCAGTCCTCGGCGCGGGCGCGATACTCCTGACGGCAAGCGCCGCCCTGGCGGATGGCAAGACCCCCGCCGTGGTCTTCGACATGGGCGGCAAATTCGATAAGTCCTTTAATCAGGGCGTTTACGATGGGGTCGAAAGGTTCCGCAAGGAAACCGGCATCAAATACCGGGAGTTCGAGGTCAAGAACCCGACCCAGCGGGAACAGGCCATACGCAAGATGGCCCAGCGCGGCGCCGATCCGGTGCTGGGTGTCGGCTTCGCCCAGGCCGCGGCCATCGAAAAGGGCGCCAAGGCGTTCCCCAAGACGCGTTTCGCCATCATCGACATGGTGGTCGATCAGCCCAACGTCCGCTCCATCGTTTTCAGGGAGCATGAGGGTTCTTTCCTGGTTGGGATTCTGGCGGCCATGGCCTCGAAATCAGGCAAGGTCGGGTTTGTCGGCGGTATGGACATCCCGCTGATCCGCAAATTTGAATGCGGCTATTATCTTGGCGTCAAACACGCCAACGGCGCGGCCACGGTCTATGCCAACATGGCCGGCACCACGCCCGCTGCGTGGAGCGATCCGGCCAAGGGCGCCGAATTGGCCAAGAGCCAGTTCGACCGGGGCGCCGACGTGGTCTTTGCCGCCGCCGGCAGCACGGGCCTTGGCGCGCTGCAATCAGCCAAGGACAACGGCAAATACGCCATCGGCGTGGATTCCAACCAGAACTATCTGCATCCGGGCACCATGCTGACCTCTATGTTGAAACGGGTCGACGTGGCCGCCTATAAGACGTTCAAAAGCGCCCACGACGGCAACTGGTCTTCCGGCATTCAGGTCCTTGGCCTGGCGGAGGGCGGCATCGATTGGGCCCTGGATGAACATAACAAGGACCTGATTACGCCCGCCATGAAGACGGCGGTAGCCCAGGCCAAGGCCGATATTATCGCCGGCAAGATCAAGGTGCACGATTACATGTCAGACAATAAGTGTCCGCGATAGACGGCACCGACGCCGGAGCAGCGGCGCCGGGTTGTTCCCCCGCGATTACCCTGCGGGACATTAACAAGCGTTTCGGACCGGTGCATGCCAACCGGGATGTCTCCCTGTCCGTGCCCGCCGGCACCATCCATGGCATCGTCGGCGAGAACGGCGCCGGCAAATCGACGCTGATGAGCATATTGTACGGCTTCTATCAGGCCGACAGCGGCGAGATCGAGGTCGGCGGCAAGCCCTGTTCCATGCACGGCCCGGAGGATGCCCTGGCCGCCGGCATCGGCATGGTGCACCAGCATTTCATGTTGGTCGATGTCTTCACGGTGTTGGAGAATATCCTGTTGGGTGCCGAGGGCGGCCCGTTGCTGGCCGGCGGCATGGCGGCGGCACGGGCGGAAGTGACGCGTCTGGAAGCCGAATATGGCCTGGAGGTCGACCCAGACGCCGTGGCCGGCGAGCTGGCGGTTGGCTTGCGCCAGCGGGTGGAACTGTTGAAGGCGCTGTATCGCGGCGCCAATATTTTGATTCTGGACGAACCTACCGGGGTGCTGACACCGCAGGAAGCCGAACGGCTGTTCGATATCCTGCGCGCCATGCGGGCGCGCGGCGTAACGGTAATCCTGATTACCCACAAATTGCAGGAGATCATGGCGATCACCGACAATGTCTCGGTGATGCGGGCCGGTGAAATGGTGGCGCACCGGCGCACGGCGGAGACCACGCGGGAGGAACTGGCGGAGCTGATGGTGGGACGCCAGGTCCTTTTGGGGGTGGAAAAGGCCCCCGCCGAACGGGGCGCCTACGTCCTGCTGACCGATAAACTAGGCTATGTCGACCAGGCGGGTGTGCAGCGCCTTGATGACATCAGCCTGGGCCTGCGCGCGGGCGAGATCGTCGGCATCGCCGGCGTCAGCGGCAATGGGCAAAGTGAATTGCTGGAAGTTCTCTCGGGCATTCGGCCGCCCAGCCAAGGCCGCTTCAGCGTCCACGACCGCGTTATCGACCGGAACCATCCTAGCGACGCGGCGGCATTGCGCGGCCTTGGCCTGGCCCACGTGCCGGAAGACCGCCAGCGCATGGGCATGATACCGGCGTTCGCGGCATGGGAATCCGCGATCCTGGGGTATCACCATGATCCCGCCTACACCGGACCTTTGTTGTTGAAAAACACCAAGATCGTGGCCGATACGGCCGCCAAGATGGCGCGTTTTGATGTACGTCCGCCTGATCCGTATCTGGCCTCCGACAGCTTTTCCGGCGGCAACCAGCAGAAACTGGTGCTGGCCCGCGAGATAGAGCGGCAGCCGGATATCCTGCTGGTGGGCCAACCAACGCGCGGCGTGGATATCGGCGCCATAGAATTCATCCATCAACAATTGATCGAAATGCGTGACAGGGGCTGCGCCGTGCTGCTGGTCTCGGTCGAGCTTGAGGAAATCCTCGCCCTGAGCGACCGCATCCTGGTGATGTTCGAGGGCAGGATCGTCGGCGAGGTCGATGGCACCGAGGCCGACGCCCGTACCATCGGCCTGATGATGGCCAATGCCATGGATGCGGAGGCCGCCCATGGCTAGCGGCCCGGACAAACTACCCGCCTGGATCGATATCGGCCTGTTGCCATTGGTCAACGTGGCTTTGGCCTTCATGGCCTCGGGCCTGTTGATCGCGGCCCTGGGGCAGGACCCGGTCGAGGCCACATGGATCATGCTGCGCGGTGCCTTCGGCTACCAGGAGGGTCTGGGCTATACCCTTTATTACGCCACCAATTTCATCTTTACCGGCCTGGCCGTGGCCGTGGCCTTTCATGCCGGGCTGTTCAATATCGGCGGCGAAGGCCAGGCCTATATGGGCGGCCTGGGCGTTGGCATCGCCTGCCTGGCCCTGGATCAGCACTTGCCATTTGCCCTGATGCTGCCGGTTTCCATTCTGGCCGCCGCGCTGTTTGGCGCCGCTTGGGCCTATATCCCGGCCTATCTGCAGGCCCGGCGCGGCAGCCACATCGTCATCACCACCATCATGTTCAACTTTATCGCCGCCTCGGTGATGGTCTATCTGCTGGTCAATGTTTTCATCAAGCCGGGCCAGATGTCGCCGGAAAGCCGGGAGTTCGCCGCCGCCGCCTGGCTGCCCTATATGCACGAGGCGTTCGCCTGGTTCGGTTGGGAGCTGGCGCAATCACCCTTGAACCTGTCCGTACTATGGGCCTTGGCCTGCTGCGTTTTGGTCTGGGGTCTGATCTGGCATACCCGTTGGGGCTATGAGATCCGGGCGGTGGGCGCCAATGCCGCCGCCGCTATCTATGCCGGCATCCCGCCGGCCCGGATCATAATCCTGGCCATGTGTATCTCGGGCGCGCTGTCGGGTTTCGTCGGCGTCAACGAGCTGAATGGCGTGCAGCACCGCCTGTTGCTTGATTTCGCCGCCGGCTATGGTTTCACCGGTATCGCGGTATCATTGATGGGACGCAATCATCCCGTGGGCATCGTCCTGGCCGGATTGCTGTTCGGTGCGCTGTACCAGGGCGGCGCGGAACTGGCGTTCGAGAATGCGGCCTTTACACCGGACTTGATCGTGGTGATCCAGGGTCTGGTGGTGCTGTTCTCCGGCGCGCTGAGCTATATGCTGCGCCGCCCCGCCGAACGCCTGTTCCTGCGCCGTACCGCGCCGGCATCCGTGGTGGAGGCCTAGGAAAATGGCGGAGGATTTCCTGCTCGTCGTCCTGACCCTTGATGCCACCATCCGTGTTTCGGTGCCCTTGATCCTGGCCGCCCTGGCCGGTCTGGTGGTGGAACGTTCCGGCGTCATCGATATCGGCCTGGAGGGCAAGATGCTGGCCGCCGCCTTTGCCGCCGGCACGGTTGCCTACCTGACCGGCTCCGCCTGGATGGGTCTGGGCGCGGGCGTGGTGATCTCGGTCCTGTTGGCGCTATTGCACGGTTTTGCCTGCATTACCCATCGCGGCAATCAGATCGTTAGCGGCGTCGCCATCAATATCCTCGCCTCGGGCCTGACGGTGCTGCTGGGCATATCCTGGTTCTCCCTGGGCGGACTGACGCCGCACCTGAGCGGCGGCGCGCGGTTCATGTCCCTGACCTGGCCGGGCGCGGAAGCAATGGCGGCGGTGCCGATCCTGGGACAACTCTATTCGGAACTGCTGAGTGGCCACAATATTCTGGTCTATCTGGCGTTCCTCTCGGTGCCGGCGGTCTGGTGGCTGCTCTACCGCACGCGCTTTGGCTTGCGCCTGCGGGCCACGGGAGAGAACCCGGCGGCGGTGGATACGGCGGGCATCTCGGTCATTCGCATGCGCTATCTGGCGCTGATCATCTGCGGCATTCTGTGCGGCATCGCGGGCAGCTATCTCTCCACCGGGCATGGCGCGGGCTTCGTGCGCGAGATGACCGCCGGTAAAGGTTTCATCGCCCTGGCCGCCATGATCTTCGGCAAATGGCGGCCCGTTCCGGTGTTGTTCGCCTGTCTGCTGTTCGGCTTTCTCGATGCCATCGCCATCCGCCTGCAGGGCGTGAATGTGCCGTTGATCGGCGAAATGCCGGTACAATTCATCCAGGCCCTGCCTTATATTCTGACCGTGGTGCTATTGGCCGGCTTCATTGGCCGGGCCATCGCGCCCAAGGCCTCCGGCATTCCTTATGTGAAGGAACACTAAGCATGGCGGATGAATTATTGCAGACAGCCCTGGACGCGCGGGAGAAAGCCCATGCGCCCTATTCCAAATTCAAGGTTGGCGCCGCCCTGCGCGGCGAAAGCGGCCGGGTATTCAGTGGCTGTAACATCGAAAACGCCGCCTATCCCGAAGGCATCTGCGCCGAGACGGCGGCCATCGCGGCCATGGTCCTGGGGGGCGATAGCAGGATAATGGAGGTTCTGGTGGTCGGTGTCAGCGACGAGCCGGTGACGCCCTGCGGCGGCTGCCGCCAGCGTATCCGTGAATTCGCCAGTTCCCATACGCCGATCCATATCGCCAGCCCCGAGGGCGTACAGCAGACCCTGACCCTGGAACAGTTGCTGCCGCAATCGTTTGGTCCGGACAATTTAACATGACCGCGCAACAGATCATCGAACAGCACTGTCCGGGCTTTCGGCCACGGGTCGGCGTTGTGCTGGGCTCTGGACTGGGCGGACTCGCCGAACAATTGAGCGAGACGGTGACCATTCCCTACGACGAACTGCCCGGCTTCCCCACACCCGGTGTCAGCGGACATCAGGGCCGGCTGCTATTGGCCATGGCTGGAACCACGCCGGTGGCTTTGTTGCATGGCCGGGCGCATCTATACGAAGATGGCCGGGCCGATGCCATGGCCGTGGCGATCCGCTGCCTGGCTGGTCTGGGCTGCGAAAGCCTGGTGCTGACCAACGCCGCCGGCGGCCTGGATGATGATATGCAACCGGGCAGCGTCATGCTGCTGACGGACCACATAAATTTTACCGGCCAATCGCCTTTGTTCGGCGCCATGGGTGATAGCCGTTTCGTCGATATGTCCGACGCCTATGACCCGGCATTACGGCAACGCCTGTTGGACCTGGCCGCGGGCATGGACGTGCCCTTGCATCAAGGCGTCTATGCATGGTTTTCAGGGCCGAATTTCGAAACCCCGGCGGAAGTCCGCGCCGCTGGTATCCTGGGCGCCAACGCGGTGGGGATGTCGACGGTGCCCGAGGTGATCCTGGCGCGGCACGCGGGGCTGCGGGTTGCCGCGCTGTCGATTATCACCAACCGGGCGGCGGGGTTGAGCGATACCCCCTTGAGCCACGAGCAGACCAAGGCCAATGCCGTCCTGGCCACGGAAAAAGTACAGCGCCTGTTGATGGCCTTCCTGTCGGAGTACAGTTTATTGGAGTACGGGGCATGAACCTGCTGCCCCAGGAAATCATCCGCCGCAAACGGGACGGCGATACTCTGACCGAGGCGGAGATCGCCTTCATGGTCCAGGGCCTGACCGACGGCAGTATCGGCGATGGCCAGATCGCCGCCTTCGCCATGGCGGTCTTTTTCCAGGGCATGGGCATGTCGGAGCGGATCACCCTGACCCGTGCCATGACCCAATCGGGCACGGTGATCGACTGGTCTGGCCTGGCTCTGCCGGGGCCGGTGCTGGACAAACATTCCACGGGCGGCGTCGGCGACAAGGTGTCCCTGATGCTGGCGCCTATCGTGGCGGCCTGCGGCGGCTTCGTGCCGATGATTTCCGGCCGGGGCCTGGGCCACACGGGCGGTACCCTGGACAAGCTGGATGCTATTCCGGGCTATAACAGCACGCCGGACCTGGCGCTGTTTCAACAAACCGTGCGGGCGGTAGGTTGCGCCATTATCGGGCAGACCAGCGATCTGGCGCCCGCCGATGGCCGCCTCTATGGCATCCGCGATGTCACGGCGACGGTGGAATCCATCCCCCTGATCACGGCATCGATCCTGTCGAAAAAACTCGCCGCCGGCCTGGATGCCCTGGTGATGGACGTGAAAACCGGTAGCGGCGCCTTCGCGGCGGAAATGGAGATGGCGCGGGAGCTGGCGGAAAGCATCGTCAGCGTGGCCAACGGCGCCGGTTTGCCGAGCCGCGCCCTGATCACCGATATGGATCAGGTCCTGGGCCGCAATGTGGGCAATGCCCTGGAAGTGGCCGAAGCGTTGGCATTTCTGAAAAACGACAGCCCCGAACCCCGCCTGCGCGAAGTGGTTCTGGCTTTGGCGCGGGAGATGCTGGACCTGGGGGGCCTGAGCGGACCGGGCGCCGATCCGGAGGCCGCATTGGACAGCGGCCGGGCCTTGGAGGTTTTTGCCCATATGGTGCATGCCTTGGGTGGGCCGGCGGACCTGGCCGAAAACAGCATTCTCTATCTGCCTATCGCGCCCGTCTCGAAACCTTGTCTGGCGCATCAGTCAGGCACGGTCCGCGCCATGGACACGCGCCGCATTGGTGTCGCGGTGCTGGCCATGGGCGGTGGCCGCCGCGATGCCGCCGATGCTATCAACCCAAGCGTTGGGCTGAGCGACGTCTGCAACATCGGCGCCAGGGTCGAAGTGGGCCAGCCCCTGGCCATGGTGCATGCCGCCAGCGAGACGGATGCCAATGCCGCCGTCGCCGAAATCAGGTCGGCCATTACCATTGGCAAAAGGGCCGAAGCCAAGCCA
>CAZPWJ010000003.1:0-111482 GCA_964590195.1 uncultured Rhodospirillaceae bacterium | reverse complement strand
CGTCGCCGAAATCAGGTCGGCCATTACCATTGGCAAAAGGGCCGAAGCCAAGCCAATCATTTTGCAAAGGATCGCGGCACCATGAGCCGGGCCTTCATCCTCGTGATGGATTCCTTCGGCATCGGCGCCAGCGCGGATGCGGACAAGTTTGGCGATGAAGGCGCGAATACGCTGGGCCATATCGCGGCGGCCCAGAATCTGCATCTGCCGAACCTGGCGCGTCTGGGGCTGGCGCATGCCGCCGCTGCTTCCGCTGGCGGGCCGGCACCGTCCCTGGGTTACGATGGTGCGCCAACGGGGGCCTGGGGTTATGCGGTGGAACAAAGCCTGGGCAAGGATACCCCCAGCGGTCATTGGGAAATCGCCGGCCTGCCAGTGATGTTCGAATGGGGTTTTTTCCCCACCACGGAACCTTGCTTTCCCGGCGCACTTATCGAGCGGCTGATCGCGCGCTGTGATCTGCCAGGCATCCTGGGCAACAAGCATGCTTCCGGCACCGAGATAATCGCCGAACTTGGCGCCGAACATATCCGAAGCGGCAAGCCGATCTGTTATACCTCCGCCGATTCCGTATTTCAGATCGCCGCCCATGAAGAGCATTTCGGCCTGCAACGCCTGTACGATCTGTGCGCCGTCGCCAAGAGCGAGGTCGAGGCCCTGAACATCGCCCGGGTCATTGCCCGGCCTTTTGTCGGAGAGGACGTAGCCTCTTTCAAACGTACCGCCAACCGCAAGGATCTGACCACGCCGCCGCCCGGCGAGACCTTGCTGGACCACCTGCTGGCGGACGGCGGCGAGGTTATCTCGGTCGGTAAAATCAGTGATATTTTCGCCCATAGGGGTATTAGCCACACCCTGAAGGCGCCGGACAATATGGCCTTGTTCGATGCCCTGTTGCGGCAGGCCGAAGTGGCCCCGGAACATAGCCTGATTTTCACCAATTTCGTCGATTTCGACATGCTGTACGGCCATCGCCGGGACGTGCCGGGCTATGCAAATGCCTTGCAGGCCTTCGATGCCCGCCTGCCGGAATTCCTTTCCCGCCTGCGGCCCGGCGATCTGGCCCTGATCACCGCCGATCACGGCTGCGACCCGAGCTTTCGCGGCACGGACCACACCAGAGAGCACGTGCCGGTATTGTTTTTTGGCCCGAAAATTAGCGCCCAGGCCCTGGGCCGGCGGAGCAGCTTTGCCGACATGGGCCAGGCCATCGCCGCGCATCTTGGCCTGGCGGCCCTGGCCCATGGCGAGGATTGCCTGCCATGATAGAAATCGTCGCACTGGATGCGGATGATACCCTGTGGCACAGCGAAAGCCGCTTTCAGGATACCCAGATGCGCCTGTCGGAAATTCTCGACCGCCATGCGCCCCATGACGAGGTACAGGCGCATTTGCACAAGCTGGAGCTGCGCAACATCAAACTGTTCGGCTATGGCATCAAGGGGTTTACACTGTCCATGGTAGAGGCGGCGATCGAGATTTCAAAAGGTCAGATCACTGCCGGAGAGATCCATGAAATCGTCATGATGGGTAAGGCAATGCTGGAAATGCCCATGGAATTGCTGGATGGCGTCGGCGAAACGCTGGAGCTGCTGGGGCAGGATTACCCATTGTTCCTGATCACAAAGGGCGATCACATGGATCAATATAACAAAATCGAAAAATCCGGCCTGGAGGGTCATTTCAAGGAAATCGAAGTCCTCATGAACAAGGACACGGCGGCCTACCGCGAGCTGTTCGACCGCCACGGCGCCAACCCCGCAACGGTGATGATGGTGGGCAATTCCATACCATCGGATATTCTGCCGGTGCTGGAGCTGGGCGGACATGGCGCATACATCCCCTATCATGTCACCGCTTCGTTCGAGCAGCACGAACGTGAACCGGACAACCCGCATTTTCACCGCCTGGAAAGCATCCAGGCATTGCCGTCGCTGTTGCAAAAGACCAATGGAGGCTAATGATGAAATTCACCAAGCAAACATGTGCGTTGGCGCTGCTGGCCCTGGTCCTGGGCGCCTGTTCCAGCGGCCAAGATATTGGCCAGAATGACGGCCAAAATGACGGACTCAACGGCACCCTGTGGCTGCAAAATTCAGTGGAGTTCAAAGCCAATGCCCTGGGCACCTACCGGCAAGGCGCGATGATGCTGGACGCGGCCCTGGCGGATAAATCCTGGACCGCCGTGCCGGCTGAACAAAAAGGTGATTTCGCGGCCAAGCCGCCGGCGGTGATCCTGGATGTGGACGAAACGGTGCTGGACAATTCCCTCTATCAAGCCTGGGTCATCACGGCCAATAGCCGCTACAGCTCTAAAACCTGGGGGCCATTCGTCGACGCGGCCCTGTCCAAGCCCGTGCCCGGTTCATTGGCCTTTATCAAGGCGGCGGTAGCCAAGGGCATAAAGATCTTCTACGTCACCAACCGCTCGGCGTCGACCGAGGCGGCGACCCGCAAGAATCTAATCAAGTTCGGCTATCCCGTCGACACATCCGAGGACACGGTGCTGACCAAGGGCGAAAAGAAAGCCTGGAGATCATCCAAGAAAAGCCCGCGCCGGGCCCAAGTCGCCGCCAGGCATCGGGTGCTCATGGTGTTCGGTGATAATTTCGGTGATTTCGTCGATGGCTATAAGGGCGACATGGCGGCGCGCCAGGCGCTCTACGAAAAACACGCCGATATGTGGGGCCGAAAATGGTTCATGCTGGCCAATCCCACCTATGGCAGCTGGGAATCCGCCGCCTTCGGACATGACTGGCGCAAACCGGGGGCTGAGCGGCGGCAGATGAAACGCGACGCCCTGGACGCCTGGCAGCCCAAGCAGTAATCCTGTTTACAGCTACAGCTACAGTTTTGTTGGGTTGGGGGCGTCGCCATAGACCGCCTTGGGATCGAAGACTTTTTCCGTTTCTTCGTATTGCAGGCGCGGCGCGGCGCCGCTCTGGCTGGGGCCGAGGGGAACCGAGCGGTAAAAGCAGGAGCGGTAACCGACATGGCATGATGCCCCGCCCGCCACATCAACCCGCAGCCAGACCGAATCCTGATCGTCATCAATGCGCATTTCCACGACCTTTTGCACCAGGCCCGAGGTCGCGCCCTTATGCCAGAGCACCTGGCGGCTGCGGCTGTAGTAATGCGCCTCGCCGGTTTCGATGGTCAGACGCAGGGCCTCGTCGTTCATATAGCCGTGCATCAGCATCTCGCCGCTGCTGGCGTCCGAGGTAACCACGGGCAACAGCCCGTCGGCATCGAACTTCGGCGCCAGGTCGAAACCTTCTTCGACCTGTTCAACACTTTGCCGGGCCACGAACTGCATTGGCGCGGGGTTGGATTTCGTCTCTGTCATGGCGGCAAGTCCCAGTCAATATTACCAGCCGGCATTACCGGTCGGTTTTCTGGGCGACTAAATAGGCCTTACCTGCCGCCATGGCAACTGACTCGTCCAATCAACGGCCTTTGAAGACCGGTTTGCGTTTCTCCAGAAATGCCTTGGCGGCCTCCGTATTGTCCTCGGTGGTGCCGCAACGGCTGTGACGGTCGGCCTCGTTATCCATCGCCTCGGACATGCTCAACTTGGTGGCGTCATTCAAATTCTGCTTGATGCAGCGCAGGGCGACGGGCGCGGCATCAGCCATCTGCTGCGCCTTGTCGCGCACATGGGCCATCAAATCGTCGTCCGGCACGGCTTCCGAGACGATGCCCAGACGTTCCGCATCGGCGGCGGTGAAGCGGTCCGACAGCAAATACAGCTCCCGCGCCTTGGCGGTGCCGACGATCTGGGTCAGGCTAAAGGTACCGCCGAAATCCCCCGACAGGCCGGCATTCAGAAAGGCGGTGGAGAATTTCGCCGACTGCGCGGCGTAGCGCAGATCGCAGGCCAGGGCCCAGGACATGCCGGCCCCGGCGCAGGCGCCGTTGATGGCGGCGATGGAGACGAACGAGCTTTCCCGCAGTCTTTGCGAGGTCCGCATGGACTGGCGCAGGTCGGCAATCTTGCTTTCGATCGGCAGCTCCTCCTTGAACTCGCCATCGGCGAAGCCGGCCAGATCACCGCCGGCGCAAAAGCCCCGGCCCGCCCCGGTCAGGATCAGAACGCGTATGGCCGGATCGGATGCGGCCCGCTCCATGGTCGCGACCATCGCCGCGATCAATTCCTTGTTCATGGCATTGAGGCGGTCCGGACGGTTCAGGGTGACGGTGGCAATGGCGCCGTCAACTTCGTAGAGTACGGTATCACTCATGACTGGTCTCTCCTCTGGTGGATATTTTTATGGCTTTTTTTTGATATGGCCTTGGGCCAACAGCAGCTCTTCCGTCATCTGAACCAGAATATGGCCCAGCATGATGTGGCTTTCCTGAATACGATTGGTGTCATTGGAGGGCACCACCAGCGCCTGATCGCATTTCGCCAGGGCGGCGCCGCCGTTGCCCCCTAAGAAGCCCAGGCACAACAGGCCTTGTTTCCTGGCAACCTCCAATGCGGCCAGGATATTGGCGGAATTGCCGGAGGTGGTGATGGCCAATAAGATATCACCCTGCCGGCCCAGCGCCTCTAATGGCCGGGCAAAAATCTGATCATAGCCGTAGTCGTTGGCACAAGCGGTCAGGGTAGAACTATCGGTGATCAGCGACAGCGCCGGCAGGGCGTCCCGGTTCAAGGAAGAACGCAGGCGGACCAGGAATTCGCCGGCCAAATGCTGGGCATCCGCCGCCGAGCCGCCATTGCCGCACAACAGTATTTTGCCGCCGCCGGCGATGGCGGACGCAGCAGCCTCGGCCATGGCCGAAAGCTGCGTGCCGATGTTATTTGCCAGCATGCGTTCCTTGACCGCAATGGACTCAGCAATCGTCGCCGTGACCAGAGCTGGCAAATCTACTCCGTTCATTAATCCACCCCATCCATCAGCTGTTTTTCCCACGCCAGGGCGGTCGCCGCCATGACCGCCAGGTCGTCATATTCCGGCTGCCAGTTCAGAGTCTGGCGAATTCGGGAGGTATCTGCGACCAGACTGGCCGCATCACCCGCCCGGCGGGGTCCGTGGCGCCGCTGCATGGGCCCGGCGCCCAGCATCTCACCCGCCACCCGGTCGACCACGTCGAGCACCTGGGTCACGGAATAACCATGGCCGTAACCGCAATTCATGGTGACATATTCAGTACTTTCGCCGATGTGATCGAGCACCGCAAGATGCGCCCGGGCCAGATCGGAAATATGGATATAGTCACGCACGCAAGTGCCGTCGGGAGTGGGATAATCATTGCCGAAAACATCAATATGAGGCAACAGGCCCAGCACGGTCTGACAGGCACGCTTGATCAGATGGGTGGCCGCCTTGGAATATTGCCCGGAACGCCTGGCCGCATCGGCCCCGGCCACGTTGAAATAGCGCAGCACGGCAACTTGCAGACTCGTAGCGGCGGCAATATCGCGCAACATCCACTCAACCATCAACTTGCTACGGCCGTAAGGATTAGCGGGCGCGAGAACGCCTTCTTCGGACACGGGCACTCCACCGGCGCCGTCATATACCGCCGCCGTCGAGGAAAAAACGAAACGCTCTATGCCGTTATCCAGACAGGCCCGTAGCAATGCGGCACTGCCGGCGACATTGTTCAGGTAATAGTCCAGCGGCTTCTCCACCGATTCAGGCACAACTATGGAACCGGCGAAATGCATCACCGATCGGCAGCCATGTTGCTTGATGATCCGCCCGATCAGGGCGTTATCGGCAATCCCGCCTTCATAAAATGGCACCCCGGCGGGCACGGCTTCGCGCCGGCCCGTGGACAGATCATCCACCACCACCGCCCCCCGGCCATCATCCAGTAATGCCAACAAGGCATGGCTGCCGATATAACCGGCACCGCCGGTGATCAATACGGGATGCTGCGCCAAGCTGGTCATCGCGACATCTTAGCAGGTTGTCTGCCCTCTCTGTGAAATATGTAGATGCCGCTGCCGACCAAGAGTCCGGCACCCAGCAATGTCCAGGCATCCGGCACATCGCCCCAGATCAAAAAGCCAAAGGCCATGGCCCACAATAGCGAGGAATACTTGAAAGGCGCCACCAAGGCGGCCTCGGCAAAGCGGAAGGTCTCGATATGCAGGAAATGCGCGCTGCACAACAATACCCCGGCCAGAGCGAGAAGCGCCAGATCACTTGCGCCTGGCGTTTGCCAGGCAAACGGCGCCGCCGCCGCGCCGGCAAGAGTTACGCCCAGGGTGGAATAAAACAAGGTGGTGCCGGTGGCCTCACCATGGGAGATGCGCCGGGTCAGAATATCCCGCAGGGCACCGCACAGGGCCGCACCGGCCGGAAACAGGGCAATCCAGTTCAAACCGTCACCGCCCGGACGCAACATCACCAACACGCCTGTAAAGCCCACGAGCACGGCGGTCCAACGGCGCCAGCCAACCTTTTCGGCCAGAAACACCGGTGCCAGGGCGGTAACGAAGATTGGCCCGACAAAAGCAATGGCAATGTTCTCCGCCAACGGCAATACCCGCAAGCCCGAAACGAACAGAAATGTGGAGATAATCATCAAAATGGCGCGTGCCAATTGCACTCCCGGATACCGGATCCGAAAAATATGCAATTCCTTGCGCCAAGCGACAACCGCCATGATGACGATCAAAGCGGCCAGGCCACGGGTTGCCAGCACCTGTCCCAGCTGGAACTCACCAGAGACCCACTTCACCACGGCATCGTTGACGGTCAACAACAGACAACCGGCCATCATGCAGGCGATACCCCGGCCCGGCGCCTCAACACGGCCAAATGTGTTTGCGCCAGCTCTCATGCCAGCGGCTTAATTTGGCCACTACAGATTGTGATAGTCCCGGTACCAGTCAGTAAATCGAGGTACGCCCTGTTCAATGGTGGTGGCCGGCTTGAAGCCAAGATCTCGTTCAATGGCGGTCAAATCGGCATAGGTTTCCTTGACGTCACCGGGCTGCATGGGCAGCAAAATCCGCTCCGCCTCGCGGCCAAGGGCGTCTTCCAGCACTTCGATCAGGCGCAACAGCTGTTCGGGATGGTTATTGCCGATATTGTAGACCCGGTGCGGCGCGCCGCTGGCATCAACACCATCATTCCCACTATCTTTCCGGGCCGGCGGGTTATCGCGCGCGGCCAGGATGCCCGTGACGATATCATCCACGTAGGTAAAGTCCCGACGCATATCACCGTTGTTGAAAACCTTGATTGCTCGCCCTGCCAGGATCGCCTCCGTAAACAGCCACAGGGCCATGTCCGGCCGGCCCCAGGGGCCATAAACGGTAAAGAAACGCAGGCCGGTTTGCGGGATGCCATATAAATGAGCATAGGATTGCGACAGCAATTCGTCCGCTTTCTTGGTGGCGGCATACAGCGATACGGGAAGGTCAACCCGGTCATCCTCGCTGAAGGGAAATTTTGTGTTGCCGCCGTACACGGAGGACGAGGATGCATAAACCAGATGCTCCAGCGCCGCTTGTTGGCGGGCCAGTTCGAGAATTACCATATGGCCAACCACGTTGGCCTCGATATAGGCAAATGGATTTTCCAGGGAATAGCGGACCCCGGCCTGGGCTGCCAAATGGATGATCGAGGCGAATTTCTGTCCGCCCACCGCTTCCTGTATGGCCCCCCGGTCAGCGATATTGACCTGATGGAAGCTGAAATTGGGATGCTGCAACAACTGCCGCAACCGGTCTTCCTTCAGGTTCACGGAATAGTAGGGGCTTAGGTTATCGACTCCGACGACCCGCTCGCCCCGATCCAACAGACGCCGGGCCACGTGAAAACCGATGAAACCAGCAGCACCGGTAAGCAAGTTCGTCATACGCTCAATCGCTCCAAATCGGGCTCAAATCCACCTCGCCCAAAGGCAAGATTTGACCCTGTACCCCCAAATAGCCTATTCGAGTAGTTCACCGCCATTCAGCGCCGTGCATACTAGTGAACGTAACGCTGGCTTATGGCGCCAATCAGACATAGTTTCAAACGTATCGTCAATCCGCCTGACTAGGCTATCGAATTCGGGCTATCGAAATAGTACACTTAACTACGCTCTCCCATGGGGCGCGTCAACGTGAAGGAGGCAGCTATTAGCGGGGTTTTAAGCAGCGCTGTAACCGGCCTTCTCGCGGTCGCGGGGGCGGCGGCAATGAGCCTGCTGGTCTGCCTGTGTGCGCGGCCGATTAGCAATATACTAGGGATCCTCGATGCTCCGGACGGCGAGCGTAAGCTTCACCCCACAATAACGCCTCTGGCGGGTGGGTTGGCGATTGGCCTGCCGGCATTGCTGGCTTTGTTCTACAACGCTTTGACAACTGATTTTCTACCGCTTTACCTCGTCATTGCCATGGCTGGCCTAGCCTCTTTGTTGTTGGGCCTGTTGGATGACCGGGCCCATATTCGGCCAATCTATCGCCTGGCACTGTCATTGTTGCTGGCCTTGGCAGTGCTGGAAATCGTCCCGGCGTTGTTGCTAAGCTTTCTGCATTTCAGTTTTTTGAACCAGGTTATTTTCCTTGAGCAATTCGCTCTGGTCTTTACGGCGGTCTGCATTGTTGGATTGCAGAACGCCATAAACATGGCCGATGGCAAAAACGGCATCGTCATTGGCCTCTGCCTGTTCTGGACCGTGGAGTTGCTGTTGTTCGCCCCTGATCACCTGCGGCCGATTTTGTTTGCCCTGGGCGCCGCATTGTTGGTGGCCTTGGCCTTCAATCTGCGCGGCCGGTTGTTTTTGGGCGATTCGGGCAGTTATGCCCTCAGCTTCATCATCGCGCTGCTGGCCGTCTATGTTTACGACATTGCCTTCACTGACCTGCCGGCGGACCTGGTGGCCTTATGGTTTCTGATCCCGGTGATCGACTGTCTGCGCGTCATGGCTCTGCGCGCGGTCCGCGGCCGCTCGCCCTTTGCCTCCGACCGCAGCCATTTGCATCATATGCTTTATCACCGGATGCCCTGGCGTTGGGGTCTACTGGTATATCTCGGCCTTGCGGGCGTGCCTGGCCTGTTAGCCTCGTTCGCACCGGATACGGCACTGGCCTGGGGTATCGCGGCATTGTGCAGTTACGGCGTCATAATCGCCTGGCCGGACAGGCACAGCCAGGAAGCCGGCGGCGCGGCAAAATAGCCGGCTAAAGACGAGCCTGAAAATTAAGCACTTTTTCCTTGTCTTGGGCGTTGTTTCCCAACGCTTCGATGCCTATATTGCCGGTCGTCGAAAATTGGGGCGTAGCCAAGTGGTAAGGCAACGGGTTTTGATCCCGTGATTCGCAGGTTCGATCCCTGCCGCCCCAACCATTTATCGACATCCCGGCGCCGGATTGCCGCGCCGGGTGTTTTTGGCTTTGTCTGTTAGGGTCGTTCATGCAGGGAAATACACTAGAGTCCATATCCGACAAGGTGTTGGAAGGCATGCTGGTCTTCTTCGGTTTCATCGGCATGCTGACACCGCTGGCGTTATGGATTACCTGGTCGGAATTCACGTTCTATCTGGTTCTCGGCACCGGCGTTGTCACCATCAGCGCCTTCGTCCTGCTGTCCTGGTTCTTCAACGCCCGCTACAAGGCCCGCCATGGCGAGTTGCCGAAAAAGCACCACATGAAGTTCCTGCCAAAATAGTCAGCCGTAATCGGCGCCCGGAATTCGGCACGGCATTTCCGCCCCCCGCCACTTAATAGTGTCTTGCGTGAGCGCTCTCGCCGCCTATCTGTTGTGGGATACTTCCCATAACACCTGGCAGAGGACTGGCAACGACATGGACGAGCAACTCAAGAGCAATATCTCCGATCAATCGATCTGGCGGCGTCTCTGCTTCATGGTGCTGTTCGCGGTGGTCTTCAATATCGCGGAATTCGCCATACTGGCCATTGCCGTGGTGCAGTTCTTCACCCGCCTGGCCACCGGTTCCGTGAACGAGGAACTGCGCGCCCTGGGTCCACGCCTGGGCGAATACCTGAAACAGATCGTGGCCTTCGAGACGTTTCACACCGAACAGCGGCCCTATCCCTTCGCGCCCTTCCCCGAGGGCGAGCCCACGGCAGCCAATGGCGGACAGGCCCAAGCGGGCTAGAGTCTTTCCGTTTGATACGGAAACGCCAAGCCCCCCGCGCCCCCACGGGATAATCATCAATGGGCGGCCGGGAGGGGGAGCGGGCGGTCCAGAGATCTGGCGTAAGTCGGAAAGACACTAACCATACGACACGGCGGCGGCCTCGAACGCGGACTTGAGGTCCACCGCCATGGCACCAACATCGGCGCAGACCGCGTAGCGCAGGAAGTCGCCGAAGTGCACGCCGACCACGCCGGTGTTTTCGATCATCATGAAATTGAACTGCTCGGCCCTGTCGATCTTTTCACCAAAGGCCTGACTGGGCGTTTCCCACAAAGTATAGAATCCCGCTTTCGGCTCGGAGGCCGGGCGCATGCCGCAAGCCGTCATCAGCGCCATGAGAAGATCCAGCCGTTCCCTATACAACGTTCTAAACCCGGCAATGCCTTGCTGGTCATTTTCCAGGGCGGCGATGACGCCGGCGGCCATGGGGGCCACGAAACCCGCATCAGTCTTGCCTTTGACCTCCTTCATGTCAGCGATGAAATCCGCCGAGCCAACCATGGCGCCCACATGCCAGCCGGTGCCGTTGCCGATTAACTTGGCCGCCGTGAAGCCTTCGGCCCAGGACAGCTCGGGATAATCCACGGCAATTTCACTCAGGGCGGCGCTGTCCTCGGTATGTGACAGTGAGATATAGGCCGCATCGTTGAACAGGCGGATATCCTGTTCGCTGCAATAGAGGCACAGCTGCCGCCACCAGGCCGCATCGGCGATCTGCCCCGATGGATTATGGGGATAGTTGGTCATGATCAGATCCGTGTTCGCCGCAATATCGGCCAATGCAAAACGGAACCCGTTGCCAGCGTTCAAGGCCAGGGCATAGTGGCCCACATTGACATGGTAATCGCACCAATCGGCGGGAATGGGATAGCCCGGCTTGGTCATGGTGGCGACGGTAACCGGCTCCCGCGCGCAGTCACAGGCCAGCGGCAGCAGGCCAAGGATCGGCTTGATGCCCGAGATCGGCAGATAATCGAGGTCTTCATCGGCAAGCGCCGTCTTTAGATGCGCCTGGACGAAGCGGCGGGAAAAATCAGGCACCGCCGCGCTGTCGTTATATTGATAGGCGTGCATGCTTTCGTCATCGCTGAGCACCGCCGCGCTGGCCGCCTGCCGGGCGCTCGACAGTGCCGGCCCCTTGGGCTCGCCGATGGATAGGTCTAGCAGTTTTTGCCCCGCCGCCTCCGCCTCGCTCCGTTTGCCGCGGATTTTCTGAAAGATGTTGGCGCCGCCGGCGGGCAGTCTTGATCGTCGCATGAGATGCATTCCTTCTGCCGTATCGCGATGGGACAAGGTTATATTTTCATTACATCATAGATCGCTTACTCTGCATGCAAAGCATAGCCGGAGTGGAGATATGTTGTGAGTCAGCCAAACAGCATTGATGCCTATACGCCAGGAGAAATCGCCCAGCGGGTGGAAACCGCTGGCGTGGCAAAGGCCAAACTTGCCACCATCCCGACATTGGTGCTGGCAATCCTGGCGGGTGCCTTCATCGCCTTCGGTGCCATGTTGTACATGGTGGTGACCACCAACAGCGGCCTGGGCTTTGGACCCGGGCGCCTGCTGGGCGGCGTGGCCTTTTCGCTTGGCCTGATCCTGGTGCTGGTCGGCGGGGCGGAGCTGTTTACCGGCAACAACCTGATCGTCTTTGCCTGGGCTGATCGGAAAATTACCTCCCTTGCGCTGTTGAGAAACTGGCTGCTGGTCTATCTGGGCAACTTTATCGGCGCCACGGCCATGGTCGCCATGGCGCAGCTGGCGGGCCTGCACGATCTTGCCGGCGGCGCCGTCGGGGCGACCGCCATCGCCATTGCCGAGGGCAAACTCGCCCTGACGCCGCTGGAAGCCTTCAGCCGCGGCATATTGTGCAATGTGCTGGTTTGCCTCGCCGTCTGGCTGTGTTTCGCGGCCCATTCCGTGGTCAGCAAAATTCTCGCCATCGTTTTTCCCATTGCCGGCTTTGTCGCCCTTGGCTTCGAACATTCCGTGGCCAATATGTACATGGTACCCGCCGGCTGGCTGGCCGGCTCGGATTTGGTCGGCTTGCCGGGCTATGTGGAAAATCTAGCCGTGGTCACCGCCGGCAATATCATCGGCGGCGGCGTGCTGGTGGCGGGGATTTATTGGCTGGTTTACCACCGGCGGGACAGCTAGGGAGAGGCAGGCATGGCGATCAAACCGCTAAAGGCCAACCAGGTCTACCGCAGCTGTGATGCCAAGCGCTTCCGCTTTCGCAGCACCGCCGAGCTAGCGGATCTGGACAGCGTGCTGGGCCAGGACCGGGCAGTCGAGGCGCTGTCATTCGGCATCGGCATGGAGCAGGACGGCTACAATCTGTTCATCCTGGGGCCGCGCGCCACGGGCCGCCATACCATCGCCCGCCGCTTTCTCGAACGCCGGGCGGCGGAGCAGAAAGCACCCGACGATTGGGCCTATGTCAACAACTTCGCGGAACCCCATAAACCAAAGGCCCTGCGCCTGCCGGCCGGGCGCGCCAGCGTGCTGCGCCAGGATATGGCGCGCCTGATCGAGGAACTGCTGATCGCCATACCGGCGGCCTTTCAGACCGACGAATACAAAACCCGGCGCGAAGCCATTCAGGAGGAATTCCAGGAACGCCAGGAAGCCGCCTTTGGCGCCATCCAGAAAGAAGCCTTGAAGCGCCAGCTGGCGCTGGTCCGCACGCCCATGGGCTTTGCTCTGGCGCCGGCCCGGGGCAACGAGGTCATGCCGCCGGACGAATTCCACAAACTGCCCGAAGTGGTGCGCAAAAAGATCGAGGCCGATATCGAGGAACTGCAGGGCCGCCTGCAGGCGGTAGCGCAACAGCTGCCCGATTGGGAGCGCGAACGCCGCGGCCGGATACGCGAACTGAACCGGGACACAACCGCCACGGCGCTGACGCAATTGATCTCCCGGTTGCGCAAGGCTTATGCCGGCCTGAGCCTGGTGCTGGATTATATCGCGGCGGTGGAGCGGGATATCGGCGAACATGTTGATCTGTTCCTGCCCATCGAGGCCATGCAGGCGGGGGCCGGACAGATGGCAGGCGGACAGCCGGACGGCCAGGGCGGCATGGCGGCCATGGCCCAATCACCGGCGGCGTCACCGGCGGCCCGGCAGAGCGCCGCCCTGCGCCGCTATTCCGTCAATGTCATGGTCGGTGACGGCAACAGCGCCGGCGCGCCGGTGATTGGAGAGGAATCGCCCAGCCATGGCAACCTGATCGGCCGGGTCGAACATCAAGCCGAGATGGGCGCCCTGTTGACGGATTTTTCCATGATCAAACCGGGTTCGCTGCATCGGGCCAACGGCGGTTATCTGATCATCGATGCCCTGCGCCTGTTGCAGCAACCCTATGCCTGGGAGGCCCTGAAGCGGGTGCTGCGCAGCAATTCCATCCGCATCGAAAGCCCCGGCGAAATGTTCTCCCTGGTCAGCACCGTGTCGCTGGAGCCCGAGCCCATTCCCCTGGATATCAAGGTTGTCCTGATCGGCGAGCGCCGGATCTACTATCTGCTCTGTCAGCAGGACCCGGATTTTGACAGCCTGTTCAAGGTCGCCGTCGATTTAGACGAGAGCATGGAGCGCGGCGCCAGTCTGCCGCAATTCGCCCGCCTGATCGCCACCATGACCCGGCGTCACGGCCTGCGCCCGCTTAACCCCGGCGGCGTGGCCAGGGTCGTGGAGCAGGCGACGCGCCTGGCCGGCGATGTCAGGAAACTGTCCCTGCAAATCGGCCATATCGCCGATCTGTTGAAGGAGGCCGACTATTGGGCGGGGCAGAAAAACCGTGGCATCATTGGCGCGGCGGATGTGCAAACCGCCCTTGATGCCCAGGTCCGCCGGGTTGACCGCCTGTCCCACCGCATGCGCGAGAGCGTCGTGGACAACACCATCCTGATCGATACCGACGGCGCCAAGGTCGGGCAGATCAATGGCCTGGCCGTACTGGACATGGGCAATTTCGCCTTTGGCAAGGCCAGCCGCATCAGCGCCCGCGTACGGATCGGCAATGGCGAGGTGATCGATATTGAACGGCGCGTCGATCTGGGCGGGCCGTTGCATTCAAAGGGCGTCCTGATCCTGTCGAGCTATCTCGGCGCGCGCTATGCCGCCGATCATCCGCTGTCGCTGTCGGCCAGCCTGGTGTTCGAACAATCCTATGGCGGCGTCGATGGCGATTCCGCCTCCTCGGCCGAGCTTTACGTGCTGCTGTCAGCCTTGGCGGATCTGCCCATCAAGCAGGGCCTGGCGGTGACCGGCTCGGTCAACCAGCATGGCGAGGTGCAGGCCATCGGCGGGGTCAACGAAAAGGTCGAGGGGTTTTTCGATCTCTGCCAGGCCCGCGGCCTGACCGGCCAGCAGGGCGTGCTGATACCCAAGGCCAACGTGCCTCACCTGATGCTGCGGGCCGACGTGGTGGATGCGGTGCGCCGGGGCAAATTTTCCGTCTATGCTGTCGCCAGCATCGATCAGGGGATCGAACTGTTGACCGGACACAAAGCCGGGCGCTTGGGCAAGAACGGACACTACACCGCCGGCAGCGTCAACCGGGTGGTACAAGACCGCATTCATCAGCTGGCCGACATGCGCCGCCAGTTCGCCAGATCTGGACGGAATAATGGCGGACGAAATAACGGCGAACGAAATAACGGCAGCCGCAACAACGGAAAGAATTCGTCATGACGCCGAACCAGGCCAGCGGCGGACAGCGCCGCATCGTCGTCGCCATGGACAGCAACGCGGAAAGCCTGACCGGGCTGCGCCGGGCCGCCGCCCTGGCCGCCGAATTGCGCATCGAACTGGCCGGGCTGTTTCTGGAAGACGTCAACCTGCTGCGCATGAGCGAATTGCCGGGACACGAAATCAGCCTGGCCAGCGGCACACGATCCGTCACTTCCCGGAGCGGGATGGAGCGGCAGATGCGCCAACGCGCCGCCACCGCGCAGCGCGAAGTGAAGCGCCTGGCGCAGGCCTTCTCCCTGTCCTGGAGCTTCGAGGTACGCCGCGCCGGCGTGGACAGTGCCCTGCGCGAAGCGGCCAAGAGCGACGAACTTGTCTGCAGCGCCCTGGCGCCGCCAGCCCTGCCACATGTTGCGCCTCGTGCCGCCGACCAAGGCAGTTATCATCATGCTCCGGCACGGCGGCCACGCCCGGTTCTGGCCCTGTTCGAGGGCGGCGAACACGGCGCCCGGGTTCTGGATCTGGCCGCCCGCGCGGCCCAAATCAATCACCAACCCCTGCAGGTGCTGGTGCCGGCGCGGGCCGGCGGTGCCGCGGAAAAGGCCATGGCCGAAGCAGGCCGGAGCCTGGCCGGATCGGAGGTCAGTGCAACGGTGCGCCGCCTGCCGGCAAGCGAAAGGGCGCTGCTGGACGCCCTGGCGGCGGCACGGGGGCAGTTGCTTTTTCTCGACGCATCGGGCGCGGCGGCGGGTCGTCTGGCGGCGCTCCGCTCCGCCGCCAAATGCGATCTGTTGCTGGTATCAAGGCGTTAGCGGGGGCGGGAAATGGCCATGGAACGCAAGACCCAGATCAACATCATCTACGGCATGATCGCCGTCTTCTGCATATTGATGCTGCAATCATGGTGGCAGCAAAGCCAGCGGGTTGAAGTCATTCCCTACAGCGAGTTTCAACAGTTCATCAGCGAAGGCAAGATTGCCGAAGTCGTGGTCACGGAAAGCCAAATTCGCGGCACCTTGAAGACCCCCCTGCCTGACGGCAAGCAGACCTTCGCCACCACCCGCGTTGAACCGGGCCTGGCCGCCAGCCTGGCCGAGCATGGCGTCAAGGTAACAGGCGGCACCGACGAGAGCGTTCTGAAATCATTGTTCTCGTGGCTGCTGCCCATGTTGATCTTCCTCGGCGTCTGGATGTTCGTCATTCGCGGCTTCGCGGAAAAACAGGGCCTGGGCGGCATGGGTGGGGGCATGCTCTCCATCGGCAAGAGCAAGGCCAAGGTCTTTGTCGAAAACGATATCCAGGTCAGCTTCGACGACGTCGCCGGCGTCGACGAGGCCAAGACCGAGTTGCAGGAAATCGTCGCCTTCCTGAAGAACCCCGACACCTACGGCCGCCTGGGCGCTCGGCTGCCGAAAGGCGTTCTGCTGGTGGGGCCGCCGGGCACGGGCAAAACCCTGCTGGCCCGCGCCGTGGCCGGCGAGGCCGGCGTGCCGTTCTTTTCCATCTCGGGCTCGGAGTTCGTCGAGATGTTCGTGGGCGTCGGCGCGGCCCGTGTCCGCGATCTGTTCGAGCAGGCCCGCAAGACCGCGCCCTGCATTATTTTCATCGACGAACTGGACGCCCTGGGCCGGGCGCGGGGCGCCTTTCCCGGCATGGGCGGCCATGATGAAAAGGAGCAGACCCTGAACCAGCTGTTGATGGAACTGGACGGTTTCGATCCCTCCAAGGAGGGCATGGTGCTGTTGGCCGCCACTAACCGGCCGGAAATCCTTGATCCGGCTTTATTGCGCGCCGGACGCTTTGATCGCCAGGTCCTGGTCGACCGGCCCGACCGTCTGGGCCGGGCGCAGATTTTGCATGTGCATCTGAAAAAGGTCCAGCTGGCCGGCGACGTGGATGCGGAGGCCATCGCCGGCCTGACCCCGGGCTTTACCGGCGCCGATCTGGCCAATCTGGTCAACGAGGCGGCCTTGCTGGCAACGCGGCGCGGCGGCGATGATGTGGTCATGGCCGATTTCGTCGAGGCCATTGAGCGCATCATCGCCGGCTTGGAGAAGAAGAACCGCCTGCTCAATCCAAAGGAACGAGAGGTCGTCGCGCATCACGAAATGGGCCATGCCATCGTCGCCCTGGCCCTGCCGGGTACGGACCGTGTACAGAAAGTGTCCATCATTCCGCGCGGCATCGGCTCTCTCGGCTATACCATTCAACGGCCCATCGAAGACCGTTTCCTGATGACCCGGAGGGAACTGGAACACAAGATGGCGGTGCTTTTGGCGGGACGGGCGGCGGAGAAGCTGATCTTTGATCATCTGTCCACCGGCGCGGCGGATGATCTGAACAAGGCCACCGACATCGCCCACGCCATCGTCACCCGCTATGGCATGGACGAAACATTGGGCGAGATGACCTACGAGAGCGAACAGCCGCTGTTCCTGGCCAATGCCGTGGGTCCGTATCCCGAGCGCCGGCGCTACAGCGAAACCACGGCGCGGGAGATCGATACCGCCGTCCGCACCCTGGTTCATGATGCCTTTGAACAAGCCAGCGCCATCTTGACCAAACACCGTGGCATTTTGGAGGACAGCGCCAGGGAACTGCTGGAAAAGGAAACACTAACGGCGGATGATCTGCCCGTCGTTGAGACCTGGTCCTAAGCTAAAAAGAGACCCGCCAGAAGCAGGCCGCCGCTGGACAGCAGGCCCAGGACCGGAACCCAAAACGGGACCTGAAAGACATCGCCGGCGGCGGGCGTTCCCGTCCATTTCAAACGCAACAGGGCCATGTTCACGAAGGCGAAGACGATCAGGACAATGCTTGAGGTCATCTCGGCCAGCTCGCCAATGGGCAGGAAATAGGCCAGGACGAAAATGATCGCCACCACCGCGCCCGTCGCCACCAACGGTGTGTGGGTAACGCCGTTCACCTTGGCCAGAATCTGGGGCAGGTTGCCTTGCGCCGCCAGGCCGTAGAGTACGCGAGAGGCCATGATGACCTGGATTAGGGCGCCGTTGACCGTGGCGATGATGGCAATGATGCTGAATAGAGTGCTGACCCGTGGGCCGGCACCCTCAAAAATAAGGGCCAGGGGCGCGGCGGAGCCAACCAGGGAGTCCATGGGCACCACCAGGACCACCACCGAGACCACCGTGAAATAGATCAGCGTGGCGATGATCAGGGTCAGGATGATACCGCGCGGCAAGGTCCAGCCCGGCTTTTTGACCTCTTCCGCCACGTTGGCGATGTCCTCGAAGCCGACAAAGGCGAAAAACGCCAGCAGTCCGGCGGCGAAAATGCCGCCCCACGCACCAGCCTCCAATGGCGGGATAAGGCTGGCGGCCGGCGCCGGACCGGCGGCCAGTCCGAACCAGACCACCAGGCCAAGGCCGCCGATTTCAATCACCGTGAACAGGGCCGCCAAAGCAACGGATTCCAGAATGCCCCAGACCGCCACCAGGCCGACCAACAGAATGACCATGGCTGTCAGAATTTGCGGCGACAGAGGCACGAATGCCTCCAGATAGGCCGCCGCGCCGATGGCGACCGCCGCCGACGATACCACGCCGGAAGAAACTACCAGCAAGCCGACTAGCAGTGATAGCGTGCGGGAGTTGAAGCCCTGGCGCACATAGGCGGCCTCGCCGGCGCTGACCGGGTAGCGGGTGCCCAGCTCGCAATAGGAAAAGCCCGTGAAGCCGACCACGGCCGCGGCCAGCAGAAACGAGATCGGGGCATAAACGCCCGCCTTGGCCGCCGTCGCACCGACCAGGACATAGATCCCGGCGCCGATGGTGACGCCCAGGCCATACAGGGTGAGCAGTGGCAGGGTCAGGCGCCGCTCCAGCTTGGCCATTATTTGCGCCCTCCCGCCAAACGGACCGAATCGGGGTGGGCGCGCAGGCGGGCCATGGCGAGAACGCCCAGGAATGGCCCCACTGCCAGTACGGCAAAAGCATATTGCCAACCCCAGGCCGCCGCCAGGGGCGGTACCAGATGCACCGTGAACAGGGTCAACAGGAAGCCAACACATGTTTGTACCGTCAACATGGTACCAACATACTCGGGCGGAGAAAGTTCCGCTATGGAAGCGGAAAATTGTGCCGAATCCGCCACCACCGTGACGCCCCAGATGGTCGCCAGCAGGGTCAACAGCCACGGCTCGGCTCCGAACAAAAATCCGATCAACAGGGCACATAGGCCCGATGCGGTCATCGCCCCCATGGTCAGGGTTGTGCGGCCATAGCGGTCAGCGATCGCCCCGCCCAGCAGACAGCCGATGGCGCCGCCCAGGCCCATGGCGGCGAAAGTCGCCAGACGCGACCACCAGGCCGCCGCCTCCGCCCCCATGCCAAGGCGGAATGAAGCGTCCAGAAAGACCACCAGCCAGGCCCACATGGCGTAAAGCTCCCACATGTGCCCCAGATAGCCGAAGTTCGCCAATCGCAGCGCCGGTCGGCGAAAAGCCTGAAAGGCGGCTCCGGGTGAGAACGGCGGCGCGGGTGCCATTTTCGGGCCCAGCCGCACCAGATTAATCAACAGCGCCGCCGACAGCGCCACGGCGGAAGCGGCCAGAATGGTGAAGCGCCAGTCGATACCGCCAAAGGCATTGAACAGATGCGGCGCGGCGGAGCCCAGGGTCAGCGCCCCGACCAGAATGCCGATCAGCAGGCCGACGTCGTCGCGGGCCCAGCTGACCGCCATCTTCATGCCCACGGGATAGACCCCCGCCATGCAGGCGCCGGTGATGAAACGCAACACGATCACCACGGGCGAGGTAGGCTCCACCGCCAGCAGCAGGGCATTGGCCCCTGCCGCCACCAGGGCGGAGAACATGAAGAAACGGCGCGGATCCAGGCGGTCGGCCAGGGACAGAATGGCCGATGTCAGGGTGCCGGCGACAAAGCCGATCTGTACGGCCGATGTCATCATGGAGGCCTGGCTGGGCGAGAGGTTGTATGTCTGAATTAGGGTCGGCACCACGGCCGAGGCCGAGAACCACAAACCCAGTACGGCCACCTCGCAAACCGCCAACAGCGCCAGGGACCAGACCCGCCGCCCATTCACCCCGTCATCGCTCATGCAAGCCCCCCAAACAACTTTGTCCGGCAGCCACGGTTTCATGTTAGGACTGGCGGTGTGTTTTTCTATTATGATCATAGCAGAACCGGCGACGATGTGCCATCAGGCTGCTTTCTTTTTGGGGGATCGTCATGTCCGGTGTGTTGACGGTAGTTTTGGTTATTGCCCTGGTCGCCGTGCTGGGCGTCCTGTTAATGGGCGTTTACGGCATGGGCCGGGGTGGCGCGTTCAATGCCAAGCATGGCAACAAGCTGATGCGCTGGCGCATAATCTTGCAACTGGTGGCCGTCGGCATCATGGTGATGTTGTTTTTCGCAAACCAGGCTTAGGTAGTAGACCAGATGGTCAAGCTGACAAAAATCTATACCCGCGGCGGCGACGGCGGCCAGACTTCGTTGAGCGACGGCAGCCGGGTGGCCAAGGATGACGGTCGGGTCGCCGCCTATGGCGATGTGGATGAATTGAACGCGGTGATTGGCCTGGCCCGTCTGCATGCGGATGGCGAGGCGGAGGCCATGCTGGCCCGCATTCAGCACGACCTGTTCGACCTGGGCGCCGATCTGGCGACGCCCATTGTCGAGGAGCCAAAGTATCCGCCGCTGCGCATCGTCGATGCCCAGGTGGAGCGCTTGGAGCAGGAAATCGACCAAATGGGCGAGGCCCTGGCGACTTTGAATTCATTTGTTCTGCCCGGCGGCACTCCATTGGCGGCGCATCTGCATCTGGGCCGTACCGTGGCGCGGCGCGCCGAGCGGCTGGCGGCCACATTGTCGGGCCAGGTGGAAATAAATCCCGCCGCACTGCGTTATCTGAACCGCCTGTCCGACCACTTGTTCCAGCTGGCCCGCCACGCCAACGACGACGGCGCCGCCGATATCCTGTGGCTGCCCGGCGCCAACCGTTAGGGCTTTAGCCAACGCGCCAGGGCATGGCCCAGGGTGACCATATGGGCCACGGCACCGGGGCTGCCTACATAGGCGGCGATCATTTTTCGCGCATTTTCCGGCAGCGCCGAGGTATCCGGTTCAAATTGGGCCAGGCGGGCACCTTCGCTTTGCGCCAGTTCATGGACCTGTTGGCAACCGCGCACAATGCCGCCATCTTCCCGCAAAGGCGCAAACCCGGACTGGATCAGGGCCAGCAGGCCCGGCCAATGGGCCAAATGGCGCCATAGGGTGGCCAGGACGGCATTGTCCCGGCGCGGGCCCCGATAGCCGAGATGCCTGATCTCGTTCAGCAGCGCCCAAGGTGCTGAGTCTATGTCTTCCTGGGCCAACAGCGGGCGCAGTTCGGGCCAGTCCAGTGGCGCTGGAACGGGATCATCCGGCCGCGCGCCTGCCGGCGTCACGACCAGAGCCGTCAGGGCCAGCATGTTCATGCCGTTGGAGCGGTTATAGGCATCGACGATGGCGCGGATCGCCGCCAGATCATCGGCCCCGATGCCGGCGCAGGCCAATTGTCCCGGTACCAGCGGTTCGGGTACCGGCAGATCAGCCGCCGCGATCACCCGCGCCAGGGCAGGTGCCGCCTGTCCGCTCCGATAAATCGGCTTCACCGCCCGCCAGGCCGTGGGCAGGCCGTTCTCGACATCATACAGCGAACGCCAGATCGAGGTGATCAGCGGGATTTCCATGCTGGCGCGGATATCGGCGAAGATCGCGGCCGTCTCGCCCGTGGCCTCGGTCTCGGAGATGGCCGAGACCGGATCGCGGCCCAGTTTTTCGCCTCGTCCGCCGGCCATCAGGCGATCTTCGATGGCGCATAGGGTTGGCGCAGGGCCCGCTCCACCATCTCCAGGCGGTCCTGGCCGTAAAACATATCGCCGTCCACGAAATAGGTCGGCGAGCCGAACACCGAACGTTCAATGGCCTCGTCCGTATTGGCCTGATAGGCGGCCTGGATCTCCGCCCCCAGGGCGGCCTCCAGCAGGGGTTCGGGGTCAACATCCACATTTCGCGCGATTCGAACCAAGGTATCCCGGTCGGCCAGGTCCGCATCGTCCTGCCAATGGGCGCGCAGCATCTCGTGCGCCAGCCGGTCAACGTTCAGGCCCTGGTCCACGCCGGCGATCACCATGCCGTTGCACAATGACATGTCTACCCGGTGGTGTTGGGGAAAGCCGTCCATCACCGGGGCGTTGCGCTCTTCGGCCCAGCGGTCGATCTCGCGCCTGAAAAAATAGGCCCGGTGCTTTGGGCTGCGTTCGGTAAAAGGCGAGGCCCCCGCCGCCGGCACCGATTGGTTCAGATCAATGGGCCGGTGCACGATGGTGCGGCCGGCGGCCTTGGCGATTTCCATGAACCGAGCCGAGCCCAAATAGGCGAATATGGAATGGGCGGCATAGAAATACTCGATCTCGGACATGCTTTGCTCCAATCTGTCTACGAATTGTCAGCGACACTATTACCACACAAAATAACCACACGAATTGGAGATCCGCATGAGCCTGCAAATCCGTACCATTGATCATGCGGTCGTCATGGCCGCCGATATGGAGCGCTCCATCAAGTTCTATTGCGACATCCTGGGCGGCCGGCCACGCTATCTAGAGCGCTTTCGCAAGGGCGAATTGCCGGTTCTGCCCGTCGAACTGGGCGGCGCCGTGATTAATCTGCAATATCTCGACAAGCCGGCGTATATAGTAGCCGAAACCTTGCGGGCCGGTACCTTGGATATCTGTTTCCGTTGGGACGGCACCATCGCCGAGGCCGAGGCGCACCTGCGCCAGGCCGGCATCGAGATCATCGAGGGACCGGTACCGCGCTCGGCAGCCGATGGGGTTTGGGGGCAATCGGTATATTTCCGGGATCCTGACGGCAATCTGTTGGAATTTCTCTCGACAGCGGAGCCCATGGAGCCCCTTTTTACCGAGGAATAAGCCATATGCGGCCTTTTGCCGCGATGAAGCGAGCCACGCGTTGACTCGCCCTGTTGGCTTCACTATTTTGCGGCGCAGCATAAACCTGCGGGCGTGATAATCCGTCCGCCCGGTGCATGGGCGCAGGGCCCCACGTCACCGGAAGTCCCATTCCCCTGAGTGAAGAGGCTGCTGATGAAAGTTCTCGTCGCCGTCAAGCGCGTGGTTGACTACAACGTCAAGATCCGGGTCAAGGCCGATCAGACCGGCGTTGATCTGTCGAATGTCAAAATGTCCATGAACCCCTTCGATGAAATTGCCGTCGAAGAGGCGCTGCGCATGAAAGAGGCCGGCTTGGTCGACGAAGTCGTCGCCATCTCGATCGGCGTGCAGCAGTGTCAGGAAACCATCCGCACCGCCCTGGCCATGGGCGCCGACCGCGGCATCCTGGTCAAGACCGACGAGGAACTGGAACCCCTGCACGTGGCCAAGTTGATGAAGGCCGTGGTGGACGAGGAACAGCCGGGTCTGGTGATCCTGGGCAAACAGGCAATCGATGATGACTGCAACCAGACCGGCCAGATGCTGGCGGCGCTGCTGGGCTGGGCCCAGGGCACCTTCGCCTCCGAGATCAAGCTCGGCGATGGTTCGGCCAACGTGACCCGGGAAGTGGACGGCGGTCTGCAGACCCTGGAGCTGAAGCTGCCGATGATCGTCACTACCGATCTGCGCCTGAACGAGCCGCGCTATGCTTCGTTGCCGAACATCATGAAGGCCAAGAAAAAGCCCATTGACGAAAAAACCCCGGAAGATCTGGGTGTCGAGACGGCGCCGCGCCTGACCACCTTGAAGGTGCAGGACCCGCCAACCCGCCAGGCCGGCGTGATTGTTGAGGATGTGGCTGAATTGGTGAGTAAATTGCGTAACGAAGCGGGGGTAATCTAATGTCCGTCCTGGTAATTGCAGAACATGATAATGCCGAGCTGAAGCCGGCGACCCTGGCCGCCGTCACGGCCGCCGGGCAATTGGGCGGCGACGTGGATGTCCTAGTCGCGGGCAGTGGCTGTGGCGCGGTTGGCGAAGCGGCGGCGAAGGTCGCCGGCGTGGCCAAGGTGCTGGTCGCCGATGATGCCATCTATGCCAACATGGTGGCCGAGCCCATGGCCGATCTGGTGGTACCCCTGGCGCAAAACTACGGCGCCGTGATGGCCGTCGCCAATACGGTCGGCAAGAACTTCATGCCCCGTGTCGCGGCGCTGTTGGATGTCAGCCAGATATCGGAGATTTCCGGCATCGAAGGCCCCGATACGTTCGTGCGGCCGATCTATGCCGGCAACGCCATGGCGACGGTGCAGTCGGCGGACGCCATCAAGATCATCACGATCCGCGCCACGGGCTTTGAAAAAGCCGCCGCCGAGGGTGGTTCAGCCGCCGTTGAAAGCGTCGCCGCGGCCGGCGATCCGGGCCTGTCCACCTTCGTGGGCGAGGAACTGTCCAAGTCCGAGCGGCCGGAACTGACGGCGGCGAAGACCATCATTTCGGGCGGGCGCGGCATGCAGTCGGGCGACAACTTCCCGATTATCGAGGCGGTCGCCGATCAGCTTGGCGCCGCGGTCGGGGCCTCCCGCGCGGCGGTCGATGCGGGTTTCGTGCCCAACGACTACCAGGTCGGGCAAACCGGCAAGGTGGTGGCGCCGGAGCTGTATATCGCGGTCGGCATTTCGGGTGCCATTCAGCATCTGGCCGGCATGAAGGACAGCAAGGTCATCGTCGCCATCAACAAGGATGAAGAGGCGCCGATCTTCCAGGTCGCTGATTACGGCCTCGTCGCCGATCTGTTCAAGGCGGTGCCGGAGTTGGAAGAAGAGCTGAAGAAGCTGCCGCCGGCTTAGCGGCTAGCGGCAACACGGGCGGTAGACGCCAGTAGAAGGAAATTTGATGATCCAGAATATTGGCATTGTCGGCGCGGGGCAGATGGGCAGCGGTATTGCCCATGTGCTTGCCGTCGGCGGTTATGACGTCATGCTGACCGATACTTCCAACGCTCAGATGCAGAAAGCGATGAAGGTGATCGAGGGCAACATGAGCCGCCAGGTTGGCCGGGGCAAGCTGGACGAGGTCGAAATGGCCGATTCCCTCTCCCGGATCAAGACCGTCGCCGGTTTGCCGGAACTGAGCAACGCGGATCTGGTCATCGAAGCGGCCTCGGAAGACGAGGACATCAAACGGCAGATCCTGACCGATCTGGGTCCGATCCTGAAACCGGAAGGTTTGATCGCCACCAATACCTCGTCCATTTCCATCACCCGCTTGGCCGCCGTCTCCGGACGGCCGGAAAAGTTCATGGGCATGCATTTCATGAACCCGGTGCCGATGATGGAACTGGTGGAGCTGATCCGAGGTATCGCCACGGACAGCCCGACCTTTGACGCGGTGCGCGAGATTGTCTTGAAAATCGGCAAAATCCCCACAAATGCCGAGGATTTTCCTGCCTTTATCGTCAATCGCATCCTGGTGCCCATGATCAACGAGGCGATCTATACCCTGTACGAGGGCGTGGGCACGGTCGAAGGTATCGACAGCGCCATGCGCCTGGGCGCCAACCATCGCATGGGGCCATTGCAGCTGGCTGATTTCATCGGCCTGGACACCTGCCTGGCGATCATGCAGGTGCTCTACGAAGGACTGGGCGATACCAAGTACCGGCCTTGTCCCTTATTGGTGAAATACGTCGAAGCCGGCTGGCTGGGACGGAAATCCGGGCGCGGCTTTTACGACTATCAAGGCGAAAAGCCGGTTCCAACTCGATAAACCGACGCGATAGAGCGGCGCGACAAGACACCGCCGCGGGCCGCCGCCTATCGGCGCCGGTTGATCCTATGCGGTCTGGCTGCGAAGGGCTCGGGAGCATTTCCAAATCGGAAATGCTCAGACTCTTAAGAATAGAGCAATTTTTCCAATCATTTAGAATCGCTTCGCGATTCACATTCGACCGGAATTGCTCTAAATCGAGTTCCAAACGCCCAGCAGGCCAATCAGCAATACAGCCGCCCCGACGATCACGGTGACGGCCAGCACGAATTTTTGCTCGTTGTTTCTCGCCATCTGTCGAAATCCAACAATCATGCGCCAGATTATTTAACATAATCAAAAACCTGGGCGGTTCAAGCGACAATGCCGATTCGTTGAAAATCGCCAAAAACGGGCAATTTCGGGCACTGGAGCAGGCTTCAGGGGCGCATGGCGTGGGATGATGTTCCGGTCGTCCGCAGGGGTGCGGCCGTATTGGCGAAATCACACAGAAGGCCCCGGGTGTCGCGGGGATCGATGATTTCCTCGATCCAGAAAGTTTCCGCCGAACGGAAGGGCGAGCGCAGTTTCTCTAGCCGCTCGGTGATTATATCCAACTCGGCGTCCGGATCCTCCGCCGCCGCGATATCGGCGCTGTAAGCGGCCTCGATGCCGCCTTCCAGGGGCAGCGAGCCCCAGCGGCCCGACGGCCAGGCATAACGGGTGGTATAGCGGCCGCCCACCGTATGGGCCGCGCCCGCGACACCGAACACATTGCGGATAATCATCGTGCACCACGGCACCGTTGTCTGCCAGATGGCGCTCATGGCGCGCACACCTTCCTTGATGACGCCGCTCTGTTCCGCCTCGAGGCCAACCTGAAAGCCGGGACAATCGGACAAATTGACAATGGGAAGATGGAAGGTTTCCGCCAGATCGACGAATTTCTGTACCTTGCGGCAGGTATCCGCCGTCCAGCAGCCGCCATAGGACATGGGGTCCGAGGCCATGAAGGCAACCGGCCAGCCGTCCAGGCGGGCCAGCCCGGTGATCACCGATTTGCCGTACTCCTTGCCGATCTCGAAGAACGAGCCTTCATCGACCAGGGCTTTGACGATGGGACGCATCTTGTAGATCTTGCGAATGTCCCGGGGAATGGCATCGATCAGCCAGTCAACCCGCCGATTGGGATCGTCCGTGGGGTCGACCCTTGCCGGCAATTCATGGACCGATTGCGGCAGGTAGGAGAGGAAGCGCCGGGCGCATTCAAACGCCTCCTCCTCGGTGTTGACCGCATGATCGACGGCGCCGGCGCGCAGCTGGATCTTGTAGCCGCCCAGCTCGTTCTTGGTCAATTTCTGGCCGATCCGTTCCACCACCGGCGGGCCGGCGACGAACATCGCGGATTTCTCCTTCAGCATCACCGAATAGTGCGAGGCAGCCAGATGCGCCGCGCCCAGGCCGGCGACCGAGCCCAGCCCCAGCGCCACCCGCGGCACCGTGCCCATATTGGCCACCACCATGTCCCAGCCCGCGACGCCGGGCACATTGGCCCGGCCCGTGGTCTCGATGGTCTTGACCGAGCCGCCGCCGCCCGAGCCTTCGACCAGGCGGACCAGGGGCAGTTGCAGCGCGTTCGCCATGGCCTCGGCGTTGAGATGCTTTTCCTTGATGGTGGCATCGGCCGAGCCGCCGCGCACGGTGAAATCGTCGCCGGCGATGACCACTTGCCGTCCGTTCAGGCGGGCCCGGCCAAAGACGAAGTTGGAGGGGGTGAAATCTTCCAGGTCGTTCTCACCGTCGTAAGCGGCCATGCCGGCGATCTTGCCGATTTCATGGAAGGAGCCGTCGTCGGCGAGCAAATCGATCCGTTCGCGGATGGTATAGCGGCCGCCGTCCTTCTGCCGCTTGACCCGCATCTCGCCGCCAAGTTTCTCGGCGTAGGCCTCGCGCCGCTTCAACTCATCAAGTTCCGCTTGCCATGACATTGGCCGTTTCCTCCATTCGATCGGGTATGAATTCGGTCATTGGTATTACCAGTTCACCGCCGTGTCTTGAATTGTAATTTTTGAAACGTGTCGCGGGCTATGAATTCCTGTTTTCCCGAGCTAGTCTCGGCATCTTTCCGCAACTGACGGACCTGTGATATGACCGCCTATTTGATCGTACGCGCCGAAGTGGAACCTTCGGTGAAAGAGCAATTCGATGTCTGGTATCAGAACGAGCATTTGCCTGACGCCCTGAAAGGTTTCAACGCGGTCAGCGCCAAGCGCGGCTGGAGCAGCGTGGAGCCCAACGTACATATTGCGTTTTACGAGTTTCCCGATATGGCGGCGGCCGATGCCGTGCTTAATTCAGAGACCATGCAGGGCTTCATCAAGGAATTCGACCGCCATTGGCAGGGCAAGGTCGAGCGCTCAAGGGAACTGGTCGAATTTTGCCAAATGATCTGAGGCCATGAAGCTGAAATATTGGTTCCGGTGTATCACGGCACCAGGCGATAACCGCCCGGTTCGGTGACCAGGATTTCGGCCGAGGAGGGGTCGGCCTCGATCTTTTGCCGCAAACGATAGATATGGGTCTCCAGCGTATGGGTGGTGACGCCGGCGTTATAGCCCCAGACCTCGTTCAACAGCACATCCCGGCCAACCGCCTTGTCGCCGGCCCGGAACAGGTATTTCAGGATCGAGGTTTCCTTTTCCGTCAGGCGGACTTTCTGGTTGGAGCCGTTTTCCAACAACAGCTTGGCCGAGGGGCGGAAGGTGTAAGGGCCAATGGTGAAAACCGCGTCCTCGCTCTGTTCATGCTGACGCAAATGTGAACGGATGCGGGCCAACAAAACGGAAAACTTGAACGGCTTGGCGACGTAATCATTGGCCCCCGATTCCAATCCCAGAATCGTGTCTGCATCGCTGTCCGCCGCCGTCAGCATGATGATCGGGCATTTCACGCCGGCCTTGCGCAGCATCTTGCAAACCTCGCGGCCATCCAGGTCGCCCAGACCCACATCCAGCAAGAGCAAATCGAAATGGTCGCCTTTGGCTATTTCCAGCGCCTCGGCGCCGGATCCGGCCTGGGTGGTTGTGAATTCGTCGTGTAGTTCCAACTGTTCCGCCAAGGCGCCGCGCAAGGGCGCCTCGTCATCAACCAAAAGTATTTTCTTCGCCGTCATGGCAGCCCCCGGAATTGCCCCGTGAATTGGCGGGTTACGAGTACTAGATATAGGCAGTTACCAGGAATCCGGCAAGCATTAGCGAAATAGTGCCTGGCGCCTGGATATCCGGCGAAAAACATCGACCAACGACACTGGCGGTATAGCCTTGGTGGGTATATTGTCGGCGGCGATCATGACAGCCACTGACACCAATATCATCGCCGTCGACCGCGCCATCGCCGAGTACCGGCGGGGCCGGCCTGTCGTGCTGGAAACCGAGGACGGCGACAACGCCCTGGCCATGGCGGCGGAACAGGCCAGCCCCGACAGCCTGCGCGATCTGTGTGAATGGTACAACAGCCGTGACATTCTGACCGACGGCCCGGTCCTGGCGCTGACGGAAAGCCGGGCCAACGCCCTGCATATCAAACCCACCGGCCATGGCGTGATACTGTTGCAGATCGACGGCGATACCGATGTGGGACTGGTGCAAACCCTGGCGGACGGCAGCATGGATTTGGCCCAGCCCATGCGCGGGCCGTTTCAGCGCCTGCGCCGTGCCCCGCATCCTGCCGAAAGCGCCGCCGTGCAATTGGCCAAGGCCGCGCGTCTGCTGCCTTCCGCCGTGATCGTGCCCTTGCTGGACCAAACCGATATTTATACCGCCGAAGCCCGCTACCTGACCGTGACGACGCGGCAGATCGCCGACTACGAACAGGGCTCGGCAGCAACCCTGCGCAAAGTAGCGGAGGCGCCAGTGCCCCTGGCCGACGCTGAAAACTGCCGTTTGGTCGCCTTCCGCCCGGCGGACGGCGGGGTTGAGCACCTGGCCATCATCGTTGGCGATCCCGACCGTCATCATGCCGTCCTAACGCGGCTGCATTCGGAATGCTTTACCGGCGATCTGCTGGCCTCGCTAAAGTGCGATTGCGGCGAACAATTGCGCGGCGCCATCGCCCTGATGGCGGAACAAGGCAGCGGCGTACTGTTGTATCTGGCGCAGGAAGGCCGGGGTATCGGCCTGATGAACAAATTACGCGCCTACAGCTTGCAAGCGGAAGGTTTTGATACCATCGAGGCCAATCTGCGCCTGGGCTTCGACGCCGACGAGCGGGTCTTTCGCCCGGCGGCGGAAATGCTGCGTCTGCTTGGCTTTGGCCAGGTCCGTCTGTTGACCAATAATCCGGACAAGGTCGCCGGTCTGGAAGCCTGCGGCATAACGGTCAGCGAGCGGGTGACCCACGCCTTTCCGTCCAATCTGCACAACGATTTTTATCTGCGCACCAAGAAAGACCGCTCGGGCCACTTGCTGTAGGGCAAATTTGCCCCGATTCGATGGGTTTCCCAGGCGTTCCACCGGCAAATCTTGCCTATCCAACGGGACGAACCAGGCTAAGCCCTTGAAACGACACAGCCCGAAATTGGCGCGCTTCTTGCTTTCCTATTGGTTATGACAATAATTTCCGCACAGCCGAACCCAACCGCGGCGGCCCCGGCCAAGGCCGGCGCAGTGCCAAATGGCGAATTCTTCGGTAAGGATGGCCTGGAATTTTCCGATTTTCTGGACGTCGTCAATCCGTTGCAGCATATCCCGGTGATTGGTGACATCTATCGTTCGGCCACCAACGACAGCATTTCCGCCGGCGCCCGCCTCGCCGGCGGCGCCCTGTTTGGCGGCCCGCTTGGCTTCGCCGGCGCCCTGGCCAATACGGTGGTGGCGGAGGCCACGGGCAAGGATATCGGCGGCAACGTCGCAACCCTGATATCGGACGGTCCGAAAACCAGGAATGGCGCGAAGCTGACCGGCAATGACCCCGGCACGATTAACCCATCGACCGCCACCGCCCTGGCTGGAATTGCGCCCGCCGCCGCCGAAACTGTCGGGCCGCCGGCCTCGTATCTACAGCATCGCGCCAGCCTGCCGGCGCCGCCCTTCCCCAATCTGATGCCGATGGCGAAAATTACCCTGCGTTGACCGCTTTGAGAGCGCGATCAATCGCGGGGCAGGCGGCGCAGATCTTGCATTTCATAGGGATCGGCCAGAATATCCTCTAGCGCCGCGCCGGCCAGGAAAGCCCATTTTTTTGCCGTCTTTACCATCGGCGGATAGCCGCACAGATAAACCCCCCAGCCTTCCAGGCTGCCATGCTCCCCCAATGCCACGGCCTCGGCCCGGCCTTCCCGGGCACCAATGGCGGCACGCGCCTCGCTCTCTTCGCCGGACAGGCAGGCGGTGTAGTGAAAATTTTCGTGCGCCTGGGCCAGGGCCATTAATTCATCCCGGTAATACAGGCCCTTGGCGGTGCGGCTGCCATGATAGAGGTGGATAGGTCCGTTATGGCCGTGCGCCAGCGCATCCCGGGCGATGCCGTACAGCGGCGCCAGGCCGGTCCCATTGCCGATCAACAGCAAGGGCCGCGCGGTATCGCCGCCGATATAATAGCAATCCCCGTTCGGACCCTGGATATCAAGTGCTTCGCCCAGACGCAGATCATCATAAATCCAGTTACTCATGCGGCCGCCGCCCAGGCGTTTGATATGCAGCTCCAAGGTCTCGTCAAGCTGCGGCACGCTGGCCAGGGAATAGGCCCGCATCAGGCCATCGCCACGGCGCAGGTTGATGAATTGCCCGGCATGATAAAATAACGGCACCGATGTGCGCAGACGCAGACGGCAGACCGTGGCGCTTAACGGCGCAAGGTCGCTGACCACGGCGCGGCCAAACAGCTCCGCGTCGGTGGGCGCTTCAACCTCCAGGTCCGCGCCGGTTTCAGCCAGGCGGCAGACGCAGGGCAGAAAATAGCCCTGTTCGATCTGACCCTGACGCAAACCGTTCTGGGAGGCGCTGGGCGGCGTGCCGTCGCGCAGCCGCATCATACAGGTCAGGCAAACCCCGGTGCGGCAGGAAAATGGGATCTCGTGGCCGTTGCGCTCAAGACATTCCAGCACCGTTTCGTCCGGTGTCAGTTCATGCCGGGCAGCGGCGAAATTTATCTGCGCCATGGCCGTCTATCGGTTCAAGACATCGTCTCGGGTACTACCGGCGATGGCCATGACCTCGGCGATAGAGCCCGAATCAACACCTAGTTCCTGCAAGGTGGTCTGTAAATGCCCGGCAACCTTGTCGAAATGGCTATCATTCAGGCCATCATCGACCAATTTGGCGTGCGCCGCACGCATATCCTTGCCGGAATATTCGTGCGGCCCGCCAAACACCATGGTCAGGAACGACTTTTGCTTGGCGCGCTGGCCATCCATATCGGTGCTGTCGAAAAACGCCGAGACCTCCGGGTCGGTCAGAACCTTGCGATAAAACAGATCCACCGCCGCCTCGACCGCCGACGCGCCGCCAATGTTTTCATACAAATTTTCGGACATAACAAATCACCCCCATGATGTGCTGCCAGATTTAGCGTCGAATACTCGCCCCCATGACGAATATGTGAAACTATATGGCGCCGAAAGTTAAGAAATCATCTTCGAGCTGAAAGGTCATCTATTGTGCTGCTGCACGTCACCGCCGATGGTTTCCTGCGCCATGGCACCCAGCAATACCGCTGTGCCCTGGGTCGGAGCGGGATCGGCGGCCAGAAACAGGAAGGCGACGGCATAACACCCAGCGGCCGTTACCCCTTGCGGCGGCTGATGTACCGGGCCGACCGTCTGGCGCGGCCGGCGAGCCAACTGGCCATGGCGAAAATCCAGCCAGACGACGGCTGGTGCGATGCGCCCGGCGATCCCGCCTATAATCAACCCGTCAGGCTGCCATACGGGGCCAGCACGGAAAGCATGTGGCGGACGGATGGTCTCTATGATCTGGTGGTTATCCTGGGCTACAACGACGACCCGGTCGTGGCTGGCGCCGGCAGCGCCATTTTCATGCACGTGGCCAGCGCCGAATACGGCCCGACGGAAGGCTGTGTCGCCCTGGCGCGGGATGATCTGTTGGAACTGCTGGTGGATCTGGACGACAGCTGCGAAATCGAAATCACCGGTTAGTGATAAGGTCTTACGGGTAGGGCTTGCGGGCGCCGAAAATTGCCGTGCCGACCCGCACCAGGGTGGCGTCGAACTGGATCGCGACTTCATAATCCGCGCTCATACCCATGGACAGCCCGGCCAGGCCATTGCGCCGGGCGATTTCGCGCAGCAGGGCGAAATGCAGGCTACACTCTTCCTCTATCGGGGGAATGCACATCAGGCCGCGCACGGACAATCCCAATTCGTCACGGGCCAAGGTGATAAAGGCATCAGCCTCCTCGGGCCAGATCCCGGCCTTTTGCTCTTCCTCGCCGGTATTGACCTGGATGAAGCAATCAAGGCGGCGCTCCTGCTTGGCCATTTCCTTGGCCAGGGCGCGGGCCAGCTTGGGCCGGTCCACGGTTTCGATAACATCAAACAGAGCAACCGCGTCCTTCACCTTGTTGGTTTGCAGCGGGCCGATCAGATGTAACCGCAGATCTTGGCGCAGGTCAGGGTTGGCGGCTTTCAGATCCGGCCATTTGCCCTGGGCCTCCTGCACCCGGTTCTCGCCGAACAACCGCTGCCCGGCCTGAATAACCGGCAGAATATCCGCCGCGCCCTGGGTCTTCGAGACCGCCACCAGCCCAACATCATTGGCCTCCCGGCCCGCCGCTTGCGCGGCGGCGGCGATAGCGGCCTGGACCTCGGCTAGGTTGGCGGCGACATCTACATTCGTGATGACTGGTTCCTCACTCAAAGCCATGGCATGTTCTTTCCTATGTAAGCCCCGACCCTAACAAAGCTGTCCCTCCGCCTCAATCGTGAAGCGGGAGAAACCGCCTATCTACCCCGTCTCATTCTGCTGAGCGATGCTGATCGTCTGCCGGACCCGCTGACCGCCGCCAACGCCCTGCCACCGGGCAGCGCGGTAATTTTGCGCCACTATGATGTCGCCGGGCGCGAGGAGCTGGGCCGCGCCCTGATGGCCCTGTGCCGAACGCGAAAGCTGTCCTTGTTGGTGGCCGGTGATTGGCGTTTGGCCTGGAAGCTGGAGGCCCATGGTGTGCACCTGCCCGAATGGCAGGTCCGCCGGCCGCCGCTCCTGCCGCGCAAACCTGGCTGGCTGATCACGGCGGCGGCCCATTCCGAACCAGCCCTGCTGCGCGCGGCGCGTCTGGGTGCGCATGCGGCGTTGCTCTCGCCCGTCTTTGCAACCGCCAGCCATCCCGGCGCCCGCACTTTAGGGCCAGGGCGCTTTGCCCGTCTGCGCCGGCGGACAGATCTGCCGGTTTATGGCCTGGGCGGTATTAATGTTGGCAATGCCGCGCGCCTCGGCCCTAGCGGCGCAATCGGTATCGCGGCGATTTCCGGATTAGCTTGCTAGAGGATTATTCGTCGCTATTGCCGGCTTCCAGGTAGCCGCGCTCTTTCAGAAAACTGATAATCTCATCAGCCGCCTGCTCCGCCGACAGGGCAACGGTGTCAATCGTAAGGTCGGCTTGCTCCGGCTCTTCGTAGGGCGAATCGTAGCCGGTGAAATTCTTGATCTCGCCGGCGCGGGCCTTTTCGTAAAGCCCCTTGGGATCACGCTGCTCGCAAACCTCGAGCGGCGTATCGACAAAAATTTCCAGGAATTCGCCGTCCCCCAGCAATTCGCGCACCATGCGGCGTTCCGCCCTGAACGGCGAGATGAAGGCGGTTTGCACCATCAGGCCGGCATCGACCATCAGTTTGGCGACTTCGCCGACGCGGCGGATATTCTCCACTCGGTCGGCATCGGTAAAACCAAGATCCCGGTTCAGGCCGTGGCGTACATTGTCGCCGTCCAGCAAATATGTATGCCGGTTCATGGCATGCAGTTTCTGTTCGACAATATTGGCGATTGTGGATTTGCCGGAGCCCGACAACCCGGTGAACCATAATACGCCGGGGCGCTGATGTTTCTGTTGCGCCCGGGCCTGCTTGTCCACGGCCACCGATTGCCAGTGAATATTGGTGGCGCGGCGCAGGCCGAAATCGATCATGCCAGCGGCGACCGTGTGATTGCTCATGCGGTCGATCAGAATGAAACTGCCCAGGGTACGATCGGTGCCATAGGATTCGAAGGCGATCGGTGAAGCCATCGTAACGTTGCAGATACCGATTTCGTTCAGCTCCAGCACCTTGGCCGCTTCATGTTCCTGGTTGTTGACGTTGATCTTGTATTTCAATTCCGAAATCGAAGCAGGCACGATCTGATTGGCGGTCTTTAGAAGATAGGACCGTCCCGGTAGCAGATGGTCCTCGTGCATCCAGATAAGGCTTACCTGAAACTGGTCGGAAGTTTCCGGGCGTCCGTCGGCGGAGGCGATCACGTCGCCGCGCGAAACGTCAACTTCGTCGGTCAGGGTCAGCGTCACTGCATCGCCCGCCACCGCTGCCGCCAGGTCGCCGCCGTGGGTGACAATGCGTTCTATGCGCGAGGTTTTGGCCCCCGGCAGCACGACGATCTCGTCACCGGGGCTCAACCGGCCGGCGGCCAGAGTACCGCTATAGCCACGAAAACTCAGATCGGGGCGGTTGACCCACTGCACGGGAAAGCGCGCCGGGCCGTTGATGCAGTCAGCGCCAGTATCGGCATTCTCCAACGCGGCCATCAGCGTTTCGCCCCTGTACCAAGGCATTGCATCAGAAGGATTCAGGACATTCTCGCCCTGCAAAGCCGAGAGCGGAATGGCGGTTACATTATCCAGGCCAACCGTGCCGGCGAACAGCATATAATCCGCGACAATGGCATCAAACACGTCTTCGGCGTAGTCACAAAGATCCATCTTGTTGACCGCCAGGATTACCTGTTTGATACCGAGCATGGCAACGATATGGCTGTGGCGCCGGGTTTGCGTGACCACACCATGGCGCGCATCGACCAGAATCACGGCCAGATCCGCGGTGGAGGCACCCGTCGCCATATTGCGGGTGTATTGTTCGTGGCCCGGCGTGTCGGCGACAATGAATTTGCGTTTGTCGGTGGCAAAGAAGCGGTAGGCAACATCAATGGTAATGCCCTGTTCCCGCTCCGCCGCCAAACCATCGACGAGGAGGGCCAGGTCCATGTTCTGGCCCTGGGTGCCAAAACGCTTGCTGTCGCTTTCAAGCGAGGAAAGCTGATCCTCGAAAATCTGTTTGGCGTCGAACAACAAGCGGCCGATCAGTGTGCTTTTGCCGTCATCGACGCTGCCGCAGGTGAGAAAGCGCAACAGACCCTTTTGGCCCTGTTCCGCCAGATAAGCTTCAACCTCACCCCGGGCGTTTTGGGGCGCGTCCTGGGAAGCATCGGACATCAGAAATACCCCTCCTGCTTCTTACGCTCCATGGAGGCGTCGGCATCCTGATCGATGACCCGGCCCTGGCGCTCGGATGTGGTCGACAACAGCATTTCCTGAATGATTTCCGGCAGTGTCGCGGCCTCGGAGCGGACGGCGCCGGTCAGGGGATAGCAACCAAGGGTGCGAAAGCGTACCATTTCAAGCTTCGGCGTCTCGCCGGGTTCAAGCGGCATGCGGTCGTCATCGACCATGATCAAGGTGCCGTTGCGCTCCACCACCGGCCGTTCGGCGGCAAAATACAGCGGCACCATGGGAATTTGTTCCTGATAAATATATTGCCAGATATCCAATTCCGTCCAATTGCTCAGCGGGAAAACCCGAATACTCTCGCCGGCATTAATGCGCGTGTTGTAGATATTCCATAGCTCGGGACGCTGGTTCTTGGGGTCCCAACGATGCAGATCGGAGCGGAAGGAGAAAACCCGCTCCTTGGCGCGGCTTTTTTCCTCGTCCCGCCGCGCGCCGCCGAAGGCCGCGTCGAAGCCGTATTTGTCCAGGGCCTGCTTCAGGGCTTGGGTTTTCATGATATCGGTATGCACCGCGCTGCCGTGGGAAAACGGCCCGACGCCCTTATCAACACCGTCCTGATTGATATGAACAATCAAATCCATGCCGAGATCCGCCGCCAACTTGTCACGGAATTCGATCATTTCCCGGAATTTCCAAGTCGTGTCCACGTGCATGATCGGAAACGGCGGGATTGAGGGATAGAACGCCTTCATCGCCAAGTGTAGCAGCACGGACGAATCCTTGCCGATGGAATACAGCATCACCGGCTTGCGGCATTCGGCGGCCACTTCGCGAAATATATGAATGGCTTCAGCCTCGAGGGCATGAAGATGCGGCGATGATGTCATGAAAAACCTACGGTTTGGATTGCGCCGATTCGTTGCGGATTGAATAATGGCAAATCTGCGCTTTCCTATCAGGGGCCGACGGCGCAGACAATCTAAATAGCAGGTGATTCTGAATTTCTTCTTTTACACCCGAGCGTGGCCAGAAAGCGAAATGCGGGTTAGATTGCGCCCATGGACGGTTCTGGTGAACTGTACCGGAAACCTTGTGAATTCGAGAAGCGAATGAAATGCGCCTAAATCTGGGTTGCGGCTTTGACAAGAAAGCCGATTGGATCAACGTCGATAAAAGCCCGCTGTCGGAACCCGATCAGCTGGTCGATCTGGAGGCAACGCCCTGGCCCTGGCAGGACAATAGCGCCCAGGAAGTACAAATGCGCCATGTATTGGAGCACCTGGGCGCTACCACTGACGGTTATCTGTCTATTATCAAGGAGTTATGGCGGATTTGCCGGCCCGGCGCCGAGGTTCGAATCGTTGTGCCCCATCCCCGCCACGATCATTATCTGAATGATCCGACCCATGTTCGGCCAATTACCGTACAGGGCCTGGAAATGTTTTCGCAAAAACGTAATCGGGAATGGCAAAAAAAAGGCATTCCCAACACCCCCCTGGGGCTTTTTCTAGGCGTAGATTTTGAGATCATCTCATTTGATGTCTTGCCCGACGAACCCTGGCGCAGCCGTTTGCAAAAGGGCAAGATAAAGCCGGCGGAACTACAAGAAGCCATGCGGCTTTATAATAACGTGATCATGGAAACCACTATTGTGATGCGGGCGGTCAAGGCTGATACCTAGCCGCCAACGCCGCGACCCTTCATCCGGAAATTGCGCGGAATCGTCGCAAAACTCTTCAAATCATTAACAAATGGTTAATAAATTTTTCACGAACCGCCAAGAGGGCTGGAAAACCGGGATTCAGACTTCGTTGCAACTTTGCCACAGTGAACGATTTTCGACACACTTTTACGGATGATGACTTGACCCGAGGCCATGAAAAAGTGCTGTATGCTGCTTGGTTACTAATTGTCTATAGGCCTGTGCCCTGTTTCTTGCGTTGGCCGCTAATTGAGAGGAAGAGATAGACAGCGATGAAAAATATTCTTTACGGGACAACGGCGCTGATCGCCGTCAGCCTGGTAGCTGGTTCCGCCGGCGCCGCTGAAAAGATCAAACTTGGCCTGGGCGGCTACTGGCGCGCGGCTATTCAGTTTGGTGATGGCGACAACGATGCGCCTTCGGGCGCGGCGGCTGCCACCGACAACCGCAGCCATGGTTTCGGCCGTGAGTCTGAAATTTATTTCAGCGGCAAAACCACGCTTGATAACGGCATCAAGTTCGGCGTGATGGTCCAGCTCGAGGGTGAAACCTCCGGTGACCAGATGGATAACTCCTACATCTGGATGGATGGTTCCTTTGGCCGCGTCGAATACGGCGAGACCTGGGGCCCGGCGTTGCTGATGTCCTATGGCCGCGTTGGCGAGATGATCGACGGCTTCGGCAACTTTGGTTCCCACTTCCCGATCGGCACCGGTACGCCGAACGGCCTGGGCATCAACGACTATGGCGGCATGGCGGGTATGAACTCGACGCCAGAGACGAAGATGAACTACTTCACGCCGCGTATGTCCGGCTTCCAGCTCGGTGTCGGTTACATCCCTGAGAACGGCGCGACGAACTCTCGTGGTTCCGGCCTCGACAGCAAGCTCGGCGGCACCCTCGCCAACGAAGTCGTTGACGTAGGCGCCAACTACACCGGCAAATTCGGCAACGCCAGTGTCAAGGGCTTCGTCAACTGGTTCACCTCCGACACCGAATCTTCGGCTGTTGGCGTGGCTTCCGGTAAGGACGCCGACGGTTATGGCGGCGGCCTGCAAGTTGGCTTCAGCGGCTTCCAGATTGGTGGCAAGTACACCAAGATCAACGACATTGCCACGGGCAATGGCGTGGTTGCCGCTGGTTCTCCCGGCACCGATCGCGAGACCTACACGCTTGGCATGCAGTACAACACCGGCCCCTGGGGCGTCGGCATTCAGTACGTTCGCGCCCAGCAGGAAATTCTCGTCGGTGGCGTGAAGTCCACGCGTGATGACCAGACCGAGTATGTATCCGTTGGTGGTACTTACAATCTTGGGCCTGGGATCAAGCTCTTTGGTGGCATTCAGTTCTGGGATTTCGAGGACTCGGCCAATATTGCCAATGCCTCTCCCGCGACCGAAGGCGAGAACACCATTGGTATCATTGGAACGAAATTCTCGTTCTAATCGAACCAAACATACACGTTGTATGGGAACGTGGGGCCCTTTGGCCCCACGTTCTTTTTTTGCCTACATGATTAAGTTTTTGATTGGTTTCCGCCCGCTTAAGGCGGAGAATTTTTACGTCAAGCGGAACATTAAATCCGCGCGCACCGCCTCGGCAACAGCCTCTGTCTGCGTGGCCAGAGCGGCAACGCAGGGTATGGGCGATTGCAATAACAGTTGCCGGACCAGATTCTGGTCGGGACTTCCGATTATGCCGGGTAAATCATCGCGTGCCACGCCGAGAGACCCCATGCAGCCGGCGCGGCCATCGTCGGTTTGGCGCACCTTTGCCAGACCACAGGGGGCGGTGCAATAGTCGCTGCTGTATTGTGCCTGCAGGGCCAACAGATTGCGATGCCGGCCAAGCAACAGATCGGACGGCGCCGACGTGAAGATGGCAGCGCCGGGCCGTTGCGCCAACTTGGTCAGATGCGCCGGCCCGGAATCGGCGTAAACGGCATAGTCGAATTGCCCGATCAGCGCCAGCAAGTCGGCCACCGATTTAGTATCCTCGATATAACGCAGATCCGCTGCCGCGTCTTCCAGGGCCGTGCGTAAAAACCTTGACTGATTTTGCTGTGGGTTAAGGACAATTTCCACCTGTGCGCCGTCACCGCCTAGGCCATTGGCAAGGCCCAGAACAAGATCCGGCGGCAGGGTCCGCATGGGCGATGACGCCAGGGGCAGAATACCTATGCGCAAGGGGCTACCGCCGCGCGGCACCGGCGCCACCGCCGTGATCTCCGGTTTTGGCAGTGCGAAAAGGTCATGCAGGGCGGCTTCCATATCGACGGGCCAGAATTCAATCTCCCGCCGGGCGGGTACATCATTAAGGTCGATAATCACATTGAAACGGCGCAACTCGTCATGGGCCATCCAGGCGGGATAGATGGCAACATCGGGCATTCCGGCATACACGTCCGAGGCCGCGTCGCCGCCCAGCAGGGCAACTTCGCTTGGTTGGGCTTGGACCATGAAAGCCTGCAGAAACAGGCGGATGGCAACATGTTCTCCGATCGCCGGAGGCGGCAGCAGGAACAGCACCGAGCGTTTGCGGTAGGGGTAGCGGCCCCATCGCTTGACCGGCAGATTCTTCACTTTGGCGTTGCCCAGTTCCTGCATCATGCCGCTTTGGCCGCGCACCACCTGACGGTGGAAATTGCCCGACGCGGTAACATAGGTGAGACCGGCCCGGCCCTGTTGCGGGGGCAGGGCGTTACTGTTGGGAGTTGGAATTCTGAAGTCCGCCCGGCTTCTGAATATTGGTAGCGATTTCGGCAAGGCCTTTTGTTCTCCCACTGAAAGCGTTTTCAGCCATGTTCCGCGGCGGGGACGGAGCCTGATTGCCGCACCGCTTTATATCAAGTTGCGCCGCGCTTTTTGCCCTTTTTTCCATGACTGGATCGAATTGCCGGCAGAATTTGCCGAGGATGTCAGCGGGCCGCAGTTAAGTTATTGAAAACATTGCCTTTGTATTTGGCCTGGTTTTTGCATGCCTCTTCGGTATGACAACGACAGCACCAGTGCAGAATTTCCTCCGCGCCGTGCCCGACTATTACATGCCGGGCCGCGAAGAGGTCGAGTCGGGGACCAATGCCCTGGTTGGTGGCACCAAAACAACAACGGCGGCAGCGGCAGGGCAGCAATCCGGGGCCGTGGCGGAGAGTAACTTTTTCGGTCCGGATGGCCTAACCTTCGGCGACCTGCTGGATGTTCTCAATCCATTACAGCATCTTCCGGTGATCGGTGACTTATACCGCTCCGTGAGCGGCGACGAGATTTCCGCCGGCGCCCGCATTTCGGGCGGTACGCTATATGGCGGCCCCTTGGGTTTTCTGGGTGCACTCGCCAATACGGTGATCGAAGAGGCCACGGGTAAGGATATCAGCGGCAATTTGCTGGCCCAGTTTACCGGTGCGGACGAAGGCGACGGCGCTGTCCTGGCGGCGGCGGACGCCAAGCTCGCGGATGCAGCTCCTGCCAAAGACAGCATATTGCCAGCGGTTTTCGGCATGCCGTTACTGGCCGCCAGCCAACATGCCGCTGCGCTTCCGGCCTATCCCTCGCTAGTCTCCGCAGGCGCGCCAAGCCGGCCATCACCGGCCGCTTCGACGGCCGGGAATATCCCCGAGCTGAGTTCGGCGGCGTTTCAAACCCTGCTGGGCAGCGTGAACGGAACGGCGCCCGCGCCGGCCCGCCAAGGCTTCACTGCCGGTGGCGAGTTGCCGCCGGTCCAGAAGGGCAGTATTCGGGAGGCCGGCATGGAGATTAACCGCCTGCTGCGCGCCCACGCCCAGGGTGGTAGTCCGGGCCGTGGTGCCGTGTCCGATCAGGGTTTCACCCAGTAATAAAATTGCTTCGCCAGCCGAATTTACCCGAGTTCTTATTCCGCCAAGGCCTGGGACGGTGTATACAGTGGGCAAGATTGATTGTCTGCGGAGTGGGTTGGCATGGCATTGACGGCAAATTTCATGCGGGTTTTGTGTTGTCTCGGGGCTGGCTTTCTGCTGGCCGCCTGCGGCCTGGCCGATGCTGAACAGAATTATCCAGAGCGGGAAAGCCGGAGCGCAAATCCCAATCCGACCGGCGATCGGGAGACGGTGTTTGGACCGGGGGGCCTGTCCATATTCGGTGGTAACAAATCCGACAAGGGCGGCGGCGGCGGCGGTAGTGGCATCGGGGTCAATAGTTTTCTTTGGCGCGCTTCCTTGGATACCTTGTCGTTCATGCCTCTCAATTCGGCGGATCCATTTGGCGGCGTGATCATCACCGATTGGTACAGCGCACCGAATAGCCCGGACGAGAGATTCAAGATGACTATTTATATTCTTGATCGGCGGTTGCGCGCGGACGGTATCAAGGTCGCGGTTTTCAAGCAGACCAAGGACGCCGCCAAGCAATGGTTGAGCGCCGAGGTCACGGGTGATACATCGACGCAACTGGAAAATGCGATTTTGGTGAGGGCCCGGCAGTTACGGCTGGATACCTTGCAATAATCTCAACTGAATAGCCGCCGTGTGTACTCTCTTCTGGTGGAGCGCGGCGAATTTTAACGCAATCATTGGGCCCTCCCCTATTGGAGCGGCCGAAAGAGGATAGGTCCCATGGCGCGCTACAACGCCAAAACAACAGAAGCAAAATGGCAGGCCGCCTGGGCCGCGGCCAAAACCTTCGAGGCGGTGGAAGACCGGCAAAAGGAAAAATACTACGTGCTGGAGATGTTCCCCTATCCGTCGGGACGCATCCATATGGGGCATGTGCGCAACTACGCCATGGGCGATGTGGTGGCGCGCTATAAACGGGCGCAGGGCTTCAACGTCCTGCATCCCATGGGTTGGGACGCCTTTGGACTGCCGGCGGAGAATGCGGCCCTGGAAAAGCAGGTCCATCCCGCCAAGTGGACCTACGAAAATATCGCCAATATGCGCGCGCAGTTGCAATCCATGGGCCTGTCACTGGATTGGAGCCGAGAATTCGCCACCTGCGATGTGGAATACTATCGCCAGCAGCAAAAATTGTTTCTCGATCTGCTAAACAACGACCTGGCCTACCGGCGGGAATCCTGGGTCAACTGGGACCCGGTTGAACACACGGTACTAGCCAACGAGCAGGTCATAGACGGTTGCGGCTGGCGGTCCGGCGCACCGGTGGAGCGGCGGCAGTTGTCGCAGTGGTTTTTTCGTATCACTGCCTTTCAAGACGAATTGCTGGATGCGCTCGGCGATCTTGAGCGCTGGCCGGAAAAAGTCCGTCTGATGCAGGCCAATTGGATTGGCCGCTCCGAGGGCGCGCGCCTGCGCTTCGCGGTGAAGCAGCGTGGGGGCGAGATCGAGGTTTTCACCACCCGCCCCGATACTATTTTCGGTGCCTCTTTTCTGGCCCTGTCGCCGGATCATCCACTGACGGCTGAATTGGCCGAAAAGAACCCGGAGGTGGCCGCGTTCGTTGCCGAATGCCGGCGCCAGGGAACCTCTGAAGAGGCCATCGAAAAGGCGGACAAACTGGGCCTTGATACCGGCCTCAGGGCGCAGCATCCGTTTTTGCCGGATGTGGAATTGCCCATTTATGTGGCCAATTTCGTGCTGATCGAGTACGGCACCGGTGCCATCTTTGGTTGCCCGGCCCATGATCAGCGGGATTTGGATTTTGCCCGCAAGTACGATTTGTCGGTATTGCCCGTCGTGGTGCCCCATGGCACGGAAAGCGCCGATTTTTCAGTTGGGGACGAGGCCTATGTAGGGCCCGGCCGGTTAGCGAATTCGCAGTTCTTGGACGGCTTAAGTATCGACGATGCCAAGTCGGAGATCGCCGGCCGGGCCGAAGCTGGAGATTTCGGTAGCCGCGAGATTATGTATCGTCTGCGGGACTGGGGCGTCTCGCGGCAACGATATTGGGGTTGTCCCATTCCGGTTGTTCATTGCGGCGACTGTGGCGTTGTGCCGGTGGATGAGGCCGATCTGCCCATTACATTGCCCGACGACGTGACCTTCGATCAGGCCGGCAATCCCTTGGACCGCCACGAAACCTGGGGGGCTATTGCCTGTCCGGCCTGCGGCAAGCCGGCACAACGGGAGACTGATACGTTTGACACTTTTGTCGATTCATCGTGGTATTTTGCCCGGTTTTGCTCGCCCAGGGCTGAACAGCCCCTTGCTGCCTCGGCGGTGGATTACTGGATGCCGGTGGATCAGTATATTGGTGGTGTTGAACACGCCATTCTGCATCTGCTCTATGCGCGTTTTTTCACCCGGGCGATGCAGAAATGCGGCCATCTGGATGTCAGCGAGCCTTTTGCCGGCCTGTTTACCCAAGGCATGGTCTGTCATGAAACTTATCGCGCCGATGATGGTACCTGGCTGGAACCCACCGAGGTGGAGCGCAACGTTAGCGGGGATATTCGCCGTCTAGACAACCTCGGCGGGGTAACGGTTGGCCGTTCGGAAAAAATGTCCAAGTCGCGCAAGAATGTCATTGACCCCGAGGACATTATCGAGCGCTATGGCGCCGATACGGCACGCTGGTTCATGCTGTCCGACAGCCCGCCTGACCGGGACTTGGAGTGGACCGACGGCGGCATCGAAGGCGCCTGGCGCTTTACCGGCAGAATTTGGCGGATTATCGAGGAATCCATGGCCAGTCTGCCGGCGGCGGGCAGCCCCGCCCCGACCCAGTTCAGCGAGACTGCCACGGCCTTGCGGCGCTTGACCCATCAGGCCATAGGTGCCGTTACCGATGGTATCGAGAAATTCCAATTTAATGTCTCCGTTGCTCGATTGTATGAATTAGCCAATGCTCTCGCTTCGTTAAAGGTCAGTGACGGCGATGCCGCCGCCGGCGAACGCTGGGCGCAGCGGGAGGCTATCGAAACCCTGGTGTTGATGATCGGCCCCATGATGCCGCATCTGGCGGAAGAGGCCTGGCAGGCGTTGGGTATGGACGGACTGTTGGCGGATGCCCCCTGGCCAAAGGCAGATCCTGCCCTATTGGTGGAAGCAAGCATCACCATCGCCGTGCAATTGAACGGAAAAATGCGCGCGACACTGGAAATTGAGCCCGACCAGTCTGAAGACACGGTACGTGAGGCCGCCTTGGCGTTGGACAAGGTGAAATCGGCGATCGGCGACAAGGACGTGCGCCGGGTTATCGTGGTCCCCAACCGTATCGTTAATATTGTTGCCTAGATGCCAGTGTCCGGGCCGCAATCTGGATGTCGATTATCGGTCGCATTGCTCTGTGCGTTGACGCTTGGAGCCGTCACTGGCTGTGGTTTTCAACCACTGCATGGCCACAGTGATAAAGGACGGGCAGGCTCCGCCGCGGGCAGCACACTCAGCGACATGGCCTACGTCAAGGTTGCGCCGATCGCCGACCGTGTGGGACAACTGGTACATAATCATCTGCGTGAGAGAATGCAACCAAGGGGCGCAGCGGCGCGCCCGGTTTTTCGATTAACAACCACCCTGAGTGAGAACCGGGAAGGCCTGGCATTTCAACAGGATGATAGTGCAACCCGCTATAATCTGCGGCTTTCGGCTCATTTTGTTTTGACCGACCGCCGTAATGGGACGGAGTTACTGCAGGGTTCTTTCCGCGCCATTGCCGCCTATAACGTGGTACGTTCCGATTATGCCAACCTGGTCAGCCTCCGGGACGCACGCCGGCGCGCGGCCTATAGCGTGGCCGAGGGGATAGAGGGTCGCATCGCCGTCTATTTTTCCCGTCGCCGCGAGTAGAGCGCCATAGTCAGGGTAATGCCATGGTGAAAATTGCAAATCGCGGCATTGACGCATTTGTCAGGGCGCCCGACGACGGTATTGTAGCGGTGTTGTTATATGGTGAAGACAATGGCCTGGTGCGGGAACGCGCGGGCCGGCTTGCCGATGCCGTGGTTGATGATCCATCCGATCCCTTTCGCGTCGCGGAATTGCTGCCCGGCCATTTAAAGGACGACCCCACCCGTTTGTTTGATGAAATGGGCGCCCTGTCTCTGACCGGCGGCCGACGGCTGGTGCGTCTCGGTTCCGCCGGAAATGCTCACAGCGGTGCGATCCAGGCCGTGCTTGACGACGATATGATCGCCAAAAATGGCAGTTTACTGGTGGTAGAAGCAGGTACGCTGGCACCACGAGACAGCCTGCGCAAACTATTTGAAAGCCATTCCCGGGGTGCCGCGATTCCCTGCTATCCGGACGATGGCCGCTCCCTCGAGGGGTTGATTCAGGACACACTAAGAGCCCATGGCCTGGAAATCGAACCCTCGGCCATGGCCTATTTATGCGATAACCTGGGCACGGACCGTCTGGCGACCCGCTCGGAATTGGAAAAACTGGCGTTGTACAAGGGTAGAAACGGTGGTTCCGTTTCCCTGGCCGAGGCCGAGGCCAATGTGGGCGATGGCGCGCCGCTGGCCCGGGATGACGTGGCCCTGGCCACCGCCAGCGGCGATCAGGCCGAGCTCGACAGAGCCTTGACGAAATGCCGTGTCGCCGGCGAATCACCCATTGCCATTCTGCGCGCGGTAATCCGCCACCTGCAACGCCTGCATCTGCTGTCGCTAAAGGCCGCCAACGGCGACGACCTGGGTCAGTTGATTAAATCCCACCGGCCACCAATTTTCTTTAAACATCAACAGCTTATACAGCGGCAGCTGCATCATTGGCGACCGGCCCGCCTGGCTCAGGCGCTGGCCATCCTGACCCAGGCGGAACTGGACTGTAAGAGTACGGGCATGCCGGCGGATGCCGTCTGTGGCCGGGCCCTGATCCGCATCGCTAATGCCGCGCGGCCACCAGCAAGACGATAACGGCCAGGCACGCAAGACCTGAAATCAGATGCCAGGCTGCTGGTTCAGGCGATTTAGAATTTCGTCGAATTGATCGAGAGAGGTAAAGGCGATACGCACTTCGCCGCGTTCGCCTTTATGGTTGATCTTCACGGTTAGGCCCAGTTTTTCCGACAGCTGCTTTTCCATGGCCAGGGTATTGGCGTCCTGCACCGGCTCGGTCACCGTCGCGCTGTCGCCTGCGGCCGCAGTTTTCCGCGGCTTTTTGACCAAGGCTTCGGTCTGGCGCACATTCAGATCTTTTTGCACCACGGTTTGCGCCAAGGCCTCGGGGTCCTCCGCGCTTAATAGTGCCCGGCCATGACCCGCCGACAGGCGGCCGTCCTGCAGCATGGCCTTGACCCCATCGGGCAAGCCAAGCAGACGAATGATGTTAGCAACATGGCTGCGGCTTTTGCCAACCCGGCGCGCCAGATCGTCCTGGGTATTGGCGAATTCCTCCATCAGGCGGTGGTAGCCTTCCGCCTCTTCCAAAGCCGTCAGGTCCTGGCGCTGGACATTCTCGATCAGCGCCACTTCCAAGGCCTGGCTGTCATCCAGCTCCTTGACGATGACCGGCACTTCATACAATTTTGCCGCCTGGGCCGCCCGCCAGCGGCGTTCACCGGCGACGATTTCAAAACTGCTGTTGTCGTCGTCGAGGCGGCGCACCAGGATCGGCATCAGGATGCCGTTTTCCTGGATTGAGTCCGTCAGGGCTTGTAATTCCTCCGGATCGAAATAGTCACGTGGCTGATAGCGGTTGGGCACCAGGGCCTCGATCGGTACCGTCTTGCCCACGCGCAGACGGTCAAGGGCCGGTTGATCATCGGGATCTTCGGCCAGCAAAGCCGAGAGGCCACGGCCTAGACCTTTGCGGGGGGGTTCCTCGCTCATGCCGCCTCTGCTAAACGTTCCCGCCGCAGCATTTCGCTGGCCAACTGCATGTAGGCCAGGCTGCCGGCGCATTTGTGATCATACAACAAAGCCGGTTTGCCATGGGACGGCGCCTCCGACACCCGCACGTTGCGGGGAATTATGGTTCGATACACTTTGTCGCCCAGATAATCGCGCACATCCTGGGCCACCTGGTCCGATAGATTATTGCGCTTATCATACATGGTCAAGACAACGCCTTGAATTTCCAGCCCGGCATTAAAACCGCTGCGGATGCGTTCAATGGTTTTCATCAGCATGGACAGGCCTTCCAGCGCGAAAAATTCGCACTGCAAAGGCACCACCACGGATTTCGCAGCAACCAGCGCGTTGACCGTCAATAGGCCCAAGGACGGCGGACTATCGATGAGGACATAGTCCAGTTGATTGCCCGTCGCGGCAAGCGCTTCGCGCAGGCGATAGGCCCGGCGCGGCATGTCAACCAATTCCAGTTCGGCGCCTGTCAGATCAATGGTCGAGGGGATGATGCTTAAACCAGGGATATTTGTCTCCACCTCGGCCTCGGCCACCGTCGCCTCGCCCATCAGCACATCATAGGAACTCACCGCCCGGCTGTTGCGGTCAATGCCCAGTCCGGTGCTGGCGTTACCCTGGGGGTCCAGATCCACCACCAGGACCCGTCGGCCGATCGCGGCCAGACCGGTGCCAAGATTAATGGCCGTGGTGGTCTTGCCGACACCGCCTTTTTGGTTCGAAATAGCCATGATGCGGGGCGGCTTCAGGGCACGAATATCGGCGGAATTGGATTGGGGATTATCGGTTTGGGAAAAATCAGACACGGGATATCTCCGTCAGCTGCAAAATCGACCCCGACCCATCCGTAATGCTTGGGATGCGCCGTGCCTGCATTTTCCAATATTTTGTAGCTTCGGTCAATTCAGCATCTACATCTTGTCCCTTTAAAAGCAATATTTGCCCGCCGTCAATCAGATGCGGAAAGGCTAGCGGCAACAGCCGGGGCAACGGCGCCAGGGCGCGGGCGGAAATGGTCCACGCGCCCTGGGGCGGCAGCGTCTCGATTCTCTCATTGTGTACAATCACTTCCGTATGGGTGATTCGCGCGGCCTCGCGTAGGAAGGCGCATTTGCGGCCATCGCTCTCCACCAGATGCACGTTCGACATGCCGAAGATGGCAAGCACCAAGCCGGGAAAGCCCGCGCCGCTGCCCAAGTCCAACCAAGGCGCTAATTCATTTTTATTGACCTGATTCTGACAGAAAGTGCGCAATTGGATCGAATCGAGCATATGCCGGCGCCAAAGGTCATCCAGACTGCGCCGGCTCACCAGATTTATACGCGGATTCCATTTGCGCAACAGGGATTCGTAGGTCTGAAGCCGTTCCAGTGTTTCACGTGAAACATCCGCGGCCCGCTGAAATTCGATAGCCGTTAGAGGCTCGGGCGTTTTAGCATCCTTAGGCAACAGCAGATCGCCCGGTTCGCTTGCTCCGCCGAACATGGGCTAGCAAAATTGTCACTGCGGCAGGGGTCACGCCGGGAATTCTCGCCGCCGCGCCCAAGGTAGCGGGGCCATGGCGCTTCAATTTCTCCCGCACTTCATTTGAAAAGCCGGAAATTTGGTCATAGTCGAGATTTTTCGGCAGCTCCAACGCCTCGTCCCGCCGATAGGCTTCAATATCCGCCTGTTGCCGAGACAAATAACTCGCATAGTGGGCCTCGATTTCCAGTTGCGTGGTAATCTCTGTCGGCAGCGACTCCAGCTCCGGCCAAATGGATATCAACCGGGCAAAATCCACATCCTTAAATGCCAAAAGCGCCATGCCGCTGCGCCGGCGGCCATCCTGATTAATCACGATACCATGGGCGCCCGCCTCATGGGGCGTTACCTGCCGCGTCTCCAGAATGTCCCGCGCCTTAGTCAGGGCCGCCTCCTTATTCAGAAATGCGGCTCGGCGTTCGGTGCCGACACAACCCAGGGCCAGGCCCAGGGGCGTCAGCCGTTGGTCCGCGTTATCCGAGCGTAGCAGCAGCCGGTATTCCGCCCGGGAGGTGAACATCCGATAGGGCTCCTGGGTGCCCCGGGTTACCAGGTCATCAATCATCACGCCCATATAGCCATGGGCCCGGTCCAGGATAAAATGTTCGCCGCCGCCCGCTGCCAGGGCCGCGTTCAACCCAGCCATGAGGCCCTGCGCCGCCGCCTCTTCATAGCCCGTGGTGCCATTGATCTGTCCGGCCAGATACAGCCCCGGCAACCGCCGCGTCTCTAGACTGGGCCACAGCTCCCTGGGGTCAACAAAGTCGTATTCAATGGCATAGCCGGGCTGGATCATGGTCACATTGCCAAGACCGGGAATTTCCTGTAGCAGCGCCGCCTGCACATCTTCTGGCAGGGAGGTGGAAATACCGTTGGGATAAACCGTATGGTCATCCAGACCCTCGGGTTCGAGGAAGATCTGATGCCGCGTCCGATCGGCGAAGCGCACCACCTTGTCTTCGATAGAGGGGCAATACCGCGGCCCTGTGCCTTCGATCTGCCCGGAGTATATGGGCGCCCGGTCCAGGTTGGCACGGATCAACTCGTGCCCGGCCTGATTGGTCCAGGTTATGTGACAGTCGATCTGCCGATTACGGATGCTGTCGGTAAGGGTCGAGAACGGCTCCGGCGGATTGTCCCCCGGTTGTCGTTCCAACGCCGCCCAGTCAATGGTGCGCCCGTCCAGGCGCGGCGGTGTCCCTGTTTTCAAGCGGTCCATACTAAGTCCCAGATCATAGAGGCGCTTGGATAGGCCCAGCGCCGGCGCCTCCCCCATGCGGCCCGCCGGCCAGGTCTTTTCGCCAATATGAATTTGCCCGCGCAAGAATGTTCCAGTCGTGACGATCACGCGGCCGCACAGTATTTCTCGCCCGTCCTCCAGGCACACGCCCGCAACCACGCCGTCCCGCAGCAACAGGTCGTCTACCGCGCCGGCCTGTATCGAAAGGTTTTCCACCTCGGACAACGCCTGCTGCATGGCGGCACGGTAAAGGGCGCGATCGGCCTGGGCCCGCAGGCCCCTCACCGCAGGCCCCTTACGTCGATTGAGCATGCGGAACTGAATACCGCCCGCATCCGCGACGCGCCCCATGAGGCCATCAAGGGCATCGATCTCGCGCACCAAATGGCCCTTGCCCAAACCGCCGATGGCCGGGTTGCAGGACATCTCGCCGATGGTATCCAGGCGGTGAGTCAACAGCAGTGTGCAGGCGCCCAGACGCGCCGCAGCAGCAGCCGCCTCGCAGCCGGCATGGCCACCGCCAACCACAATGACATCATAGGTTTTCATGGCGGGCAAAATAGGCAGAGCGGAGGCCAGAGTCAAAATATCCAGTCAAAATATCCCGGAAAGAATCTCTCAGTGTTTCACGTGAAACATCGTATCAGCAAAATACCTACTTTATTTGCCTATGCAGAAGTCGCCGAACACAACATCTAGAATATCTTCCACATCGACTCGACCCGTGATCCGGCCCAGATGCCGCGCCGCCAGGCGTACGTCTTCGGCTACCAGCTCTTCATCCGTCTCTCCTAGACTGCGCAATAAGGCGTCCCGGCAATCCTCAAGGCCCTGCCGGTGGCGCGCCCGCGTCAGCCCGGACGAGCCGCCGTCACCCATCCTTTGCCCCGCCTCTGCCCCAAGCCGGCGCAACAGATCGTTCATCCCGGCACCGGTCTTGATGGAAACGGGCAAACCCATGGTTGGCGCGGCGGCGGCCCGATCAGTTTTATTCGCCACCAGAATGCCATCGTCATCCAGCAGGGCCAAAACGTCCGACCCCGGCACGGGCGTCGCGGCGCAATCATAGAGCACGATTTTCAGATCGGCCCTGGATCCGCGTTCCTGGGCGCGGCGCACCCCCTCGGCCTCGATCGCATCGCCGCTTTCTCGCAAACCTGCCGTGTCCGCCAAAACCACCGGATAGCCGTCCAGGTTCAAATGCACCTCGACGATATCGCGGGTCGTGCCAGCCTGGGATGAGACAATAGCCGCATCGCGGCGGGCCAGGGCATTCAGCAGGCTCGACTTGCCCACATTAGGCGCACCGAGAATAACCATATGACAGCCCTCGCGCAGGCGCTCGCCCCGATGCCCATCGTCCAGATGGCCGGAAATCTCCCCGGCCAAAACCTCCAACACCGGCCTCTGCCGTGCCAGCAGGCCGCCGGGCAGATCCTCATCCGGGAAATCGATCTCCGCTTCCAAATGGGCCAGAGCGGCGATCAGATCCGCCCGCCAGCCTTCATACAGGCGGCCCAGGGCGCCATCCATCTGGCGCTGGGCCTGCCGCCGCTGCGCCTCCGTTTCCGCCGCGATCAGATCGGCCAAACCCTCGGCCTGGGTCAGATCCATCCTGCCGTGTTGAAAGGCGCGCCGGGTGAACTCCCCCGCCTCGGCCAACCGGCAGCCCGGCAACCGGCTCAAAACCGCCAACAACGCGGCAACAACAGCGCCGCCGCCGTGGCCGTGCAGCTCCGCCACGTCCTCGCCTGTGAAACTGTTGGGCCCGGGAAACCACAGCACCAGGCCACGGTCCAAGGCCTCACCGCTGTCCGGATCGACAAAGGTGGCAAGCGTTGCCTGCCGTGCCGCCGGCAGCGCCGCGCGCCCTGTCACCGCCGCCAGCGCCGCGCCAGCCTGGGCGCCCGAAACCCGGATCACCGCGATCCCGGCCCGCCCCGGCGCCGTCGCCGGCGCATAGATAGTATCCTTGGCTATATCGATGAGGTTTTCGATGTCGCTACCCTGTTGTTATCACCAGGTCCGCAGAAATTCCGCCGCATCGGGCCGTTTCTTGGCCGGGGCCGCGCCATCCGCCGTGCCGATATGGATGAAACCGACCAGTGCATCCTTTGGCGCCAGGCCCAGGGACGTCTTGACGTTGTCGTCGTAACACGGCGCGCCGGTTACCAGAATGGCGTTGTAGCCGCCCGCATGCAGGGCATTCAGAAAATTCTGCACCGCCGCCGCCGTAGCCACTACCTGCTCTATGGCCGGCACCTTTGGGTGATCCTCTACAATTTCGGCCCAAACCGCCAGTACCAGCGGCGCCCGCATGGCCTTGCCTCTAGCCTTTTCCAGCTCCTCCGGCGCCGTATCCGGCTCCCGCACGGCCAAGGCCGAGGCGAATATATCACCAAGATCCCCGCGCCGATCGCCCCGGATAGTCAGAAACCGCCACGGCTGCAAGGCGCCATGATCTGGCGCCCGCATGGCCGTCTGTAACAGCGTCACGATTTCGTCGTCGCTGGGCGCCGGTTCCGCCAGCAAAGCCGCCGGCGTCGATTGCCGCCCCAACATGCAGTCCATGGCATCCATGGTTTGCTCCCCTTTCCCCGTCCTTTAGTCCTTGTCGTCGCCGTTCTGACCAGTCGCCTTGGCCCAAAAGGCCTTTTGCATGGCATCCCAACCCTGTACTCCGGTAGGCATTCCCGATGGCATCCAGGTCTGCATCAGGCTTTGCAAATCCGCGCCAGCCATGGCCTCGCGCATACGCTCCTGCATTTCCGCCAGCAAAGCCTCCTGCATGGGTGCCACATCGGGCAGACCAAGAAAGGCCCTGGCCTCCCCCGGTGTGCAATCAATGTCGATCTTGATCTTCATTTTGCCAATATCCCGCTTTTGCCCTGGCCAAGGACGTGCCAAACTCTATTCTCAACGGGACTATACAGGGTCGGTTGATGGCGTCCAAGCATGGCACGCAGCTTGGCACTCGGGGAACACGGCGATGACAAACGAACTTGGGGCCGAAACCTCGCCCTATCTGTTGCAACACCAGGATAATCCGGTGCATTGGCGGCCCTGGGGCGATGCCGCGCTGGCCGAGGCCCAGGCAAACGGCAAACCGGTTCTGCTCTCCATCGGCTATGCCGCCTGCCATTGGTGCCATGTCATGGCCCATGAAAGTTTCGAGGATCCCGCCATCGCCAATCTGATGAACGAACTGTTCATCAACATCAAGGTCGACCGCGAGGAACGCCCGGACATTGACGCCGTTTACATGGCCGCCCTTGGTCTGATGGGGCAACAGGGCGGCTGGCCCCTGACCATGTTTCTGACACCTCAAGGAGAGCCGTTCTGGGGCGGGACCTATTTTCCGCCCGAGCCGCGCTTTGGCCGGCCCGCTTTCCCGGATCTGCTTCGCCGCATTGCCGAGGTCTTTCATACGGACCAGGATTCCGTCCGCGACAACGCCGCCACGGTGCTGCGCTCTCTCGATGAACTGGCGGCCGCCAACGCGCAAGCCGATCCAATCCAGATCAACATGAAGATTCTGGATCGGGCCGCCGAACTGATGAGCCAGCAGATCGACAGTGTCCATGGCGGTGTCGGGCAGGCCCCGAAATTTCCGCAAACTTATGCCATGGAAATGATGCTGCGCGCGCACTTGCGCGAAACCAATACCAGCCAGGCAGATGGCAGCCTGAAAACCCTCGTCGACAAGACCCTGACCGGAATGTGCCAGGGCGGTATCTATGACCATCTGGGCGGCGGTTTCGCACGCTATTCCACGGACGAGCGCTGGCTGGTGCCGCATTTCGAAAAAATGCTGTACGACAATGCTCTGCTCATCGATATCCTGACCCTTGCCTGGCAGAGTAGCGGCAACAATCTCTACGCCCAGCGCATTGAGGAAACCGTAGCCTGGGTGCTGGCTGAAATGGTGGTGCCGGGAGGCGGTTTCGCAGCGACCCTGGATGCGGACAGCGAAGGCGAGGAAGGCCGCTTCTATGTCTGGGACGAAGCCGAAATCGACGCCGTGCTGCGCGACGATGCCGCCGCTTTCAAAGCCGCCTATGACGTGACCACGGACGGAAACTGGGAAGGCAAGGTCATCCTCAACCGCACCGCCCAACCCGCATTGGGCTCCGAGGAGGTGGAAGCGCATCTGCGCCAATGCCGAGCGCAATTATTGCAGCACCGCGGCCAACGGGTGCGGCCGGGCTGGGACGACAAGGTTCTGGCTGATTGGAACGGCCTGATGATCGCCGCTCTGGCCAACGCCGGCGCGGTTTTTCAGCGCCCGGACTGGAGCGAGGCCGCTATCGCCGCCTTTGATTTCGTCACCGACAATCTATGCCCGGATAGCAACCTGATGCACGGTTATCGACAGGGCCAGCCGAAACACCGGGCCTTGCTGGACGACTACGCCAATATGGCCCGGGCTGCCCTGTTGCTGTACGAACTGCATGGCGAAGAACGCTATTTGACCCAAGCAAAAACCTGGGTGGCGCAGGTCGAGGCACATTTCATCGACCATGAGCACGGCGGCTATTACTTTTCCTCCGATCTGGCCACGGACGTGATCTCCCGCATGCGCAGCTGCAACGACAACGCGGTACCCTCCGGCAACGGCACCATGATCGGCGTGCTGACCCGGCTTTGGCTGATCACGGGTGAGCCGAGATATGGCCAGCAGGCGGAGGCATTGGTGCGGGCATTCTCAGCCCAGCTGACAAACTATGCCCTGGCCATGACGACCTTCCTAAACAATGTTGCCTTCATGCTGGCGCAATTGCAGATTGTCATCATCGGAAACCGGGATGACGACGCTGTTCAGGACCTGTTGTCCGCAGTGCACGGACTGCCCCTGCCCGACAAGGTGTTGCAAGTTCTCGCCTCCGGCCAGCGCCTGCCCGACGGCCACCCGGCACAAAACATGACGCAGTTGGACGGCCAGGCCACGGCCTATGTCTGTCTTGGGCAGACCTGCTCGTTACCCCAGACAGAACCGGGGGCGTTGCGTGTTATGTTAGTTTCAGGAGCCTGAACGATGCCGCAAATGTCCATGCATTCCCCGATTGGTGATCTGACGATCAGCAGCGAAGACGGTGTTCTTGTCGCCCTCGATTGGGGCTGGGCCCGGGATCAGTCATCGGACGACCTGCTGGGCCGGGCGAAATCACAGCTGGAAACCTATTTCGATGGCAAGAGCGAAACATTCGATCTGCCCCTAGCGCCCGCGGGTACCGCCTTTCAGCAACGGGTCTGGACCCTGATGAGTTCCATTTCATATGGAAAAACAATGAGTTACGGAGAAATGGCCAAGGCACTTGATAGTGCCGCACGGGCCGTCGGCATGGCCTGTGGCGCCAATCCCATACCGGTTATCATCCCCTGCCACCGGGTTCTGGCCGCCAACGGCATGGGCGGCTATTCCGGCGAGGGCGGCGTCGACACAAAGGTCGCTTTGCTGCGTCTGGAAGGGGTGTTGCTATAGCTTTGGCAGTTTCTCGCCATTTTCCTGCGTGACAAACTTGCCCTCCCCGGTTTAAAGTCCGGCCAACCAATAGATACACACCAAAACCACAGCAACGTTCGTAACCAATTCACTTGGGGAAAGGCTCTACGACCATGGTCAAAGCAATTCGTTTTCATAAAACAGGCCGCCCATCAGTCCTTAAATGGGAAGATGTGAAGCTGGGCAAGCCGAAAAAGGGCCAGGCCCTGGTTCGCCACACCGCCATTGGCCTGAACTATATCGACACCTATCAGCGCAGCGGTTTGTATCCCCTACCCATGCCATCGGGCCTAGGTGGTGAAGCCGCCGGCGTGGTCGAGGCGGTCGGCGCCGGTGTTAAACATGTCAAGGTTGGCGACCGGGTCGCTTATGCGGGCGGCGGTCCCGGCGCGTATTCCGAGGCGCGGATCATGGATGCCGATCCTTTGGTACGAATTCCCCGCGGCATTTCCGACGAAGCCGCCGCCGCCATGATGCTTAAGGGCATGACGGTGGAATATCTAATCCGCCGCACCTATCTGGTGAAAAAAGGCCAAACCGTATTGTTCCATGCCGCGGCGGGGGGCGTTGGCCTGATCGCCGGGCAATGGCTCGACGCCCTTGGTGTCCGCGCCATCGGTACCGCCGGTGGCCCGGCCAAGGTGAAGCTGGCCAAGGCGCATGGCTATGCCGAGGTAATCGACTACAACAAGAAGGATTTCGTCAAGGAAGTCATGCGCTTGACCAAGAAAGAAGGCGTGCCGGTGGTTTTCGATTCCATCGGCAAGTCCACTTGGGAGGGCTCGCTTGATTGCCTGCAACCGCGCGGTTACATGGTTTCGTTCGGCAATGCCTCGGGCGCGGTGGAAAGTTTCGCGCCGGGCATTCTGGCCGCCAAGGGCTCGCTGTTTCTGACCAGGCCCAGCCTGGTTGCCTATAACGCCACCCGCAAGGAGCTGGAGGCCAGTTCGAAAGCGCTGTTCGCCATGGTAAAAAGCGGCAAGGTGAAGATCGAGATCAATCAGACCTATGCTCTGAAAGACGCAAAAAAGGCCCATATGGATCTGGAAAGCCGCAAAACCACGGGCTCAACCATCCTAATTCCGTAATTCTGCACGGAATCAGCAAAAAAAGGGCCGCGCTGGCAACAGCGCGGCCCTTTGTCTTTAATTCATTATAATGGCCGCAGCGGCGGCCCGGCGTAAACGATCAAGTCCTACGTGTTCATCGAATCGAAGAACTCGTTGTTGTCCTTGGTGGATTTCAGCTTGCCCAGCAGGAATTCCATGCTGTCCATGGCGCCCATGGGATTGAGAATTCGGCGCAGCACCCACATCTTGGCCAGGGCGGCCTTATCAACCAGCAATTCTTCCTTGCGGGTACCGGATTTGATGATGTCGATGGCCGGGAACACGCGTTTGTCCGCCAATTTGCGGTCCAGCACGATTTCCGAGTTACCGGTGCCCTTGAACTCCTCAAAGATCACTTCGTCCATGCGGCTGCCAGTATCGATCAGGGCGGTGGAGATAATGGTCAGGGAACCACCCTCCTCGATATTACGGGCGGCACCGAAAAAGCGTTTTGGCCGCTGCAGGGCATTGGCATCGACGCCGCCCGTCAGCACCTTGCCCGATGACGGCACCACCGTGTTGTAGGCCCGCGCCAGGCGGGTTATGGAATCTAGCAGGATCACCACATCGCGCTTATGCTCGACCAGACGTTTCGCCTTGTCGATCACCATCTCGGCCACCTTAACGTGGCGCGAGGCCGGCTCGTCGAACGTGGAGCTGATGACCTCGCCCTTGACCGAGCGTTTCATATCGGTCACTTCCTCGGGCCGCTCGTCAATCAGCAGCACGATTAGGAAACATTCGGGATGATTGGCCATGATGGAATGGGCGATGGATTGCAAGATCACCGTTTTACCGGTGCGCGGCTGGGCCACGATCAGGGCCCGTTGTCCCTTGCCGATCGGCGAAACCAGCTCAATCACCCGGCCGGTCTGATCCTCCAGCGTGGGATCCTCCCGTTCCATGACGATGCGTTCTTCCGGATACAACGGCGTCAGATCATCGAAATGGACCTTGTGCTTGGCCTCTTCAGGATCGTTGAAATTGATGCTGTTGACCTTTAGCAGGGCAAAATAACGTTCGCCATCCTTAGGCGCGCGTATTTCCCCTTCCACCGTATCGCCGGTACGCAGGGAAAAGCGCCTGATCTGCGAGGGCGAGACATAAATATCATCGGGCCCCGGCAGATAGTTCGCCTCCGGCGCGCGCAGAAAGCCAAAGCCATCCTGCATGATTTCCAGCACCCCGACACCGGTGATCTCTTCCTCATTATCGGCGGCCTGTTTCAGGATAGCGAACATCTGCTCCTGGCGCCGCAACGCGGAAGCATTCTCCACCTCCAGTTCCTCGGCATAGGCCAGAAGATCCAGGGGTGACATGGATTTCAATTCTTGTAATTTCATTGTTATTCGATTGTTTCGTGAAATGGGAAAAAGCGGGAGAAACTGCGGGATTCGTTGGATCGCACCTGCCTAGCGGCGGCATCGAAAGAAAGATTTGAAAAGCAGGCTTGCGGAGAGAGGAACTCGAAACGCAACGCCGGACGGCGCCGTTAGCCCTTGGATATAGTCTCCATTTAACATAGGCCGCCGGATCGCGAAAGCAAGAATTTGCCTCAAATGATCACAAATTTTATTTGCCCTATACTTAGCGGGCCGCGTAACCACCGTCGATCAACAGATCGGAACCGGTCATGAAGCGGGAATCGTCACTAGCAAGATAGACCGCCGCGCGGGCAATTTCGTCGGGCTGGCCCAGGCGGCCAATAGGGTGCGCCGGGCCCCAGTCCCGCTCCGCCGTGGCCAGATCGCCATATTGCCGCGCCATGCGGTCGGTCGCGACGCCGCCCGGCGACAAGGTATTGGCGCGGATATTCTGCTCCGCATGCTCCAGGGCGATCACCTTGGCCAACTGCAACAGGGCGCCCTTGGTCGCGCAATAGGGCCCGCGCAGGGGCGTGGCGACCCGCGCCATTTGCGATGCGGTGATAATTATAGATCCGCCACCCGCCAATAACATCTGTGAAATCAAATACTTAGCGGTCAAGAACACGCCCGTCAAATTAACTGCCAGGGCCTGATTCCAATCCTCCAGGGACATTTCGGCGATGCTGGCGGTTTGCGTCAGGGTGGCGGCGTTGCACATGCCGATATTGACCGCACCAAAGCTGGATGCCACCGCCTCGACCGCCTCCTTCACCGAAGTTTCATCGCGCACGTCGCAATGATATGCCATGGCACGGCCACCCGCCGCCGTGATCGCGCCGGCTTCCCTTTCCACCGCCTCGAGATTAACATCCAACAGGCCCACGGCGGCACCTTCCGAGGCAAAGGCCTGGGCGCTGGCCAGGCCAATACCCTGGGCCGCGCCGGTTACCAACGCCACCTTGTTTTGCAAAACGTCATTTGACATAGCGAAATTCCCTCAAAATGGCCGCACAATCACCATAATAACGATGATAATCATGAAAACCGTCGGTATTTCGTTCACTTTTCGATAAAAACCGGCCGGATGCATATTCCGGTCATCGGCAAAGGCCTTGCGCCAGCGGGAGAGGAAGGCATGCATGCTGCCCAGGCCAATAAAGGCGCAAAACAGCTTAATCCAGATCCAAAAATCGCTGAAATCGATCACGCCGGGGGTAAAAAGCAGGCACAGGCCCAGAATCATGGCCAAAATCATCGCCGGATTGATAATCGCCCGCAGCAGGCGCCGCTCCATCACCTTGAAGGTTTCCGACAGCTCCGATCCAGGCTCCGCATCGGCGTGATAGACATACAAGCGCGGCAGATACAGCATACCCGCCATCCAGGCCATCACCGAAATAAGATGCAACGCCTTAATCCAGCTATACCAATCACTTAGAAAATCGCTCATATCTCGCATCCACAGGCTGTAAATTCCTCGGGACAACAGCGCTTACCATCTTGATCAGCACACCCACCAGCGCACCGGCCCGCCTCATCGGCCCACGACAAGGTCTTGCGCGTAATCGCCGCCAGTCCATCAATGAATTCCGTCTGGGTGCCTACGGTCGGAACCCTGCCATAATGGGGCACGCCAGCGTCTTTCGCCAGATGCCGATAGTCAATATCCAGCTCGACCAGGGTTTCCGAATGCTCCGAAACAAAGGCAATGGGCGCCAACACCACCGCCTTGCCCGTCGCACCGGCCTGGCTGATCTCGTCCTCGGTGGCTGGGCCGATCCATTCCAGGGGGCCGACCCGGCTTTGATAACAGACGCCCCAATCCAAATCGGTAAAGCCTTTCGCTTCCAGGCTGGCCGCCACGGCGGCGCAGGTCTGTTCCACCTGCCACTGATAGGGATCGCCGCGGGCAATAACCTTTTTCGGCAAGCCATGGGCCGAGAGCAACAGCCGCACCGGAGCACCATCTTCTTTCGCAGCCTCCAGCATGGGCGCGATCAACGTCACCTGGGCCGCGATAAAGCCCTTGTCTTGGGCATAACAACAGACTGTCCGTTGCGCCGCCCGCAGGCCCGCCTGGTCCGCCGCGCGGCGCCAATCAGCGATGGAAGAACCCGATGTGGTAGTTGAAAACTGCGGATAAAGCGGCAACAGCACAATATGGTCGGGATCGAAATCGGCGACCATTTTGGCAACCTGATCACTGAACGGGTGCCAATAGCGCATACAGGGAAAGGCCTTGACCTCGCCCAGGTCCGCCAGGGCAACTTCCAGGGCCCGGGCCTGTTTTTCGGTTTGCAGGCGGATCGGCGAACTACCGCCGATTTTTTCATAAATGGCACGGGCATGCCGGGCCCGGCGCATAGAAATAAACCGCGAAAGAAACCAGCGCACCGGCGCGGGCGAGGAAATGATCGCCGGATCGCTGAACAGATTGCGCAAAAACGGCTTCACCGCATCAAGATTGTCCGGACCACCCAGATTGAACAGAATAACCGCCGTGCGTGCCATGGCCTTGCTCTACCCCAGAATCCGGCTGAACTCAGCCGCGCAGCATTTCCGCCAGGCGGCCAACATGTTCGGGCGGCGTCTCGGGCACGATGCCATGGCCCAGATTAAAAATGAACGGTCCCTTGCCCAATGTATCCAAGATCCGCTGAATTTCCGCTTCCATGGCCTCGCCGCCAATGACCAGCAGACGCGGATCCAGGTTTCCCTGCACCGTCACCTCGCCCTGCAGCTCCGCCGCCGCCCAATCCAGCGGTACCGTCCAATCCAGGCTAACGCCGTTGACCCCGGCGGTGCGGGCAAAAGTCTGATAGCCGGCGCCCACGCCACGGGGAAAACCAATGATCGGAAGATCGGGATATTTTTGCCGTAGTTGCGCAATAATCTGCTGTACCGGCTCAATGCACCAGCGTTGAAAGGCGGTTTCGGACAAGGCACCGGCCCAGGTATCGAACAATTGTACTGCCTCGGCCCCCGCATCGACCTGTTTGCCCAGATATTCCACCGTGGCCGTAACCAGCAGATCAATCAGTTGGCCAAACCCGTCCGGATCACCGTAGGCCCATTGCTTGATGATGGCGTGGTCCCGGCTGCCTCGGCCCTCGACCATATAGGTGGCTACCGTCCAGGGCGCGCCGGCAAAGCCGATTAGGGCAACATTGTCGGGCAGTTCCTCGGCCAGGCGGCCAACGGTTTCGTAAACCGGCGCCACCTTGGTGTGCAAATTATCCAGGCTCAACGACGACAGCTCGGCCATGTTGCGGACCGGCTCCAGGATCGGGCCTTCGCCTTCGCGGTAATCCAGCGGCTGGCCCAGGCCATCGGGAATCAATAGGATATCAGCAAACAATATGGCCGCATCCATGCCAAAACGGCGGATTGGCTGTAAGGTAACCTCCGTTGCCAGATCCGGGTTATAACAAAGATCCAGAAAGCTGCCCGCATGTTCCCGCGTGGCGCGGTATTCAGGCAGATAGCGGCCCGCCTGACGCATCAGCCAGAATGGCGGCCGTTCCAGGGTCTCGCCTTGCAGAGCACGGATTAACAATTTCTCTTCTGTTTGCATTTTGAGTGCCCTGTTGTCCTCGGCTCGATCTGATTTCCGTCTTTTTTACATACTATATTTTTTAAAGATAGATAGTGGTAGTTGATGAATCCCTGTGGGAGGTGGGGATTAATGACTGTCCCTCGATTCCTCCCCGCAAACGTCCCCAAACCATACATGGGATGATTTTTTGGGGATAAGGGCCGGAAAACGGCATTCTGGCGGCTCACCAGTCATGGGGATAACCTGGATGGAAAATGTCTTAACAGTTTACTAACGGCATTTCGATTCGAACCCAGGCTAGCGCTCAGAGGCGTAAAAGCATTCGCATGGAAAACTTCCCAAGGTGTGCAAATATCCTTGCCAGGGTGAAAAGGGGGGCTTATCCCCATCACTAACAGCTTTCATGATTTGGGATTGAGTTGGGATTCTGGCGCGGCGATGACGAAATTTCATTTGCATCTGGTATCCGATGCTACCGGCGATACCTTGCTTTCCCTGGCCACGGCGGCCTTGGCTCAGTTCGAGGGGGTGGAGCCGGACCGTCATATGTGGCCCATGGTGCGCTCGGAAGTCTACATGGCGCCGGTGATCGCGGCGATCGAGAAAAATCCCGGCCTGGTCATGTTCACCCTGGTTGATCACCATTTACAGGAAATGCTGCGCGAGGAGTGCCGGCGTCTGCAGGTACCCTGCGTGCCGGTGATGAACCCCATCATTGGTGCCCTGGAGAATTTTCTCGGCGTTGAAAGCCGCGAATTGCCTGGCCGTCAGCATGTCATGGACGCTGATTACTTTGAACGTATCGACGCCATTCATTTTAGCCTCAACCACGATGATGGCCAGCGTGTCGATGGTTTCAGCCGGGCCGATGTTGTTTTGGTGGGGATTTCCCGTACCTCGAAAACACCGACCTGTATGTATCTGGCCAACCGCGGCCTGAAAGCCGCCAATATTCCCCTGGTGCCAGGCATCGACCTGCCGGAGGAATTGACGGCGCTGGACGATGTCCTGATCGTTGGACTGACGGCGGCGCCGGAACGGCTGGTGGAAATTCGCCGCAACCGGCTGAAGTATCTGCATCAGGATACAGATACGGATTACGTTGATATTCAGGCGGTGAACGAGGAGGTAATTAACGCCCGGCGCCTGTTTAATGCCAAGGGCTGGCCTCGCATCGACGTAACACGTCGTTCGATCGAGGAAACCGCCGCCGCAATTATCGGCCTGCACACACAATATCTCGAAGACCAGGCAGAAGCTTAAGCGCCTCAGGTCTTTTCCGGCCCGGCCCATTGAAATGGAATTTCGGGACCCGTCAGATCGGGCCACGGCAACACCGCAGCATCCTTGATCCGCAGCCATGGCTTCAGCAAATCCCGGTCCCGATGCCCGCGTTTTCCGTGCCCGGCCGCCTGCGCCGCCGCCGTGCGCTGCAACCGCAGGCGATAGAGTAATGGAAAGCCGCGATCATCAGGCTCGGTCAGGGCATAGCTGTGTAGGTCTTCAACACCGGCTGCTGCCGCTGCCTCGTGAAACCGCTGCAGCGCCAATCCGGTGGGGCGGATCAGCAGATATTGATCAATCGTGGAGCCATGATCCAAAACCGTCAGGCGGCAATCTTCCTGGCCGGCAACGAAAACCGTGAACCGCAGGTCATGCTTCGATAGCAATTGTGCCGCCATGGCGGCCGCGCTTTTGCGACCGGCGGCATTGGCGGAAAAGCCGAAGTATTCGAAGAACTTGCCTTCCAGGGCCTCCACATAATCTTCACCACGCTCGAACAGGCGGCGTTCGATATAGCCCAGTTGCTTGCCCAGCTCCTTAATCGCCGTGTCGGTCAGCCGCTCCACCTTGACATGCATATGGCTGAGCACCATGCCATCTTCATTGCTGTCCTGTTGTGCCAGCAAGGCATAATCCAGGGCCAACAGACGCGGCAGCAAGTCCGCGAACCCTGGATCATCCAAATGGCAATGCGCCGCCTTGAAGTCCGACAAATCAAGATCCGGCGCCAGGCGTTGAATATTGCGCCAACTGACACGATTGGAGGCGCGCAGTCGAAAATGCTTGTTCAAGGCCCGGGGCAGCGCATCATCGATCATGAACATCAGAACGGTGCTTTGATGACGATGTTCCACGCGCGCCTGGCTTAAACCGGGCAGCAATTGGTCCGCCGAAATGTATGGATAAGACTTTCCATCCGCTATGAAGCGGTGGAAACTGTCGACTAGGCTGTGACGCAGCAATTGTTTGGTTAAACTGGCCCTGTTGGCCAAAAAGCGGTCCTCTTGCACCGTGTCAGGCTGCAAACTGGGCAGAGGAATGATATTGCTGTTATCTGACAAGATCTAAAACCTAAACACCTTGAAAATGAATGGGTTAACTTCAGTTCATCATGTTTAATGTTAATTTTATCATAAAACTATCGGAAACAACAGTGATTATCTGATGACCCTCCTAAATCGAGCGGCGCCATTGATTCTCGCCTCCAACAGTGCCGCCCGCCAGACCATGCTGCGTCAAGCCGGCCTCGCCTTTACCGTGCTGCCGTCCGAAGTGAATGAAGCGGCCCATAAAGAGGAACTGCGGTGCGGGGATACGCCTGCTTCGGCCCAGGACGTAGCGGCGGCGCTGGCCCATGCCAAGGCCGGTTCAGTTGCCAAAATCCGGCCCGATGCCCTGGTTATCGGCGCCGATCAGGTGTTGTCGTGTGACGGCGATCTATTCGATAAGGCTGCCGATCTGGCGGCGGCGGCGGTGGCTTTGAAACGGCTGGCTGGCCGTTGCCATGAACTGCATGCCGCGGTCTGTATCATGCAGGGCGAGCGGCTGCTGTGGCGGCATACCGAAACCGCCAGGATGTGGATGCGGCCGCTATCGGAGGAATTTATCGCCGGATATTTGGACCGTGCGGGGGCAGAGGTGTTATGGTCGGTCGGTTGCTATCAGATCGAAGGGCTGGGGGTGCAATTGTTCGAACGTATCGAGGGTGATTATTTCACCATTCTGGGGCTGCCACTGTTGCCCTTGCTGGCTTTCCTGCGGGGGCAACCGGAAGGTACCCCGGAAAGTATTGTGGAAAGCCCGATCGAAAGTAGTGGACAATGATCAGCGGCAGTGCCCGTTTGGCCGGTGTCGCCGGCTGGCCGATATCCCATTCCCGCTCGCCCAGGCTGCATAATTTCTGGCTCGCCGAATACGGTATCGATGGCGCTTATCTGCCCCTGGCCATCGCGCCCGAGGATTTCGAGCAGGCGGTCCGCGCGCTGCCGAAGCTTGGTTTCGCCGGCTGCAATGTCACCATGCCCCACAAGGAGGCCGCCTTGCGCACGGTTGACCGGGTCGACGCAGCGGCCCGGCGTATCGGCGCGGTTAATACCATCGTCGTTGCCGAAGATGGCGGGCTGGATGGCTCAAACACGGATGCTTTTGGCTTTATTCAGGCGCTTTACGAAGGCGCCCCCAACTTGGATATGACGAAAGGTCCAGCGGTTCTGATTGGGGCGGGCGGCGCGGCTAAGGCCATTGCCGTGGCCATGTTGGATGCGGGTGCGCCGGAGCTGGTCGTGCTGAACCGGACCGAGGCCCGGGCCCAGGCTTTGGCCGACTCTCTCGACGGCAATATCACGGTTGGCCCTTGGGATCGGCGCGCGGCCCAGCTGGCGGATGCCAACGTACTGGTCAACTCCACCACCCAGGGCATGCAGGGCCAGCCGGCTTTGGATCTGGCCCTTGATGATCTGGCGCTAGGCGCGGTGGTCATGGATGCGGTTTACACGCCGTTGTTGACGCCTCTGCTGGCAGGCGCCCAGCAACGGGGAAATCCCATCGTAGATGGTTTGGGTATGTTGCTGCATCAGGCACGGCCCGGTTTCGCCGCCTGGTTTGGACGGGAGCCGGTGGTGGGGCAGGCTTTGCGCGATCATATTCTGGCGGATTTGTAGGGAGTATCGTTTTGTTCATTCTGGGTTTGACCGGCTCTATCGGTATGGGCAAATCGGAAACGTCAAAGATGTTCCGACGCCTTGGTGTGCCCGTCTTCGATGCCGATGCCGCCGTGCACGAGCTGTTGAAAAAAGGTGGCCGGGCCGTGCGCCGGGTCGAGGAGACCTTTCCCGGCGTCACCAGGGACGGCGCCGTCGACCGCCCGGCCCTGGGCGCCAAGGTGTTCGGCAAACGCGATGAATTGCGCAAGCTGGAAGCTATTTTGCATCCCATGGTGGGCCAGATGCAGCGGGCCTTTCTGGCTAGTGCTCAGGCAAGGCGCCTGCCCCTGGTCGCGCTGGATATTCCGCTGTTATTCGAAGGCCGGGGCGAGGAACGCTGTGATGCCACCGCCGTGGCCTCGGCGCCTTATTATCTACAGCGCCAGCGGGTCCTGGCCCGGCCCAATATGACCGTGGAAAAATTCGAAAATATCCGCCGCCAGCAGGTGCCCGACGCGGTTAAACGGCAGCGCGCCGATTTTATCCTGCCCACGGGCCTGGGCCGCCGTCATACCCTGCGTCATGTGGCGAAACTGATCGCGGCCATCGCCGGCCGCCCCGGCCATGCCTGGCCGCCCAAGGGCCGGCCCCATCGCCGCCCCAACAATCACCCCAGCCGGAGGCCCGTTCATGCGCGAAATCGTATTCGACACTGAAACCACTGGCTTGGACCCGAATGCCGGCCACCGGGTGGTGGAAATCGGCTGTGTCGAGCTGGTCAATCACATGCCAACCGGTGAAAGCCGGCAATGGTATATCAATCCGCAACGGGACATGCCGGAGGAAGCCTTCAACGTGCACGGCCTGTCCGAGGATTTTCTGTCTGATAAGCCGCTGTTTTCAGCGATCGCGGATGATTTCCTGGCCTTCGTCGAGGGCGCCACGCTGATTGCTCACAACGCCAATTTCGATATGCGGTTCCTGAATGCGGAACTGGCCGCCCTGGACCGCCCCAACCTGCCGAAAGACAAGGTGCTCGATACCATCGCCCTGGCGCGGGGAAAAAATATCGGCGCCGGACAGCTTAGCTTGAACGCCTTGTGCCGGCGTTTCGACATTGATCTTTCAGTGCGGGAAAAGCACGGCGCCCTGCTTGATGCCGAGTTATTGGCCGAGGTCTATCTGGAGCTGATCGGCGGCCGCCAGCCGGGTCTGGTGTTGGCCGCCGAGAGCAAGGCGCCCACGGCGGTCGGCGCGCAAGCAACAGAGCGGCAAAGCCGTCCGCCGCGCAGCCATGCGCCAAGCGCGGAGGAGGCCGCCGCCCATCAGGCTTTCATCGATAAAATCGACGATCCGATCTGGAATAAATAGCGGCGCTTATTCCGTGGCGCCGTTGCCGCCATCATTGCCGCCGTCATTGCCGCCATTATTACCACTGGCCGGGGTTTGGCCGTTCTGGGTGTTGTTAGCCGATTGCATATACAGGGCGACAAAATCGATCGGTTCCAGCAACAGGGGCGGGAAGCCGCCGTCACGGGTGGCATCCGCCACGATGCGCCGGGCAAAGGGGAATAACAGCCGCGGGCCTTCGATCAGGCAGGCTTCCTTCAGCTGTTGTTCGGGTACGTTGTGCATTGTGAAAACGCCGGCATAGAGGACTTCCACCACGAAGGCCTTTTTTTCCCCTTGCGTGGCATGGGCGGTAATGCGCAGCTCAACCTCGAACTGGTTTGGTGCCAGGCTGCGGGCTCCGACATCGACCGAGACCTCGATATTCGGCGCCCCGTCTTGATTGGCCAGACTGTGCGGCGCCTCCGGATTTTCAAACGACAGATCCTTGACGTACTGGGCATGGACTTGGATATGGGGCGCATCTTCCGGGGTGACGATTTGCCGTGGGCCTTCGGGTGCGCCGCCGGCGGGGTCGTTGGTGTCGGTCATCTAATCTGTCTCACACTGATTTCGCCACGAAACTTGTTGCCGGCTTGGCTATCACGTCTATTTGCGAGCAGCAAGGGCGCGTGGGCCATCTAGGTCTTTTCGTCGTCGCCATGTTCGATCGGGGTGTGCTTGCCGGGCGCGCTATCGGGATCGATTTCCTCGAAGTCCACATCGATGATGTCGTCGTGACCCTGATCACCCCGGCGGCCCGAGACGTCCGCACCGCCAGACGGCGGTTGCCTCCCTTGCCCACGAAAGGGATGTTCGGCGCCGGCATGGAAGGCCTGGGCCTGGAACTGTCCGCTGGCGACGATGTGCCGGGCGACCAGCTGGCCCAATAGCAAACGCATGGGCGGCATCAACAACAGAGCACCGGCCAGATCCGTCACGAAACCCGGCGTCAATAACAGTGCGCCGGCGATCAACAGGCACAAACCGTCAAACACCTCTCGCAAGGGCATCCGCCCTTCCGCCATGTTGTCTTGCGCCCGCCGCAGGGTCGCCAGGCCTTGGCGGCGCAGCATATAGGTGCCGGCAAAGGCGGTTGCCACCACGATCACCAGGGTCCACCACAAGCCGATAAAGCCGCCGACTTCGATGAAGACGGCGATTTCAAGTAACGGTATGGCGATGAACGCCAAAAGAATCGCAAAGCCCATGATCTTAGACACTTGCTCCCTGCCTCGGTGCAGCCTATTTAATACTGTATGGCAGGCAGCGCCACAGTCCTTTATCCGGACTTATTCGGGGCAAGTTCGCTGGACACTGCCTGGCCTGCGTCCTAAGGTGTGAAGCAACGCCAAAAGGGCGTGCCGTTTGGTTGCTGGTAGCGGGCCGTGACCTTGCGGAAAAGATCATCTGGGGCATGTATCGCAAGTTCGCGGTGGGCCGTGGCTGGTCTGAGTGGATAGAATATCCAAACAGGAACAACGACCCGACAGGACGTACGAATTTCATGGGCGAGGGTCATTTTCTCGATATCATCTTCCTGGCCATGGTGGCGGGCTTCATCTTCTTTCGTCTGCGGGGCGTGCTGGGCCGGCGTACCGGCAATGAACGAACGCCGCAGGAACGCCAGGAAGAGCGGCAGAGAGAACAACAGGCCAGCCAGGGCGACGAGCCCCATGCGGCGAACCAGTCAGGTCAAGAGGACAATGTGGGTGCCCTGCCTGACCGCGGCCGGGTTCAGGCCGCCCCGGAAGACAACAATACCAAGCCAGAGGAAGAGGCCGCTCTATGGGCCGAGGATTCTCCGGTCGGTGCCGGTCTGACAAAAATTAAACTTGCCGACCACCGCTTTGAGCCTGCCGCCTTTACCGACGGCGCGCGTGGTGCTTACGAGATGATCGTCGATGCCTTTGCCAAGGGCGACCGCGATGCCTTGCGGCCATTGTTGAACGATCAGGTCTATGAAAACTTCGTCGGTGCCATCGAAGACCGCGAGGACAAGGGCGAAACCTTGGAAACCATGATTGTCGCCATCAACGCGGCGGAAATCGTCGATGCTGAATTGAAGGACAAGGTGGCCGAGATCACCATCAAGTTTGTTTCGGAAATGATTTCGGCGGCCCGCGATGAAGATGGCGAGATGCTGCCCGATCAGCCGGTCGGCACCCGCGAGGTCACCGATATCTGGACCTTCGCGCGGGATACCCGCAACCGCGATCCCAATTGGCAGCTGATCGAAACCCACGGCGAAAATTAATTTAGCGCATGGCCTGGCCGCCTGTTTCCCCGGGGCGTCTCGCTGTTGCGCTGGCCGGGCCGCTGCTTGTGGCCGTGGGATTGCTGCTGTGGTGGCTGACCCTGCCGGTACCGACAATTCCCGAGGACCGATTGTCTTTTCGTCCGGTGCCGTACAGCGACCTGGATGGCTGGACCCGCGACAATCACGGCGCCGCCATTGGCGCCTTTTTGCGCAGTTGCGACCGGTTCGGCAAATGGCCGCAAGACCGCGGCCTGGGCGGCCAGGATGATGTTGGCGGCAATGCCGCCGATTGGCTGGAAGCCTGCCGGGCGGCCAGAACGGTTGCCGCCGACAAGCCGGGCGAGGCAAGGCAGTATTTCGAGGCGTATTTCCAGGCCGTGGCGGTCAGCTTCGCCGGGCGGACCACTGGCCTGTTCACGGGCTATTATGAACCGTCGTTGCGCGGCAGCCGGGAGCGCAAGGCACCTTTTTTGACGCCCTTGCATGGCCTGCCAAAGGATCTGATCAAGGTCGATCTGGGCGCCTTCAGTGACGAGCTGCAAGGCAAGCGCATTGTTGGCCGCCTCCAGGGCCGGCGCCTGACGCCCTATCCCGAACGCCAGGGCATCGTGGCCGGTGCCCTGGCCGGGCGCGGCCTGGAGATCGTCTATGTGGATGATCCGGTGGATGCGTTTTTTTTGCATATCCAGGGTTCGGGCCGGGTCCAGCTTGCCAATGGCGAGGAGATGCGCCTGGGCTATGCGGGCGGCAATGGCCGGCGCTATTACGCCATTGGCCGGGAGCTGATCAAACGCGGCATCCTGAGCAAGGAAAACGTCTCGATGCAATCGATCCGCGCCTGGTTGAGCGCCAACCCGGAACAGGGCGAAGAGGTCATGGGCCTGAATGCCTCATATATCTTCTTTCGCGAACTGAACGGTGCCGGCCCCTTGGGCGCCCTGGGGGTGGCCCTGACGCCGGGCCGTTCCATCGCCGTCGACCGCCGCCTGATACCCTTGGGCATTCCGCTCTGGCTGCAGGCTAGCCATCCGGCGGCCGATCCCGGGCAAGGAGACCGGCCCTTGCACCGCCTGGTACTGGCCCAGGATACCGGCGGCGCCATCAAGGGCGGGGTGCGCGGCGATATGTTCTGGGGCCATGGTGACAGGGCCGCCGCCATCGCCGGGCGTATGAAGAATGCCGGGCAGTGGTTCCTACTTTTGCCGAAGGCGCTTGCGGCAAGGCTGTAATCTGGCCGCGCGGCTGTTATAAAGCCGTTTGGTGATGCTGATTATCGCCGGGTAAAAGGTGAAGCAATTATGGCCACGGCAAGCGAGAGTTCGAAACGACCAAGCAATGTAGGCCTGTTCGCCACCTGTCTGGTGGATCTGTTCCGGCCCACGGTCGGTTTCGCCTCGGCGCAACTGATCGAAGGGACCGGTTGCCGGGTGCATGTGCCGGAGCAAACCTGTTGCGGCCAGCCGGCCTATAATTCCGGCGACCGCCTGCATGCCCAACAGATCGCCCGTCAGGTCATCGAAACCTTCGAAGGTTATGACTATGTGGTGGTGCCGTCGGGTTCCTGCGGCGGCATGATCGCCGTGCACTATCCCGATCTGTTCGCCGATGATCCGGAATGGAACCGCCGGGCCCGCGCCCTGGCCGCCAAGACGTTCGAACTGACGACCTTTCTGGCCGACGTTATGAAAATCGATGCCAAGGAGCTGGATGTTGAATATGACGGCACGGCGACCTATCACGACGCCTGCGCCGGCCTTCGCGAACTGGGCGTCAAGGATCAGCCGCGTGAGCTGTTGGCCGGCGTCGATGACCTGGCGTTGGAGGAAATGGCCGATACCGATGCCTGTTGCGGATTTGGCGGTACCTTCTGTATGAAATATGGCGAAATCTCCACCGATATCGTCTCGCGCAAGACCGCCAACGTGGTCGAGACCGGGGCCGATCTGTTGCTGGCTGGTGACCTGGGCTGTCTGATGAATATCGCCGGGCGGCTGAAACGTGAAGGCTCCTCGGTGCAGGTACGCCACGTGGCCGAGGTGCTGGCCGGCATGACGGATCAAGTACCGGCTATTGGCGAAGGGAAAGGAGACTGAGGCAATGGAGTTCATGCAGCCCGGCGCCTTCAAGGAAAATGCCAACCAGGCAATGGCGGACAAGGATCTGCGCAGCGCCATGGCCATGCTGAACGCCGGCATGATCCCCAACCGCCAGGGCGCGGTGGACCGCCTGCCGGAGTTCGAGCAGCTCTCTCAGCGTGGCCGGGAGCTGAAGGATCATGTGCTGGCGCATCTGGATTTTTATCTCGAACGCTTCGAACGTAATTGCAAGGCGGCCGGCGGCCATGTGCATTGGTGCGCAACGCCCGAGGATGCCCGCCAGGCGGTGTTGGAGATTTGCCAGTCCGTTGATGCCAAGAGCGTCACCAAGGGCAAGTCCATGATCGCCGAGGAAATTCACCTCAATGCGTTTCTGGAACAACATGATATCGAGCCGGTGGAAACCGACCTGGGCGAATACATTATCCAGCTGGCGGAGGAACCGCCCTCCCACATCATCGGCCCGGCGATCCACAAGACCAAGGATCAGGTTTCCGATCTGTTTCTCAAGCATCATGCCAAACTTGGCAGGACCGAACGTCAGACCGAACCGCCAAAAATGGTCAATGAAGCCCGCGAGATCTTGCGGCAGAAATATTTCGATGCCGATGTGGGCATCACCGGCGCCAATTATCTGATCGCGGAGACCGGCAGCTCGATCATCGTCACCAACGAGGGCAATGGCGACCTGACCCAAACCCTGCCCAAGGTGCACATCGTCGTCGCCTCGCTGGAAAAGGTCGTGCCCACGCTGGAGGATGCCACGACTTTTCTGCGCATTCTGGCGCGCTCGGCCACGGGCCAGGAATTTTCCGCCTATACCACGATTTCCACTGGTGCCCGGCGCGACGATGACATGGATGGTCCGGGGGAATATCACGTCATCCTGCTGGATAACGGGCGCTCCGCCATGTTGGGCAGCGAGGTTCAGGACATGTTGCGCTGTATCCGCTGCGGCGCCTGCATGAACCATTGCCCGGTCTATCAATCGGTCGGCGGCCATACCTACGGCACGGTTTATGTGGGTCCCATGGGCGCGGTATTGTCGCCGGCCCTGCTCGGCGTGGCGGAGACCAAGCATCTGCCCTGCGCCTCGACCCTGTGCGGGCGCTGCGAGGAAGTCTGCCCGGTTTCGATTCCCCTGCCGCGTCTGCTGCGGCAATGGCGCCAGCGTTCATTCGAGGCAGGCGACGTACCGAAAGTGGAGCGTTGGGGCCTGTCGCTCTGGGCCTTTTTCGCCAAACGGCCCTGGCTGTATGGCCCGGGCGCCCGCCTGGCCATGCGCGGCCTGGCCTATCTGGGCCGGAAAGAAGGCCGCATGCGCAAGCTGTGGTTCGCCGGCGGCTGGACCCAGGGCCGCGACCTGCCCGCGCCCGAGGGCGAAACCTTCCAGGCGCGCTGGCGCAAACAGCAACGTAAAAATGCGATGGGCAAAAAGGTGACGGGATGAGCTCCACTTCCGGTCGGGACAATATTCTGGGCGCGATCCGCCAATCCCTGGGCCGTCCGGCCCTTAGCGCGGATGCCAAAAAGGACCTGGACGAACATATCTCCAAGCACCGGGCCAACTTGGTGCCTGCGCGGGGCCAGGGTGAGCATCGGGCCTTGCTGCAACGTTTTCAGGAGATGGCGGCGGCGGCCTCCTGCACGGTGGCGGTGGTTGCGGACGAGGGGTTGGTGCCCGGCGCCGTGGCCGACTATCTGCGCGGCAACAATCTGCCCACGCAAGTGACCCTGGCGCCCGATGAATGGCTAAACGGACTGGACTGGGATAGCCAGAGCCTGCTGGAAAGCAAAACCGGCGCCGCCGGGATCGAGGATCTGGTCTCGGTCACGCCGGCCTTCGCGGGCGTGGCGGAAACCGGCACCCTTGTGGCGCTATCCGGGCCAAACCATCCCACTACCCTGAACTTCGTGCCCGACTATCATGTGGTCGCCCTGCGCGCCAGCCAGGTCGTCGGCGCCTATGAAGAGGTCTGGGCCCGTCTGCGCGAGGCCAATAAGCTGGCGGATAACGAGGGCGGCGGCTTTAGCATGCCGCGCAACATCAACATGATCACCGGGCCATCGCGCACCGCCGACATCGCCCTGACCATAGAACTGGGCGCCCATGGACCGCGCAGCCTGCATATTGTCCTGATAGATGACCAAGCCGGGCAAGACTAAACATTTAAAAAACCGCCAGCTGGACGGTCCCCTGGACGACCGGGCGCTGTTCGAAACGGTCATGCGCGATGTCAGGCCCCTCAAGCGCCGGCAGTCCCGCCACGCCCTGGGTCCGGCCAAGCTTACTGCGAAAATGGATGTTGTGGCGCGGCCAAATGGCAAGACAAAGGCTGTGGCCCGCCTGAACACGGCGCCCATCCACAGTCCCACGGTGTCGCCGCCCGTGCCGTCGAAACATAGCGGCGGTCTGGACAAACGCAGCGCCGAGCGCCTGCGCCGGGGCCAGATGAGCATCGATGGCCGCCTGGATCTGCATGGTCACACCCAGGCCGATGCCCATCGCGCCGCGCACGCCTTTATCGCCGCCGGTTACCGTAGCGGCAAACGCTGCGTCCTGATCATTACCGGCAAGGGCGGGGCCAGGGACAATATCGACAGCGGTTTCATGCCGGATCGAGACAGCGGCGTGCTGCGCCGCAACCTGCCGCGCTGGCTGGGCGAAGCGTCGGTCCGGCATATGGTTCTGCGTATAGAAGGCGCCAGGCCGCAACATGGCGGCGAGGGCGCCTACTACGTCCTGCTGCGGCGCAAACGATAACAACGATAGCAAGGAGGGTTGGGTGATGTTGTTACAGGGTTCGTGTCATTGCGGCGCTGTTACTTTTTCGGTCAACAGCCCCGCGCCGCAACCGTATCAACGCTGCTATTGCTCCATCTGCCGTAAGGCCGGCGGCGCGGGCGGCTTCGCCATCAACCTGCTGGCGGACAATGACAGCCTGCGGGTGACCGGCCAGGAGCATGTGGCGGTATACCGCGCCCTGAGCAACGGCGAGCCTTCGAAGCATCAGCGCAGTTTCTGCCGAAACTGCGGCAGTCATCTCTGGGCCTGGAACGAAAACTGGCCGAAACTGATACACCCCTTGGCCTCGGTCATTGATACGCCATTGCCCAAGCCGGCGCATTTTGTCGATATCATGCTGGACAGCGCCGCGCCCTGGGTGGAGTTGCATCCGGGCGAACATGTGGAACGTTTTCCCGAATATCCGGCGCAATCGATCGAGGCCTGGCATAAGCGCCACGGCCTGTGGCTGGACAAAAACCTGGACGATTCTGGGCGATGACTGCCGGCCTGACTCCCTTTGGCGTCAGAATACGCGCCTTGCGCCGGCAGCAGGGCGTCAGCCAGAAGCAGATGGCGAAGGATCTGCAAATATCCGCCGCTTATCTCTCGGCCCTGGAGCGGGGCCAGCGGGGCCGGCCCTCGCCGGTGCTGGTGGATCAGATCTGCGGCTATTTCAACATCATTTGGGACGAGGCGGACGCGCTGCGCCGTCTGGCCAAACTCAGCCACCCACGGGTGGTGATCGATACCACCCGGGCGGGACCCGAGGCGACCGAACTGGCTAACCGCCTGGCCGAGGGGATCAACGATTTAGCGGTCGACAGTATCAAGCGGATGCTGGCCACCATGAATGAAAAAAAGGGAACATAAGGGTGAGCGCAAAGATCTTTGGCGACTATGACCAGGCTGGTCTGGACAGGGAATATGATAACCGCGCGAAGGTGGCGCAATCGACCGAGATACTGCAACGTTTGGCGTTCGATAGCGAAATTTACCGCCAGCAAACAGACGGGCGCTTAGGCATCTCGTTTGGCCCCGGCCCGGATGAAGTATTGGATGTGTTTCCCCCTGACGATTCGGAAACGGGACTGGCTCCGATCCAGGTTTTCATACACGGCGGCTACTGGAAAATGCTCAGCAAGGACGATTTTTCCTATGTGGCGAAGGCTTTCACGCCAAAGGGTTGCGCCACGGTGGTGATCGACTATGGCCTGATCCCCGGCGTCGATATGGACGAACTGGTGCGCCAATGCCGTGCCGCCCTAGCCTGGACCTACCGCAATGCCGAAAGCTTTGGCGGCGATGGGGAGCGCATTTACGTTTCCGGCCATTCCGCCGGCGGCCACCTGGTGGCCATGGCGATGGCGACGGACTGGCCCGCCTTCGATGGGCAAATGCCGGCGCTGCCCGCTGATCTGATCAAGGGCGGTTGCGGTATTTCCGGGCTGTATGATCTGGAACCCATTCGCCTGTGTTTTCTGAATGATGACCTGAAATTGACGTCATCCGAGGCTGCCCGCAATAGCCCGGTACACTTGCTGCCCGGCGGAACGGCGCCCTTGATCCTGGCGCTGGGGGGCGATGAAGGGCCAGAATATCTGCGTCAGAGCGAGGACCTGGCGGCGGCCTGGCGTGAAGCGGGTATCGAGTTGGAAGTCGTTGTCTTATCGGGGCAAAATCATTTTTCAATTGTTGATCAATTGAATGATCCAGAGGCCGAACTCAGCCGCCTTATTCTGCGGCAAATGGGGCGCTGAATTCCGGCCAATTCCTCCTCTTGAATTAACTGTTTACAAGACCAATTTATTAGACGTAATATAATCAGGTTGACATATATCGAAACGATATGGCTTGAAACGAGCCGTTGGGAGTCGAGACAAGAGGGTGGAATGTTAATGTCGGCTGCGTAAATTCGGTCGATTGTTGGTGAATGTGCCAATTTGGAAAGTATTGGGACCATGTCGGAGCATTGTGATTTCAGTGTTAAATTTTGGGGCGTACGGGGCAGCATATCCATCTCCGACCCCAATTCGGTACGCTATGGCGGTAACACCTCGTGCTTGGAAATTCGCTGCGGCAACCGATTATTGATTTTTGATGCCGGTTCCGGCCTCCGATATCTGGGCAACGACCTCGTGGAGCGCGGCGAAGTCGTCGATGCCGATATTTTTCTTACTCACACCCACTACGACCATATTTGCGGTATTCCGTTTTTCAAGCCGTTCTTTGATCCACGAAATCAGTTCCGCCTGCAGGCCGGGCATTTGTTGCCGGAAAAAAATCTACGCGGCGTGTTATGCGACTTGATGACCTCGCCGTTATTCCCGGTACCCCTCGAAATTTTTCAATCAAAAATCGAATTTCACGACTTTCTCGTCGGCGATGCCCTGCATACCGGCTCGGATGTGGTGGTGCGCACCGCCTCCCTGAACCACCCCGACGGCGCCACCGGCTATCGCATTGAATTCGGCGGGCGGTCGATCTGCTATCTGACGGATACCGAGCATGTGGCCGGCGAACTGGATCAAACCATACTGAGCTTAATCAATGGCGCCGACATGGTGATCTATGATTCCATGTTTACCGAGGAAGAATATGCCAACTGTGTCGGCTGGGGCCATTCCACCTGGCAGGCGGGCGCAGATCTGTGTGATGCCGCGGGCGTTCCCCAGTTTGTTATTTTCCACCATGACCCTGATCACGACGACAATTTCATGGATGGCATCGCCGAGGCGGCGGAGCAGCGGCGGCCCGGCACCGTGGTGGCCCAGGAAGGCATGGTCATGCGCCCGGGAAAACCTGTCTGGCGTGACCTGGAAATCAATGTCAGCCAAGCCAGGGCCGTGCCGGCGGGCTAGACGACATCCGTGAACCATGTGCCAATTCCGTTGGCACCAAGCAATAATTAAACCGTAAGGCGTGAGGGGGCGGCATGCACAGGCGCAGTATGCGATTAGGGCTGTTAACGGTGCTGGGGCTGGCCCGGCGCGGCTTCTTTATTCCCTATCGCTACGCCCATACCCTGCCCGATCCTGGCCGCAACGCCTCCTATCCACCCCTGGCGACATTGATGGCGGCGTCGGAACCCGGCTTCATTGCCCTGCTCGCGGAAATCGACCGCTACGAAACCGACCTGCAAAATATGGGCGACGAGGCACCCCCCGGCCCCCGCTGGAAACAGGATTGGTTTCCCACCCTGGATGCCGCCGCTGCCTATGCCATCGTGCGCGGGCAGGCGCCGAAACGGATTATGGAGGTTGGTTCGGGGCATTCCACGCGCTTCATGAAGCGGGCCGTGGACGACGGCGCCCTGGCAACTCACATTACCGCCATTGATGCCCAGCCCAGCCGCTATGTGGACCGGCTGGATATTGAATTCGTCAAGGCTACATTGGGAGAGGTGGACCTGAATACCTTCGCGGAGCTGGGAGCGGGCGACATATTGTTTATCGACTCATCCCATATCCTGATGCCCGGCAGCGATGTGGATGACCTCTTCAACCGGGTCATACCCACCCTGCCGACGGGCGCTTTGGTGCATATTCATGACATTTTTCTGCCCGACGACTACCCCCTGATCTGGGACTGGCGCGGCTATAACGAACAACTGGGCGTCGCGCCCATGCTGTCCGGCGGCGGCTTCGATATCCTGTTTGCCTCGCACTATGTATCCACCCGCATGGCCGAACAGGTCGCCGCCTCCGCCGTGGGCCGTCTGCCGGGCAAGGCTGACAGCCTGCCCGCAAGCCTCTGGCTGCGCAAACGTTAGGGTGCGGGGCGTTGGCGTCGGAGCAAAGCAAATCCACCATGGACCGCCTGCGCCAAGGCAATCTGGGGCGGCTCCGCCACAGACAACTGCCGCCGCGCGTCGCCGCCGCCATCCGGGGCCATCAGTTACAAAGCGAAATCCTGATCGCCTGGGCTCAGCTGTTGGTTGGTGTCACCTGGGCCGGCTTGTATGCCCTGACGCCGAAGAGCGCCGGTGCCACATCAATGCTGGAACCGGTGCCTTTCGCCCTGGGCTGTTATCTGGCGTTTTCCGTCCTGCGCCTGGCTCTGGCCTATCGCGGCTATGCCGCCACCTGGTTCCTGGCCCTGTCGGTGCTGGTGGACATGGCCCTGCTGATGGGTCTGATCTGGAGCTTTCATATCCAGTATGAACAGCCGGCGGCATTCTATCTGAAGGCGCCGACCCTGCTGTATGTGTTTATTTTCATCGCCTTACGAGCCCTGCGCTTTTCCGCCGGCTTCGTTCTGCTGGCCGGCGGCTCGGCGGCGCTGGGCTGGGCCCTGATGCTGTATTACGCCCTTTACACATCGGGCGAACCGAATATGGGCGTGACCCGCGACTATATCGCCTACATGACCTCGAACATGATCCTGATCGGTGCCGAATTCGACAAGATCATCACCATTTTGCTTTCCACCGCCATTCTGGCCATCGCCTTGTGGCGGGCCCGGCGGCTGTTGGTGCAATCGGTGGTCGAGGGCCAGGCGCATCATGACCTGGAACGTTTCTTCGCGCCGGAAATCGCCGACCGCATCGTACATGCCGAACAGCGGGTCGAGGCGGGCCAGGGCCAGGTCCGCCGGGCCGCCGTGCTGTTCTGTGATATCCGCGGCTTCACGCCCTTGGCCATGGGCATGGACCCCGGCGATCTGATGGCCCTTCTGGCGGATTATCAGGGCCGCATGGTCAGCGTCATTCAGGCCCATGGCGGCAGCATCGACAAATTCATGGGCGATGGCATCATGGCCACTTTCGGCGCCGCCTTGCCGACGGAAACCTATGCGGCGGATGCTTTGCGTTGTATTGCTGCCCTGGGTGCGGCGGCGGAGCAATGGCGGGCGCAGCGCCTCCGGGATGGCGATCCGCCCCTGGAGATCGGCTTCTCAGTGGCCGCCGGGCCATTGGTTTTCGGTGCCGTGGGCGATGGCCAGCGTTTGGAGTTCACGGTGATCGGGGAACCGGTCAATCTGGCCGCCAAACTGGAAAAAGCCAACAAGATCCAGGACGTCACCGCTCTGACCAATGCGGCTACCCTGAAATTGGCCCAGGACCAAGGTTATCTGCCGCCCGCGCCGTTGGAAACCCGACCGGCGCACCCTGTCGATGGCGTCGGCGAACCGGTCGACCTTGTGGTGCTGTTGCCCTGAGGGCCAATCCCGAAGGAAAAAGGGGGCCATCAAAATGATGACCCCCCTCAAGCTAGCAGTCCAACGGATCAAGGCCGCGACGGCGGCCCGGCGCTACTGCGCCGCCCATGTGGAGCGATGCGCATTAGCGCATCTGCGTGAACTCAAAAACTAGTCGAGTTCCATGCCGTCCATGCCGGAGTTCTTGCGTGCCTTTTCGCACATCTCGCGGATCATCGGGCCCAGCTCCGACGGATCGGCGACCTGATCAACCTCGGCGCCGCGGCGCCAGCCTTCACAGACCGCGACCATGCCGGCGCCAGCCTGAATGATGCGGCCGGAGATATCATGCGCCTCGGAACTGGCCAGATAGACCACCGTCGGCGCTACCCAGCGCGGATGCCGAACCGCTATATCTTCCTCGGTGTACTCGCGCAGGCTATCGGTCATCCGGGTGTAGGCGGAGGGCGAAATGGCATTGACGGTAACGCCGATGCGGCGCAATTCCCGCGCCGCGATGATGGTAAAGGCGGCGATACCGGCCTTGGCGGCGCCATAGTTGGTCTGGCCAATGTTGCCGTAGATGCCGGAGGTCGAGGTGGTGTTGATGATACGGCCATCCACCGGACCATCGGTTTCCTTGGACTTGCCGCGCCAATAGGCGGCGGCATGGCGGGCCGGCGCGAAGGTGCCTTTCAAGTGCACCTGGATCACCGAATCCCATTCTTCTTCCGTCATATTGACCAACATGCGGTCGCGCAGGATGCCGGCATTATTGACCAGAATGTCCAGCTTTCCATAGGTATCGATGGCCTGGTCGATCATGTTCTTGGCGCCGTCCCAGCTGGAGACGTCATCGCCGTTGACCACGGCCTCACCGCCAGCCGCGATGATTTCGTCGGCCACTTCCTGGGCCGGAGTCTTGTCCGCGCCAGAGCCGTCAACGGCGCCGCCCAGATCGTTGACCACCACCTTGGCGCCTTCCTTGGCCAGCAATAGTGCATTTTCCTTGCCCACGCCGCGCGCGGCGCCCGTGACGATGGCCACGCGGCCTTCACATAGATTTGCCATTGATAACTCTCCCTTGAAATAACTCTTTGTCGATGGCGCGCCATGAATAATGGCGCATGGTTGAGGTTCCTGACCCGATCATACGAAGTTCAGCCGCCCGGCAACAGATGCAATCGACATCCTTTTTGTCGCAGGTCACTAATCCGGTGATCGGCCGGCGGCTTTTCTCTGTGTGCGGCGGTTATAGTCTTTTTGTCCCAACACTTCGCGGTGATAGACCGTATTGAACAGGCTGTACGAACCGCAGCGGGCGCAATCGGCTTCGTTGCCGTAGCAGCATTCCGGCCGCTCGAAGGCGCCGTTCTTGCCCAGATAAAGCGGCAGGATGTCGATATTCACGCATTGCCCCTTCAGATCGCCGGTATGTTTTTGGCAAACGTCGGCGAACATCATTTCCAGGGCCGGGACCTGGGCCTTGACCAGATCGGGATAGGCCTGTTTGACGGCGATGACATTGCGGATGGCCTGGTCCCGGTCCTCCAGGCTGTCCCAGGCCAGGCCGGTCTGGTCATTAATGATGGGAATGAAGAACGTAAAGGCGACGCCATCAATGGGCCAGTCCTTCACCACCTCGACAAATTCCGCGATGCTATGGTCATTCAGCTTGGTCACGGTCATTTGCAGCATCAGAATGGTGCCGTCGTCCCGGTCACGGTTGGCGATGGCCTCTTTTACCTTTTGAAAAACACCGGGCCCGCGCATGTCATCGTTCAGGGCTTCGGGCCCATCCAGGGACACCGTCACCAGGCCGCCGGGCAGGGAAGGGATGCCATAGGTGCCGTTGGTCACGATGGAAGGATTTTCAAACAGCTTGACCGCTTGCATGACCAGATCCTTGCGGATCATCGGCTCCCCGCCCATGAACAGCATGGCCTTGATATTGTGTTTGTCGCGCAGCACCTCGAGCTGGTGCAGCATGGTACGGTCGTCCATCTTGTCCCGGGGGCTGTTCGGGTTATCGGCGCGAAAGACAAAGCAATGGCTGCAATCCAGATTGCAGACATTGGTGACATTGACCAGAGCGCTGTGATAGTCGCCGTCGCCAAAATCGGTTGGTTCGCGCAATGGCGCGGCGCTGCTCGATTTTGAATTCATGGCGTGACGTTCCCTGATTTTTTATTTTGTCACGGCAGGGTAGCTAAAACGCCCCGCCGTGAAAATCGCTTTCTTGCTTTCCGGCTGTCAGGGTAAACGCTGCGGCAGGTCCATGCCCTCGCCGATGGTAAGCAGGGCGAACCATTCGACGAGAATGACCAGAGCAAGGATTTCGAACGGCCAAAGCAGCTTCACGGGATTATGCTTCACCGCGAACTGCAACTTTCTCGGCCGGCGCTTGTCCAGCCAGGTGAGAAAGCCGATCAGGCCCAGGCCCAGGCTGGACGCCGCGAGCAACTGAACAAAGCTCGTCGGATACTGTCCCAGCAGATCCAGAAATTTAAAAACAGGGTCGACAAACATGCCGCCGCTTTTCCCGTCCATGTGCTCTTCCGGCCAATCTCTATCCCGGCTCCATTATAAGCATGGACATCTTGCCACGGAAAAAGAACTGACCACCTGCCTGGAAAGCCGCTAGGCTGATGCCAAACAATCATTGCCGGGAGATGCCGTATGTTGCCGCAGCCGCCAGGACCGAATTTCCATACCTTCACCGCCATCGCCCACTGCCCCAAAAGCAAGCGCCTAGGCATCGCCACCGCGACGCGGTCGCTGGCCGTGGGCGCGCGGGTGCCGTTCGTGCAGCCCCGCCAGGGCGCGGTGGCGATCATGGCCATCGCCGACAAACGCCTGGGTCTGATGGCCCAGCGTCTGTTGCAAACCGGCTACAAGGCCCAGGGCGTGATCGAACAGCTGGTCATGGGCGATCCCTATCATGAATACCGCCAACTGGGCGTGATCGACGACGACGGCTTCGCCGCCGCCCGCACCGGCAGCCAGAACCGGGACTGGGCCGGCCATCATGTGGGGGAGAATTTCATCGCCCTGGGTAATGTCCTGCAAGGCGAACATATCCTGACCGCCATCGAGGACGGCTACAACGCCAACCCGGACGATGAGATCGAGGACCGCCTGATGGCCGCCATTGAAGCCGGCCGCGATGCCGGCGGCCAAAAAGGCGGCCAGCGCTCGGCCGCGATCCTGGTATACGAAGACAAGGAATACGCCCGCGTTGATTTGCGCGTCGACGCCCACGAAGAACCGGTCGGCGAATTACGCCGGGTGTTTGATTTCTACAAACCGGCCATCGAATACTACGTCCACCGCCAGGTCGATGCCCGTGTCGAACCCCTATCGGAAGCGGTGCCGGTGGAGGGATATTGACAACGGCATCTTTCGAAATATTTGCTATACGTACAGCGTATATTGTGCTACGGTAACTACAAATGATTGTTGGTTATCGCGACCGAAAGACCGAGAACTTTGCCCGTGGAATCTTCGTCAGAAGTTTCCAGGGTTTCGCCGAACAGGCCGGTCGTCGTCTGGCCGTCTTACATGCGGCGACATCGCTCGAGGATCTTCGCGGCGTGCGTAGCAACCGCCTTGAAGCGCTCGGCGGCGATCGCCATGGCCAATACAGCATCCGGATCAATCGGCAATGGCGGATCTGTTTTGAGTGGCCAAGCGGATCACCGGGGCCGTTCAATGTCGAGATAGCCGACTATCACTAAAGAATTGGAGATAGACCATGTTGCAACATGCCGCCCATCCAGGCGAGATTCTAAAGGAAGAATTGGAAGAACTTGGCATTTCGCCCACGGAACTGGCGCGGCAGATTGATGTACCCGCCGGTCGCCTGAGCCAGATTATAAACGGCAAGCGCTCGGTCACGGGCGACACCGCGCTCAGGCTCGGCCATTGGTTCAAGACGGACCCGCAATTCTGGATGAATTTACAAACGCAATTCGAACTCGTTGCCGCGCAAAAAGCGGCGGGGGTAAGTATTGAAGCCTTGCCAACATGCCCGGTCAAGGTATCGGCTTAAGGTGTGATCCAAATGTGTAGGTAATCTACTTATACGGATCCGCCGCGTCTCTCAGGCCGTCGCCGAAGAAGTTGAAGGCCAGGACGATCAGGACCACGGGCAGCATGGGGAAAATCAGCCAGGGATAGGTGGCCACGGCGTTGATGTTCTGGGCTTCGTTCAGCAATACGCCCCACGACGTGATCGGCGGGCGCAGGCCCAAGCCTAGGAACGACAGGGCCGTTTCCGCCAGAATCATCGAGGGAATGGAAAGCGTCAGGCTGGCGATCAAATGGCTCATGAAATTGGGCAGCAGATGCCGCCCGATCACCCGCGCCGGGCTGGCGCCCATCAACGTCGCGGCGGTGGCGAAGTCTTCCTCGCGCAGGGCCAGCAATTTCGATCTGACGGCGCGGGCCAGGCCGGGCCAGTCCAATAGCGCCAGAATAATAGTGATGCCAAAGAAAACCCCGATCGGGCTCCAGGTCACGGGCAGGGCCGCCGACAGCGCCATCCAAAGCGGCAGTTCCGGAAACGAGCGCAGCATCTCGATCAGGCGCTGGACAACATTGTCCACCCAGCCGCCGTAATAACCGGCCATGCCGCCCAGGGTCAGGCCGATGGCGAAACTGACGGTGATGCCGATCAGACCAACGGTCAGGGATATGCGCGCGCCATAGACGATGCGGCTGAACAGATCCCGGCCCAGGCGGTCGGTGCCGAACAAAAATAGCGTGCCGCGCACGGTGCGCTTGCCGACTTTTTCCTTCGAGGGGCAGAAGAAATGGAACTTCATGCGCCACATGCCCCAGAATTTATAGCCCGCGCCCTGACAGAAAAAGCGGATCGGCTGCACCTTGGTCTCGTCCACGGTATAGATCCGCTTCATCCGCTTGATGTCGCGGGTGACTTTGTAGCCATAGACGAAGGGCCCGATGAACTCGCCGTCATGGATCAGGTGCACCATCTGCGGCGGCGCATAGATGAACTTGGCGTTGCGCTTGGCCAATGGGTAGGGTGCCACCCACTCCACCATCAGGATCGAGACATAAACGATGGCCAGGAAAATCATCGAAGCCACGGCCAGGGGATGGCGACGCAACTTCCACCACATCAATTTCCATTGCGAGGCCATGAAGAAGCGTTCCTGCTCCTTGGTCAGGCGCTCGATTGTATGCGGGTTGAACGGTGCGTCGGATACCCAGTGCCGTTGCTGATCTTCGCGCCCGTCGTGAGTACTCATTTCGCCGCCTCCGAACCAAGACGGATACGCGGATCAAGGGCGGCAAGCGCCAGGTCGGACACGAACATACCGATCACCGTTAGTGCGGCCAGGAACAGCAGGAACGAGCCGGCCAGATATTGATCCTGGCTTTGCAGGGCGCTGACAAGCATCGGCCCGGACGTTGGCAGGCTCATCACAACGGCGACGATGGCCGAACCCGATATCATCTGCGGCAGCAGGTTGCCGATATCGGCGACGAACGGATTGAGCGCCATGCGCAGGGGATATTTCAACAGCAGCGTACGGTTTTTCAGGCCCTTGGCCCGGGCCGTGACGACATATTGCTTCTGTAATTCGTCCAGCAGATTGGCGCGCAGGCGGCGGATCATCCCCGCCGTGCCGGAAGTGCCGATGACGATAACCGGCACCACCATGTGTTCGCAGATCGAAACGAACTTGCCCCACGACATATCCTGATCAATGAACTGTTCGTCCATCAAACCGCCGATGGAGACGCCGAAATGCTTCTTCGCCAGGAACAACAGGATCAGGGCGAGCAGGAAATTCGGTGTCGCCAGGCCGATGTAGCCAACGAAAGTCATGACATGGTCGCCGACGCTGTATTGCCGCACCGCCGTGTAGACCCCGATGGGAAAGGATACGGCGTAAACGAACAGCATGGTGGTGAAGTTCAAAACCAGCGAGAGGAACAGGCGGTCGCCGACCACCTCGTCCACGGGCAGATTGTATTCAAAGGACCAGCCCAGGTCGCCCTGCAGGATGCCGGAAAAGCCATTGCCGCCGGGCCAGATGCCAAGCCAGACGGCATATTGCTCCAACATCGGTTTATCCAGGCCGAATTCCTGGCGCAGAAAGGCCAGCTTTTCCAACGCCGCCCGGTCACCCGAGGCGATCATTTCCGCCATCTGATTGGAGAGATAGTCGCCGGGCGGCAGCTGGATAATGATAAAGGTGATGACCGAGATCACCAGCAGGGTCGGGATCATCACCAGCACCCGGTGTGCGAAATAGGTGAACATGGCCTTGTCGCCCCCCCTTTTCCCGCCGCTATCGATCAAGCCAGAAAGTATCGGGACGGTAGATACCGAAATGGGCGCCTGGATCCCAGTTGTAGATACCTTCCGCCGGCACGTTCTTCAGGCCATGCTTGACCACCACCGGCTGCTGCACGCCGGCGACGACACCGATGGAATAGATTTGTTCGGAATGAATGGCCAGCATGCGGTGCCAGATTTCCTCGCGCCGGCCCGGTTTGTCGGCGGTCATCCATTCCTTCGCCAATTTCGCCAGTTCCTGGGCCTCCGCCAGATCCGGGGCCTCGCCCGATTTGCCGGACGTGTCGTAATACTGGCCCCATTTCGGCCACATCAGCTGTTGCTGCGCTGTCGGGGCAAGTTCTTCCGGCGAGGTCTCGGCAGTAGCGACGCCGTTTTCCAGGCCGCTCCAGATCGACATCTGGGCCTGGCCGGAGAAAATGCGGTTGCGGAAGACTTCTCGCTGCGAAGGCTTGATGAACAGCTTGATGCCGATTTCCGCCCAGGCTTCGGCGACCAGTTCCAGCACATCCGTCTGCTCCGTATCCTCGCCGGCGGTCTCGATAATAATTTCCATGGGCCGGCCATCGGGCAACAGGCGGATATCATCGTCGTTGTATTTGGTCAGGCCCATCTCGTCCAGGATCTCGTTGGCCATGTCCGGGTCATACTCGGCCCATTGTTTTTGATATTCCTCGCGGAACAGGGGGCTGTCGGGCAGCAGGGTGTTGTTGCCCATCAGGGCCAGGCCAAAGAACAGGGATTCATTGATCGCCTCGCGGTCCACGCCCAGGCTCAGGGCACGGCGAAAACGCACGTCCCGCATCATCTTTGACCAGACCGGATCATCCACGTTCAAATTGGGAAACAGGGCGACATGGGCGCCCTTGGCGATGCGCCACAAATAGGTATCGAATTTGCCGTCCTTTTCATTGTCGCGCAGGAAAGTTAGGTTGTTGAAGGCCAGGCTGCGGGCTTGCAGATCGACCTCGCCCGTGCCGGCCTTGGCGGCGATCAGCTTGCCGTCGGATACCGCCATGATGAACTTGTCGATATAGGGCAGTTGCCGGCCTTTTTCATCGACCCGGTGATAATAGGGATTGCGTTCCCCAATGAAGCGGGTCGCGGGCGGGCGGGTGCGGTTGACCCAGGGCTGCAAGGTGGGCAGCTCCGGATTGTCAAAACGGTACATATTGTCAAAGCGGTTATGCAGCGAGGCCCAGCTGCGGGTGCGTTTCTTGCGCAGCAGTTTTTTCAGCTTCCCGGCCTCGGCATAGCCGCCGTGATAATGTTTCAGGTAATGCGCCGGGCGATAGATGAACAGCGGCGAGGCGCCGGCCAGGCGGGGCAGGAAAAACGGATTTGCCTTGGGCCAGGTGTAACGCACCGTGGTCTCGTCCAGCATTTCGAAGCTGGGCGCCTCGCCGTCGGAAAGCATCAGGCGCGGCGGCCCGGCCGGCGACAGTTTCGGATTGTTGGCCACGTCCTCCCACCAATAGCGGAAATCCTCCGCCGTGAAGGGATGTCCATCGGACCATTTATGGCCGGGCCGCAGCTTGAAGGTAAACTGCCGACCTTCCTTGACGTCGACGGAGAGCAGAATGTCCGGCTTGATCTGGAATTTCTCGTCATAGCCGACCAGCCGGGCATAGCCGTAGACCACGAACAGACGCACGTCCTTGGCGCGTCCGATCAGGGTGCGCATTTCACCGCCCTGCTTGCCGATCGCGCGTTTGCCGGCGAAGGTCACGACGGAGGGCTGCTTTGGCAGCCGCGCGCCGACCGCCGGTAGCTCGCCGGCCTTGACCCTGTCGGCAAACATGGGCGTTTCCACATAGCCCACGACGCCTGCCGAAGTTACCGATGGGCCGAGGTACAGCGCGCATCCGAGCAGGGCGGCTGCAATGCCTTTGACGTTAACGTACATTACAATTCCCTTGGTAGCTGGGCGCCGGCGGCGGCGCGCACATAATGGCCGCCGCCCGCGTCGATCATATCCGCCACGATGCCCTGGTCCAGCGTAAAGGGCGCGGGCCAGGCACTGGGTACCGATGCCTTGCCCTCCATCAACGCGGTCAGGTCCAGCTTGGCGCCGGGATCGGCTTTTGGCACGGCTGCCAGCAGGGCCTGGGTGTAGGGATGCATGGGGTTCTGGAACAGGGTTTCCCGTGGCGCCGTTTCGACAATGCGGCCGGCGCACATCACGGCAATGCGGTCGGCGACATAGTCGACCACGGCCAGATTGTGGGAAATAAACAGATAGGTCAGGCCCAATTCCTCCTGCAGATCCTTCATCAGGTTCAATACCTGGGCCTGCACGGAAACGTCCAGGGCCGAGACCGGCTCATCACAGATCAATAGATCCGGTTGCAGGGCCAGGGCCCGGGCGATGCCGATCCGCTGCCGCTGGCCGCCTGAGAAACTATGCGGGTAGCGGCGCAGGAAGCGTGCGTCCAGACCGACCAGGGCCATCAATTCCCGGACCCGGGCGGCGCGCTCGTCCATATCGCCGATGTTATGAATGTTCAAGGGCTCGGAAATAATATCGAACACGGTCATGCGCGGATTTAATGAGGAAAACGGATCCTGAAAGATGAATTGCACCTTGCGCCGGAAAGCGAACAATTCCTCGTCGCGCAGGGCCAGTACATCGACAATTTTGCCGTGGTCATTGAAGGACAAGCTGCCCGCATCCGGCGTCAGGGCCCGCATGATCATTTTCGAGGCGGTGGTCTTGCCGCAGCCGCTTTCACCCACCAGACCCAGACATTCGCCCGGATCCACATGGAACGAGATGTCATCCACCGCCAGCACCTCGCCGCCGGGCTTGCCGCCGAACATCTTGCGCTTGCGGGTCTCGAACGACTTGCTCAAATGACTGACGTCCAGCAGCGGCCCCGCCGCGCGGGCCGCCTCGGGCCAGGGTTCCTTTTGCCGCAGCAGCACGCCGGCCTCGGCATTGATTTCGCGCAGCGGCACCAGACGCTCGCCCGCGTGCATGCCGAAACGCGGCACCGCCTGCATCAAGGCTTTTAAATACGGGTGTTCCGGCCTGTTATAGATATCCGCGACCGGGCCCCGCTCCATAACCTTGCCGTGATACATCACCACGACTTCGTCGGCGACGTTGGCGACCACGCCCAAATCATGGGTGATCATCAATACCGCCATGTTCAATTCCGACTGCAGGTCCGACATCAATTTCAGGATCTGGGCCTGAATGGTGACGTCCAGGGCGGTGGTCGGTTCGTCCGCGATCAACAGGGCCGGCCGGCAGACCAATGACATGGCGATCATCACCCGTTGCCTAAGCCCGCCCGACAGCTCGAACGGATATTTGAAGACCGCCTGCGCCGGCTCCGGAAAGCCGACCATGCTCAGCATTTCCACCGTGATTTCCATGGCCTGTTTCTTGGAAACATCGCGGTGCAGCAACAGGGCTTCCGAGATCTGGTTGCCGACCGTATGCAACGGTGACAACGAGGTCATGGGTTCCTGAAAAATGATCGAGATGCGGCTGCCGCGGACGGCGCGCATTTCCCGTGAATCGGGCGCCAGTTTGGTCAGGTCAACAAACGAACCGGGTTTGTCCGGGTCCAGAAACAAGACCTCGCCGGCGGCGATATTGGCCGTGGTGGGCAGAATGCGCATGATGGTTTGGCTGACCACGCTTTTGCCGGAGCCGGACTCGCCGACCAGGGCCACGGTCTTGCCTTGCGGCACGGTGAAGGAGACGCCGTCCACCGCCTTGATCAGACCTTCCGCCGCCTGGAATTCAACGGCTAAATCACGTACCCGCAAAACATTGGTCATGGCGGAAACTTCGTGTCCGTTGAGGTGCTATCGTTCGATGCGCTGTCGTCCGCCCCGTCTTTCGCACCGAAGCCAAGGTGGGCCAGGTTCGCCGCCGACGCGGGGTCCACGGTCAGGCTGTTTTGTTGTGCCGCCGCGTGCACCTGGGCCACGATGTCGTTGAAACCGGGCAGCTGTGAATCCATGCGGATGGGGCGGCCTTTTCCGGCGCCGCGCAGGATCAATTGCATCCAGCCCTCCTTACCGTCGCGGCGCGTGGAATAATAGCGGAGACGAAAATCCCCAATTTCCGACCAACGCATGCGGCGGTCAAACATGCCTCCCAAGGGCCCCTCCTGGCGGATGCCATCCCCGTCCACAATCACTACCGTGCCCTGACGCTGTATTGTTCTCAATCCATAAAATCCGAACAACAACACCAGACCGCACATAATATAGAAGAAAAGAGGTAACAGTTCGGTAAAGATCATCAAGGCAATTGGCAGAAAAACACCTGCCGCGGCCCGTAAATAATCGGCCACCAGGGTGCTTGTGGGATAGCGGTAACTGTTCATCGTGGCAGCCTAAAGATTTCGTCAATGGTTAACCAGTGAGCACTATCACTTTCTTGGGTCCGGGCAAATAATTCCTGCAAAAAATCCCAACCCGTCCGCTCCATGACGGCATGGTGGCTCAACACGCCGCTGCTTTCCGATGCATCTACCGTCCCCTCGCGGCGCGCCCGAAGATGCGCGGTCAGTATTGCCAGGGCCGGCTCCTCTCCGATAAATCCGCGCCCGCCGTGCCAATCGATCAGATCCAGATGGCAATTGCACTCGGTGAAATCCGCCGTTGGCGCGGCTGTTCGTGGACCGAAGCGGGAGAGGCCCCGCAATCCGGCCTGGGGCAACCGTGGCAGCAGGTTTTCGTCAATGCGGTTCCAGGGCGGCACGAAAACCGGCAAGGCCAGGGCGGGGAAACGGTCCGCCAACGTCTCCCTGGCAACGGCGGCCTCGCCCTGCATCTCATGGAGTGGGCGATGCGGGCCGAATTCAGCCTTTTTCTCGGACCCCGGCGCGCGGTTTTCATGGCGCAGGCCGTGCACCAGCATTCTTGCGCCCGGCAGTTCCGCCAGGGCGCCGCCCAGGGCGTCCTCCGCCAGCTCCGGGATTACGGCGATGGCGGCGGGCACCTCTGATTTTCGTGATAGTTCGATTAGATTTTGCAGCCTTGGTCCCGGTGCCACCGCGTCATCGTCGCGCCACCACAGGCCGGCCCGCCGCTCCAGCCCGGCCCAGCGCGCCAGTTCTTCGTCCAGGTCATGCCAGCTTGCCATCTACCAATCCAGCCTACCAATCCAGAGTTTCGGCCCAAGCGGCGACCTGGCGGGCGCCGTCGGCGGCACCGTCGGTACGGACCCCCGCCGTTGCCGCGCCCGGCCCGGCCAGCGATTGGTCGATCGCCGCGACCATTGCCCCGGGCGATAATTCCGTCTCCGCCAACACCGTTACGACGCCGCGTTTCTGCAACAGCTCCGCCCGCAATGTCTGCTCTGTTTCCAAGCCGCCGGCATAAGGCACGATGATCGCGCGGCAGCCCGCGTGCATGCATTCCATCAGGGTGTTGTAGCCGCCCTGGCTGATGGACAGGGCGCAGTTCATCAACATGGTGGGGAAATCGCCACGGGCCCGCTCCACCACGATACCGCCATCGTCGCTGTATTCCGCCGCCAGCCGGACCAGGGCCTGAAATTCATCGTCCGGCACCTTGACGCCGACCAGCACCCGCCAGCGTTTGTCTTGTAGGGCGCTTTCGGCGCGGGCCTGTATGGCGGCCCGCATCAAGGCATCGCCCATGGCCCCGCCGCCGGCGGAAACCAGAACCTCGTTCCAGCCGGGACTGCCCGGCCCGCCGCGCTGGCCGGTCCGGTCGACCACATAGCCGGTATAATGCAGCTTGCCGGCGATCTGCGCCGCGTGGGGGAAGGTAGTCTCGAACGGAATCAGATCCGGATCGCCATGCACCAGGACGTGATCGAAATAGGTTTCCACCCGCTCCAGCATTTCCACCAGACGCTCCGGCTTGGGCGAGGCGACCAGGATATCCCGCACGGACGAGGCGATGATGGGGCGATGTTCCGATGCCAGGGCCGCATCCAGCAGGGGCAACAGTTCAAAACGCATTTGCCGCCGTCCGAACGGATACAGTTCCAGCAGGATGACGTGGGGCTGAACACGTTGCCAGGCCGCCAGCAGGGCGGCGCGGCGGCGTTTGCGCCAGGCGTCATCGATGGGCTGGTCATTTTCGTCCACCAGCTTTTTGAAATACAGATCCACTGCCCGGACGGGCGGCAGCTGCACCAACTCGGCCCCGCCCAAATCCAGGTTGGGAATGCCGTGACCGCCCGAGATATAGGTGACCTCCAGGCCGGCCTTCTGCATGGCCCGGGTCAGGGTGGCGCCCCGGCGCTGATGGCCGATGCCCAGCAGATGCTGGACATAAAATAAAACACGTTTGCCACGGCTCATTTGGGGCCGTCCCCGGCAGGAATAAGCGGCACGTTCATTTCTTCCGGCTGGACGTTTCCCTGTTCATCCACCTGGAACAAATGCGCCTGCTCCCAGCGCAGCTTGACTGGTGGGCGGCCCAGCATGTTCCAGCCGTGGGCGGCGGCGAAGATGGCCCGGATTACCGCCTTGTGCGCAACGCCGATATGGGTTCCGCCAGCTTGCCCCAGTTCCGCCAGGAAGGGCCGCAGGCGTTGTTGTACCATGCGCGGGCTTTCACCGCCGGGGGGCAGAAAATCCAGGCCGCGGTCTTCGTTCTCCGCCATGCCCATATCCGGGTCGGCGCGCAGCTCTTCCAGGGTGCGGCCCTCGTAATCACCGAAACTCATTTCGATCAGGCGCGGTTCAATATTCAGATCGATTATGCCCTGGCTGATGATTTCAGCCGTTTGCCGCGCCCTGATCAGGGGGCTGACATGCCAGACGGCGCCATCCAGCCGCGATGGCGGACGCAGGCCGGTCAGGGCGGCGCGGCCGTCCTCGGTCAATGGAATATCGGTCCGCCCGGTCATCCGGCCATCGCCGTTCCAGGCCGTGCGGCCGTGTCTGATCATGCCTACTAACGCTGTCACGCCAATGCCTCTTCAATTATCCGTGCCGCCGCCGCCACCGTACGTTCACCGCTGACGAAGGCACGGGCCCCTTGCGACAGCTTATGCCGCAGACCGCCATCATCCAGCAAGCGCCGCGTTGCGGCGGCAAAGGCACCATCGTCACCTGGCGGCGTCAGCAGGCCGGTCCGCCCGTCAAGGACCACGTCGGGCACACCCCGTTCATGGCCCGCGACCACCGGCAGGCCCGCCGCCTGGGCTTCCAAATAGGCCATGCCATAGGCCTCGCCCACCCCTGGCCACAGGTATAAATCGCAGGCCGCGTAGATGCCGGGCAATTCGGCGCCGGCCAGGGCGCCGGGCATTATCAACATGCCTTCAATGGGTGCCAGGGCGGCGGCAACATCATCACGGGCCGAGCCATCGCCAATGACCAACAGCTGCCAATCATCCCCGTCCAGCCTCGATAGGGCGGCGCCCAAACGTTGAAAAGAGTCCAGCTTGTCGCCGGGCCGCATCATGGCCACCGCCAGCAACCAGCGCCGACCTGGATCCAGGCCAAAGCGTTTGGCCACGGCGTCCCGGTTCGCCTTTGCCGCCGCGAATGGAGCCGCCTTTAAAAACGGCGGCAGCAAGCGCAATTGATGCCGCGCCGGGATCAACGGCTGGACGCAGGCCATGTCCAGCCGGGTCAGGCAGAAGACCCAGTCAGCCGCCCCGATAGCCTCGGCGGCGGCGGTATGGCCCAAATCCCACGGCCCGCCGGCGCGTTTCGGCGCGTACGAAGCCTCCGCCACCAAATAGGGAATATCCAGGGCCGCTGCGACCCTTGGTCCAAGCCAGTCCGGCGCCTTGTGATAGAGATGGTAAGTGAACCAGGCGCTGGGCCGGGCATCCTTGCCGCGGCGGCGGTACTGTTCGATCAAGCCGTCCGCCAGCGCCATGCCTTTGTCGCGCAGGGCAAACTGGCGGGCCGGATCGCCCTTGCCATCGTAGGCGCGAAAGTCAGAGGCGAGCTCTACTGCCGCGCCGGTTGCTTCCAGGGCCTGCATCAACAGCCGCGCCATGCGCCGGTCGCCCGAAGGCGTTGGATGGGTTGGCGCCTTTAGGGGTGCATAGAATGCAATAGGGGCCGAAGGCATCAGGCTTCCCGGGCGGCCCTGGCCTTGGTGCCGGCGCCTTTGCCCAGGCCGAATTTGACGGCCAGGCGGTCGATCCAGTAGTCGTGGGAGAATTCTGACCGGACCCGTTCCTGCCCGGCTTCGCCCAGGCGCCGCCGCCGCGCCTGGTCCATGGCCAGATCGGCGACCGCCCGGCTCAACGCCGCCCGGTCCTGAGCCGGAACCAGGACACCGGTGGCGCCGTCCGTGATCAATTCGGGGATCGCCGAAACGGCGGTGGCGATACAAGCCAGGCCCTGGCTTTGCGCCTCCATCAGGACATTGGGCAGGCCATCCCGGTCGCCATCGGCGGCAATACGGCAGGCCAGGACGAATATATCGGAGGACCGATAGGCCGCCAGAACCTCTTCCTGGGGCTGGGCGCCGCGCCAGTCTATGCGTTCGGCGATGCCGGCCTGCGCGGCCTGCTGTTTCAGTTGGCCGGACAGATTGCCGCCGCCGATATGTTCCAGGCGCCAATCGATGCTATCGGGCAGCGCGGCCAGGGCCGCGATCAGGTCATCGTAGCCCTTTTTGCTGACCGCCCGGCCAACCGAGAGAATTCGTACCGGCCCGGCTTTCCCGTCGCTGTCGCGGTTTGAATGGGGGGACTCTACTGCGCCAAACTGACTTAAATCGATACCGTGATAGACCAATGCTACCGTGCCGCTGTCATTCTCTTGCGGGGCCAGGGCGGCAAGGTGGTCGTGGGCAGCCTGGCTGCAGGTCGTCAACCAGGACAAATCCGCCAGCTTTTCCCGTTTTTCCCATTCCGGCGAGGTCCAGATGTCCTTGGCATGGGCGGAACAGCTCCATGAACGCGCGCTTAGATGGGCGGTATAGCGGGCGACCGAGGCCGGCGTGTGCAAAAAGTGCGCATGCAGATGACGGACTTCATCGCCCAGCTCCGTCGCCAGCACCAGGGCCTGGCCAAAGCGGCGGATTCGGTTTGGCGTCCGATCGCGCCACAGGTCTTTTAGCCACAGGCGCCGGGCGGCTGGGTAACCGGGCCAGCGGCGGACCTTGCGCCAGGCGCGCCAGACCCGCGCCGGCTCCTGATAGAGATATTCCGGCAGATAGTTGACGCCGGCCTTGATCCGCCGGTGGACGGGATGGATGGCCCGGTCCGTAGGATGCCGCAACGAAATTATTTGGATATCCAGGCCGCGCCGTTCCAGGGCCTCGATCTCCTGGGCGATGAAGGTCTCGGATAAACGGGGATAGCCCTTCAGAATAAAGGCAACAGGGCCGGCTGCAGCCTCAATTTGGAAATTTGCGGTCGTTTCAGGCCTCAGGGCACTAGTCTCCCGACGATGCCTTGGCGCGGTCGGCGGTCAACTTTTCCGCGACGGTTTGTTCCCTGGCGGCCTCTCTGGTCGTTTCCCTGGCCATGGCCGGCTCGGACAGCCACGGCTCGACCAGGCGGTTGACGTTGTCCAGGCCTTCCAACAGGCCCGGCACGATGACGTCACGCGGCCGGTTCTGATAGGGCAATTCGCGCAGCGCCTTGCCCATGATCTCGGCGTCCCGCTTGCCGTCATCCTCCAGCATCTTGACCAGGCCCAGTTCCTGGGCCCGGCTGGCACGGATATATTGTTCCATCCGTGGCCGGGTGCGCGGGATGATCAGGGCACGTTTGTTGAAACTGAGGATTTCGCAAAAGGTGTTGTAGCCGCCCATGGCCACCACGCCGACGGCGTTATCCTCCAGCTCTTCCAGCTTGGCGTCGAAGGTAATGGCTTGCACCCGGTTCAGGCGGTTGGCCCGGTCGATGAATTCCGCCTGGGTCTCGGGCTGCATGAACGGGCCGAGGACAATCAGCGCCGGGTACAGCATGCGGTCGTCGGCTTCATAAGCGCGCAGCACCCAATCGATCAGCCCCTCGCCGTCGCCGCCGCCGCCCGTGGTGACCAGGACGTATGGTTCAGAAACGATTTCCGGCAGCGGCCGGGTTGATGGTTCGGTCGGCGTGCGCCGGGGCAGATAGCCGGTAAAGACCATCCGCCGGCGCACCTGGCGCGGCACCTGCAGGCCTTGCAGGGGGTCACAGACCTGCGGCAGGCCATAAACCCAGATTTCGTCATACAGATCGCGCAGGGCAGGCATCACATTCTTGCGCCGCCATTCGGGCGCCAGCATGGAAGGATCGTCCATGATATCGCGCAGGCCCAGGATCAGGCGGGTGCCGCGCCGCTTCAACATGCGCAGGGTTTCCTCGACCTCGCCCCTGAGGCCCAATGGTTCCTTGTCGACGATCACCATGTCGGGGGCAAAAATATCCGCCGTATGCTTGATGATTTCCGCCCGCATGTGGATGGTCTGTTCGAAGTCAATGCCCAGGTTCAACGAGGTGTATTCGCCGTTGCGCAATTTGATGACGCCGGGGATACGCACGAAATCAACGCGCGAGCGAAAATCAAAACTGCCGATGATCGGAGAACCGGAAAGAATGAGTACGGATACGTCCGGATACTCGCGCACCAGGGAATGGGCGATGGTACTGCAGCGCCGCAGATGGCCCAGGCCCATGGTATCGTGGCTATAAATAAGGACGCGAAAACCCCGCATCCCTTGGAGCGTGCCAGTAGGCATGCCGCAGTTCTCCCCTGAGGCGTTTACCGCTTCATGAATTAGTCCGGGACTATGCCATGACAAGGCGGGCACAAAAAGCAACTTTTTGATTAGATGGATATTTTTGCCTGTGGTGTTGTTTGCGTGTTACGTGCAGAGAATTAAGCCGAAGTCTGATTTCGCGGATATTTACCCGCGTAACTCCCTGCGTTAAGCTGTGCCTGCCGGAGATTCTATAGCAGTTTGATTGTGTTGCGGGGAGCAGGCACGGCGGATGGAAAAGAATATTTTTGGTTATGTCTGGCGATTTTCCCGCCAGCAGCAAATCACCATGACGCTGATGTCGGCGGCTTCGTTGCCGTTTCTGTACCTTTTCTACGAAGTTCCCAAGACAATCATCAACGAGGCCATTCAGGGTATCGGTATTGAATATCCCCTGAACCTGGGCGAGAAAATGACCTTGTCCCTGTTCGGCCTCGATATTCCGTTGCTGGGGCCGTTCGAAGTGACCCTCGATCAGACGCCGTATCTGTTTTTGCTATGCGCGCTGTTTCTGCTTTTGGTGGGCGTCAACCAGGGCTTCAAATACGTTATCAATGTCTACAAGGGCCTGACAGGCGAGCGTATGCTGCGCCGTCTGCGCTTCGAGCTGTATTCCCGCGTCCTGCGCTTCCCCCTGCCCACCTTCCGCAAGATGAGCCAGGGCGAGATTATTCCCATGATCACGGCCGAAGTGGAACCCCTGGGCGGTTTCATTGGCGATGCCTTTTCCCTACCAGCCTTCCAGGGCGGCTATCTGGCAACCATTCTGGCCTTTTTGTTCATGCAGGATTGGCGCATGGCGACGGCGGCGGTGGCGCTTTATCCGCTGCAACTGTGGTTGATCCCGAAACTGCAACGCAAGGTAAATCTGTTGGGCAAGGAGCGCGTGGCCCGGGTGCGGCGCTTGTCGGACAAGATCGGCGAAACCGTGCAGGGGGTGCAGGAAACCCACGCCCACGATACCTCCAACTTCGTGTTGACCGATTTCGCCAATCAATTGTTCTGGATTTATGGGGTGCGCGAACGCATCTACCGGCAGAAATTCGTCATCAAATTCCTCAACAACTCGATCCAGCAGCTGGGGCCGTTCTGTTTCTACTCCATTGGCGGCTATTTCGTCATTCAGGGCGATCTGGAAATCGGCACCCTGGTCGCCGCCATCGCGGCCCATAAGGATCTGGCCGCGCCATGGAAGGAATTGTTGAGCTATTACCAAATGCAGGCGGATGCCTCGATCAAATATGATCAGGTGGTCAGCCAGTTTGGCCCGGCGGGCATGCGCGGCCCCGATTACCAGCTGGAGGAACCTGACGATCTGCGCCCACTGGAGGGTGAACTGGGGGCGACGAACCTGACCCTGAACGACGACCAGGAGGTGGCGGTGGTTGACGGGGTGTCGTTGCGCCTGACGCTTGACAAACGCTACGCCGTGATCGGTGCGGGCGGCAGCGGCAAGGAAGAATTGACCCTGTTGCTGGCCCGCCTGCTGGATCCCGACAATGGTAATCTGAGCCTGGGCGGCAACGACGGCGCCGCTTTGCCCGAGGCGGTGACGGGCCGGCGCATCGCCCATGTGGGGGCCGCCGCTTTTGTCTTTGCCGGCACCATCGCGGACAATTTGTTCCTGGGCCTGAAGCACCGCCCCCTGGTCGCGGCGGAGATGGATGGCGAGGCCGCCAGACAGCGCGAGGTCTATATTGACGAGGCCCGGCGGTCGGGCAACATCGAATACGACCCGAATGCGGATTGGATTGACTATGCCGCCGCGGGTGTCGAGGACGCAGCCGCCCTGCGCCGGGCCGGCGCAGCGGCCTTGAAGCGGGTTGACATGGATGAAGAGGTTTATCAATTCGGCCTTCGCGGCATTATAGATCCGCAAAGCCGCGCGGATTTGGCGGACGCCATTCTCCGCGCCCGGGCCGGCCTGCGGACCAGAATGACCACCGACCCCGCATTGTTGGAGCTGGTCGAAGGTTTTGACGGCGATGCCTATAATCTGAACGCCTCGATCGGCGAGAACCTGATGTTCGGCAATCCGGTCGGCGATGCATTCGATGTGGAGCATCTGGCCGAGCATCCGTATGTCCTGGATGTTCTTGAACAGGTCGGCCTGACCGAACAGTTCCTCTCGGTGGGTTTCCAGGTGGCCTCGACCATGGTCGAGCTGTTCGCCGACCTGCCGGCGGATCACGAGCTGTTCCAGCAATTCAGCTTTATCTCCGCCGATGAACTGCCGGATATCCAGGCCCTGTTACAGCGCAGCGACCGGGCCAATCTCTCGGCCCTGCCCGATGAGGACCGGGCGCGCTTGATGTCGTTGCCGTTCAAGCTAATTCCAGCCCGCCACCGCCTTGGTCTGGTGGACGATGATCTGCAGGGCAAGGTGCTGGAAGCCCGGCGCTATTTCGCCTCCCACCTGCCAGACGATTTGCGCGACGCGGTGGAATTCTTCGATGTGAATAGCTACAACGCCTCGGCCAATATCCAGGACAATATCCTGTTCGGTAAGGTCGCCTATGGCCAAGCCCAGGCGGCTGACCGTGTCGGCGCCTTGATCTCCGAAGTCGTGGAGGAGCAGGGCCTGCATGAAGCGGTGGCGGAGGTTGGCCTGAGCTTCGAGGTGGGTATTGCCGGTTCGCGCCTGTCGACGGCGCAGCGGCAGAAACTGGCGCTGGCGCGGGCCTTGTTGAAACGGCCCGATATCCTGATTTTGTCGGAGTCCACCACATCCCTGGACTCGGCCGCCCAGGCCGCGATAATGGACGCCCTGCTGGCTGATTTCGAAGGGCGCTGTTTGATTTGGTCCGTTCAAAGGGCCAGCATGGCGGCCGGTTTCGACGAAGTATTGGTGATGCGTCAGGGCCGTTTGCTGGAACGTGGAAATTATGCCGAATTGAGCCAGGGCAACGACTATGTCAAGGAGCTGTTGGCGTCGGAGTAACTTGGTGGAGTGGGTCATTTTGATGAAACATTGTGATGCTCCATTGTGATCGATGGGAGGCTCGCCTTTGCGCGGGATTGAATTAGTTAGTGTCCTGGTTGGTAGGGCACGGGGCGGAGATTGGCCATGAGCCTGAATGAAGAAGTTGAATTACTGCGTAGTATTCCGTTGTTCGCCAATATCGAGCCGTCGAAGCTGAAGCTATTGGCCTTCACTTCGGAGCGGCTGGCCTTTCAGGAAGGGCAGAGCCTGTTTCAACAGGGCGATATGGGCGATGCAGCTTATCTGGTAGTGGACGGCACGGCGGATGTCATCATTGAAGGGCCGGACGGCGGCAAGCTGACGGTGGCGCAGATCGGCCGCAATGCCTTCGTGGGCGAGATCGCGATCCTCTGCGATGTGCCGCGCACCGCCACCATTACCGCCACCGGGAAACTGGACACCCTGCGGATCAGCAAGGATCTGTTTTTCCGCCTGGTCAATGAATTTCCCACCATGGCGGTGGAAATCATGCGCGAACTGGCCCATCGCCAGGAGCAAACCAACCTGCAACTGACGGAAGCCAACCGCCGCCTGCGCGAGCTGGAGAACGGCGGCGGCTGACGGCGATGGCATCTAATCCAAACACGGCTTCATTGGGGGTAGCCATGGACGGCCAGCAGCGAGATTACCGGCAATGAGCCGCCTGGACAGCGTTATCCGCCGATTGCAGGCACAGCGGATCTGTCTGGATTGGGCCGTTGGCCAGATCAATGGCCGGCCCGGCCCGGTGTTGGAGCTTGGCCTGGGCAATGGCCGTACCTACGACCATTTGCGCGACCGTTTGTGCGGCAGCGATCCCGAGCGCGAAATTTTCGTCTTTGAACGCAATGTTGCCGCGCACCCCGACTGCGTGCCCGATGACGCGCACTTGTTGCTGGGCGATGTCCATGACAGCATGCCGGGCGCCTTGGCCCGCATCGGCGCGCCGGCGGTGCTGGCGCATTGCGATATCGGTACCGGCGATGCGGCCTTGACGGCGGACCTGGCCGCATTCGTGGGGCCGGCCCTGGGGCCATTGTTGGCGCCCGGCGCGGTCATTGCCGCCGACCAGCCCCTGGCTATCCCCGGCTGCCGCCGGGTCGCCTTGCCCGAGGGCGTGGCCGAGGGCCGTTATCACCTATTCCGCAAGGATGCGGCTTAAGATTAATGAGTGAAACCCAAGCGTATGAGTGAAATGACTAGCGCGCAGGCTATCGCGCGCCTAAGCAAACGCCCGCCAGTGGGCGCGACGGAGCTGTTGGGTTCGGAGCCATTGGAGATTGACGCGGTCATGGGCCGCGCCCGCATCGCCTATCTGGGCAAGCCTGAATTCTGTAACGAGCACGGCCATATACATGGCGGTTTTCTCTCCGCCATGTTGGACGAGGTCATGGCAATTGCTGCTACGGCGCCGCGGAATTTCGATTATGTGGTGCCGACCCTGGGCATGAAGACGTCGTTTTTTCAGGCCGTTGAGCCGGGACGGCTGATCGCCGAAGGCAGCATTGTCCGGGAAATAGACGAGGCCGGGGGACGGGAAGTCTATTTGGCGGGCGAGATCTTCAATGCCGCCGGCGACCTGGCCGCCGCCGCCACCGCCACCGCGCGCTTTCGCAAGTTGCCCTGGAAATGAGCGGCCCGGCAATGGATGGCCCTGATTTGCAGCGTCAGCAACGGCGGAGCCGGGGTCCGGTGACCGGCCTTTTGGGCCATCGCCTGCTGACGGTCGACCGGGCGGCATCGGCCATCGAGGCGGAATTTCGGGCCGAGGCGCATTTTTTCAATCCCATGGGCGTGATGCAGGGCGGCTTCACCATGGCGATGTTGGAACAGTCCCTGCTTGACGCCGTCGTTGCCTTGTCGGATGGGTCTTGCCAGGTAGCGACGTTGGAAATGCAGTGCAATTTCCTTGCCGCCGTTGGCCCCGGCGTGGTGCGTTGCCGGGCCAGCCTGGTGCGTCAGGGCCGCTCCACGGCATTTGCCGAGGCCCGCTTGTTTGAAAGCGGCGGCGAATTGGCCGCCACGGCGACGTCCGTGGTGGCGGTTTCGCAGCGGGGGGATGGTCCCACTGACGGATGAATGGTTGTTTTTTGCCAATTTGCTGCCGTGACGCTGGACAGGCAATTCAATTTCCACTATGAACCCCAACGTCTTCGGGCGTTGACCGCCCGCCGGGCTCCCGTTGATCGGATGCCCTGGATGCCCAGGTAGCTCAGTTGGTAGAGCAGCGGACTGAAAATCCGCGTGTCGGTGGTTCGAATCCGCCCCTGGGCACCATTTTCTCTCCCGTGAAATATTAGACCAATAGGCGTTTATCGCTTTCTTAAGCGGACACCCATATCGTGTTGAACATGTGCGAACCCGAAAAATTTGGCGGTGGCGGTAACGTCACATGAAAACCTTCCTCAGGGCCTCGATACTGCTGCTCCTTTTGAGCGGCTGCCTCTCCACGCTGGACCCGCGGATCACGCCGGAACACAACAGGCTGGCCTGGGAGGGCTCCCTGGTTGTTGTCCCCGCGCCGCTGAACGCAAAAGACGATTTCCAAATCCGTAAATGGATGAAGCCCGAACTGGTCACCAAATTGGTGAAACCGAACTTGAAAGTGCCCACGGTAATCTGGGCCCATCCATGCTCGGGCATAACCCATAGCTCACGACCCTTTATCCAGTCCGCCATTGCGGCGGGCTATGCCGTAATCGCGCCGAACAGTTTCGCGAATGGCCGCAAGGGCGAATGCCGCGTCGGCATGGCGGTCGGTCAATTCCGGCATTTGCGGATCGGGGAAATCAGATATGCTCTGGAGCGGATTCGCGACATCCCATGGGTCGACCGCAACAACATTGTCCTGGCCGGCTATAGCGAGGGCAGCGGCGCGGTGCGCGAATTTGGCGCCCAATCGCCCGAGATCAACGGCATCATGATATTTGGCGTCGCCTGTTCCGGTTATTCCGGAATTGCCGTTCAAGCCGATCTGGATGTTCATGTGCTCGCCGTGTTTGGCGATGAAGACAGGTACTACCGAAATCTCACCTCTTTTCGCGCCTATAGCGTGGCGGGCCATGCGGAGCCTTCGCAAAGCCTCTCCATTCCGGGCGGCGGACATGACGTGTTGGCGGAATTATCAGTGCAGAAGCTGATTACGCGCATGCTGCAGGACTGGCGGCGACGGTCCTAGCTGGCATCAAGTCCGGTGCCGCCGTACAGCCATTCCAGGCGGTCGTAATAATCATCCACGCTCATGTTGCCCATGATGTGGTTGCGCACTTGGGCATGGGCGCCGTCGGGGTGGTAGATATGATCGCCGATGGCGCGGGCGCCCAGCTGTACCCGCGCGGTGCGGATCATGCGTTGTTGGTTATAGGCGGCGAAGGCACGGTCGATATCGCCGCCATGACGGTCCATCATGTGGGAGAGGCAGACCGCGTCCTCCATGGCCATGCAGGCGCCCTGGGCATAGTATTGCAACATGGGATGGGCCGCATCGCCCAATAGGGTCACCCGGCCATCGACCCAGTTCTCCACCGGGTCCCGGTCGCACAGCACCCATAATTTCCAATTGCTGCCGTGACGGATGACTTTCAGGATTTTCTCGCTGATATGCTGAAAGCCCTGCAAGACCTCTTCATGACCAACCGGCTTGCCGGCCACGGGTTCGGGTGCATGGTTGTGATAGGTGGCGACAAGGTTGAAAACCTTCCAGTCCGACAGCGGGTAGTGCACGATGTGACAGCGCGGCCCGGCCCACAGGGTGGCGGCGTTCCAGCGCAGATCCTCGGGCATCTGTTCCGTCGGAATGACCGAGCGGTAGGTGGTATGGCCCGAGACGCGCGGCTGATCATCACCCACCACACCCTTGCGCACGCTGGACCACAGCCCGTCGGCGCCAATCAGGGCGCTGCCGGTGACCCGTTCGCCGTTGGCCAGTTTGGCGCTTACGCCGGCACCGTCCTGGTCATAGCCCGTCACATCGGCATTGACCCGCAGTTGAATCAAATCGCTGTCCTGGCAGCCCTGTAGCAGGACAGCGTACAGATCGCCCCGATGCACCACGGCATATGGATTGCCAAAGCGTTCGCGGAACGGCTCGTCCAGGGGAATGTGCATGATCTCGTCGCCGCTCATGGCATCCATCAGGCGCAACTTGTCCACATAGACCGCGTTGCGGCGCGCGGCATCGCCCACGCCCAGGTAGTCAAAGGAATGAAAGGCGTTGGGACCCAACTGGATGCCGGCGCCGATCTCGCTCAATTCCGGCGACTTCTCCAGGACGATGGAGGCAAAGCCCTTTTGCGCCAGGCCCAGGGCGGCAGCCAGGCCGCCGATGCCCCCGCCCGCGATGATGATTGCTTCGTTTGTCATGGGCGCAATTTTATACCAAGCTAGGGGCTTGGGAACCCAGGGAGTTTGTCATGGTAGCGGAGCGTCCACATTGTCTGGTCATTGGTGTCGGTGCGGGTACGGGCCTGGCCTGTGTGCGGCGCTTTGTGGAAGGCGGCTACAAGGTCTCCATGATCGCCCGGCACGCTGGGCGCCTGCAAAGTTTTGCCGAAGAGATCGAGCACACAACCGCCTATGCCGCCGATATCGCGGATTTGGATGCCTATCGAGAGGTGTTGCAAAAAATCACCGCCGAACAAGGCTTGCCCACGAAAGTCGTCTACAACGCCGCCCTGGCCACATTCGCGCCATATACCGAGCTGGACACGGATCTGTTCGAACGCAATTTTCGGGTCAACACCTCCGGCCTGCTGGTCACGGCCCAGGAATTGGCGCCGGACATGGTGGCGGCGGGCGACGGCGCCATCGTCGTTACCGGCAATACCGGGGCGACGCGGGGCACGCCGCGCTTTATCGGTTTTTCACCCACCAAGGCTTCCCAGCGCATTCTGGCCGAAAGCCTGGCGCGGGAGCTTGGCCCCCAGGGCCTGCACATTTCCTATGTAGTGATTGACGCCATGATCGACATGCCCATGGTGCGCCAGCGCCTGACCGACAAGCCCGATGATTTCTTTGCCAAGCCCGCCGACATCGCCGGCGAGGTCTTCCACACCGCCCATCAACCCCTGTCCACGCGCTCCTTCCTGGTCGAAATCCGCCCCCACGCCGAACCGTGGTAGGAGACTCTTGGCGCTCACGCTTGTGCGCCCCCGAAGACCTAGGGGCGCACCGCTCCGCGAGGGCAGCGCATTAGCGCCGGGCCGCCGTCGCGGCCTGGATTGCTGGTTCAGGACACTGGCATTGCCTTGGCAAGATTTGGCGGACGCCGGAACCGCTGGCCGTTCAGGCCAGTGGCTCCAAGGACTAGCGCCATTGAGGCGCGCCGCGCGTCAGCGCAAGATAAGGAGTCTACGTTCCCGTAAAATTCGGCTTGCGCTTTTCGACGAAGGCAGCGACGCCTTCGCGGTAGTCGTTGCGTTTGGCGCAATCGGCGAAACATTCGGCTTCCATCTGTAACTGGCTTTCGAACTCGTTCTCCAACGAACGGTACATCAGTTTCTTGCCCATGCCGTAAACATGGGTCGGGCCGTTAGCCAGGCGGGCCGCCAGCTTGCCGCATTCGTCGTCCAGATCGGCGTTGGGCACGACGAAATTGACCAGGCCCATATCGGCCATCTGCTGCGCTGTGTAGCGGTCACCCAGCAGGGTCATCTCCAAGGTGCGCTTGATACCGATGGCGCGGGGCAGGTGGAACGAGGAAGAGCCATCCGGTGTGGTGCCGATGTTGCAATAGGCCAGGGTAAAGAAGGCGCTTTCCTCGGCGATTACCAGATCGCAGGCGGCGGCGACGGAGACACCGGCGCCGGCGGCCGCGCCGCGGACCTTGGCCACGATCGGCTTGGGCATGCGGCGCATGGAGAACATGATGGTGTGCAGGTCGTGAATACGGTGCAGGAAATAGGCCTGGGTCTCGGCCGGACTGTGGCTGCCCAGATATTCGTGCATGTTCTTGACGTCACCGCCCGCCATGAAATGTTCGCCCGCGCCTTCCAGTACGATGCAGCGGATGGCGTCATCGAATTCGGCCTCATGAAACAGCCGGTCCATCTCGCCGCGCATTTCCATGGATAGGGCGTTGCGGGCCTCGGGGCGGTTCATGGTCATGGTGGCGATGCCACCGTCTACGGTCATTTCACAATCGGCCATGGTCTGTTTCCTTGCAGTAATGAGAAAAAATACTGCGGGCAAGCTACCGTTTAGACGCGCCCCTGCCTAGACAGATTCCGCACCCGGCGCCTCTAAAAGTGCGCAAAGCGCCTGTGTGGAGTCGTGAATAGGCTGGGCGCTGCCCTGAACCCGCGCCAAAAGCAGCGCGCCCTCCAGACCGGCGATGATCGCCGTGGCCATGGCCGGGATTTGCGCCGCCGGCCAACGGTGTTGCCTCAACATCCCTTCCATCACGGCCTGCCAGTCCGCGAAGACGGTTCGTCCCGCCGCTGTTATGACCTCTGAATCGGGTGCGGTTTCAAGCAATGTTGTGCTGATGGGGCAACCGTCGCGGAAGTTCGAGGCTTCCAGCCAGCGCACCAGCAGATCGGTGTAACGGCGCAGGAAGTCCACCGGATCATCCGCCTGCCGGGCCAGTTCGGCGAAAGTCTCGGTCACCAGGCCGCCGGCGGCGCTAACCGCCGCCGCGCCGATCTGTTCCTTGCCGTCCGGGAAATAGTGATAGAGCGAGCCGCGCGCGGCGCCGCTGGCTGCCAGAATATCGCGCAGGCCGGTGCCGGCATAGCCCTGGCGGCGGAACAGTTTCGCCGCCGCCCAGATCAGATTGTCCCGTTGCTTGCGGCTATCTTGTCGCTGCGGCATCATGGCCTCTTGAATTATGTAGACCAGTCGTCATAATAGCTGAAATTATGTGATTGTCCAACGGCGAGCAGGAACCAAATGAAAAATCCGGCCATTCAGGCGCATGAAAACGCCGACCATGACGGCACGGCGATACGCCAATTTCTGGAACAGATGCCCATATTTAACCTGCTCGGTTTCAAGGCCGTGCATTTCGAGACGGGCAGGGCGGAGCTGGAATTGCCCTGGCGCAAGGACCTGACATATGACGGTACGACGATCCCCGCCGCCGTGTCCGCCGCCCTGATGGACTATGCCGGCGGCGCGGCGGTGGCGACTTTGTTGCCCAGGGGCTGGGGCATGATGACCACGGGCTTCGAGGTGCACAATATAGCCCCCGCCGTGGGCCAGCGGCTGCTGGCGTATGGCGAAACAATCAGTTTGGGCAAGCGCGCCGGCCTGGCGCGCGCCGATGTCTTTGTCGAGCGGGACGGCGTACGTACATTATGCGCAACCGGGCTGGTTTCGACCAAGGCGATGCCCGCCTAGGACAGATCGTCGTAAACCGCCGTTTCGAAATCCAGGAACAGTGGCAGGGACAACTTGTCGCCGAAGGGAAAAATCTGGGTCGCGTAGACACCGGCGATGTCCTTCACCGGATCAATCCAATAATAGGCATTGGTCAACCCGGCCCAAGCCAGACTGCCCGCCGAGCGGCCCGTGGGCGCGGTATCAAGGTTGATCATGAAGCTCAGACCCCAGGCCTTTTCCACACCAGGGAAGAACTCCACATCGTTGGACAGTGCCGCCTCCGTCGTCAGCATGGGCGTGACCCGGCAATCGCCCATATGATTGGCGGACATCATGGCGACGGTCTCCGGGCGCAGAATTTGCCCGCTGTCATACGATCCTTTGTTCAGGAACATGCGGAGGAATTTTCCGTAGTCTTCAATGCTTGAGAGCAGGCCGCCGCCGCCGGTATCGATATCGCCGGCGGGCATGGAGGCATTGCGCTTGGGGACGACCAGCGTGCCGTCTTCGCCGCGCAGGTGCACGGTGGCCTGGCGCGCCTTCATTTCCGGGCTAGCTCTGAAGCCGCTGCTGGTCATGCCCAAGGGGGCGAAAATATTGTCCTGCATATACTCGCCAAGGCGTTGACCGCTGACCGCCTCGACCATCTGTCCGGCCCAATCGATATTGACGCCATAATTCCATTTCGTGCCGGGATCGAACAGCAAAGGCGTCTTCAATGAGGCCAGGGTACGGGTGCGGGTGGACGGGGCGCCGGTCGCCGCCTGGAAATCCAATATCTCCCTATTCCAGATTTCATAGCCAAAACCAGCGGTATGGGTCAGCAAATTACGCAGCGTAATGGCTGTTTTCGGGGCCCGGATCATTGGCTGGCCGTTGCCGTCAAAGCCTTCAAGTACGCCGGCCTCGCCCAAATAGGGCACCAGTTCGGAGGCCGGCGCATCCAAATCCAACCTACCCTGTTCCACCAACTGCATGGCGGCGGTGGCGGTGACGGCCTTGGTCATGGAGGCGATGGCGATGACGGTATCGAGGGCCATGGCATCGCCACCGCCCAGTTCCCGCTCGCCAAAGGCGCCCTGGTACAGGGTCTCGCCGCCACTAAGCACCATGGCGGCGACGCCGGGCACGTCGCCCCGCGTCACGCCCGCGGCAAGCAGGCTATCCAGTGAATTTTTCAACGCGGTCACGATACGGCCTCTCAAATAATCTAGGTGGCGAATGCCTTTTTCAGGCCCGGACGCTCGTTCAGGCGCTTGATATAGGCCGCGACGTTCGGTTTGTCGGAGATGTCGGCGCCCAGGCGGGCCGCCACCGTGCAGGCATGGCCGGTCATGATATCGGCACCGGAGAATTCACCGGCCAGGAACTCTTTGTCGCCCAGGGCCTGATCAACTGCGCCCAGCATGCGGGTCAGTTGCTTCTTGGCCCGGTCGATGTTTACCGGGTTGCGCCGGTCCTCGGGCAGCAGAATGGTTTCCACCACCAGGACGTTGACGTGGGGCATGATCATGCCCTCGGCATAGTGCAGCCATTGCAGGTAGGCGGGAAAATCGGGAGAATCCGGGCTGGGCCGCATGCGGCCGCCAGCGTGTTTGGCCAGGATGTATTCGACAATGGCGCCGGATTCGAAAAGCGTCACATCGCCGTCCGCCAGGGACGGCACCCGCGCCATGGGGTTGATCTTCAGATATTCCGGATCGCGCATGCTGGGATCGCCCAGCTTGAACATCTCCAACTCGTAGTCCAGGCCCAGTTCCTCGCACAGCCAGACAATGCGGACGGAACGGGTGTTGGGTGCGTGATAAATTTTCATGCAAATGCCCTCCCAGGCGTGGCGCGGGTTAATCAAGCTTACATACGGCCACCATAAGCCGCGCAGCAGCGGTGATCAATTGCGGCGATCAATCGCTCTACCCCTCATGCACCGGGCCCAGTGGATAATAGCGTACGCCGGGGCGCAGTTTCTGGTAGGCGCAATCGGCGGGATTGGCGGCGTGGCCGCCCGGCGCGATGGCGGCGAAGGTCGTCTCGGATATAGGATCAAAGTGCGCCCGGTAATGGCAGGTGCTTTTCAGGACGATGATCTTCTGTTCCTCCAAGACCACGCCCAGATGTTCGAATACCGTGCGGTCCAGGGCCTGAACCCGGCGGCTGCTGACCGCCACCTTGACGCCACCGATGGATAACAGGGCGGACGGGCCCACATTAAAGCGCTTGCCCTGGGCCACGGGCCCGGTGGTCTGATAGCGGCCATCGTTGATGACTTCGACCTTGAAGCGGCCATGAAACGGCACCACGCCGGGCAGGTTCGTGCGACCGCCCAGGTCCAGCTCAATCTCCACCCCGACGCCAGCCTCGTGCGCGGCGGCGGCGGCCAGATCATCGCAAATCGCGCCAAACAGGGCGTCCTGGGCATTGTTGCCAACCAGGGCCGCCAGCATGCCCACGGTGTCGGCACTGCCGCCGCAGCCGGGATTGTCCTGGGTGTCGGCGATAACGATGGGTTTCTTTGCGCTTTCGGCCAGGCGCATGGCCTCGACCACCGCATCGTCGGGCGACAGCACGGGCTGGGCGAATTCGGATTCTTTCAGGGCGATCATCTGGGTGATCTCGTCCACGGCCGCATCCGCTGCTTCCTGGCTATAAGCGTGCGCGCTTACCGTGACGCCGCAGGCCGCCGCGTCCGATGGCGGAAAACCGGCCAGATAGGCCAGGGACAGCATCTCCTCTGTCTGCCGCGCCGCGGCAGCTTCGACGATGCCCTTGGATGGCTCCACCAGAGTGCATTGGAAATTCAACGGCAGCAGAAACGGCAATTGGCGCAGGGCGCGGCCCTGTGGCCGGCCTTCGATCAACAGCCGCTTCATGGCCGCGATGGCGCGCTGCCCGGTGGCGTACTGATCCACATGGGGATAGGTGCGGTAGGGCAGGATGGCATCGGCATGTTCGACCATGGCCGGGCTGACATTGGCATGATAATCCAGGCTGATCACGATGGGTACCTCGTTGCCGACCACGGCGCGGACCCGGCGCAGCAATTCGCCCTCGGCATCGGCATGCTGGGCCGAGACCATGGCGCCATGCAGGTCCAGATAAACCCCGTCCACGGGCAGCACATCGGACAACCGCCCGATAATCTCGCCGGAAATGCGTTCGTAGGCATGCGCCGTGACCATGCCGCCCGGCGTGGTCGAGGTCCACAACAGGGGTGCCAGTTCGTGATTGCCGTCGTTGCCGGCCATGAAGCCGGCGGTGGAGGCACCGCTGACCGCGAATTCCGTCAGGACCTCGTCGCCACGCAGAATACCGGGCCGGTCGGGGGGCCGGGCGAAATGTTCATAGTCGGTTGGTTCGGGTACGAAACAGTTGGTTTCGTGCATGAAGCCGGCCATCGCGATGCGTGCCATGTTTTTTTGTTACCTCCGCCAATTTTCGAAAGCCTAGCCCAAGGTCAAAACGATGTCACGACAGGCGCGGCGGCAATGTGGTGGCGCTCGGTGTTATGAGCTGTGTATGATAAGGCGTTGGAAATCAGGATTTGGACCAGAGTGATGTATGACGAACCGCCGCCAATGCAGCCGCCCCAGGACCCACCGGCAATGGAACCGCCCTATTGGTTCGAACAGGCCCTGAAGAACACTCCAACCTCGCACCAGTTGCAGGTCTTGGACTGTGATATCAACTATTTGCGTTGGGGCGCCGAAGCTTCCGACCGGCCCGGCATTTTGTTCATTCACGGGGCCAGCGCGCATGCCCATTGGTGGGACTTCATCGCGCCGTTTTTTGCCGCCGACCGGCCGATCGCGGCCATTGATCTTTCGGGCATGGGCGACAGCGGCTGGCGCGAAAGTTATGGCAGTAAGGTGCATGTACCTGAAATCGCCGCCGTCCTGGCCGATGCCAAGCTGGGCGAAAAGCCGATCATCGTGGGCCATAGTTTCGGCGGCTACATGACCATGTGCTATGCCCACGCGCACGGCGATGAATTGTCGGGTGCGGTTATCGTTGATTCCCCGCTGCGGCCGGAAAATCGGCCAACCGGGGAGAAACAACGGCTATATGATCCGCCCAAGCGCCCTCCCAGCCGGGTCTATACCGATAAAGAGGAGATGATCTACCGCTTCCGGCCCATTCCGCCGCAATTCTGCGACAACGAATATATTGTCGAACACATCGCCCGCCATTCCCTCAAGGAATGCGAAGGCGGATACACCTGGAAATTTGATACCTCCGCCCGTGTCGCCGGCCTGCATGACGAGCCGTTGGAGGATTATCTGCGCCAGCTGGCCTGCCCCAAGGCCATGATCTACGGTGATGACAGCGCCATTTTCGGCCCTGATGTGGTGGATTACATGGCCCCCATATTCGATACCGCCAATCCCATGATAGGCATTCCCGATGGCCAGCACCATTTGACCATGGACCAGCCGCTGGCATTCGTGACCGCCCTGCGCGCCATCTTCACAGTCTGGGATGTTTGAGGGGGCTAGCGGCGGATCAAACGACCAGCCGGCTGGCATTTGCCGGAAATCCATTGGTTGAAATACCGCGTATTAAAACGGTAAAGTTCTACCGTGCCAAAAATCTAGAGTTCAATGCGTCCCCTTGGTGGGATCCATGGGGAAAGATTGATGGGGGCAACCATGCGCGAAAATCAAAAATGTATTTTTGTCACGGGCGCGGCTTCGGGCATCGGCAGGGCGACCGCGTTGTCGTTTTCGGAAAATGGCTGGTTCGTGGGGCTGTTTGATATCGATGAAGACGGACTGCGAGCGGTTGCGCGGGACATCGGCGAAGCAGACTGCGTTTCCCGCAAACTTGATGTAACCGATGCTCGTCAGTGGCAAGTGGCCGTTCAGCAATTCAATGAAGCTACTGGCGGGAGGATGGATG
>CAZPWJ010000002.1:0-124251 GCA_964590195.1 uncultured Rhodospirillaceae bacterium | reverse complement strand
TTGGAAGCACCCTACATGAAGTGGGTGTCTGCGTTAACCGGATAGGCACGGTTTGCTCTACCATAGCGTCCAGACGTCCGGGTCGGGAAGCAGTCAGTCTAACCGTTTTCAGGCTCGGCGGGGAGTCCGCCGGACATCAAATGGTTATATTTCACTGATAAACTCACCCGCGGCCCGGCAAAGGCCGAACGGCGGCCAAAAGATAGCCCTATTTCATCTTTCATTAAGACATCGCGCGCTAAGGTTGGATGCGAAAAAATATGGCTTTTTTCGGTTGCAGCTACCGAAAGCCATCATACAGCGCAAGAAAGAGGCCACAATGAAGGGCGTGCTCGCGAAGGCTATTCAACAACCCGTAAACGATGCCGAAGTACGGGGATTGTTTAAGCTCGCGCATGAAAAATCCAAGGAAGGCCGGGAACCGCTGTACAGCGCGATTGGCGACCTTTTCGAACGCCGGGCCGACGAGCTACAGGCCAACGAACGGGAATTGATGATCGAAATTCTCGAACGTTTGAGCCGCGATGTTGAAATGTCGGTGCGGGTCGGCCTGGCCAACCGCCTGAGCGAGCACGGTGATGCCCCCCTTGACCTGATCCAGATGCTGGCCAATGACGACGTACAGGTAGCCTACAAAATTCTGGCATCCAGCCCGGTTCTGCGCGATGCGGACCTGGTCGAGGTCGTGCGCCACCGCACCATGCAGCATCAACTGGCTGTTGCCATCCGCAAAGACATTAGCGAGGAAGTCTCCGCCGCCCTGGTCGATACCGGGACGGAAGACGTCATCGTGACCTTACTGAACAATCAGGACGCGCGTATTTCATCGGATGTCCTGGAGTATCTGGCGGAGGAATCGAAGCGCATCGATAGCTACCAAAAACCGCTGGTGCGCCGCCCAGATCTGCCGTCGGAGCTGGCGGAGCGAATGTGCTATTGGGTTTCGGCAGCCGTGCGCAACTATATTGTCGAGAATTTCGACGTCGATATCGACCGCCTAGATGATCAGATGTCGGCCACGGTCCATGATGTCGTCGAAGCCGACGAGGAAAAGCCGGCGGTTGCCGCGGAACGCCTAGTCGACCGCCTGTTTGACGGCGGCAATGTATCGGCCGAATTCGCCCTGAAGTCTCTGCACCAGGGCCAGATCTCCATTTTTGAATTCTCCTTCGCGAAAATGGTCGGCATCCGCCCCGTACTGGCCCGGCGCATAATTTATGAACCGGGCGGCGAAGCCCTCGGTATCGCAGCCAGGGCGATCGGCCTGGAACGTTCGGTCTATTTGCAGATCTATCAATTGACCCGCAAGGCGCGGGAAAATGATAACCGCCTCTCGAAAGACGAAGTTGTACGTTTGACGCAGTTTTTTGAATCAATTACGCGGGAATCCGCCTATTTGGTTCTGCGCAAATGGCAGCGCGATCCGCGCTATCTGAACGCCGTCAGGCAAATCAAGAAATAGCTCGAAAGCAACGGTTTCGAGCGGCATTAATTGGCAAAAAAACACTGCCAATATGCCGCAGGACATTGCATAATAAGAAGCGTTATAAATCGGTTGGGATGCGAGAAACTCTTGCAGTCCGTCGATATGGTGCGCTGATGATCCAGGTTTGATTTCGGCCCGGATGGCGGTGCGGAGGCAGGCTTACAATGACTGAACAAGAAAAAACTGAACAAGAAAAGACTGGTCAAGAAAAGACCGGACATAAGACGACTGGCCAGGAAGTGGCTGGCTCACAAATGGTCGACCCGTTCGGGCGCATTGTCGATTACCTGCGCATTTCAGTCACCGACCGCTGCGATTTCCGCTGTGCCTATTGCATGTCCGAAGACATGACATTCCTGCCCAAGGCAGAAGTGTTGAGCCTTGAGGAGCTGGAACGCCTGTGCCGCACCTTCATTAAACTGGGCGTCCGCAAACTACGCCTGACCGGGGGCGAACCCCTGGTGCGGCGCAACGTCATGTGGCTGTTTCGGGAATTGGGCCGCCATCTGGACAGTGGCGCCCTGGATGAATTGACCGTCACCACCAACGGCTCGCAATTGTCGCGCCATGCCGCCGAGCTTTATGCCTGTGGCGTGCGCCGGATCAATGTCTCCCTGGACACCCTCAACCGCGACAAATTCCTGGCCATTACCCGCTGGGGCAAGTTCGACCGGGTCATGGCCGGCATTGATGCCGCCTTGGAGGCAGGTCTGGCGGTCAAAATTAATGCGGTTGCCATGCGCAACTTCAATGAAGATGAACTGGACCGGATGATCGCATGGTGTGGCGAGCGGGGCATGGACATGACCTTGATCGAGGCGATGCCCATGGGCGATATCGGCCAGAACAGGGCGGATCAGCATCTTTCACTACGCGAAGTCCGGCAAAACCTGGAACAGAGCTGGACCCTGCAGCCCAGCGATCACCGAACCGGCGGGCCGGCCACCTATGCCACCGTGGCCGAAACCGGGCAGCGCGTGGGTTTCATTACGCCGTTGAGCCATAATTTCTGCGAATCCTGCAATCGGGTCCGCCTGACCTGCACCGGGACCCTGTTTATGTGCCTGGGCCAGGACGATGCCGTCGACTTGCGGGCGCCACTGCGGGCATCGGCGGATGACGACCTGCTTGCCCAAGCTATCCACGCCGCCATCGCCCGTAAGCCCAAGGGCCATGATTTCATCATCGACAGGGATGCGACCGACCCCGCGGTGGCCCGCCATATGAGCGTGACCGGCGGCTAGGGTTAGGTGACGGCATGGGCGCTAGCGCTGGTCGTATTAACGGGCCTATTGCTGCCGCCATCGACAGGGTTCACCCAGGCCGCTCGCGGAAATAGCGTCATCGACGGCAGGGTGCAATTGCCGCGCCAGGCCATCCATCTAAGCATCCCGTATCTGGAACGCGCGCTGTCACCGGCGGCGGCCACCGCCATTCGCGCCGTCCGGCGCCATGAGCCGCGCATGGTACGCGAGGATTTCGGCCAGACGGTGGCCCAAGACAGCCGTTATGCCCGCGCCGCCACCCGCGCCGTGGCGCGTTACGAGCGCGCAGCCGATCAAGGCTATATCATGGCCCGCTATAACCTGGCGCGCGCCCTGGCCCAGGGCCGAGGCATCAAGCGGGATCTTCGCCGGGCAATGGAAACTTTCGCCATGACCGCCCAACAAGGCAACATGGCGGCCATGCTGCGGCTAGCGGAATTTCACCTTGCCGGCCTGGTCACACCGGAAAACAGGGTCGAGGCGCAAGCCCTCTACTACGTTGCCGCCAGCCTCAAGAACGAAGGCGCGGCCCTGGCCAGAACCATGCTGGCACTGCACCTCGATAACGCACAGTTGGAACTGGCTAGAAAACGGTCCCATGCCATCAGGACCGCCATGCCCCGCCTTGATCTGGTCATGCAGCGAAACAGGGAACAGGAGCTGCTGACGGCCGCGGCCGAAGGTGATTTGGAAAAAGTGAACGCTCTATTGCAGGACGGCGTCGATGCCAATGCGATCAACGCCCTGGGCCGGACCTCCATCGTTACCGCGGCCTGGCGCGGCCATTATGACGTTGTCCGCTCCCTGATTGAAGCTGGCGTGGAAATCGATGCCGCGGATAATCAGGGCCGAACGGCCCTGACCTGGGCCTCCATCAATGGTCATGCCGATATTGTCGCGCTGCTGTTGGAGGAGGTCGCCCTAGTCGATGTCAGGGATGAAAAGGGCCTGACCCCCCTGATGCGGGCCTCCTGGAATGGCCATGAAGGTATCGTCAAGACGTTGATTGATGGCGGTGCCGACATTAACGCGGCGGATGACAGCGGCATGACTGCCCTGCAGCGGGCCGAAGGCGTGAATGAACGGACCATCGTTGCCTTGCTTAGTGCCGGCAAGGGCACAGGCGCCAGTGAGGTCCTGGTTTTGCTGGCCAACGATGACGGCAAGGTCGGCACCTTGGCCATGATCGGGCGGGGTGCTTCGGGCAAGGATATTGTCCTGAACAAGGCCAAACAAATGGTCCGGATCGACTCCAAGGGCGGCATCCGGCGCGGCATCGCCACGGATGCTGATTTGCTGCGGGAATTCGGCAAGATCCTGGCCAGCCTGCCGGCTAAACCGGCAGCGGCCAAGAGTGCGGAACGGCGCACAAAAGTCAGGCCGGAAAGTGATGATGGCGGCCCTTGGGTTTATGCCTGGCCTGTGTTGGCGCTTTTTCTGCTTTACCTGTCGGTCCGATGGTTACGCCGGCGAAGGCGGTCGCAAACCTTCGACTAGAGCGCTTCTGAACTATTTCAGATCTATGCGGTGGGCATAGTTCTTGCCGTCACTGACCGTGATCTGGATGAAACCGAGCATTTTTGCCAGATCAAAAAAAGTGAACAGATCCTCCACCGCCATGTTGCGAAACAGCGCGCTGCCCCGCGCCGAGGCGGTCAATTGCGCCAGGACCGCGCGGGCCCGGTACAGGGTCGCGAAACTGTATTCGTCCAGGCCCACGATGATCAGCTTTTCCGCCTCCCGACCCTTGGCGAAAATGGCGAAGCGCGGCGGGTACTGCAGCTGCCGCTGGCCATTTGTCTGCGCCACGATAAAGCCGATCCGCGTTTCCCGGCTGGCGCTTTCCATGGCTGGCGCGCGGGCATTATAGTCTTCTTGGCTGCTGACCGGGGGATAGTAGTATCCGGCATGGCGGTCCCCAGCGCCGGCCGGGGAGGAAACGGTCAGAACGAGGCCGAGCAATGGAACGAAAAGCAGGGCGGCGGGTAATTTGCGCAGCGGCATAATTTCTTCCCTATGGAAATGCGGTTATCTGGCATTATACCAAAGCGTGGGAAGCTATATAGTGACACCGAAAATCGGGACGTTGGCAAATATGCAGAGTGGTGAATAGCGGATGGCCCGCGAGAAAATGACATTCATGGCGAGCGAGACGCCGCAGGCCGGCGCGGCCATGCAAAAGCTGCGTCTGCGCTATGACGATGTGGGGCCTGAACAGGCCGACGTTATCATCGCCCTGGGCGGTGACGGCTTCATGCTCTCCGTGCTGCACGAGACCCGGCATCTGTCCCTGCCCATCTATGGCATGAACCAGGGCACAGTCGGATTTCTGATGAACAGCTTCACCCTAGATGATCTGCCGCGCCGCCTGCACGCGGCGCAAAGGGCCGTGGTCCACCCCCTGGTCATGAGCGCGCTGGATACCGCCGGCGCCACGCATCAGGCCATAGCCATCAACGAGGTATCGGTATTTCGGGAGACCCGGCAGGCGGCCAAGATCCGCATCGCCATTGACGGCCAGGTACGTTTGGACGAGCTGGTTTGCGACGGCGTCCTGGTTGCCACGCCGGCGGGCAGCACCGCCTATAACCTATCGGCCCATGGCCCGATCATCCCGCTGGAGGCGGATATACTGGCCCTCACCCCAATCTCGGCCTTTCGGCCAAGGCGCTGGCGGGGCGCTCTGTTGCCGGCCTCGGCGCAGGTCCGCTTCGAGGTGCTGGAACCGGACAAACGACCGGTATCAGTGGTCGCCGACAATCAGGAAATCCGCACTGTGGTACAGATCGACGTAGCCGAGGACCGCAGCAGCGAACTGCATCTCCTCTTTGATCCCGAGCACAACCTGGAAGAACGCATCTTGAACGAACAGTTTATTCCATGAACCAGCCCGTGAAGCACTCGGTCAAGCGTTTGGCGATTGGCGGCCTGGTGCATGAAACCGTTACCTTCCTGCCCCAGGACACGGAACTTGCCGCGTTCGAGCACCGTGCCGTCCGCGGCGACGATATCGCGCGTACATTCGCCGGCTCGAATACGGTTTTTGGCGGTTTTCTCAAGGTTTGTGAGGATAATGATATCGCCGTGGAAGGTTTGCTGGTGGCCGAATGTGCCCCATCGGGGCCAGTCGCGGCGGCGGCATTCGAGGCCATGGCCGACGAACTGGTCTCGCGCGCCGTTCTGTGGCGGGAAGAGGCGGATGGTCTGCTGCTGCACCTGCATGGCGCCATGGCCGCACGTAACGATACCGACCCCGAACATAGCTTGCTGCTGCGCCTGCGCGCGGTTCTGGGCGATGACTACCCCATCGCCATGGCCATGGACCTGCATGGCAACGTCGCCGTCGAAAAGGCCATGCTGGCCGATGTGGTCTGTGGTTTTCGCCGCAGCCCCCATACGGACATGGCGGAAACCGGCGAGCGTGCGGCCAGCCTGTTGCTGGGTAAATTGGCGGGCGAGATCAATCCGGTGACGGCCATGGCCCGGCCCGGTTTGGTTCTGCCGTCGATTTTCACCGCGACAGAAGTCGCGCCACTAAGCGATATCATGGCGGAAATGCGGGCCGAAGCCGAACAGCCGGGGATCCTGGATATCACCATATTCACCGGTTTCGCATATGCCGACGTACCGGCGATCGGGGCCACGGTGGTGGCCATCGCGGATGGCGATGAAGCGCTGGCCATCCGCACCGCCGAGCGCCTGAGCGCGCGCCTGGCCGAAGCGAGAGAGGCCCTTTATCACGCTGCCCCGCTGTATGACCCGGAAGCGGCCCTGGACAAGGCCGCCGAGTTGCTGGCCCAGGGCATCCGTCCCGTGGTCTTGCTGGAACATGCGGACAGGGGCAACGATTCCACCCATCTATTGGAAGCCATGCTGGCGCGCGGACCAAATCTGGGCCGCACGGCGGTGCCCTATCTGCACGATCCCATTGGCGCCACGGCGGCGGCTTCCAGCGGCGTCGGCAGCCAGTTGATGCTGACCCTGGGCGGCAAATCCTCGGAACTGGCCGGTCTGCCGCTGCTTTACACTGGCTATGTCAAATTCGCCGGGCCATTACGCTATAAGATCACCGGCCCTTACCGTAATGGCGAAACGATTGATCTGGGCCAGGCGGCGGTCATCGATAATGACAAGATCGCCGTGATCGTCACCTCGGTCAGTTCCTCGGCGGTGGACACGGATCCCTTTACCCAATGCGGTCTGGATATCGATGAGTTCGATATCATCGCGCTACGCTCGAAAACGCATTTCCGGGCCGCCTACGAACCCATCGCGGGCGCCATATTGATCGTTGAAACGCCCGATTGGGGCCCCGCTGATCTGACCACCCTGCCCTATCGCCACGCGCCGCCGGGGGTCTACCCCATAACCATGGCGCCGCCCGACGATCGTTTTGACGACGTAACCGATGATGGAACAAACAATGCAAACTGATGCCATGCCAAGCTGGCGCAATGTGTTCGAGGAACGGCCAACCTTCGTCACCCATCTGGAATGCGGGTTAAGCGGCGAGGAAGTTCCGGCGGACCGCCTGCATGGCCTCTCGGCGGTCGGACGGCCCTTTTTGGTGCGTTATGATCTGGCTGGCCTGGCGGAAAGCCTGAGCAAGGAAGCCCTGGCCGCGCGGCCGCCCGATATGTGGCGCTACCGGGAATTCTTGCCGGTGCGTTCGACGGATAACATCATCTCGTTGGGCGAATGCATGACGCCGCTGCTGCCGGCGCCAGGCGTGGATGGCGATCTGTGGATCAAGGACGAGGGGCGCCTGCCCACGGGCTCGTTCAAGGCGCGCGGTTTGTGCCTGGCCGTCTCCATGGCCAAGGAGCTGGGTGTCAGCCGCATGGCCATGCCCACGAACGGCAACGCGGGCGCGGCCATGGCCGCCTATTGCCGGGCCGCCGGGATCGAGGCTTTTGTCTTTTGCCCCGATGATACGCCCGAGACCAATATCCGCGAGATCGCCCTGCAGGGCGCGCGGGTCTATTGCGTCAACGGCCTGATCAACGATTGCGGCAAGATCGTTGGCGACGGCAAGGAAGCCATGGACTGGTTCGATGCATCGACCCTGAAAGAGCCCTATCGGATCGAGGGTAAGAAAACCATGGGCCTGGAACTGGCCGAACAGTGTGGTTGGCAATTGCCCGATGCGATCTTTTACCCAACGGGCGGCGGCACCGGCCTGATCGGCATGTGGAAGGCCTTTGATGAACTGGAGGCCATGGGTTGGATCGGATCCAAGCGGCCCAAGATGATCGCCGTGCAGGCATCGGGCTGCGCGCCCATCGTCAAGGCCTTTGACGACGGCGTCGAACATGCGGATCTGTGGCCCGATGCCCACACCATGGCGGCGGGCATCCGGGTACCGGCGGCGGTGGGCGATTTCCTGATCCTGCGCGCGGTGCGGCAATCGGGCGGCTTCGCCATCGCCATCGATGACGAGGATATTTTTGCCGCCCGCGATGATATGTCCAGGAATGGCGGTATGTTGCTATGCCCCGAAGGTGCCGCCACCTATGCCGCCTGGAAGGCCGCCCTGGCGGACGGCAGGATCAGCGCCCAGGACCGCTGCATTCTATTCAATTGCGCCACCGGCCTGAAATATCCCATGCCCGAAGCCGGCACCCCACTGGACCGGCACCAGGCCATCGACTATGGAGCCTTGGCATGACAACCGAGCTGGAATTGCTACCCATCGATATCTCCGGCTATCGCGCCGGCAATACGGGTACCGATTACCTGCACCACTTCGACAGCGGACAGCCGGGGCCAAATGTCCTGATCACCGCCCTGACCCATGGCAACGAGGTCTGCGGCGCCCATGCCCTGGCGGTCCTGTTCGAGAACGATATCCGGCCCTCCAAGGGGAGCCTGACGCTCTGCTTCAATAACGTCGATGCCTACCATTCCTTTGATGTGGACAACCCCGGTGCCTCGCGCTTCGTGGACGAGGATTTCAACCGCCTGTGGGCGGACGAAATCCTTGATGGCGAACGTCAATCATCGGAACTAACCCGGGCCCGGCAGGTTCGCGCCGTTGTCGCGGAGGCGGATTACCTGCTCGATCTGCATTCCATGCATCTGCCCTGCCCGGCCTTGATGCTGTGCGGCACCGCCGCCAAGGGTCGGCGCCTGGCCTTTGCCATGGGCGTGCCCGAACATGTAGTAGCCGATCCCGGCCATGCCGCCGGCCCGCGCATGCGCGATTACGGTTCCTTTGCCATGGATAACGGGGAGAAAACGGCGCTGTTGATCGAATGCGGCCAGCATTGGCAGGACAGCTCCCGCCAGGTTGCCATTCATGCCGTGTTTCATTTTCTCGATGCCCTCGGCGTCATCGAGCGGGATGCCGCCGCGCCGTATCTGGCCGCAAACCCCGCACCCCAACGGATGATCGAAGTGGTCGGACCGATCACCATTCAGACCGAGGCCTTCCGCTTTAGCGACGAATTCACCGGCCTTGAGGTGATCGCCCAGGCCGGCACGGTAATAGGCCATGACGGCGCCCAGCCCGTGGTCACGCCGCATGACGATTGCGTCCTGATCATGCCGACCCACCGCCCCCGCGTGGGCCAGACCGCGGTGCGTCTTGGCCGCTTCATAGACTAGGCGCGCATGAACCTTGTCACGCGTTTGATTTTCTCTATCGCGCTGGGCGCCGTCGGCGGCGCGGTGTTTTACTATTTCAGCCTACCGCTTGCCTGGATGCTGGGCAGCATGACGTTTACCACTATCGCCGCCCTGGCGGGCGCGCCCATCGCCCTGCACATGCCGACCCGCCTTTCCATGACGGCGGTGCTAGGAACATTGCTGGGCAGTGCCTTCACGCCGCAAATTTTGCAGCAACTGCAACACTGGGGCGCCGGCGCCATCACCGTCGCCATCTTCGTCACCCTGATGACGGCGGTCGCCGTGTCGTTCCTTAAGCGGGTCGGTGGCATGGATAGGGCGACCGCCTATTTTTCCGGCACGCCCGGCGGCCTGAGCGAGATGACCCTTGTGGGCGAGCGCATGGGCGGCCATACCCCCACCATCGCCCTGGTGCATGCCACGCGGATTTTCGTGGTGGTTTTCTTCCTGCCCCTGTTTCTGGCCAGCATCGCGGATCTTGATATCCCCAACACCGCCCGGGTGCTGGCCGGCCGGCCGGCAGCGCAGGGGGGCGAATTGGCCATTCTGGCGGCCTGCGCCGTGGTGGGATATATCCTGGGACAGAAACTGCCCCTGCCCGGCAGTCAGATTTTCATTCCCATGGTGGTCTCCGCCGCCGCCTATCTGGCGGGTTTCGTCGAAGGCCGCCCGCCGGCTGAAATCATCGCCGTGGCGCAGGTCATAATCGGCGCCGCCATCGGGGCAAGGTTTGTCGGCCTCGATCTGCGCAAGACCGCCCGGCCGATCATCCTAGGCGTCATTTCCGCCCTTGCCATGCTGGCCCTGGCCACCGCCTTTGCCTATGTAGCCGCGCCCATTCTTGGCCTGCCCATGTATGCGCTGCTATTGGCCCTATCGCCCGGCGGACTGGCGGAAATGAGCCTGATCGCCCTGGCCCTGGACGTGGACACCGCCTTTGTCGCCACCATGCATCTGGTGCGGATTATTCTGATCGTCACCCTGGCGCCGACGTTCTTCCGCCTCATGGGCTGGAAACAGACAAGGTCAGCCGAGGCGGACGGCGATGGCAATTGATTGACGGCGGACCGGGACAGGCGAAGCTAAACGTCTTTGATTTCAAAGCATTAACAAGCGGCCAGTCCGAGGCGGTTTAAAAATATGCTCGATTTCTCCGCAGCCGTTCCGGGCGGTTCTTAAGGCAATCTTTACTTCATCGGCGCATTATGCCTTCGGGCTATCTGCGCCCGGTTCAGCAGTTCGGATCAGCATATGATTACGCAAGAAATTCAACTCACTCTGGCGCGGCACAAACGTTGGCTTGATGGTAATCCCGGCGGCGCAAGAGCGAATTTTTCCCTGCAGGAACTGGAAGGCATTGATTTTGGCGGCGCCAATCTGACGCAGGCCAAACTGACCGGTGCCCAGTTGGCCGAAGCGACGTTGTCCAGGGTCAATTTTCACAAGGCCGATCTGTTCGCCGCCGACCTGCGCAACAGTGACCTGACCGGCGCCGATCTGTCCAACAGCGACCTGCGCGGCACGCAACTGCGCGGCGCAGATCTGACCGATGCCAATCTGTACGGCGCCGACCTGCGCGACGGCACCTTGATGACGGCCAATGAAGAGGGCGGCACCTCCGTCGCCAATGCCGAATTGAGCAGCCTGGAGATGGAACGCGGTTCCCTGAAAGGCGCCAATCTGTCCGGCGCCAAACTGGCCAGTTCCGTCCTGACCCAGACCGATCTGTCCGGCGCCATTCTGACGGATGCGGTATTGACCGATGCCGATCTTAGCGGCGCCCTGTTGGATGGCGCGGATCTGGCTGGCGCTGATCTCTCCGGCGCCAATCTGGAAGGCGCCAATCTAGGTGCCGTCAATCTGAAGGGCGTGAAGGTCGAGAACACCAACATGCGCGGGGTGAAGCTGAATAACACCTCCATGGACGGCGTGGATCTGTCCGGCGCCGATCTGACGGGCGCCGAAATCGTCATTTCCGTCGACAGCCTACCCGACGACCTGCGCGACACCATCCGGGCCCACGAGGAATGGATGGCCAGCTTCGGCGCCAAGGGCAAACGGGCAGTGCTGGATGGCGCCGAATTAGACAACGTGGATTTCTCGGGCATCAATCTGTCCGGCGCTTCGCTGGTCGGCGCTTCGATGACCGGCGCGCGGTTCATGGGTTCGTCCCTGAACATGGCGGATCTGTCCGGCGCCAATCTATATAAGAGCAAAATGGACCGGGCCGAGATGACCGGTGCCAATCTGGCCGGCGCCGATCTGACCGAGGCCAGCCTGTCCGAGGCCGATATCTCCGCCGCCGACATCAAGGACCGTGAGGGCAATTCCACCGGACGCTCCTGGCCGGCGAACCTGACGGACACTAATCTCAGCCGCGCCAATCTCGCCGCTACCCTGTTGCGCGGCGCGAATCTATCGGGCTGCAATTTCAACGGCGCCAACCTGCGTGGCGCCGATCTGTCCAACTCCGCCATCGACGGCGCCAAACTGCAAGGCGCCATCATCACCGAGGCGAAACTTCCGAACTAGCCCTTTCCTTCACGCCTCGAAAACGCCACTATGGCGGCGCAATTGGACGCGTGTGATGAAGAATAATCCCCATCAAGCTTGGCAAGACCAACGCCAGACTCTCGAACAAGGCCGTTTCGAGGCCACACCTGACGGCCTCATACCACAACGCATGTGGACCCGTTTAGATCCAGCATTACAGCTCTTCGGTCACTTGTTGCGCCTATTGGGCCTGCATGGGCGCGGGGTGAGCAATGCGCTGGATATCAGACTAAAGCCTCTTACCCTTAACCTGGCAAACCTGCCACCAGCGTTTGACGGCTACCGCATCCTGCATATAAGTGACCCGCATTTGGATCTGTTACCTGGCATAGCCGAACGGACCGCGGCATTGTTAAACGGCGTATCAGCGGACATATTGCTGCTGGGCGGCGATTACCTTGGCCGTTTTGAAGCTCTGCCGGATCTGGGCTTGAGCTTGCTGGGCCCTATCTTGGCCGCCGCCGATCCGCCCGATGGGCGCATTGCCATCCTGGGCAACCACGATCCGGCTGCCGCCGTGCCGGTCTTGGAGGGTATGGGCGTGCGGGTTCTGCTCAACCAGACGCTTAGTATCAAGCGCGGCGAAGACGTCTTGCATTTAACTGGTTTGGACGATGTGCATAGATTCTACTCGGAGGCGGCACTGTCAGCGCTGAACGAGCCGTTCTCGGGTTGCCGTATCGTCGCCGTGCATTCGGCCGAGGCCGCCGATCTAGCCGCTGCCGCCGGCATTGATCTGTATCTCTGCGGCCATACTCACGGCGGACAAATCCGGTTGCCCCGGTTCCGTCCACTAATCAGCCACCTGCGGCGCTGCCGTGCTTATAGCCATGGCCAATGGCGCCACGGTGACATGCTCGGCTATACGTCCAATGGCGCGGGGGTCAGCGGTATTCCAATTCGTTACAACTGCCCGCCGGAAGTGACATTGATAACCTTGCGGCGGCCTGGACCTGCCCTGGCAAATCCCGAAAGTCCTTGATATTACTTGCCATCGGAACGACGTTTCATGAACGATTTGACGGATTGGCGGCAGGACCGAGATGGAAACCAACGAACTAAGCCAACTAGGCCGTGCGGTCGAAGCGCCGCAGACGCCGGAAGCAGCGATCCTGGAACGCGTAGCGAACCCGCATGTGGGGGATGATTACCTGATCCGTTTCGCCTGCCCGGAATTTACCTCTCTTTGCCCGGTGACCGGACAGCCCGATTTCGCCCATCTGGTGATCGACTATCTGCCGGGCGAGTGGATCGTCGAGAGCAAGTCCCTGAAGCTATATCTCGCCGCGCACCGCAATCACGCCGCCTTTCATGAAGGCTGCACGGTCGCTATCGCCAAACGGCTGATCGAACTGCTGGCGCCGAAATGGCTGCGTATCGGCGGTTATTGGTATCCCCGCGGCGGCATCCCCATCGATGTCTTTTACGCCACGGGAGATCCGCCCCAAGGGGTTTGGATACCGGACCAGGGCGTCGCACCATATCGAGGACGAGGCAAGTAACCGGCATTATCATAAGAGGTCGAGGAATATGTCACGCAACCGCCACGGCATCGCCACCCGCGCCATTCATGCCGGCCAGGAGCCCGACCCGACCACCGGCGCCATCATGGTGCCGATCTATGCCACCTCCACCTATGTTCAGGACAGCCCCGGCGTCCACAAGGGCTATGAATACTCCCGCAGCCAGAACCCCACCCGCATGGCCTATGAAGCCTGCGTCGCGGATCTGGAAAACGGCGCCCAGGGCTATGCCTTCGCCTCTGGACTGGCTGCCTCGGCCACGGTGTTGGAACTGCTCGACAGCGGCGATCACGTGATTGCCATGGATGATCTCTATGGCGGCACCTATCGTTTGTTCCAGGATGTGCGCAAACGATCCGCCGGGCTGGAATTCAGCTATGTGGATCTTTCGGACGCGGCGGCGCTAGAGGCCGCCATCCGCCCGGAAACCAGGATGATCTGGATCGAGAGCCCGACCAACCCGATGTTGCGCCTGGTCGACTTCACCGCCATTGCCCGGGTGGCGGCGCCCAAAGGCATTCTGTGCGTGGCCGACAACACTTTCGCCTCCCCCGTGGCACAACGGCCGTTGGATTTCGGCTTTGATATGGTGGTGCATTCGGCGACCAAATATCTGAACGGCCATTCCGACATGGTGGGCGGCATGGTGGTGGCCCGTGACGACGCCGATCTGCGTGATCGGCTGGCCTATCTGCATAACGCGGTCGGTTCCGTCGCCGGGCCGTTCGATGCCTTTCTGGCCATGCGGGGCCTGAAAACCCTGCCCCTGCGCATGCAGCGCCACAGCGAAAACGCCCTGGCCATCGCCAAATTCCTGGAGGGCCATGACGATGTGGAAGCGGTCTATTATCCCGGCCTGCCCAGCCACCCACAGCATCCGCTGGCCGTGCGGCAGATGGATTACTTCGGCGGCATGGTGACTGCCGTTCTAAAGGGCGGGTTGGAGAAAAGCCGCCGTTTTTTGGAGCGGACGACATTGTTCTCACTAGCCGAAAGCCTTGGCGGGGTGGAAAGCCTGATCGAGCATCCCGCCATCATGACCCATGCCTCCATCCCGCCCGAAATCCGCGCCGAACTGGGAATCAGCGATGGTCTGGTACGCCTGTCAGTGGGCATCGAAGATGGCGAAGATCTTTTGAACGATCTAAAAAATGCCTTAGAATAAAGATAGTTATACAAATTATCTAATGTATATATTCAAGTTATTGCAATCATATTTCATGTCATTGCCGGGCGTGACCCGGCAATCTGGAGCAATCAAATTGGGCGCTCGAAGCACTAGATCCTCGGGTCTCCGCTACGCTACGTCCAAGGATGACGACAGGTGGTTCGTTGCATTGTGTGATGGATAGGATGCACACATCGAGAATACCTCATTGGCGGCACTGGCCCCTGGCCTTCGCCATTGCCGTGGCCCTGTTCCTGTGGTGGCTGGGGCCCGCTGGCCTGGCCATTTTCTGGCCCCTGGTTCTGGCCGCTCTGTTCGCGGTCGGCCTGTGGATACTGGGACTGCGGCGCAATGCGTAAACCGGCCAGCATGAAGGGGTTGGTGGAACTGGGCCGGGTTCGCCTGTCGCCGTCGTTCTTCATGCGCGATTTTCTCTACAGCGAGATTTCGGTGTTTTACGGCATCCCCAATATCCCCGACAATCCGGACCTGGCCATCGTTGCCGGCAGCCGATTGTGCAACGAGTTGCTGGAGCCATTGAAGGCCAGCTTCGGCGATCTCTCCATCCGCTCCTCCTACCGCAACGCCGCCGTCAACGCCTTCGGCAACGAAAACGGCCTGAACTGCGCCAACCCCGAACGCGCCAAGGGCCGCCATGTCTGGGACCACCTGGACAGCCAGGGCCACATGGGCGCCATGGCATGTGTCGTCGTGCCCTGGTTCGCGGACCGCTACGAGGGGGGCGCGGACTGGCGGGCGCTCGCCTGGTGGATCCACGACAACCTGCCCTACAGCCGGTTGCAATTTTTCCCCAAGCTTTGCGCCTTCAATATCAGCTGGTCGGAGGCGCCCGAGCGGCGCATTGACAGCTTCATCGCGCCGCGCGGCCTGCTAACCAAACCCGGCATGGGCAACCATGACGGCGATCATGGCGATTGGTATCAGGATTTTCCGATCTTTAGGGGTTGACCAGCCATTTCATGATGTGTTCGGCCACGCCCACCGTTTCACCGCGCTGGTTGGCGGCGGTCACGGCGGAACGGCTGCGTTGGCGTTCCGCTTCGATCTCCTTGACCTCGTAAGTGACGGTAATGGTATCGCCGATCAGCACGGGTGCAACGAAACGCACCCGGTCATAGCCCAGGGAAACAGCGGTCACATCCTCCCGCCCCTCCAGTACCCTGTTGCCTAAGAGCGCCGAGACCGTGGACATGAAGCCGACGACCAGGGCGCCGTGGGCAATGCGCTGACCATATTGCGAGTTCTTCATGAACTCCTCGTTGGTATGGGGCGCCGCGAAATCGCCGGTCAGGCCGGCAAAGCCATAAATATCGCACTCGGCGACGGTTTTGGTGAACGATGCGTTATCGCCAATGGCGATAGGTAGATCGAGCATGATGTTTCCTCCTGTTTATTATTAGCCGACCGCGTCAGCCAATTTTCGCATGGCGTCGAGATGTTGATCGATGTGGGTGAAACCGGATTCAGAAGTCCGGAAAGTGACCGAGGTGGCGCCCATCTCACGCCAGGCCTCCGCCTCGGACAGCCATTCGTTGGGGCCGCGGTCCTCGGCGAAGACAGTGGCGTCGATACCCAGATCGGCGGGGTCGCGCCCCGCTTCATGGGCGGCTTCGCGGAAGACCTCAATCTTGGCCTTCATCACGTCATCGGGCTTGGTCCGCGGGCTCATCAGCCAGCCATCGCCGATCCGCCCCGCCCGGCGGATGGCGACATCTTCCATGGCGCCAAACCAGATCGGGATCGGCCGCTGGATCGGCAGCGGGTTCATGCCCATGTCATGCATTTCATGCCATTGGCCATCGAAATCAACCAACTGGTCGCACCACATCCGGCGCAATAGCGCCACCTGTTCTTCAATCCGCCGGCCACGATTGCTGAAATCCATGCCCAGGGCCTTGAATTCCGCCGAGCTCCAACCGACGCCGACGCCCAGAACCAGGCGCCCACCGGTCAGAATATCGATTTCCGCGCATTGCTTTGCCACCAGTTCCGTTTGCCGCTGGGGCAGCACTACATTGGCGGTCACCAGCTGTAGCTTTTCCGTGAAACCGGCAATCCAGGCGAACAGGGTCATGGGTTCGTGAAAGCCATATTCGATAGTGTAGTGCACCGCCCAAGGGGTGTCGCGGGCATCCTTGGCACCGAGAATATGATCCACCAGGGTCAGGCGTTCAAAGCCCAGATCCTCGGCCGTGGTGACAAAATTTTTAATGACAACGGGGTCGTTGCCGATTTGGGTTTGCGGAAATGATATGCCGAAGTCCATGACGTCCTCATAATTGTTGCCTAATGGATCATAACGCCTGTTTCCATTCCCGCCAGCTTGGGTGCAGAATATAAAGATGGCAAAGTCAAATCGCATGGTCACCGTGGGGGCGGCGCAGCTTGGCCCGATCGCCCGCGACGAAACCCGCACAGAGGTCGTCGCCCGCCTGCTGGCGCTGCTGGAGCAGGCACATGAACGCGGCTGTGATCTGGTAGTCTTTCCCGAACTTGCCCTGACGACTTTTTTCCCACGCTGGTATTTCGAGGATCAGGAAGAAATCGACAGCTTCTTCGAAAGTGCGATGCCGGGGCCCGAGACCCAGGCCTTGTTCGACAAGGCGGCGGAATACGGCATCGGCTTTTGCCTGGGCTTCGCCGAGCTGATCGAAGACAGCGGTGAAACCCAACGCTTTAACAGCTGCATTCTGGTGGATAAATCAGGCGCCATCGTCGGCAAATACCGCAAGGTGCACCTGCCCGGCCACGCCGAGCATCTTCCGGAGACGAAATGGCAGCACCTGGAGAAGGCATATTTCGATGTAGGTGATCTGGGCTTTCCGGTCTGGCGCACCATGGGCGGCATCATGGGCATGTGTATCTGCAACGACCGGCGCTGGCCCGAGACCTACCGCATGATGGGCCTGCAGGGCGTGGAGATGATCATGCTGGGCTACAACACGCCCGCGACCGAGCCGCCCTGGGGTTTCGAGCCGACGCATCTGGCCGGCCTGCACAACAATCTGTCCATGCAGGCGGGCGCCTACCAGAACGCCACCTGGGTCGTTGGCGTCGCCAAGGCGGGCAACGAAGGTGGCTGCGACATGATGGGCGGCACGCTGATCGTGGCGCCCACGGGAGAGATCGTGGCGCAAGGCCGAACCTTGGCGGATGAATTGGTGGTTGCCGATTGCGATTTGGATGCGTGTAATCACTACAAGAATACGGTGTTCAACTTCGCCGAACACCGCCAGCCCGATCAATACGGGCTGATAACGGAAACCGCCGGCGTCATTCCGCCGCCCGAATAGGGGCCCGAACAAAGGATTGTACGAATAATGAAACTAATCGGCGTCGACGTGGGCGGAACCTTCACGGACGTGATGTATGGCGATACGGAAAGCCAGGACATCGCCATTCACAAGGTCCCCACCACCCCGGACGATCCCAGCCGGGGCGTCATCCAGGGTCTGTGCGAGATTTGTGAACGTTTCGATGTGGACCGGGCCGCCGTCGACCACGTGCTGCACGGTACCACCATCGCCACCAACGCGGTGCTGGAATACAAGGGCGCCAAGACCGGCATGGTCACCACGGAAGGCTACCGCGATATTCTGCACATCGGCCGCCATCAGCGGCCCCAGCATTACTCTATCATGCAGGAAGTGCCCTGGCAGGACCGGCCCCTGGTGCAGCGCCGTCACCGCAAGGTCGTGCCAGAACGCCTGACGCCGCCCGACGGCGCGGTGTTGACGCCGCTGGATGAAGACGCCGTGCGCGTTGCCGCGCGGGAGCTGCGAGAGGCAGGTGTTGAAGCCATAGCGGTCTGCTTTCTGTTCGCCTATATCAATCCGGCCCACGAAGAGCGGGCGGCGGAAATCATCGCCGAGGAATATCCCGACTGTTTCGTCACCACCTCCTCCACTGTCTCGCCCCAGTTCCGGGAGTTCGAACGTTTCACCACCGCCGCCATGAATGCCTTCATCGGCCCCAAGGTACGCGTCTATGTGCAGGAACTGGAACGCGCCCTGGCCGACAACGGCTTCACAGCAGATCTGCACGTCATGGGCTCCAACGGCGGCGTCGCCACAGGGGCCATGGTCTCCGAGCGCCCCATTTTAACACTGCTGTCGGGCCCGGCGGCGGGTGTGCTGGGCGGCGCCATGAGCGGCGAACGTTCCGACCGCAAGCGCCTGATCACTTTCGACATTGGCGGCACTTCTGCTGATATCGGCCTGGTGGTTGACGGCCAGTTCGCCGAAGCCACGGCACGGGACACCTCGATCGGCGGCTACCCGGTGATGGCGCCGATGATCGATATTCACACCATTGGCGCGGGCGGCGGCTCCATCGCCCATCTTGATGCCGGCCAGGCTTTCAGGGTGGGCCCGCATTCCGCCGGCGCCGTACCGGGCCCCGCCGCCTATGGCCGAGGCGGTGAACTGCCCACGGTGACGGATGCCAATGTTGTCCTGGGCCGTCTGCAGCCGGGCAATTTCCTGGGCGGCGAGATGAACCTGGAAGCGGCCGCCGCACACAAGGTCATGGCCAGCTTCGCCGAACAAATGGGTATGGACGTGGAGGCCGCGGCCGACGGCGTGCTGACCATCATCAATGCCAACATGGCCAATGCGATCCGATCGCGCACGGTGCAAAAGGGCCATGACCCGCGCGAATTCTCGCTGGTCGCCTTTGGCGGCGCCGGGCCATTACATGGCGTCGAGGTCGCGCGGGATTTGGGCATACCTGAAGTCATCATTCCGCCCTACCCCGGCATTACCTCGGCTGCCGGTTTGCTGACCACGGATCTGAAATACGACGCCATCCGGACCGAGTTTCAGACCAGCGGGAATGTGGATGGTGATCGGTTAAGCCGGGATTTCGAGGCCATGCGCGCCGGCCTGGCGGCCCAGTTCAAAACCGACGGCCTGGACGAAGGCGCGGTGGAATATCAACGCAGCGGCGATCTGCGCTATGTGGGCCAGGGTTACGAGCTGCGCGTTCCCGTGGCCGATGGCCCCGTTGACGCGGCCTCCCTGGCGGATATCTTCAAGGCATTCGAGGCCATCCACACCACCGAATACGGCCATGTCTTTGCCGACAACCCCATCGAGATCGTCAATATCCGGGTCACCGGCATCGGCCAAATGCCCAAGATCGCCTTGCCGACATTACCACCAGGCGGCAGCCTAAAGGATGCCCTGCTGGACGAGGCCCAATGCTATTTCCGTATCGAAGGCGAACTGGCGGCCCTGCCGACACCATTGTATGCGCGGGACAAGCTGCCGATCGATCAGGTTTTTGAGGGGCCGGCGATCGTGCTGCAGAAAGATACCACCACCGTCATCCCCCCCGGCGCCCGGGCCACGGCTCAGGCGGGGGGCAATCTGCTGATTGAGACAGGAGCCTGATCATGAACCTGCAAACGCGAAACGCCCCCGCCGTGGATCATGTCACCGCCTCGGTCATCCAAGGCGCCTTGGAGAACATCGCGATCGAGATGGGCTACAAGCTGATGCGCATGTCCTATTCCTCGATTATTCGGGAATCGGAGGACTTCGGTGCCGGCCTCGTCGATGTGCAAGGCCGGGGCCTGGCGGAATCGGCGCAATCCACGCCTCTGCAATCAGGCCCCATTCCCGGCTACGTCCAGGGTATGCAGAAAATTCTCGACCAACGCGGCGACAGCCTGAAGCCCGGCGATGTGATCATGCACAACGATGCCTATTCCGGCGCCTCCCACGGCCCGGACGTGGGCTTCATTGTGCCGGTGTTCTATGACGGCGAGCTGATCGCCTTTTCGGCCACCACGGCGCATCATCTCGATATCGGCGCCCTGACGCCGGGCAGCTGCGGCATCGTCGATGCCATCGATGCCTACGCCGAGGGGCTGCAATTCAAGGCTATTCGTGTCTATGACCAGGGCGAAAAAGTAGAACCGGTCTGGCATATCCTGCGCGATAATATCCGGGTCTCCGATCTGGTGGTGGGCGATATGGAGGCGCAGATCGCCGCCGCCCGCATTGGCGCCGAACGCCTGGTGGAACTGATCGACCGCTATGGCAAGGCCATCTTCCAAAGCGCCTGCGAAAGCGTCATGGGCCATTCCGAACGGCTGATGCGCCAGGCCATCGCGGCGCTGCCAGACGGGACCTACTCGGCCACGACCTATATCGATGGCTATCTTGATGATCCGGAACCCAGCCGCAAGGAATTGCCCCTTTGTGTTGCCATTACCGTCACGGGGGATGAAATGGTGGTGGACCTGACCGGCACGGCGCCACAGATCCCGGACAAGCCCATCAACATGCCCCTGCAGGGCACGGTGGATATCGCAATCTGGCTGACCGTGCGCTCAGTGCTTCTCGACACCGCCGTGCACGGCCATATCCCGGTCAACGACGGCCTGGTGCGCCCGATCAAGATAGTCGCACCTGTTGGCTGCCTGGCCAATCCGGTCTTCCCGGCACCTACCATTGCGCGTTTCTGCCCCGGCAATCAGCTGGCCGATACGGTGATGAAGGCCCTGGCGGAGGTTGCGCCCAGCCAGGTATCGGCGGGCATCGGCAATTTGCGCGTGATTGCGTTTTCCGGTCTGCAAAACTCCGAACACTGGGTACATATGGAAATCTTCGAAGGCAGCTATGGCGGCCGGGACGGCAGGGACGGCATGGACGCGGTGGATACCCTGTATGCCAACACCCGCAACAATCCCATTGAAGACATCGAATCCCATCTGCCCCTACGCGTGGACCGCTACGAGCTGCGCGAGGATATCTGCGGCGCCGGGCAATGGCGCGGCGGCCTCGGTTCGGTGCGGGAATTCGTCTATCTCGACGACGGCGGCGCCTCGGTCGAGGGCGAGGGCCACAAATTCGCGCCCTGGGGCTTTCAGGGTGGCTCGAGTGGCGGCGCGGCGGGGCTGCGTCTGGACCGCAGTAACGGCCAAGGCGGTGAACTGCCCTCGAAAGTGCCGCACACGCCGGTTCAGGCCGGCGACCGCTTTGTTTGCGTCGGACCGGCGGGGGGCGGCTACGGCGATCCCATGCTGCGTGATCCGCAACAGGTACAGGCAGACGTCGCCGACGGCTTGATCAGCATCGACACGGCGGCCAATGACTACGGCGTGGTGATCACCGAAGATCTAAGCATTGATACCAGCGCGACGGCGCATCGCCGTAGTTAGCCGCAAGCGCCGCGCATGGCGTATTTACTTGCCCGTACCGCCGTTTCATGCGACGGTTAACATGGTTTATGACAAGTGAAGATCGGCTCGTCTGGGCCGTACCGCCAGGCCGGTCTCTCGTTTGCACAGGGGATGGGCCATGCTCGGAAAATTTCAATCATTCGGTTTTTTAGCCGCCGCCGTGATGTCGGCGGCCTTCACGCTGAACGCACAGGCCGCACCACAGGCCCTGGCGCTGCTATCAACCGAGGGTGCCGTGCAATTGGCCTGCGACGGCGCTGAATGCGGCGCAACCTTCTCCAGCTATTGTCTGCAGAACGAGCGCCCCTCGCCGCCCGGTGGAACAGCCTACAAACTGGCTGGCAGCGATGGCTTTGAGATCACGGCCAAGAATCGGCATGGGCAGCAGGTCGCGCTGACGGCACCTCCCGGGTTGAAACTGACGGCGGCACGCACGCAAGTGGCGGTACGTATTTCCATCGCCAAAAGCGAACTGGAAAAACTGGGCCTGAAGCAAATCAGCGTCAACATCGGCAGGGACGTGACCCTGCTGCCAGTGCCCCAACCAGGCGACAAGACGCCCTTCACTGCCTCGGAAATTGCCCTGGTCAAGGACACTCTCCGCACCGCCGGCAGCCGGCTTGTCGATCTGGGCGCGGGCCGGACGGAGACCGTGCGTTGGCTGTCTAAACTGGCGAATTCCCTGCCTTACGGCGACCTCGACACCCCGTCGGCGGGCAAGGAATTGATGAGGCAGGCAAGTGCCAGCCTGGCGGCGGCTAAGATGTCGAAGGAAGCGCGGGGCTTTGCCGAGGTCGAACTGCGCGGTTGCGGAAAGGATCTCGAACTACAGATCTATCCCAGCCTACGGCGCTGTCTGGAATCGACGCACGATGCCTACCTTTGGGACCTGAACGCGGACTATTGGCAGGCTATTCATACCGGTTCTTGACATAAACGATTGACATAACAGCAGGCAGTCCGGTTACACTATCGTGTAGATCTGTCATGTAAATATTTCGACTTTCTAATCAAACCGAACCAAGAAACAACAAAACCGAACAATTTTGCAGCAGGGAGAGGAACAATGGTTAGTAAAACTAAACTTACGCAAAAGAACGATACACTCTCGAATAAGGCTTCCAGCCGGCGGAAATTCCTCCAGGGCACAGCCACCGTGTCAGGTGGTCTGGCGGGCATTCTCGCAGCTGGCGTCGCCCCGGCGACGGCGCAGGCACGCGAGCTCAAGATGCTCACGAATTCTCATTTCGTGCCGGCATCGGATGTGGAATTGGAACGGCAGTTAGCTGAATTCGGCAAGGCCGCCGGCGTCAAGACCCGCCTCGACCGCGTCGCCCATTTGCAGCTACCGGCGGTGCTCGCGGGTGAGGTGCAGGGACAAAAAGGACATGATCTGGTTTCCGTGGGCAACTCGAACCCGCATCTCTATTCCAAGCATCTGGAAAGTGTCGACGAAATCTATGAGAAAATCGGCAAGGCCGGCGGGGGATGGACGGATGGAACGGTGGGCAAGGGCTCGGATGGCCACCACAAGGCCATTCCATGGTTCTTCATTTCGTTCCCCTTGGCGTTGCGCACGGATCTGATCGGCGAAATTGGCGAAAATCTGCCCAATACCTGGGACGATGTGCATCGCATCGGCACCAAGCTGAAGAAAAAAGGCAATCCGCTTGGTATCCAGATTGCTCATTCGGTCGATTCGAACATGATCCTGCGCGGTATCATGTGGTCCTATGGCGCCAGGTTGGTGGATGAGGACAGCAAGACCGTGGCTGTGAACTCGAAACAGTCGGTGGAAGCCTTCAAGTTCATCTCGGCGCTGTATAACGATGCCATGACCGACGAAGTGCTGGCCTGGGATGACCGCAACAACAACGTCTGCCTGAACTCCGGCAAATGCAGCATGATCCTGAATCCGATCAGTGCCTATCGTTCGGCGATCAAGGCCCAGACAAAGGTTCCCGGCACGGACCGGCTGGTGCATCACGCGATCAACCACATCATGCCGCCCAAGGGACCGGCGGGCCGTCACATGGCAGCCTCCTTCAACAACATGGGCGTTTGGAAGTTCGCCAAGGAGAAAGAATTGGCCAAGGAATTCATGGCCTTCCATTTCTCGAAAGAGAATGCCGAGAAGCATCTCACCGCGAGTAAAGGCTATAACCAGCCGGTGCTTGCAGGGAATGCGCTGCATCCGTTGTATGCTTCCAACTCCAAGTATTACTTCGCGCCGTTCATCGGCTGGTATACCCATGCGATCGGCTGGCCCGGCGTGCCGACGGCGGCCGTGCAGACGGTGGTTGATCAATACCTGCTGCCCGATGCCGTGGCATCCGTGGCGGTCGGCAAGGCTTCCGCTGAAGACGCGGTCAAGAAGTTGGAATCGCAAATGAAGCGGATCTACAGGCGGGCTGCCAAGCGCGAGGGGTAGTTAGCGTGTTGGATACTAAAAAACAGGCTTGGCCTGTTGACTATACCAAGGTGATTAACAAGCCATGGTAAGTGTACCTGAAGTCGAGCGGGCGGTGATAACGTCACCGCCCGCTTCATTCCGCTCCCGGATGAAGAAGCGGGTTGGCCCGGATATAGACGGCTATGGTTTCCTGCTGCCGGCCACCCTCGTTATGATTTCTCTGGTGGTTTATCCCTTTTGTCTTGCGGTCTGGTTCAGCGTCTCCGACGCCTTTGTCGGCGAGCCGGCATCCTATGTGGGTCTGGAAAACTTTATTTATATCCTGACCGAAGACGATATCTTTATAGAGACAATCTGGAATACCTTGCTGTTCGCCTTTTGGTCGGTCCTCTTCAAGGTGGTGCTGGGTCTCAGCTGTGCGTTGTTACTGCAACGTATTCTGAAGCTGAAGCGCTTCTTCCGTGGCTCGGTTCTCCTGCCTTTCGTGGCGCCGACGGCGCTTTCCACGCTGGGCTGGTGGTTGATCCTGGATCCGACCTACAGCCACATTAACTGGCTTCTGGCGAACATGTGGCCGTTCACCATGTTTGGTTGGGGACCATATAATTTCCTCGGCAATCCGACCCTGGCGATGGCCTCGGTGATCTTCGTCAACATCTGGCGCGGCATTCCGTTTTTCATTATCACCATCCTGGCTGGACTGATGGCGATCCCGGATCATCTATACGATGCCGCCGAGATCGACGGCGCCTCGACATGGCGCAAGTTCTATTCCATCACGCTGCCGCTGCTGCGGCCGGTGCTGGCCATCATCATCCTGTTTTCGACCATCTTCACGTTGGGCGAATTCAACATCATCTATGTGCTGACCAGGGGCGGTCCGATGAACTCGACGCACCTGTTCTCCACCTACTCCTTCACCTACGGCATTTTGAATCACGAGATCGCCCTGGGCGCGGCCGTCGCGCTGTTCCTGTTCCCGATCCTGGTATTCATCGTGATCTTTTTGCTGCGGATGGTGAGAAGGGATACTTCACATGAGCTCTAGTACCGATACGTTAACCGGCAGCAGCGGCCGGGAAGTGGCCATCAACAAGGTGCCGATCTGGCGCCGGCGTAAAGCGGCGGCAAATTACATTGCGTTGCTGCCTTATGTATTCTTCGCGCTGTTTCCCTTCTACATCATGGGCGTCACCTCGATTAAGACGGATGCCGAGATCAATAATCTGGGTAACTCTCCATTCTGGGCGTCCGGGATCGCAACAGAGCATTATGTTTACCTGGCCCAAAACACCAGTTTCTTCAGCCACTGGTTCGTGAATACCCTGATCGTCACGGTGGCGGTGACCATTATCTCGGTCTCGATCGGCACATTGGCCGCCTATGCCCTGGCACGTCTACGATTTCGCGGCGTTGAGATTTTCGGTGTTGCCGTCTTCATCACCTACCTGATACCGCAGACGCTGCTGTTTATTCCGTTGATTGATGTCATCAATACGATCGATGATTGGGTCCCAATCCGGGATACTTATTGGTCGCTCATCCTGACATACCCAACGTTCCTGATCCCGTTCGTGACCTGGCTGCTGATGGGCTATTTCAAAACCATCCCGGTGGAGGTCGAGGAATGCGCCTATCTGGATGGTTGTTCGCGCCTTGGCGCGCTTATCAGGGTCGTCCTGCCCATGGCGATCCCGGGCATTATGTGCGCCATCCTGTTTTCCATCACCCTCAGTTGGAACGAGTTGCTCTATTCCCTGGTGTTTATTCAGGACGAGACCGCCAAGACCATTTCGGTCGGCGTCATAACGGAACTGATCCGGGGCGACATTTATTATTGGGGTTCATTGATGGCAGCCTGCTTTATCGGCGCATTGCCAATCATCATGATCTATGGGTTCTTCATGGACTACTTCACTTCCGGACTGACCGCCGGTGCGATCAAGTAGACAATGTAACCGGTCATTAAACAGGGAGGCCCGCCGGCGTGATTGATCCCGGCGGCCCAAGACGAGACCAAAAAGAAGAAAGAAGAGTGCAAAAATGGCCGAAATTCAGCTGAGAGATCTCTGGAAGTACTACGATGATGTCGCCGCCGTGCGCGGTATCAACCTGGATATTGATCATAATGAATTCATCGCCCTGGTCGGCCCGTCCGGCTGTGGCAAGACCACGACCTTGCGCATGATCGCGGGACTGGAAGACATCACCGCCGGCGACATCGTGGTCGGCGACCGTGTCATCAATGAAGTCGCGCCCAAGGACCGCGACATCGCCATGGTGTTCCAGAATTATGCGCTTTATCCCCATATGAGCGTGCATCAAAACATGTCTTTCGGATTGAAATTGCGCAAGACGCCGAAGGCCGAAATAGACCGCCGTGTCAACGATGCCGCCGAAATCCTGAATATTGGCGAGCTTTTGGAACGCCGGCCGAAACAGCTTTCCGGCGGCCAGCGCCAGCGCGTCGCCATGGGCCGCGCCATCGTCCGGGACCCTCAGGTCTTTCTGTTCGATGAACCCCTGTCCAACCTGGACGCCAAGCTGCGCGTGCAGATGCGCACGGAGATTAAAAAGATCCATCAGCGGGTCAAGACCACCGTGGTCTACGTCACCCATGACCAGGTCGAGGCGATGACCCTGGCCGACCGGATCGTCGTGATGAACGAAGGCGTCATTGAACAGGTCGGTAGTCCGGAGGAAATGTATGACGCCCCCGAAACCCTGTTCGTGGCAGCCTTTATCGGCTCACCCTCGATGAACTTCATACCGTGCCGCGTCGAAGCCGCGAACGGTGGCCTGGCGATCCGGTTGTCGGATGATCTGACCCTTCCCGTGCCCGCCGATCGCGGGGACCGCTACGGCCCGACCGTCGGAAAGGAGATGCTGTTCGGTATTCGACCGGAACATATCACCGACAAACGACCGCATACGGATCCAACGCATCACGATTTTTCGTCTAAAGTCATCGTCCTCGAACCCATGGGTATCGACACCATGGTGTTTATCAACATCGCCGATACCGAAATTACCACCCGGTCACGGCCACGGGCGGTCAGCCAGGTCGGTGAGTCCATGGACTTCACGATCGACATGGCGCACATGCATCTGATCGACCCGGAAACCGAAAAAGTTCTTTAGCCCGCAGCGTCGGTGATCGCCGCTCACCCGCGGCACCAGAACAGGTACATACCGCCAAAGGTTTGCGGGTTGTCCTGTTCGAAGGCGGCCCAGTGCTCAAGGGTGCCGCTCGGCCCATCGCCAGGGAAGGCATCCGCATAGGCCCGCAAGGTTTCGTCCGGCAGGCTAAAGCCGTGAAATTCAAGTCCCTGACCGGCCATGAAACCGCTGATCTCTGGAATGGTGCAGGTCTGTTCGCTGACATGCAAGGCAAGATCACGGAACCCGCTTTTGGTAAAGAAATCGACTGATTTCGTCAGCGCGCTAATGTCTTCAGCGATTGCCTTTTGCATCAGTTTTCGCCGGTAGGCGCGCAGCCCGTCATCATCCACATTCGGGCCCGGCCAATCGGGGTGATCCGACAATGCTCCGATGACCCGACGTGACACAGCACTGTAGAGCCCGATCAGCATCAGCCCTCCCGGACGCAAACGGTCAAGCAGCGCGCGCCATCCCTCATAGGGATCGGCCATGTGATGCAGAACGCCAACGCATTCAATCACATCAAATTGGCTGTCTAACCTATCAAGATGCAGAATATCACCAACCGCGAAACGCAGGTTCCCCACCCCCAGCACATCAGCCATGCGCATACCATAAGCAAGGCTCGGCGCGCTCAGGTCCATCGCCAGCACCCTGGCCTCGGCGCCATAACCGATGGCCGAATGAACCGCCTGACGGCCGGTACCCGCACCGGCGATCAAAACCTCGCACGGACCGTCGATCATGGCGAGCTCGGCAACGGAGAAATGCTCCCCCATGCGCTCATTGCCGCTGCCCAGCCGCGGCGCCTGTAGACTGAGCCAGCGCGGATATGGATCGTGGGTATATTGCTCGGTGACCCGTTGCGAAATCTCGTCGGTGACCGCCGTCAGATGGTGCATCCCGTCCGCATGGGCGGCCTCTATTCCGCGGGCCTCCAATTCGTCACGCAGCACGGCGCGCAAGGCCTGGGGCGACACCTTGTCGACGGCACCCGCCCGATCACCAAGGGTCTCATGAAACGGGCGATACAATGACAGCAGCAAAAAGACCGCGCCCGCTGCTCCATTGCCCGCCAACAGCGCGTCGAAATCGACCGCCAGTTCCTCCAGGGCGATACGCTCGTCTTCATCGGCAAAAAAAACGTACTCGTTGTTCAGGCATTGGCGGATCAGCACGCAGGCGAATTGATAGAGCGGCCGTGCCTCAAGCAATGCCGGTGATAGCAGCAGGCGCCGGCGCAGCGCCGTCAGCATGCATTCGATTTCGATGTCGGTGACGACGCCATGGCTCAAGGCGGCCTGGAACAACCTGCCGCGCAGCAACCGCGCCGCGCCCTTGCGGGTAAGCATCGCCGCCGCGGCGTCCCAGCCGTCGGCTCGGCCACGCGCCAGCACATCGGCGAGTGGAGCCCGGCCTTTCAGCAGGGCGAACGCGCCGTCGCACAACGCCTGCCGGTCAACATTCGCGAACGCGAACGCGGCTTCCAGACCACGCGGGGAAATATCGGCCTCGGCATTAAATTCATAGCGCTGTAGCAGCCCGGCGAGCAACTGTGCGGCTTCTAGACGATCCGGCTGCGCAGCCAGCGCGTGCGAGCAGCGCGCGGCGGCTTCCGCCGCTTCAGGTCCCGTCAAAGGCACGATTTCACCTTCAACAACTCCCCTCCCAGAGATCGCTTGCATGGCGAGGGCTTCAGTTTATCGGCTTGCCCATCCGGCGCGCAATCGCGAAGTTTCAAGCGCCCCAGCCGTGGCTCCATTTAGTATTGGCGGGCACTCGGGTAGAGGGTAGATTCCCCGCCATGTACCGAAGCCGTAATTCCTACCCAACGGACAAGCATGGCTGGGCCGAACTTTTGCCCACCCGCCACCCCCGCCCCGCCCTTACGGGAACACAACGGGTGCCGTGGACGGTGGTCGGCGCCGGCGTCACTGGTCTTGCCTGTGCCCGGCGCCTGGCCGAATTGCAGCCCAGCCAAAAAATCCTGCTGCTCGATGCACGTCTGGTCGGACAGGGCGCCTCGGGGCGCAATTCCGGTTTCGCCGTCGGCATCACCCATTTCAACGGCCCCTTCGATGCCGCCCAGATGGGCGAATACCGCCGTATCAACCGCATCAATCAGGCCGGCGTGGACTCACTTCGCGGCCAGGTCGCCCGCCATGCCATTGATTGCCAATGGTCCGAGGAGGGCATCCATTACGCCGCCGCCGATCAGCTCGCCATTCGGGAGCGGGATAATTTCATGCCCTATCTCGAGGCCATGGAGATCCCTCACACACCCCTTGATGGGGAGATGCTGCACGAACGACTGGGCACGGGGTTGTACAAGACCGGCGTCCATGTCCATCCAGGGGTCCTGCTGCATCCGGCGGCCCTGGTTCACGGCCTGGCGGACAGCCTGCCCGGCAACGTGCAGCTGTATGAACAAAGTCCGGTGCTGGCGATTAACCCAGGCGCGCCCCTAAGTCTCGAGCTGCCCGATGGTACGGTGCAAACCGACAAGCTGCTCCTGGCAACCAACAACGAAGCGGCGAAATTGGGCTTTCTGCGTTACGCCCTGACCGGCAGCACCTTGTCGGGCAGTTTCACGCGGGTCCTGGATGAGGACGAACTCGCCGCACTCGGACAGTTGAGCGAATGGGGCATTCTCTCCCTACACAGCGGCGGTGCAACGGTACGGCTGACTCCTGACCGCCGGATCTGTATCCGCAACACCGTCGAATACCGTGGCGCGGCATTGTTGAGCGATGCCGAGCTCGGCAGGCGCCAGGCCATCCATCGGGCCGCATTCGAGACACGCTTCCCCCAATTGGCGCATGTGCCGTTCGAATTCGCCTGGTCCGGCGTCGAAGGCATGAGCCGCAACAGCACCAATTTTTTTGGCCGGCAGCGGGACAATATTTATTTCGCTGGCGGTTATAACGGTTCCGGCGTCTCCAAGGGCACGGCGTTCGGCCTGGCGCTGGCGGAATACGCCGCCGGCGGCCAGTCATCGTTGATCGACGATTGCCTGGCTTCCGCCCCCGCCGCTCTGATACCGCCCAGGCCGTTCCTCGACCTTGGCGCACTTATGACCGTGCGCTCGCGTTTTCGAGGCGTCGGGTTGGATCGGTAAGACCGGCGTTTAGGCCATGGGCGTCGCGATCTCGTCGATTTCTTCCTGTTCCATGCCAACATTGCGGGCGGTTTTGACAATATCCTCCCAGGTCTCCTCTGACATGGGCACGCCGTTGGCCAGACGATCCGCCTTGACCTCCCGTTCCTTGTCGCCAGGGACCAGGATCGGTTCGTCCGCCTTGGCCGGTTTGGCGCTTTTCACATAGTCGATGTAGCGCTTGATATCGTCGGCGAAGCCGCCGCCCTGATCGAAGACCTCGACGGAGAGATAGATCGACAGCATGCCGTTGGCGAAATGCTCGCCTTCCAGACCAGTGGCGCGGTTGCCGGTCAGGGAACCACCCAACAGCTCGCAGATAAATGCCAGGCCCGAACCCTTGTGATCGCCCATGGCCCGAATGGCGCCATAGCCGTTGCGTTCGGCGGGCGGTGCATCGGGACCAGCGCTGCCGTACAGAACTTCCGGCTCGGATGTATGGGTACCATTCTCGTCGATCAAGGCACCTTCCGGTAGCGGCTTGCCGCCCTTATAGGCAACCAGCACCTTACCCTCGGCCACGATGGAGGTGGCGAAATCCAGCACCACCGGCGGCTCGTCGCCCCGTGGCACGCCGACGCAGAACGGTGCAGTGGAAAAGCGCGCCTCGGCGCCACCGAAAGGCGCCACCAGGACCGAGCCGCGGGCGTTGACGAAATGAATGGAGACGAAGCCTTCGGCGGCGGCCATTTCGGCCCAATCGCCAATGCGCCCCAGGTGCCCCGAGTTGTTCAAGGCAACCACGGCGGCGCCATTTTTCGCCGCCTTGTCCAGGCCAAGACGGACCGCTTGCTCGCCGATGGTTTGGCCGAAACCGTATTGGCCGTCCAGAATGCACAGGGCATCGGTATTCAGACCGATATGCACCTTGCGCCCGGCATGGAACATGCCCCGTGACAGCCAATCGATATAGCGCGAGGTACGGATCACCCCATGGCTGTCATGGCCGGTCAGGTTCGCGCCCATCAGGCGCATGGCGATCCGCTCGGCCTCGTCCCGCATACAGCCGCCGCGATCGAATATCTCGGCGATCAGGGCTTCCAATTGCTCGGCTTCAACTTTCAACGACATGCAAAATTCCTCACTTTGTCCAGTCCTGTCATTAATCGCCGGGCCGAGGGGAAAGCAATAGAAAAATCTATTTCAAGCGCGCCTTCAGGACCTTGCCGGTGCTGGTTTGCGGCAGCTGTTCCATGATCCGTATTTCACGCGGCTGTTTATAGGGCGAGAGGCGCTCGCGCAAGGTCGCGGCCAGGCGCTGCGTATCGACCTCCAGGCCCACGGCGGGTTGGACATAGGCCACGATCGCCTCGTTTTTGCCATCCGCATCATCAGGCACGCCGATCACGGCGGAGGCGGCTACGGCGGCGTCATCATTGAGAACGTTTTCGATCTCGGCTGGATAAACGTTGAAGCCGGAGCGGATGATCAATTCCTTCAGACGGCCGAGAATGTAAAGATTGCCGTCCCCATCAAGGCTGGCGATATCGCCCGAGGCAAACCAGCCGCCATCCCGCATGGCCGCCGCCGTCGCGGCCTCGTCGCGGTAATAGCCCAGCATGTTGCCGGGGCTGCGGACCCACAACTCCCCCTCCCCGCCGGTTGGCCTTTCCGCGCCGGCGGCATCGACAACCTTCACTTCGACACGGGGCAACGGCGGCCCGACGGAAAGGCCCGGCGCCTGATTATCGGGCCGGCTGAAGCTGATCGACGGCCCGGTCTCGGTGATACCGTAACCATTGTGCAATGGCTGCCCGAAAGCCGCCTCGACACGTTCCTTCAACAACGCATCCAGCGGCGCGCTGCCGACACCGAGCACACGCAGCTTGGCCGCGCTCAAATCCAGCCCCCTATCGGCGATCACCTTGCTAAGCGCCAGATAGGCCGCCGGCGGCGCGTTCAGGATCGTGACCTCGCCCGCCATGGCCATGTCCAAGAACGCCATTGGGTCAAACCGCGCCACGGCGTGATAGCGCGCGCCGCTCAATAGCGCAGGCAGCAACAAACCGCCAAGGCCAAGGCTGTGTGACATGGGCGCCAGACCATACAGCGTATCATCGGGACAATAGCCCCGCTCCCGCGCGACCACGGCGGCATTGAAGAGCAGGTTGCGGTGGCTCAGCATCACGCCCTTGGGTTGACCGGTGGAGCCGGAGGTATAGATCATCGCCGCGACTTGTTGCTCGGAGGCCGGCCCCCATGGTTCCGGTTCAGCCGGCAGTCCGGCCAGGATATGTACCGGTCCCAACGCAACAGCCGCAAAAGTCTCGGCATGGGCCAGGGCCGCGGGCGAGGCCGCGCTGATAAAAACCACGGCGCGGGGCCGACAATGCGCCTGAATGCCGGTGATTTCGCTGGCCGTCATGCGGGCGTTGACCATCACGGGCCAGGCCTCTAACCGCTGCACCGCGAAAAACAACACCACCGCCTCGACGCTGTTTTCCAAAACCAGCAGCACCCGGTCGCCGGCACGCACGCCATGCTCGGTCAGCCGCTCGGCGCTTTCGGCGACACGGGCGACCAATCGCGCATAGGTCAGACGTTCTTCGTCACCGGTGACAATGACCGTATCGGCGGCGCGTTCGGCGCCGGCGTCCAGCAGGTGGGTCAGCCGGCTTGGCTGCCCACCCAGGACTTCATCAATACTCAACACTGCAAAGGGCTCAACTGCGTACTGGCAGCAGGACTCCGGGGTTGAGAATTGCCTTGGGATCAAGACGATCCTTGGCACCGGCCATGGCGGCGGCGAAGAGATCCGGACGCTGGCGGTCGTACCAGGGCATGTGCTCCCGGCCCACGGCATGATGATGGGTAACGGTGCCGCCATGTTCGATCACCGCGTCCAGCGCCTTGGTCTTGATCGCCAGCCATTGCTCGGCCAGGGCACCATGGCGGCCCTTGGCCTGGAAGGAAATATACGGCGCCGGCCCATCGGGATAGCAATGGGTGAAACGGCATGAGACCGCCCCCGGTTGCCCCGTGACTTCCAAGGCGGCCTGCCGCGTCGCGGCCAGGACTTCCTCGTAGAACTTCGGGAAACGCTCCCAGGTGATCGAGGTCTCGAAAGTATCGGTAATCACCCCCATCTCGATGGTCGCGGTCTTGAAATAGGGCATGCGGATGAAGGCATGGCGCCAGGCACCGGCGGCACCGGAACGGTGCCCCTCGCCGCTTTTGGCGCTGCCGTCGTCATAGCTGCCGCCGAAATCACGAACGATTTCCAGGGCGCGATCCAGCCACGGTTCCATTGGGTGATCGGCGCTTTCGAAGCCGAGAATAACCACCGACTGCTTGCCGTCGCCAAAGCCATTATTATAGGCCTCGTCAGCATCCAGCAGACGCACATTGGCCGGGAACAGCGCCGATTGGCAGATCGCGCGCACGGCCTCGGCCGCCTTGAAGACATCATCAAACAATACGGCGCCGCCGGCCCGATAGGTGGGCCGGTCCTGCAGGCGCATCCAGGCCTCGGTAATGATGCCCAAAGCGCCTTCGGAGCCAATCATCAGGCGGTCGGGGCTGGGACCAGCGCCCGAGCCGGGCAAACGCCGGCTTTCCATGGTGCCAACGGGGGTCACCGTGCGCAGGCTTTCGACGAAGTCATCAATATGGGTGTACAGCGTGGCGTAATGACCGCCCGAACGGGTGGCGATCATGCCGCCTAGGGTGGCCAATTCCATGCTTTGCGGAAAATGCCGCATGGTCAAGCCATGGCTCTTCAACTGCGCCTCCATGGCCGGTACGCGGATGCCGCCCTGAATGCGTGCCGCCCGTGAGGTTTTGTCGACTTCAAGGATCTTGTCCAGCTTGGTCAGATCCAAACTAATGGTGCCGTTGTAGCTGCCGCCGACCTCTGGCTCTACCCCGCGGCAGACGGAGGAGCCGCCGCCGAAAGGTATCACCGCCACATTGGCGCCGGAAGCATATTCGTACACTGCCTCGATATCGCTCTCGTCCCTGGCGAAGGCGACAATGTCAGGGGCAGGCGTGAAATCGCCGTCAAAGATGCGGGTGTAATCGGGCACGGATTTGCCATAGGTATGGACCAGACGGTCGCGCTTCTCCGTGGTCGCGAAGGCGGCCATGGAGGCGGGAATTTCCAGGCGCGGGGCATGCAGTTCGATCGAGTCTTCGGTGGGCGCCTTGCGGATTTCGAAATCACCCGTGAAACGCTCCCTATAGCGGGAGGTGATCATCTCGTGCTCTTCGACCGAGATATCATCGCCCTCGAAGCCCCAGCCAACAATCTTCAGTTTTCTTTCCGTCATGATTTGGTTTCCTCTGCTTGCTTTTATTGCCGCCTCTGTTGGGCGTTATCGTTCAATCCAAGTTCATTTCCTGGCTCATCACCCGAATGGCCGGTTGCACTTCGTCGATCATCAATTGTGTCTGCCGTATGGTATCCCCGTCGTCGCCGGCCAGAGGGCGGAGTATAATTTTCGGCAAGCCAGCGGCGGCAAAGGCACGGACCTTATCCAGGATCTCCCGGGCCCCGCCGACGGCGAAGCTTTGCCGCGAGTCACGTCCGCCGACCCGCTCAAAACGCTCGGCGGCGCGGACCACCACATCGTCATCCCATTTGCCAAAGCGGAAGTTGATGCCGGTACCAAAATGGTCATCCTCGAACTCCCGGCCCGCATCCTGCATGCCCTGCTTGATGGCCGCGACGGTGACACCGGCCTGTTCCGGGCTTTCGAACGAGGCTTGCCAGCCGGTACCGTATTTCACCGTGCGCCGGATCGCCGCCTGGGACGAACCGCCAATCCACAATGGCAGCTCCTTTTGCACCGGCAGGGGCGAAATGCGCACGCCGTCATATTGAAAGAATTCGCCATCCAGGGTCACCGTTTCGCCGCGCCACAACCGGCCGATGATCTCCAGCCCCTCATCCGTGCGTTTGCCCCGGCGCTTGGTCGGCGTACCGGTGGTGCGCCAATCCGCCGAAAAGGTACTGCCGATACCAAAGGCGGGCAGAATGCGGCCATTGCTCAAGACATCGATGGTGGCGCATTGCTTGGCCAGGACCAGGGGATTGCGCAAGGCGACGGACGCGACGTTCATGCCGAATTTCAGCTTTTTGGTGGCGCCCGCGATGGCGGCCATGGTGGTCATGCATTCCAGCATGGGTTCCTTGGAGACCAGGGTATCGGTCTGCCAGATGGAATCCACATCACCTTCCTCGCACATTTGCACCCATTTCCAGAACCCGTCCGTGCTGGAGAAAGGATAGGTCGAAAGGCCGATACCGGCGCGAATGCTCATAAATCCGGATCCTCAATCATCTGAAGATCCAGCATAGCGGGGTTCTGCCAAGGGGCAGACATATTTTTTCCGTGGCCGACACCGAGCCTGTTGATTCAGGCCCCCGCGGCGGCTGCAATACCCACGGCGAGGAACAGCGACCATTGGAACTGCTTGTAAATCGCGCCAGATAGGCCAGAGCTGGCGACGAGCAACAGATGCACCGCGCCATAACAAAGGAACTGCGCCGCGATATACAGGGCGAGGGCATTGCGGACCGCGCCGTCACCAGGCATCAGCGCCGAATAAAACAACACCGCCGTAGCCAGCACCAAAGTCACGGTCGACATATGCCAGACAAAGGCCATGATCCGCTTTGATGTGGGATCGAAAGCCGCCGCCAGCATGGGCAGAAAGAACTGCTTTCGACCCATGGTGCAATGCCCCGCCACCATAAAGGCGGCCAGGACGCCCGAGATAAGCAACAGGCTATTCATGCCGCCGTCTCCGCCGCCAGGCGCATGCGGGAGGCGTTGGGCGGACCGCCGGCGAATTCACCAACCTTGGCCGCGAACGCCTTGAAAAAGTCCTGCGATTGCAGATGCGTCAGCGTTTCCTCACTATCCCAGCGTCCCACGTGAACCCGGCTCACACCGTCGGCTGCCACATTAACCCGATAGGAAAATCGGCCCCGTAGCGCCGGATCGTCATCGATAGCGGCGACAAAGTCCTCGACCGCCGCCAACCATGCCCCTTCGTCACCATCATAATCATACTGAATAAGAATACCATTCATGGAACCGTCCCCCTTGCTCGTCTGCTCAATAGGCAAATGGTAGGACGGGATATATTATTTCGGAAATTTATTATTGATATATCATTATATTGATTTTATGAATTTTACATGGATTTAAACCTCTTCTCCGTTTTCGATGCGATCATGCGGCATCGCTCCGTCTCCCTGGCCGCGCAAAGCCTTGGCTTGACCCAGCCCGCGGCCTCGAACGCCTTGACCCGGTTGCGCGGCCAGCTTGGCGACCAACTATTCGTGCGCTCTAAAAACGGCATGCTGCCAACGAAATTCGCCACGGCAATGGCGCCAACGGTCGAACGCGCCCTGGCTGATTTACAGGCTGCCGCACGAGACGGCCCGGAACAGGGTGTCATGTTGGAGACGCTGAAACGCAACTTTATTTTCGTAATGTCCGATTTGGAGGAGGTGCTGTTCCTGACCGACCTGGTCGGCGGTCTGGCGAAGGCGGCGCCTGGGGTTTCGATCGAAGTGCGGCCCTTCCGCAGCGATATTCTCCAGGACGCGCTTGAGTTCGAGCAGGTGGATTTCGTCATTGCGCATCTGACCATGCCGTTCAAGAATCTGGTCTCGCGGGCCCTGAGCAAACAGGATTTCGTCTGTGTCCTGCGGCCCGGCCATCCAGCGGCCGGGGCGGAAAGCGACATAGACATCGAGACATATCTCGACCTGGGCCATGTCCTGGTGGCGCCGGACCTGGGCGGCCGGCGGGGCGTGATCGATGGCCGGCTTCGCGACATGGGACGGAGCCGTTCCGTCGTTTGCTCGGTACCGCATTTCCTTTCCGCCTGCCTGCTGGTTTCGCAAACGGACCGCGTCGTCACCCTGCCCCGGCAACTAGCTGAGAAGGCCTCCGAATACTACGATCTGCGCCTTCTCGAGCTGCCCTTCGCAACGGACAGTTTTTCCATTGGCCTGCACTGGCTATCGACCCGGGACAAAGACCGCGAGCACGCGGCCATGCGTGATTTTATCCTCTCGGCCCTAGCGCCGAAAATTTAGACCTGCACCACGTCGGCCCATCTGGCACACTAGCCGCAAAACAGTGTAACGAGAGGACGTTCCCATGCGGGTGATGACAACAATTCCACAACATGATTTGCGCCAGGTGCCAGAGGCGGTCCGCGCCATCGAGGCCAAGGGTTATGACGGCGTCAACACCCTGGAAAACCGCCACGACCCCTTCATGCCCCTGGGCGTGGCCGCCGTGAACAGCGAGCGGCTGCAACTGGCGACCGGCATCGCCATCGCCTTCGCCCGGAGCCCCATGGCGGTGGCCAACATCGGCTGGGACCTGCAGGCCGCCTCCAACGGGCGTTTCGTGCTGGGCATCGGCAGCCAGGTGAAAGGCCATAACGAACGGCGCTTTTCCGCCCCCTGGTCGCCCCCCGCGCCGCGCCTGCGGGAATATGCCCAAGCCCTGCGCGCCATCTGGAACAATTGGAAAACCGGCGAGGCGCTGAATTTCGAGGGCGAACATTACCGCTTTACCCTGATGACGCCGAATTTCACGCCGGAGCCTATCGATGCTCCCGCCCCGCCCATTACCGTCGCCGCCGTGGGACCGGCAATGATGAAGGTCGCGGGCGAGGAATATGACGGCGCCCGCCTGCATCCCTTTTGCAGCCGCAAGTATCTGGAAAACATCGTCGTCCCCCGCCTGGAAGGCGCCATGGCCAATGTCGGCCGCAAGCGAGAGAATTTCGAGATCTCCGGCGGCGGCTTCATCGCCACCGGCGCCGACGATGAAGCGGTGGCCAAAATGGTCGAATGGGTGCGCATGCGGATCGGCTTTTATGGCTCCACACGTGCCTATTGGCCGGTGCTGGAACAGCATGGCCTGGAGGAACTTGGCCAAAAGCTGAACCACATGTCGAAGACCAATCAATGGGACAAAATGACGGCGGAGGTCGACGATGACCTGGTGCATCTGTTCAGCGCCGTGGGCCGCCATGACGAAATCGCCGGCGCCATCGAAAAACGCTTTGGCGGCATTTCAGACAGCATATCGGACAGCGCCTCGTCCGAACTGCGCGGCGGCATGCCGCCCGACGTACTTCAGGATATTCAGCGCATCCCGACGAAATTCAAAGACTTCGCAAACTAGCACTAATTATGGGCACTCACTAATTATGGGGACACAATACTTAATTCAATTGCATTAAGTATTGTGTCCCCATAATTAAAGGCAAGAGTCAATCAGCACCGCTGGCTTCCAGACCTGGGCGGATTAGGGGTTGGCGGTCGCTTTCGCGTTCATACTTGCGGGCCGGGTTGTTGACCACCTCGGCCAGGGGCGCCGCCTGGAAGGATGCCTGGATCTGCCGTGCCGGCGGCGTGCCGTACATGGTGGTGCGCTGCACCGGATTACGGCCCATTTCGCGGATCAGGCTTTCCATGGCATGAGGGGGCAGTTCCTGGCCGTGTTCGGAACCGGCGGCCCGGGTAATGGTCTCGTTCATCAAGGTGCCGCCCATGTCGTTGACGCCGGCATTCAAGGCGGCGCGGATACCATCCCGGCCCATCTTGACCCAAGATGTCTGAATGTTCGTGATGTGCGGGTGGAGGACCAGACGCGCCACTGCATGCATCAACAACGCCTCGCGATAGGTCGGGCCCATGCGGGCGCGGCCCTTCAGATAGATCGGCGCTTCCATATGCACAAAGGGCAGCGGTACTAATTCGGTGAAACCGCCGGTCTTGGCCTGCAGCGCACGCAGGCGCAGCAGATGCCGGGCCCAATGGACGGGCCGGTCCACATGGCCGAACATGATCGTCGCCGTGGTGCGGAAGCCGACGCCATGGGCGGCCTGCATCACCTCGAACCATTGATCCACTGTCAGCTTGTCGGGACAGAGCACCCGGCGGACCTCTTCATCCAGCACCTCCGCCGCCGTGCCGGGCAAGGAGCCAAGGCCGGCCTCTTTCAACTGGCCAAGAAATTCCGGCAAAGACAATCCAAGCGTCTCGGCGCCTTGATAAACTTCCAGGGGCGAGAAGGCATGAATATGCATATCCGGCGCGGCGTCCTTTACCGCGCGCAGAATATCCAGATAGGTCTGGCCGGTATATTCGGGGTGAATGCCGCCTTGCATACAGACCTCGGTGGCGCCCCGGTCCCAGGCCTCCGCCACCCGGCGGGAGATTTCATCCAATGACAGATCGTAGGGCCGGCCGCGCAGATTTTCGCTCAACTTGCCCTTGGAAAAGGCACAGAACTGGCATTTGAAATAGCAGATGTTGGTGTAGTTGATATTGCGCACGACTACATAGGAAACATCATCGCCATTGACCTTTTGCCGCAGGGCATCGGCGGCCTGACAAACCGCGTCGACCTCGCCGCCGCGGGCCGCGAACAGTCGGCTGACCTCGCCCTCATCCAGGTCCTCGCCATCGCCGGCGCGGCTCAACAGGCGGTCCAGTTCCGGCACATAAGGAGAAGCGGAGGCGATCGCCACCGGGGGCGCCATATCAATGCCCGGGGCCCAGGTATCCGTGCGCGCCAGGCCGGCGGCATCAACCTTATTCAAAACAGACGGCACGAAGGCCGCATCCAGCCAGCGTTCGGCGTCCTGCGCGTAATCGGGATAGATCGCCAGGCGTTCCACCAGATGCTTGCCGCCCCTCGCGGTATCATCCGCCAGCTGGCGCAGGTGCGGCCAGGGCGCCTCTGGGTTGACGTGGTCCGGCGTCACGGGCGAGACCCCGCCCCAATCGTCAATGCCCGCGTCGATCAGACTGGGCGAGTCGCCGGGGCTTAGATTTGGCGGCGCCTGAATATGCATCTGCGCACCGAAAATCAGCCGCGCCACCGCGATACTCCAGCGCAGCTCATCGATCGGCGCATCGGGCCAATCGGCCATGCGGGTATCGTCCTTGGCGCGGAAATTCTGCACGATAATTTCCTGGATATGGCCGTATTGGTCATGCAGATCACGGATCGCCAGCAGGGCCTCGATCCGTTCCGCCCTGGTCTCGCCAATACCGATCAGAATGCCGGTCGTGAACGGTACCGCCAAACGTCCCGCCGCCGCGATCGTGGCCAGGCGGATAGCGGGATCCTTATCGGGCGAGCCATGGTGGCAGGCGCCTTTCTCCATCAGGCGCGGCGAAATACTCTCCAGCATGATGCCTTGGGAGACGGAAACCTCCCGCAGGGAGGCCAGATCCGCCTCCTCCATCACGCCGGGGTTCAGGTGCGGAAGCAGGCCTGTTTCCTCGAACACCAACAGGGCCATGGCGCGCAGATACGACAGGGTCGTTTCATGGCCCAGCTCGGCCAATTCCTCGCGCGCCACACGATAGCGCTGTTCCGGCTTATCACCCAGGGTGAACAGGGCCTCCTTGCAGCCGGCCTCGGCACCGGCGCGGGCCACGGCGAGGATTTCCTCTGGGGTCATGAAGGCCCGCTGGCCCTTACGCGGCGGGTGGGCAAAGGTGCAATAATGGCAGACGTCGCGGCACAGCTGGGTCAGGGGGACGAAAACCTTGCGGGAATAACTGATCAGGCGGCCATGGCCCTGATCGCGCAAGGCAACAGCGGCGGCCTGCAATGCAGCCAGGTCGGCTATTTCGGCAAGCGCCAGGGCCTGGTCCCGATCAGGGCGCCCCGAACCCACTTCACCCAGCCATGCCTCGAATTCCGTCCGCAACGCCATTCAAACCAATCCCTTAACCCTGCCCTATTCGAGCGGCAATGCCCGAAGCCTGCAAGTACTGAAAACTGCCACAATCATGTTGACCCGCACAAAACAGCCGTAAATCGTCGGGCGTGTCAATGTCCAAGGCGAACCCCGGCAAATCCAATATGGTGGGTTCAACGCCGTTGTCACGCGCTATCTGACAATGGCGATTGAAACTATCCGGGCCAAAAGCAGGCTGCAGCAGGTCCGGGGGCCACATGGCCAGGCAATTGGTACCGTCATGATCGCGGGACGGCACCACACAGGCGGCGGGCGCCTCCGGGTGCTGATTGGCGATTTGGGCAACTTCATCCTGGGTAATCATGGGCACATCGCCCGGCACATGCATCATGGCATCGACGCCCTCGCCGGCCAGCACCTCACCCGCCTGGCGCACGGCGGCGCTGTAGCCGCCCGGCTGGCGTTCGGACATCACGCGGGCACCCAGCCAGCGCGCTTTGTTCAAGGCCTCTTCGTCGCCGCTGATCACCAGCACGCCTTCCAGGCCGGACAAGGCAGCCAGAACATCGCGCAGCATGTGCTCGGCCAAGTCACCGCGTTCCTGGGGCGAAAGCACATCCGCCAGGCGTTGTTTCGGGGCATCAAAGCCCTTGATCGGCACTACTGCCCACATCAGACGGCCAGTTCGTCAACGGCGGCGATAACATAATCCGCCAGGCTGTCGCGGTCTTCCAGGCTGGCCATCACCGTCTGGGCCATCAGGGCACGCATATTCAGGGCGTTGATTTCATCGAAAAGATCGGCATCGGTCTCATCCAACACGAAACCGTCGATCAAATCCTCGTAATGGCGCGCCACCGCCAGGGCCGTGCTTGGCATGCCCAATTCAGTCATCATCTTGGCCGCCGGGCCCTTGATCGCCAGACCGGCGACGATAGGCGAAACAGCGATGATCGGTGCCGCGGTCGCGTCCAAGGCATCGCGCACGCACGGCAATCGCAGGATCGGGTCAATACTGACGAACGGATTGGACGGCGTGATAATCACCGCCCGCAGATCAGGGTTCTTCAATGCGGCCATGAAATCCGCCTGTGGCTTGGCCTGGGCCATGCCCTCGAACTCAAAGCCGGTAACGACAGGCGCGCACTGGTCGCGCACGAAATAATGCTGAAAAGCCAAGGGCCCGTCGGCGGTCTGCACCATGGTGCGCACCGGGTCATCGGTCATGGGCAGCACGCGGGCGGTGATGCCCAATTGCCGAGTGATCGTCCGCGTCACCTGGGTCAGGCTCTCGCCCCGCGCCAGGGCCTGGGTACGCAGCACATGCATGGCCAGATCGCGGTCACCGAGATTAAACCAGTCCTCGCCGCCCAACTCCGCCAACGCCTGCATGAAGCGCCAGCCTTCGTCGGCTCGGCCCCAGCCTTTCTCCTGATCGTTCAGGCCCGACAGGGCATAAACCACCGAGTCGATATCGGGGCATATGTTCAGGCCCAGATGTTCGAAATCATCACCCACGTTGGTGACGATCAACAAATCATCGCCCAAGCCCAGGCGGGACAGGCCCAGCGCCAGTTTGGCGCCGCCAACGCCGCCCGAAAGGGCTATGATGGGAGAACCACTCATCAGCGGAACATATCCATTTCCTTCGGACGGACCAGCGCATCGGCGCCCTGATCCGAGGCCGGGAACTCAAGACCGCGAATGACCACCACCGGCCGGCCCTCGTTTCCCTGCCCTTGCAGGACCGAGGCGGCGGAGGACAATTCATCGGCCAGGCCGACCTCGCTCACCAGCAACTCGCGGCCAAACAGGTCCGGGTCACCGCGCAGATCCCACAGCGCCGGCAGGCCGGCGGAGCCAATCGCCAAACCCATGGTGCCCTGGCGCCAGGCCCGGCCCACGCTGTCGTTGATGATCACCGAAACCTCGACACCGTGGCGTTCCGCCAAGGTCTGGCGCAAGGCCCGGCAATCGGCGTCCGGATCCTCGGGCAACAACAGCACATGTTCCGATCCGTCCGCCTGTTCCACATTGGAGGCATCGATGCCCGCGTTGGCCATGACGATGCCGATACGATGAGCCACGATCAGAACGCCGGGGCGCTTGCCCACTACATCGACGGATTCGTCCAGGATCAACTGCACTTGGCGCGGGTCCTTGTCGACCTCGACCGCCAAGGTCTCGGCCTCCGCCGTTGGCGTGACATCGCGCAGGTCAACAATACGGTTGGCGGATTTAGAGACGATTTTTTGCGCCAGTACCAGGATATCGCCGTTTTGCAGGCTCTCTCCGGCGCGGCTCACGCCATCGGCAATCAATGTGGCCAGATCATCGCCGGGCTTCACCATCGGCATATCCGGGAGGGTAAACAACTGCATACTGGGGGACGCCATGGCGGTCTAATGATCTCCTTTTTCGGCCGAACCCGGCGCGCCGGTAATGTGGATACCAGCGCCGGCAATCTTGTAGCGGTTGTTCATGAAGATTAGGGCGGAGGTCAGAGCTTCCGAAACCACGGAATTCTCGATCCGTCCCGCATGCCAGGCCCGCATGGAGGCATCCTCGGCCAAGCCGACGACGATTTCGCGGGCTTCGGGATCGTTACCGCAGACCAGAATATCGCAATCGATATCGTGTTCCAGATCCGTCAGATGGTCCGCCGCCACGTTCTGAAAGGCGGAGACCACGCGCACCCCCTCACCCAGGAAAATCTGCGCGCCCTTGCCGGCGGAGCCATGTTCGGGCAAATGCACGGTGCGGACTTTCGGCGGCATCAGGGGCACGGTGACATCAACCATGATCTTGCCCTGACAGCCGGGCTTGATCGCCTCCAGCATGGGCGCCTGGTTGGAGAACGGCACTGTTAGAACGACGATTTCCGCGGCGGCGGCGGCGGCGTCATTTTCCAGGCCGCTGACCGTGGCCTCGGGTGCCAGGGCGGCCAGGCGCTCGGCCCCGCGATCGGCACTGTCCTGGGCACGGGAACCGATAATGATGCTGTGTCCCGCCTTGGCCCAGCGCAAGGCCAGACCAAAGCCCAGGGCGCCCGTACCGCCGATCACGGCGATGGTGTGTTTTTGTCCTGTCATGAAAGATCTCTATTCCGATTTACCAGTGTTATTTACAAATCAGTTGCCGGCAAAGGTCAATTCGGCAACACCTCGCCCGTCAGCCAGGCGATATTATCAAGAATCTCGTTCAATTCCTTGCCGCCGACCGAGAAGACGATCGTTTCTACGCCTTCTTTGGCAAAGGCGCCAATATCATCGCGAATGGCGGCCGCCGAACCGGTCAAACAGACTCTATCCTTGCCCGGCTGATCCGGGGCATTCGCGAAGACCGGATAAAATGCCAGATAGGCCCGGTGAATATCAGCGCCGTCCCGGCCCAGCTTGTCAGCTTCCGCATCCAAGCGGGCCGCACCCTTGGCGTATAATTCGGGCGAATTGAGCAGATGCGCCGGGTTATGGTTGGAGGGATACCAGCCGTCGCCCACACGGGCGGCCCGGCGGATCGCGGCACCACCCTCGCCGCCAATCCAAATGGGCGGATGAGGGGCTTGCAGGGGCCTTGGTTCGAACACCACATCATCAAAGCGGACGTATTCGCCGTTCATGCTGGGCGCCTGGGCGGTCCAGAGTTCCTTGAAGGCGGCGATATATTCATCCGTCACCTTGCCCCGCTCGGTAAACGGCGGCACGCCCAGTGCATCCGCCTCCTCCTTCATCCAGCCGGCACCGCAGCCGACCGTCAGGCGGCCATCGGAGAGCACTTCCAGGGTCGCCAGCATCTTGGCGGCCAGGACCGCCGGCCGGTAGGGCACCACCATGACCGAGGTCAGCAGCCTGATTTTCTCCGTCGCTGCCGCGATGAAGGCGCCGGCGGTCACCATTTCAAGGCATTCGCCCACCGCCGCGCCCGGCCAGACACCGCTGTTGGTGTAGGGATAGGCGGAATTGATATTTCCCGGCACCACCACGTGATCATTGATGGCGAGCATATCCAGGCCGCCGTCTTCCGCCGCCCGCGCCATGGCTGTCAGGCCTGGCGCCCGCCCGCCCGGCCCGCGGGCCATGATCATTAATCCGAAATCCATGCTCGAAGCTTCCTTACAAAAAGCGATACGGCAGTAGACTAGCAACATGGCGCGACGATTGGTACTAGGCGCGGCACCTGACAACAGATAAGTTGGCCAAAACCGCTTTGGAAATTTTTGTTGATATCGGGAGATAGGCGTTATGAAACTGGGATTATTGATGGGCTTGGGCGAAGGTGGCCGGGTTAACGTTGATATGGATCTGATTCGGGAGGCCGAGGACCTGGGCTTTGATTCAGCCTGGACGTCGGAGGCCTGGGGCTCGGATGCGATCTCCACCGCCTCTTGGATCCTGGCGCAGACCTCCAAAATCAAGGTCGGCACCGGCATCATTCAAATGTCGGCGCGGACACCGGCCATGGCCGCGATGACGGCGATGTCCCTGCAACACCTGTCCAACGACCGCTTTATCCTTGGTATCGGGCCATCCGGGCCGCAGGTGATCGAGGGCTGGCACGGCATGCCTTATGGCCGGCCACTGACCCGGACCCGCGAATATATCGAGATTATCCGCAAGATCGAGGCCCGCGAAGCCCCCCTGACCCATGATGGTTTTCACTATCAGATCCCAAAAACGGGCGAGGGCACGACCAATCTGGGCAAGCCCTTGAAAGGCATTCTGCACAGCCCAGGGAAGCTTAAGATCATCACCGGCACCATCGCGCCCGCCGGCGTCCGCGTCAGCGCCGAGGTGGCCGACGGCATGATCCCGGTGTTCATGAACCCAGAGCGTTTCGATGTTTTCGAGGATGCCTTGAACGACGGTTTCGCCAAGGCCGGGGCTGGCAAAAGCTTGGATAACTTCGACATCACGCCATTTTGCGGCGTCAATATGTCCGATGACGAGGACGCCGCCCGCATGCCGGCAAAAGCCAATCTTGGCCTCTACATCGGCGGCATGGGCGCACGGGACAAGAATTTCTACAACGACTATGCCAAGCGTCTGGGCCACGAAGCGGCAGCGGTGGAGATCCAGGATCACTTCCTCTCCGGACGCCGGGCCGAGGCGATCGCGGCGGTGCCCGACGAATTGGTCGATCAGGTCGCCCTGACCGGCCCCGCCGGCAAGATCACCGAGCGGCTGCAGGACTGGAAAGCGGCCTCGAAAGAGAAGAAGGTCCATTCCCTTTTGGTTCGCGCCTCCAACAGTGCCGAGTTGCAGGTGCTGGCCAAGGCCGTGTTGTAGGAGGAGATAATCCCCATGAGCATGAAACGCGTGATCTCGGCCCAGGTTTCCGAGCCGCCGCCCGAAACCTGGTCCAACTGCAAGGTCGCCGGGAACTTCATTCAGATCGCGGGCTGTGTTTCAGGCTATGAAAATGACGTCATCGCCGGCGGTGATGACGTCTACGAACAGGCCAAAATCACCTTCACCAAAATCAAAAATCTGGTGGAGGAGGCCGGCGGGGTGATGGACGACATCATCAAGGTGACGATTTTCGTTACCGACATCACCCGGCGCGAGGAAGTCTGGAAGGCACGGCGGGAATTCTTCACCGGCGATTTTCCCTGCTCCACCCTGGTTGAGGTCTCCGCCCTGGCCCGCCCCGGCCTGGCGGTCGAGATCGAGGCACATGGTTTCCTAGGTTCGAGTAAGTAGTATGCAAATCAATGGTATGGCCGCCGTGGTTACGGGCGGCAGTTCAGGCCTGGGCGCGGCCACGGCGCGGCATCTGGCCGGCCTGGGCGCCAAGGTCGCCATCCTTGATGTCAATATGGATGCGGCCCGGGAGGTTGCGGCGGAAATCGGCGGCCTGGCCGTTGAATGCGATGTTTCGTCGGAAGAAGCTGGCGAGGCGGCAATCAGGACGGCACGAGACACCCATGGTCCGGCCCGCATCTCGGTCTGTTGTGCCGGCATTAGTGAAAGCCGCCTGATGCTGGGACGCGATGGACCAACACCTTTGGCGCATCATACTCGCCTGGTGAATGTGCATCTGGTCGGCACATATAATATCTGCCGCCTGGCAGCCGCCGACATGGCGGGCTGCGATCCCCTGCCCGATACGGGCGAGCGGGGCGTGCTGATTAACACCGCTTCCATCGCCGGCTATGACGGCCCGGCCGGGGCCATTACCTATGACGCCGTGAAGGCCGCCGTCGCGGCCATGTGCCTGCCCATGTCGCGGGAATTATCGCGGCACGCCATCCGTGTCATGGCCATTGCGCCGGGCATGTTTGAAACGCCCATGGCGACAGGTCTGCGTCAGGACTACATCGATGAAATGACCGGCCGCATCCCCTTTCCCAAACGCTTTGGCGACCCGGCGGAGTATGCCGGATTGGTGGAGACTATCGTCACTTCGCCGATGTTGAATGGCGAAACTATCCGTATCGACGGCGGCCTGCGCATGACCTAACGGCCAAAGCGGGCCAGGATGACGCCGCTGGCGACGATCAGGGTCATGCCAAGGAACAGGGCCAGGCTTGGGATTTCATCGAACAGCAGGACGCCGAGCAGGCTTGAAAACAGCATTGTCGAATACATGAAGGGCGCCACGAAATTGGCGTCCGCCAAGGCCATGGCGTGCAACACGAGACGCTGGCCGATGATAACGACCAGGGCAATCGCGGCCAGGATTAGCCATTGCATCGGTTGCGGCCAGACCCAGGCCGGCAGCGCCGGCACAAAGGTAAGCAAGGCACCGAACAGATTACCGAAAAACAGCATGACGATGGCGCGGTCGCCCTGATTGGACAGCCACTTCACCATTGTCACTTCCATCCCCATGCAGATCGCGGCAGCCACGGCAATCAGTGATGCCAGACCAAAAATGCTTGCATCCGGCGCCGCGATAGCGGCCACGCCGGCAAAGCCCAGCGCCGCCGCCAGCCAGCGAAACCGGTTGGATCTCTCACCCAAAAATAGGATCGACAGGATCATCGTAAAAATGGGCGAGCTGAAACTGATCGCCACCGCGTTGGCCAGCGGAATATAGGTAATGGCAAAAAACATCAGCGCCACGCCGGCGGCACCGAGGCCGGCGCGAAACGCATACTTCATGGAATGCGCCGTACGCGGGACGATACGGGCGGAATACAGGATGGGCAGCAGAAACAAGGTGCCAAAGAGATAACGGGCGAAGGTAATCTGCAACACCCCGATCTCGGGACCCGTCCCCGGCAGCAGCAGATATTTGGCCAAGGCATTCATGGTCGCGAACAGCGCGGAGGCGACAATGATATAAAGCGCCGCCCGCCACGGAATGCCGCCGCCCGAGGCAGTTACCTTAAACGCGGCATCATTCATATAAGGGCATAGACCAGCGCGCCAAGATACAGCCCAATGCCAAACACCGCATGCACGGACAGACTGGCCAGGCGGACGAAAGTGGGCCGCTCGGTGCTGGCGCCAAAGAAACCGCCGCCCAGACCGGGGATCAGGATCAGCCATGGCGCCAGCACGGTAACGATGCCAAAGGCCAGGCCGTTCCACAGGCTTGCCGGCTGTTCCAGAATGGCGGCCAGGATTTGCAAATAGATCTCGGCGAAGACGATCGCCACCAGGTAATGAAAGGCCCAGCCCAATATCAATTCGCGGCGCACGGAAGGGGTGTCCTGGATATCGTCATGGCGAAAGACGCCTCGGCCCAGATAGGCCACCCAACGGCCCACATAATGCCAATCCCGGTTCTTACCCAGGCCGCGTTCAAGCAGATACTCGTAGATATCGGTGACGATATTGGCGACCACGCCAACGACCAGAATTTCCAGCCACGAAACATCCATCGCTTCCGCTCCCTCCACAATATCGCGTCGGCATCTAAAGCGCCTTATGCGATTACTATAGCAGAAATCTATTCAGGGGTTTCAGGCACCACGCTGCGCGCGATTGTCGCATCCAGGGCCTCGAAATCGTGATAGCGAATGGTCTCGTACAGCTCGGCCCGTGTTTGCATGCGGTCCAACATGGCCTGGGCACTGCCCGTCGCCGCCAGTTCGCCATACAGATCGGCTACCGCATGAGCGGCGATGCGCAGGGATGATGCCGGCCAAATAACAATCTTGCAGCCCAGCGCCTCCAGCTCCGCCGCCGTACGATAGGGTGTACGGCCGAACTCGGTCATATTGGCCAGCACGGGAACCTTGACGGCATCGGTGAAGCGGCGGAAATCGTCGTCGGAAATCAGGGCATCGGGAAAGATGATATCGGCGCCGGCCTCCACATACAGTTTGGCCCGTCGGATCGCTTCATCCAGGCTTTCGGCGGCGGCATCGGTACGGGCGACGATTTGCAAATGCCGCCGGGCCGAGACGGCGGCCGCGATCTTGCGGGCCGCATCTTCCGGGCTGGCCAGTTGCTTGTCGTTCAGATGGCCGCATTTCTTGGGCAGAACCTGATCCTCGATCTGCACCGCCGCCGCGCCCGCGTCCTCCAATTCGCGGACCAGGCGCATGGCGTTCAGGGCCTCGCCATAGCCGGTATCGCCATCAACGATCAGGGGCAGGCCCGTGGCGCGGGCCAGAATGCGCGTAGCACCGCAAAGCTCCTCCATGGTCATGACGCCCAGATCGGGCAGCCCCATGCCGGCGGTCAGCGCCGCACCGGAAACATACAGGCACTCAAAGCCGGCCTTCCTGGCCAGCAGCCCGGACATGCCATCGTGCGCACCGGGCACGCCAAGTATGCCGGGGCGGCCCAGCAGATCAGCAAGCCGCCGACCCGCCGGCGCCATATCAGCCCCGCCGGCAAACCAGATCGGCTGCTGCTTGGGTTTATCGTTGTTTGACATCGTCCCACTCCCTCGGATCTTTCGCCATACAATGAAATATCACGGAAAGGGGCTTTCCGCTGTCTTGATTGATCGGCTCGTCAATGGCCGTTACCACCAGGCCCGCAGCCTTGAGCGCCGCGAACCATGAGGCCAAGGTGCGAAAATACCAGGGCATGGGCGCCCAATCACCACTGGTAAAAGAGGCAAAGGTTTCATTGCGCCAGCCATCCGCATAGACGTCCTCACCCAATGCGGTGCTGGGATGCAGGGTCTGGATTAGCAGCCTGCCCGCGATGGAGAGAGACTTCGCCGCCGCCTCGAGAATTGGCGCAATATCCTGGTCCAAAAGAGAAAAGTTGCAAATCACCGCATCATAAGGCCCGCCAAGTTCGCCCGGCCGCACCGCAAGCGTTTCATAGCTCAGCACCCTGTAGGTACCGTCTTGGTGGGCGGTGCGGGCTGCATCTATCAACGCCGCGCTGCCATCCATGCCCACGGCCTTGCATCCGATTTCCTCGCGCAGTTCCTTGCACAACCGGCGGACAAGCCAGCCTTCACCACAGCCGATGTCGAGAACACGCCGCGGCCGCAGTGCCTTGACCGCATCAATGATGGCCTGATCCGTACCCGCCGCGCGGCTTGGGATAGCGTCATCCCTCACCGCCGTGGTCCACAGCGCGGCATTGCGCTGCCAACTGGTTATGATGTCGCTATTTTCCGCCATGGCTCACCCAGGCGTTGCCGTCAAATTTTTGTCTTGCAGAAACGACAACAGCAGGTCGCTGACCGCCTGTGCCTGCTCCTGTTGCACCCAGTGCCCGGCACCGGGCAGCAAGTGCACGTCCGTCATGGCGCTGCAGGCTTTATCGCGCATGGCCTCGATGGAGCCGGGGACCTGGTAAATGCCCCAATCCGAGGCGCCGGCGATAAAGCAGGACGGCACGTCGATGCTACGCCCGGAAAATATTTCCAGATCGGCCTCGAACTTCCCCGAGGTCCGCGCCCGGTACCAGTTCAAGCCGCCCTGAAAACCGGTGCGGGCGTATTCGCCGGCATAGACCGCCAGCTCTTCCTCGCTCAACCAAGTACATGCCCCGATCTCCTGAGCGCTGGGCATCTCCGCCGCCACGGTCTCGGCCATGTTCTGGCCGTGCTCCATGATGTAGTAGGTGGGCATCTTGGCCAATTCATCGGCCGTCCAGGCCGCCAAGGGATAAGGTTCGTTGCCGGCCCAATCGGCGCTTTTGTGATGGTAGTAGGCACGTAGAAAATCATGCATGCCCTGGGGGCAGTCCGTCATGTCGGCATTGGCCGGACGGGTCGAATAATACCACTGGTAATGCTTGCGTGGCCGGGCCAGCGCCGCCAGCGCGGCGTGAATATCGGGGCCGGGCGGGGCGTCGGGATCAATCGCGGGCGGGCCGCCGAAAGGCGCGCTCATCAGGACGACGGAGCGGAAAACATCCGGTCTGATCAAGGCGCAATGGGCCGCGACGGGGGAGCCGAAGTCATGGCCCACGACCGCGGCGACCGAGTCATAACCCAGCGCGAAGACCAGGCCCAGGGCATCGCGGGCCAGATTGAGCATACGGAAATTGCCAAGATCCGTGTCGTATTCCCGGTCCCAGCCCGTGGTCCGGCCATAGCCCCGCTGATCCGGCGCCACCACATGATAGCCCGCCGCCGCAAGGGGCAGCATTACCTTGCGCCAGCTATAGGCCAGTTCCGGGAAGCCATGCAGCAACAGGACACAAGGCCGCCCCGGTTCCTCGAAACCCGCCTCCAGTATGTGCATATCAAGGCCGTTCACGCTCTGGACAAAGCGGCAGCGGATACCCTTGCCAAGGGTTCCGGCGCCATAGGCTGCTGCATCGTTCATAAGCTAATCCATATAAAAAGACTGTACCAAGGGCAGATAATAGCCATTTTCCGCGCAATAGCAGGCAATTCTTGTGCCCTACTTGAGTTATCGGCCCAGGCACCCTAAATTGGCGGCAAATCTTATCCCTCATCCCCCCAGATTATATGGCGTAACGAACGATGAAATTTGAAGGTACGGACTCCTACGTAGCAACGGACGATCTTATGATCGCGGTAAATGCGTCTATCACCCTGCAGCGGCCTCTTTTGATCAAGGGCGAGCCCGGCACCGGTAAAACCGTGCTGGCCCACGAAGTGGCGAAGGCATTGGACCGGCCCCTGATCGAGTGGCACATCAAGTCCACCACCAAGGCGGCCCAGGGCCTATACGAATACGATGCGGTCTCGCGCCTGCGGGATTCGCAGTTGGGCGATGAAAAGGTCAAGGACATCTCCAACTACATCGTGCGCGGCAAACTGTGGGATGCCTTTACGCAGCCACAGTCCCCGGTGTTGTTGATTGATGAAGTGGACAAGGCGGACATCGAATTCCCCAACGATCTGTTGTTGGAATTGGACCGTATGGAATTCTTTGTCTACGAGACACAGGAAAGGGTGATCGCGCAAAACAGGCCGATCGTGATGATCACCTCGAACAACGAAAAGGAATTGCCAGACGCCTTCCTGCGCCGCTGTTTCTTCCACTACATCCGCTTTCCGGAGCGGGACACAATGCAGGAAATCATCGATGTGCATTACCCGGACATCCAGAAATCCCTGGTCCGCGAGGCGCTGAATATCTTCTATGAAGTGCGCGATGTGCCCGGCCTGAAGAAAAAGCCCTCCACTTCCGAACTGCTGGATTGGCTGAAGCTGTTGATGTCGGATGATGTCTCGCCTGAAATCCTGCGCACCAAGGATCCGAAAAAACTGATCCCACCCCTGCACGGCGCCCTGTTGAAAAACGAGCAGGACGTGCATCTGTTCGAACGCCTGGCCTTTTTGGCGCGGCGGGAGCAGGGTAACTAGGCAGCACGGCTTTAGGGAAAACGCCCATGTTCTTCGATCTTTTCTACGAGCTGAAATCCGCCAAGGTTCCGGTCAGCCTGAAGGAATACCTCACCCTTTTGGAAGCCATGTCAGCCAACGTGGCGGAATACAGCGTCGATAATTTCTACTATCTGTCCCGTTCCTGTCTGGTCAAGGACGAGCGCAACCTGGACAAGTTTGACCGGATCTTCGGCACCGTCTTCAAGGGATTGGAGCAGCCTGAGGAAGGCACCGTCACCGAAATTCCGGAAGAATGGCTGCGCAAACTGACCGAGTTGCACCTGACGGAAGAGGAAAAGGCCAATATCGAGGCCTTGGGCGGCTGGGAAAAGATCATGGAGGAGCTGAAAAAGCGCCTCGAGGAACAGGAAAAACGGCACCAGGGCGGCAGCAAGTGGATCGGCACGGGGGGCACCTCCCCCTTTGGCGCCCAGGGTTATAACCCCGAAGGCATCCGCATCGGCCAGGAGAAATCCCGCCACCGCCGGGCCGTCAAGGTTTGGGACAAGCGGGAATACCGTAACTTCGATGACACCGTCGTGCTTGGCACCCGCAACATCAAGGTCGCCCTGCGCCGCCTACGCCAGTTCGCCCGCGAAGGCGCCCCCGACGAACTGGATCTGGACGATACCATCCGCTCCACCGCCAGGAACGGCGGCTATATCGACATCAAGATGCGGCCCGAACGGCGCAACACGGTGAAGGTATTATTGCTGCTGGATGTGGGCGGTTCCATGGACGATCACATCCGCACCATGGAGGAGCTGTTCTCGGCCACGCGGACCGAATTCAAGCATATGGAGTCCTTCTACTTCCATAACTGCATGTACGAGAAGGTCTGGCGGGATAACCGCCGCCGCCATACGGAACACATTCCCACATCGCAGTTGATCAACACCTACGGACCGGACTGGAAGCTGATATTTGTCGGTGACGCCACCATGAGCCCCTATGAAATCGTCTATCCGGGCGGCAGCGTGGAACATTGGAACGAGGAAGCCGGCCAGGTCTGGATGGAACGCATGCTGGATCATTTCAAGCATTCCTGCTGGATCAACCCTGTGCCCGAACGTCATTGGGAATACACCCCGTCCCTGCAAATGCTGCAACAGATCATGGGTCACCGCATGTTTGGCTTGACCCTGGACGGCCTGGACCGGGGCATGCGCAGCCTGGCCAGGTAGACGGCTCCAGGCTTGTTGCGGTATTCGGCGGCGCCGGCGTTATCCAGCCGCGGCGTAATTCTCGCCCAGGCTGGGGCGATAGTCCGCCAGCCAGCGCACGAACTCGTCCGCTGCAACAGGTTTGCTAAAGTAGTAGCCCTGCATTTCATCGCAGCTCAAGGCATCGAAGAAACGCAACTGCGCTTCCGTTTCCACGCCTTCGACGACCACATCGACATCCAGGCCGCGGGCCAAATGGACCACGGTGGAGGCGATCATTTCGTGCGTTTTGTTGCCTGGAATACCTGCGACGAAAAATCGGTCGACTTTCAATTTATCAATCGGAAATTTGGTCAGATACGCCAGGGATGAATAACCGGTCCCGAAGTCATCGATGGAGATCTTAACACCCATATCGCGCAGGGTTTTCAACGCCGCGGCAACGTGATCCGCGTTCTCGATCACCAGACCTTCCGTGATCTCGAACTCCAGCAGCGCCGGGTCAACATCGTATTCCCTGGCCGCCGCCCTTACCGTCTCGACCAGATCGCCCTTGCGGAACTGTAGCGGCGATATATTCACCGCCACGGTGCTTGGATGGATATCCTGCGTTTTCCAGGCCGCGATCTGCCGGCAGACATCACGCACGACCCATTCACCCAGTTCGGCTATCAGACCGGTCGCCTCGGCTATTTCAATCAAGCCCGCGGGCAGCAATGGCTGCTGTCCGGCCCGCTCCAGCCGCAGCAGGGCCTCGCAACCAATGCACTGATGATCCGAGGAGCGAATTTTGGGCTGATAATAGAGTTGAAAGCTGCCGTCCCCGAGGGCGGCACGAAGTTCCTTTTCCAGGTCCTTGCGTTTTCGCTCCCTGGCATCCAAGGCATCATCGAAGAAACGAAATGTCAGCCGGCCTGCGTTTTTCGCCTGATATAAGGCCAAATCAGCATTCTTCAGCAACTGCTCCTGGTCGTGGTCGCCCGGTGTCAGCGTATCGATGCCAATGCTGCAGCCAACCGAGGTTTCATCCCCGCCTATCTTAATAGGCGCGGACATTTCCTCGATGATCTTCTTCGCTATGATCGTAGCGGAATCGGAAGATTCTAAATTGGTTGCAATCACGGCGAATTCATCACCGCTCAGCCGGGCCACGAAATCTGTCTCCCGCACACAGCGGGTCAGCCGCCGCGCACTTTGAACAAGCACGCGGTCGCCGGCGGGATGGCCATAGGTATCATTAACGGCCTTGAATTCATCGATATCCACCAGCATCAGGGCAAACGGCTTGCCCGTTCGCTGACACTGCGCAACGGAATCCGCCAGCTGCCGGTCGAATAGGGTGCGGTTCGCCAAAGAGGTTAGGGCATCATATTCAGCTAACCTCGACAGCCGCGACTGGATACGTTTCTGCTTGATGCTGTAGCGGATCGCGCGGGCCAACTGATCCTCGGTCATATTGCCCTTGACCAGATAGTCCATGGCCCCGGCTTCCATCGCCAGCAGGTCAATTTCGTTGCTGTCCTGGCCGGTCAACAAAATCATCGCGGCATCGCATTTGCCCTGCGCCGAGGCCAGGTTAATCAGCTCCAAACCGTTACGGGCGCCCAGGCGGTAGTCGACCAAGGCGATGTCGTACATTTTCCTTTGCAGCGAGGCCAAGCCCTCTTCAAAGCTTTTCGCCCAGGACAGGCGCAAATTGTCGCCGTATATGCCCTCTAGATGGTCAGCCGCGAGGATATAATCATCCTCGTCATCTTCGATCAGCAGTATCCTCGGCGTCAGACTGGCCGCGTCATGATTTTTGCTAGCCGAGGCCATGGTCGTGCCCCAGTCTACGCAACGGCAGGACAACGCTGAAGGTTGCCCCCTGCCCCTCCTGACTGACCGCCGAAATCTTGCCGCCGTGGTGGTCAACAATTTTGCGGCAGATCGCCAAGCCTATGCCGGTGCCCTTGTAGCGGTCGCGGCCATGCAGGCGTTGAAAAATTCTGAAAATTCGGTCGGCATATTCTTGTTCAAACCCGATGCCATTATCCACAACCGATATCAGGCATGCGGGAGCCTTGCCCTCGCCATTTTCCAGCGCCTCGGTGGCGGAAATCCGGATCAATGGCGGCACCCCTTCCTTGCGGTATTTTATGGCGTTGCCAACCATATTCTGGAACAGTTGCCGCAAACGGGATTCATCTCCTTCAATGGTCGGCATCTCGTCTATTTCAAATTCCGCATCGGTTTCCTTGATCTGAATTTCCAGATCAGCCAGGACCGATTTCATAATCTCATTCAAATCGACGGGCACGAATTCGGTGGTCCGCGAAGACACACGGGAAAAAGTCAGCAAATCGTCGATCAGCACCTGCATTCTGGCCGCTGACGAGCGCATACGGGATAGATAATCCAGGCCCCGGTCGCCCAAGCTTTCGCCATATCGCGATTCCAGACGGTCGCCAAACGCCTGCACCTTGCGCAGCGGCTCCTGCAGGTCATGGGATGCGACATAGGCGAATTCCTCAAGCTCGGCGTTCGAACGCTCAAGCTCCTCGGTATAGCGCCGAAGTTCGGCCTCCGCTTCCTTCGTCTTGCTGATATCAAGCAGAGTGAGAAGATTTGCCGCCTGCCCCTTATAGTCGATGGTCTTGCCGTTGACGTTGGCCCAAAAAATACTGCCATCGCCACGCACGAGGCGAATCTCGCGGCCCAGCAATGCACCGTGCTTGTCAATATCGGCGGAGCTTTTCTCAAATTCGGCAGGATCGTACACAAGTTTCGCTGTCGTTAGTCCCACTAGATCCGAGTTTGACCGCCGCAGACGTTTCGATGCCGTCTTGTTGGCAAAGACGATGGTCTTATCGACAGTGATCAGTAACGCGATCGGCATCACCGAAACCGCTGCATCGATCAATTCCTCGCTTTGTAGCAAGGCCTCCTCGGCCCGGCGCAAAGCTGTCACTTCCTCGGAGAGTGACAGAACTCCGACGGTTTCGCCCGTATCCGACGCGAAGGGTGAATATTGTGACTTAAAGGTGCGGCCCTTGCCATCGACACCGGAGAATTCCTGTTCGCGGATCGCTTCACTGGTCTGCAAAACCTTGGCCGTCAAGCCGTCGATGGTATCGGCCACGGGCGCATCGAACATATCGACGAATTTCTTACCGGAAAAGTCCTCCGGCTGCCGCCCCATGGAATCGGCAAGGAATTTGTTTGCGAAACGGAAGCGGTTATCCGGCCCCCGAACTGAAACCGACATCGGCAGCTGATCAATAATCTGCAGCAAAAGCGCAGGATCATTGCGCGGGTCAATACTGCTGCTGGACGCTGCAAATGACTTTGTAAATGGCCTGCTACCTTGGGCCGCGGTTTTGTTCATCTTATTGTACTTCCGTCATATACAATGCCACCAGGCTTCGGCACGGACGATGACCCGCGAGCCGAACTGGTATGCCGCACAGATAATGGCCCCTCGCCATATCCCGCGCCTCCTCACGCAACCAATTGGCGTTTCCTCTTCCCCCCAACGCCATTGGCACTTGGCGCAGTTTCCACGCCAGCCATTAAATTCTGGTAAATAGGCATGAAATCCGATCCTGGTCCGATTTCGACTTCGTCCGGCCGAACAGCAAGTAACCAGAACAGAGGCATGAGAAATGGAAAACAGTTACAGCAAGGGCTTCCCCGTATCCTGGGATCAGATGCACCGGGACAGCAAGGCCCTGGCCTGGCGCCTGGCGGAAAAAGGTCCCTGGCGCAGCATTGTCTCGGTCACCCGCGGCGGCATGGTGCCGGCCTGTATCGTGGCGCGGGAGCTGGAAGTACGCCTGGTGGATACCATCTGCGTCAAAACCTACGACCACCAAGACATGGCGGAACCGGAAATATTGAAATCAGTCGCGGATGACGGCGCGGATGTCCTGATCATTGATGATCTTGTCGATACCGGCGCCACGGCCAAGGTGGTCCGCGGCCTGCTGCCGCTGGCCCATTATGCCACCGTTTATGCCAAACCCGCCGGCCGTGATCTGGTCGATACCTTCGTCACCGAAGTTAGCCAGGACACCTGGATTTTTCTGCCCTGGGACACCGAGTTGCAGTTCGTCCAGCCTCTGGTGCATAGCGATACTCACGGCAGCCCAGCCACATAGCCTTGCATTGATCGCTCCGGCTGTTACCAATAGGCTGACAGGGTGGAGGGGCAGAAAACAACATGGCCGATGATGGTTCGCCGGCGCGGTTGCGATTGCGCGGTATATCAAAGCAGTTTCCCGGCTGCCTGGCCAATGATCAGGTCGACCTGAGCCTGGGCCAGGGTGAAATCCATGCCCTGCTGGGCGAGAACGGCGCCGGCAAAAGCACCCTTGTGAAAATCATCTATGGCGTCCTGAAGGCCGATAGCGGCGAACTTGAATGGGACGGCAAGGCCGTGGCCATCACCTCGCCGTCACAGGCCCGAAAATTGGGCATCGCCATGGTGTTCCAGCATTTTTCCCTGTTCGAATCCATGACCGTGGCCGAAAACGTCGCCCTGGGGCTTGATGACAGTTCCGACCTGGACGAACTGGCGGCCAAGGTCGGCGATATCGGCCGCCGCTATGGCCTGGCGTTGGAGCCGGGGCGCATGGTGCATGACCTTTCAGTCGGCGAGCGCCAGCGGGTGGAAATCGTCCGCTGTCTGATGCAGAACCCGCGTCTGTTGATCATGGACGAGCCGACCTCGGTGCTGACCCCGGGCGAGGCTGAGGCTCTGTTCGTCACCTTGCGGCAACTGGCGGCGGAAGGCTGCACTATTCTTTATATCTCGCATAAGCTGGAGGAGATCCGCGCCTTGTGCGGGCACGCCACGGTGATGCGGGCAGGCCGCGTCGTGGCCGATTGTGATCCACGGCAAGAAAGCGCGCATGACCTCGCCCGGTTGATGATTGGCGAGGATTTTACCCAGGCCAGCAAAAGCCAAGGCACCGGTTTCGGGGCGGCGCGGCTAAGGGTCCAGGGCTTGAACATGGCCGCTGCCGCCATTCACGGCACCGCCATCGCCGATCTTGGTTTTGAAGTTGCCGCCGGAGAAATCCTGGGCATCGCGGGGGTCGCGGGCAACGGGCAAAACACGCTGTTGGCGGCACTAAGCGGCGAGCAGTTGTGTGACCGGGCCGAGACCATAATGATCGAGGGTCAGGATGCCGGCCATCTGGGGCCGCGCCGGCGCCGCCGCCTTGGCCTGGCCTTCGTGCCCGAGGAACGCCTGGGCCATGGCGCAGTGCCTGAGATGTCATTGACGGACAATGCCCTGCTGACCGGTTATGAGCGTCAGGGTCTGCTTTCGAAGGGCGGCATCATGTTCGCCCGAACCCGTGATTATGCCGAACGCATCGTGCAATCGTTTCAGGTTGTCACGGGCGGCATTGGCGCCAACGCGGGCAGCCTTTCGGGCGGCAACCTGCAAAAATTCATCATTGGCCGGGAATTGTTGCAGCAACCGAAAGTCCTGGTGGTGGCGCACCCGACCTGGGGCGTGGATGCGGGCGCGGCGGCGGCAATCCATACCGCCTTGCTGGATCTGGCCCATCAGGGCACGGCCATTCTGGTGATCAGCCAGGATCTGGACGAATTGCTGCAGATCAGTGATCGTATCGCCGTGCTGTCGGAAGGGCGGCTATCGGAAACAATGATAACGGCGGAGGCGGACGTAGGGCGCATCGGCCTGTTGATGGGCGGCCATGGTGAAGCCGGCACTCAAGATGGCAACGGGGGAGACCGGCATGCGACCCCGGCTTGAGGCCCGCATCGGCGTATCCGGCGCCATGGTCTACGCCACACCGGTATTGGCGGTGGTTTTGACCATGGCCTGCGGCTCGGTGCTGTTCGCGGCTCTGGGCCATAATCCCGCCGCCGTTCTATATGCATTTTTTATCCAGCCCATATCCTCCGCCTATGGCCTGGCGGAACTGACCGTCAAGGCAACGCCTTTGGTATTGTGCGCCATTGGCTTGTCGTTTGGCTTCCGCGCCAATATCTGGAATATCGGCGCCGAGGGGCAATTGACCCTGGGCGCCATCGCCGGCGGCGGCTTGGCCCTGTGGGCCGGCGATGACGCCTCCGCCTGGATTCTGCCCGCGATGATATTGGCCAGCCTGCTGGGCGGCGGCGCCTGGGCCGCCATTCCCGCCTATCTCAAAACGCGCTTCAATGCCAACGAGATCCTGACCTCGTTGATGCTGACCTATGTGGCGATCCTGTTGTTGAGCTATCTGGTACATGGGCCCTGGAAGGATCCCGACGGTTATTCCTTCCCGCAGTCACGGATGTTCGCCGACAGTGTTCTACTGCCCCTGTTGACCATGGGCACCCGGCTGCACCTGGGCGCGCCGATCGCATTGTTGCTTGCCCTGGCAGCCTGGTGGGTGATGGCGCGGATGTTCGTCGGCTTTCAGATCAAGGTGGTTGGCCTGACGCCCGCGGCCGCCAGTCTGGCCGGTTTCTCGGTCCGGCGCCTGACCTGGATCACCCTGTTGGCGGGCGGCGCCCTGTCTGGCCTGGCAGGCCTGTTCGAGGTTGCCGGGCCGATCGGGCAGCTACTGCCGACGATTTCGCCGGGCTATGGCTTTACCGCCATTATCGTCGCCTTTCTGGGCCGACTGCATCCCGTGGGCATATTGCTGGCCGGGCTGTTGATCGCGCTATCCTACCTGGGCGGCGAAACGGTGCAGATAGAACTGGGCTTGCCGCTGGCCGTCTCCGGCGTCTTTCAGGGCATGTTGCTGTTCTTCCTGTTGGCATCGGACGTATTGGTACGCTATCGCATCCGCTGGGGCCGGGCCACGCTTGCACGGGAGGCCGGCTGATGGAAACCGTCGCCGCCGTCCTGATCACCGTCATCGGCGCCGCCACGCCGCTGGTCTTCGCCGCCATCGGCGAGCTGGTGGTGGAGAAATCCGGCGTCCTTAATCTTGGTGTCGAAGGCATGATGCTGTTGGGCGCGGTCGCGGCCTTTGCCGTGGCCCTGACCTCCGGCAGCGCCACCTTGGGCATCCTGGCGGGCGCGACGGCGGGCGCTGCCCTGGCGCTGGTATTCGCCCTGCTGACCCAGACCCTGCTGGCCAATCAGGTCGCCTCGGGCCTGGCGCTGACGATTTTCGGCATTGGGGTCAGCGCCCTGATTGGGCGTTCCTTTGTCGGCGTGCCATTGGATCGCCTGCCGCAGCTTGATCTGCCGGGCATTTCCGATCTGCCCATCGTCGGGCCGCTGCTGTTCGGCCATGACGCCCTGGTTTATTTGTCCATTCTGGCGATCCCCGCGACGATCTGGTTCCTGGAGCGCAGCCGCGCCGGCCTGGTCCTGCGCGCCATCGGAGAGAACCATTCAGCTGCCCACGCCCTGGGCCATCCCGTAATCAAGGTACGCTATCTCGCACTTCTGTTCGGCGGCGCCATGGCTGGCCTGGGCGGAGCCTATCTATCCCTCGCCTATACGCCCATGTGGGCCGAGAACATGACCGCCGGGCGCGGCTGGATCGCCTTGGCGTTGGTGGTCTTCGCCACCTGGCGGCCGGGGCGGATGTTGCTGGGCGCCTATTTGTTCGGCGGCATCACGGTAGCGCAGCTGCATATTCAGGGTTTCGGCTTTGATATCCCGTCGCAGTTCCTTTCCATGCTGCCCTATTTGGCGACCATCGCCGTGCTGGTGGCGATCTCTGCCGATGGCGGCCGGGCGCGGCTGAACGCGCCTGCTTCCTTGGGCAGAATTTTTTATCCCGAAGCATAAAGTTGCTCGACCTCAAGGCGCTTTGTGCGGACAATGCGGGTGCAAAAAACACAGGGGGACGAAACGTGAAAACCACACTCATCAAACGTACCGCACTTTGGCTGGGGGCGGCCGCCGTCTCCGCTGCAATGACCACCGCCGCGTTGGCCGAGCCGCTGAAAGTCGGCTTTGTCTATGTCGGTCCGGTCGGTGACCATGGCTGGACCTATCGCCACGACCAAGGCCGCAAGGCGATCGACAAGGCCTTTGGCGACAAGGTCAAGACCACCCTGGTGGAAAGCGTCAAGGAAGGCGCTGATTCCGAGCGGGTCATCCGCCAGCTTGCCGCCTCGGGCCACAAATTGATCTTCACCACCTCGTTCGGGTTCATGAACCCCACGCTGAAAGTCGCCAAGAGTTTCCCCAACGTGCGCTTTGAACATGCCACCGGTTACAAACAGTCGAAGAATGTATCGACCTACGCGGCGCGCTTTTATCAAGGCCGCCATATCGCCGGCCTGATCGCCGGCAAGATGACCAAGTCGAACATCATCGGCTATATCGGTTCCTTCCCCATTCCAGAAGTGGTCCGCGGCATCAATGCCACCACCCTGGCCCTGCAAAAGGTCAATCCAAAGGCCACGGTCAAGGTTGTCTGGGTCAACACCTGGTATGATCCAGGCAAGGAGGGCGCGGCCGCCAAGGCGCTGATCGATCAGGGTGCCGACGTGATCATGCAGCATACCGACAGCCCGGCGGCCATTCAGGCGGCCCAGGAACGCGGCGTCTGGGCCGTGGGCCAAGCCTCGGACATGACGCATTTCGGGCCGAAATCCCATCTCACCGCGATCATTGATGTTTGGGATAACTATTACGTCGCCCGCACCAAGGCGGTGATGGACGGCAGCTGGAAATCCGGCGATACCTGGGATGGCCTGAAGCAGGGCATGTTGCAAATGGCGCCCTATAACGCCGCCATTCCAGCGGATGTTCTGGCCATGGCGAAAAAGGCTGAAGCCGACATCATTTCCGGCAAGTTGCATCCCTTCACCGGCCCCATCAAGGATCAGGCGGGCTTGGAAAAAGTCCCCGCCGGCAAAAATCTGGACGATGGCTCCTTGCTCTCCATGAACTGGTATGTCCAGGGCGTTCAAGGCAAGTTGCCGAAATAGTTAACAAATTTGCCTCAAGCCCTCCTCCGGACTCCTCGGTACGAGGGGGAGGGCTTCCCAGCTAGGCAAACAAGCGTTAGATTTCCCTCCAACAGTAAAATTGGAGGAAATGGATCATGGGCGTTCTCGACGGTAAGGTAATTCTGGTCACCGGTGGCGGCCGCGGTATTGGCAGGGAACATGCCCTATTGGCCGCGCGCGAAGGCGCCAAGGTCGTGGTCAATGACCTTGGTGGGTCAACCTCCGGCGATGACGACGGCGACGTTGGCCCAGCCCAGGAAGTAGCTAACGAGATCAAGGCCGCCGGCGGCGAGGCCGTGGCCAACGGCGACAGCGTGGCCCTGATGTCCGGCGCCAAGGCCATGTTCGAACAAGCCATGGATACCTATGGCGGCCTGCACGGCGTCATCGCGCCCGCCGGCATCCTGCGCGATACCATGTTCCACAAGATGTCGGAAGAAGACTGGGACGCGGTGATCGATGTGCACCTCAAGGGCTCGTTCAACGTTACCCGCGCCACCATCAATCACTTCCGTGATCAGGAAGACGGCGCCTATGTCCTGTTTACTTCCACGTCCGGCCTGATCGGCAATATCGGCCAAACCAACTATGCCGCCGCCAAGATGGGCATCGTCGGTCTTTCCCGCGTGATCGCCATGGAGAACGAGCGCAAGAACGTGCGTTCGAACATTCTCTCGCCGTCGGCCTGGACCCGCATGATCGGCACCATTCCCATCAAGGATGAAGCCACCGCCAAGCGCATGGAACTGACCAAGGCGCGCATGCGGCCCGATCAGATCGCCCCCTTGGGCGTGGCCCTGGTGGCCGACGACGCCAAGGATCTGACCGGGCAGATTTTCTCCATCCGCGGCAACGAGGTTTACATCTGGAACCAGCCCCGGCCCATTCGTGGCATCGCCAATACGGAAGGCTGGACACCATCGAACATGCTGTCGAATGCGTTCCCGGCATTCCGCGCCAACGTGACCGATCTGGGCAATGCCCGCACGGTGTTCACTTCGGACCCGCTGTAAGCCGTCTCTTTTGGTTGCATCAGTTGAGGAGCGTCTCACATGGCCATGAACTATGACCATTTAATGACCTTGAAAGAAGAGGGGCGGGAGTTTTCCTACGGTGACCGGGAAACCATGCTGTATGCCCTGGGCGTCGGCTTTGGCCGGGATGCCTTGGATGAAAAAGAGCTCGACTATGTCTTTGAACAGGGTGCGCTGAAAACCGTACCGTCGATGGCGGTGGTGCTGACCCGGGGTAATCTGACCGCCGAAATCGGCTGGGATTACACCAAGGTTCTGCATGGCGAACAGCGCCTGGAACTTTACCGCCCCCTGCCGCCCGAAGGCGAACTGATCGCCGATGCCAGGGTGGCGGAAGCCTATGACAAGGGCGAGGGCAAGGGCGCCCTTGTCCTGATCGAAACCGATGTCCGCCTGAAGTCCGACGGCCAACCTTTGTTCAAGGTCGGCAGCACGGTCTTTGCCCGTGGCGACGGCGGTTTTGGCGGGCCCAGCGGTTCCGGCCCCGCGCCCCATCCGACGCCCGATCGGGCGCCCGATATGAGCGTTGAATTGGAAACCCGCCCCGATCAGGCCCTGTTGTACCGCCTGAACGGCGACCGCAATCCCCTACATGCGGATCCGACCCTGGCCAAAAGCGTCGGTTTTCCAGTGCCCATTCTGCATGGTCTGTGCACCTATGGCACGGCGTGCAGGGCGATTGTCACGACAATCTGCGATTATGATCACACCATGATCCGGGGTTTCGATCTGCGCTTTTCCGCGCCCGTCTACCCTGGCGAAACCATCATCACGGATATCTGGCGGGACGGCGATATCGTCTCCTTCCAGTGCCGTCTGAAAGAGCGCGACCTGGTCGTGGTCAAGAACGGCAAATGTACATTAGCCTCTTAAAGAGCAAACTTAAGGATACTTAGAAATGACTAAAATCGGCGACTTCAACGATATCGAGGTAAACCTGGACGATCATGTGGCCCTGATCGAAATCCAGCGCCCACCCTATAATTTCTTTGACCACGCGCTGATCAGTCAATTGGCGGATGCCTGCGAGGGTCTGGGCGAGAACGACGACTGCCGCTCCATCGTTCTCGCCGCACAAGGCAAGGCATTCTGCGCCGGCGCCAATTTCGGCGACAGCTCGAGCGATAAGCTTCTCGAAAACCAGGCCGCGCAGCCGCAAAAGGCCGAGACCCATTTGTACGTGGAAGCCGTCCGCCTGTTCGCCACGCCGAAGCCGATCGTGGGCGCTATTCAGGGCGCGGCCATTGGCGGTGGCCTGGGCCTGGCCCTGGTGCCTGATTTCCGGGTGACCTGCGCCGAAGGGCGTTTCGCGGCCAACTTCACGCGCCTGGGCTTCCATCCCGGTTTCGGCCTGACCCACACCCTGCCGGCCCTGATCGGCCAGCAGAACGCGGCATTGATGATGTACACCGGCCGCCGCATCAAGGGCGAGGAAGCCATGGAAATGGGCCTGGCGGATGTCTTCGTGCCGCTTGATCAGGTCCGTAGCGCGGCCATGGAGCTGGCCAAGGAAATCGCCATTTCCTCCCCCCTGGGCGTGGTTGAGACACGCGCCACCCTGCGCGCCGGTCTGGCCGACCGGGTGAAGGCGGCCACCGATCACGAATTGGAAGTCCAGAACCGCCTGAAGGAAACCGAAGACTTCAAGGAAGGCATCGCCGCCACCGCCGATCGGCGCTTGCCGAATTTCCAGGGCAGATAGGAGCAAATTTAGGAAAGGTATGGCAATGGACGAAGCCCAAACCCTGGTCACCGATGCGGCGACCCGGATCTTTCGCGATCTGGGCGACCCGCAGACCATCAACCTGGCCGGCGATGACAGCTGGCGGGAACCGCTGTGGACGGCCCTGGAAGAAGCCGGCCTAACCTCCGCCTGGGTCAATGACGAGTTGGGCGGCGCGGGTGCCGGCATCGGCTCGGGCTTCGCGGTATTGCGGGTGGCGGGCGAATATGCCGCCGCCCTGCCCCTGGCCGAAACCCTGTTGGCTGGCTGGCTGTTGGAAATGGGCGATATCATGCTGCCCGGCGGCGCCATGTCCGTCGCACCCATGCAGCGCGGCGACAACATCACCCTTGCCGCCGACGGTACCTTGTCCGGCACCGCCCGCGCCGTGACCTTCGCGGCGGAGGTCGATCATCTAGCGGTTCTGGCGGACGGCCCCGATGGTCCCACGGTGGCCCTGGTCAGCGTGGCGGACTGCACCTGTTCCGAAGGCCGCAACATGGCCGGCGAGGCGCAAAACAACGTCGATTTTTCCGGCGTCACGCCATTGCAGTCGGCACCGGCGCGGGCCGGCATTGATGCCCAGGCCTTGAAACTGATGGGGGCCGCGGCACGCTCCATGCAAATGGCCGGCGCCTTGCAGACGGTCTTGGAAATCGCGGTGCAATATGCCGAGGAGCGGGTCGCCTTTGGCCGGCCCATCGGCAAGTTCCAGGCGGTGCAACATAATCTGGCACGCCTGGGCGAGGAAGCCGCCGCCGCCATCGCCATCGCCTCCTCCACCGCCTATACGGTCGAAACCCTGGAGGATTGGTCAAACGGCGGTGTCTTCCTGGAGATCGCCTCGGCCAAAATCCGGGTCGGCGAAGCCGCCGGCGAGGGTGCCGCCATCGGTCATCAGGCCTTTGGCGCCATCGGTTTCACCAAGGAGCATATCCTGCACCGCTTTGTGCAGCGCTTGTGGTCGTGGCGGGATGATTTCGACAACGAGGCCGTCTGGGCCGTCGATTTAGGCCGCCGGGTCGCCGCCGGTGGCGGTGAAGGGCTGTGGCACAGCCTCACGGCAGCGTAACTATATAGAGGTCAATAGCAAGATGTCCGTAGCCATACAGTTTGATCCCATCCGCCTGCCGCCCGAGGCCGAAGCCCTGCGCCTGGAAGTCCGTGAATTCCTGAAAGAGGAAATGGCCGCCGGTACCTTTGATGGCACGCCGGACCGCCGGCCAAACCCGGAATTCAGCCGCAAGGTCGGCGAAAAGGGCTGGATCGGCATTACCTGGCCCAAGAAATACGGCGGCCAGGAACGCAGCTTTCTCGAACGCTATGTGATCAACGAGGAATTCCTCATTGCCCGGGCACCGACCCGCAAGCATTTCACCGCCGATAGGCAAAGCGGCCCCGTCCTGATGAAATACGCCTCCGAGGCGATCAAGCAGGACATCCTGCCGCGCATTACCCGTGGCGAGGTATCGTTTTGCATCGGTATGAGCGAGCCTGATTCCGGCTCCGATCTGTTCGCCGCCAAGACCAAGGCCGAGCGCACCGATGACGGCTGGTTGATCAATGGGCGCAAATTGTGGACCTCCCTGGCGCACGAGTCCGACTATATGATCGGGCTGTTCCGCACCTCGGCGCCGACCCAGGAAAACCGCCGCCACGGCCTGTCGCAATTCCTGGTCGACATGAGCCTGCCCGGCATCTCGACCCAGCCGGTGCTGCATCCCAACGGCAACCACGAATTCAACGAAGTGATCTTCGACAATGCCTTGCTGCCGCACGATTATCTCATGGGCGAGGCCGACATGGCCTGGAAGCAGGCAACGTCCGAGCTGGCCTACGAGCGCAGCGGTTCCGAGCGGTTCCTGGAAACCGGCCAGGTGTTGTTCGAGCTGGTTGACTTTATCGGCCAGAACCCGGACACGCGCGAGGCCGAGGGCCTGGGCCGCCTGGTGGCACAGCTGCACACGTTGCGGCGCATGTCGATTTCCGTCGCCGGCATGCTGCACGCGGGCAAGGAACCGGTGCTGGAAGCCTCCGTGGTCAAGGATCTGGGCACGGTCTGGGAACAGGCCCTGCCCTCCATCGCCCGCGATCTGGCGGCCTTTGTCGACCGCGACCAGGGCAACCGCATGCATTTCGAGGAAATCCTGGCCCATAACATCACCATCGCGCCGAAACTGACGATCCAGGGCGGCACCACCGAGGTACTGCGCGGCATCGTCGCCCGCGGCCTCGGCCTGCGGTAGCCCCCCAACCGCGCCATGGAACGAGACTGGGCGGTAGCATAATTGATGTATTTAGTGGTGAAATGAATATGAGCGATCCGGAAATCCATCTGCATTATGAGGTACACGAGGGCGATGGCCCCTACATCATGATGCTGCACGGCATGTTGTCATCCCGGGCGCAGTGGGAACTGAACTTGGCCGCCCTACAAAAAGTGGCGCGTCCGGTCTTGGTGGAATTGCTGGCCCATGGCCGCTCCGGCTCGCCGGAAGAAGCAGAGCATTATCACCCGGAAGCCTACGTCCGTACGTTCGAGGCGATCCGCGAAAAATTGGGCGTCGAGCGCTGGTTCATCTGCGGCCAGTCTTTTGGCGCCGGTCTGACCCTGCGCTATGCCTTGCGCCATCCCGATCGGATCATGGCCCAGGTTTTCACCAACTCATCATCCGCCCTGATCGGCAACGAAGCCTTGAACAATTATCGGGGCACCGTGGAGGAACGGGCCCAGGCCATGGAACGCAACGGCGTCGAGGGCATCAAGCAGCTGCCGATCTATCCGGGCCGGGCCAAGCGCCTGCCCGAAGCGGCCCGCGATGCCCTGGTCAGGGACGCCGAGCTGTTGCAGCCAAGGGGCCTGGCGCAATCGTTCCGTTATTCCTCGCCCCATTTGTCGGTACGCGACGAGGTCCAGAATACGACCGTACCCACGCTGCTGGTTTGCGGCGCGGCGGAAAAGCGTTTCGAATCAAATTATGAATACGCCCTCGCCAATATTCCCAACCTGGAAGTGGTCGAGGTGGACGCGGGCCACGCGGTCAATATCGAGGCGGCGGATATTTTCAACGACGCGGTCACGGCATGGATCGAACAACATAGCGACTGAAACACCGTCGATTATTATATTGGCGGCTTAGTCACGGGAGAAGCGGGATGAGCGAAGCGAAAACCCTAGTCGAAAAACTCTGGAGTACGCACATCGTCCGCTCCCTGGGCGAGGACCTGGACCTCCTGCATGTGGACCGGCTGCTGCTGCATGATCTAAGCGGCGCCCGCGCCATGAAGGAGTTGCAGGAGCGCGGCCTTTCCGTGCGCAACCCCGAACTCTGCCTGGCCACGCCGGATCACAGTATCTCGACCATGCCCGGCCGCACCCTGGCGTCCAGCGAGCATGGCGAGGCCTTTGGCGGCGGCCTGCGGGATATGGCGAACGCCACCGGCATCGCCCACTATGGCCTGGAGCATTCCAACCAGGGCATCGTGCATGTGGTCGGCCCGGAAACCGGTTACACCCTGCCCGGCTGCCTGCTGGTCTGCGGCGACAGCCATACCTCCACCCACGGCGCCATGGGCTGTATGGCATTCGGCATCGGCTCGTCGGAACTCGTTCATGTGATGGCCACCCAGACCATCCGCCAGCGCCGTCCAAAGGCCATGCGCATCACCATCGACGGTGACCTGGGCCCCGGAGTCGAGGCCAAGGACGTGATCCTGCATATCATCGGCCAGCTAGGCGTCGCCGCCGGCACCGGCCATGCGGTGGAGTACGCCGGCAGCACCATTGCCAACATGAGCATGGAAGGCCGCCTGACGATCTGCAATCTGTCCATCGAATTCGGCGCCCGCATGGGAATGGTCGCGGCCGACGACACCACGTTCGAATACCTGAAAGGCAAACCCCTGGCGCCGGAGGGCGCGGCATGGGATGAGGCACTGGCCTATTGGCGCACCATGGTCAGCGACGACGGCGCCGTGTTCGACCGGGAGGTCAGCATTGATGCATCGGAAATCGCGCCACAGATCACCTGGGGTACTTCACCGGGGCAAACCGTGGCGGTAACCCAGAACATTCCAACGCCCGACAGCTTCGCCGAGGCGGAACAACAGCAAGGCGCCGTCAATGCCCTGGACTACATGGATTTGAAAGCAGGCGCCCCCATCGCGGGCACCAAGATCGACCGGATCTTCATTGGCTCCTGCACCAACAGCCGCCTCTCGGATCTGCGCCGCGCCGCCGCCATCGCCAAGGGACGCCAGGTGGCCGAGGGCGTCATCGCCCTGGTGGTGCCGGGCTCGGTCCCGGTAAAAGTGGCGGCGGAAGCGGAAGGCCTGCACGAAATCTTCCTCGACGCCGGCTTTGAATGGCGCGAGCCGGGCTGCGCCCAATGCGTGGCCAGCAATGGCGAGGTCGTACCACCGGGCGAACGCTGTATCTCCACCGCCAACCGTAATTTCGTGGGCCGCCAGGGACCTGGCGCCCGCACCCACCTGGCCGGACCGGCCATGGCGGCGGCGGCGGCGGTGATGGGCGAAATCACCGATGTGCGGAATCTTGAACCTGCGGATCTTGGCTTGGAGGAGGCGGAATAATGGAAAAGCTGCAACAGTTGCAGGGCGTCGCGGCCCCCCTGCCCCGCGCCAATATCGATACCGACATCATCACCCCCATGGCGCGTCTGAACACCGCCGGCGAGCACAACATGCATGAATTCACTTTCGAGCCTCTACGCTTTCTGGCCGATGGCAGCGAGAACCCGGATTTCGTGCTGAACAAACCGGCCTACCGCGATGCCCAAATCCTGATCGCGGGGCGCAATTTTGGCTGCGGCAGCAGCCGGGAAACCGCCGTTTGGGGTATTCGGGGCCTGGGCATCCGCTGTGTCATCGCCGAAAGCTTCGGCGATATCTTCTTCAACAACTGCTTCCAAAACTCCGTTTTGCCGATCCGCCTGCCGGCTGAAACCGTCGCCGATCTGATGGCGGAGGCCAGCGACGATCAGGGCAATATGCAATTTCAGCTCGACGTGGCCCAGCGCACCCTGACCACCCCGTCGGGCCGGGTCATCAGCTTTGATCTGACGCCGGACCGGCAGGCCGCGCTGCTGGAAGGGCTCGACGAAATCGCGCAGACCCTGAAGGACGATGCCGATACCACCGCCTTCCAGAATAAGGACCGCTCGGCACGGCCCTGGATTCATGAACTAGGCCGTATTGAGTGAGATACCTATGACAACCGTCAACGAGCTAATCGCCTCCATGTCGCTGCCGGTAATCGCGGCGCCCATGTTCACGGTGTCCAATCCCGAAATGGCCCTGGCCACCTGTGCCCAGGGCATGATGGGAACCTTTCCGGCGCATACCACCCGCAATGTGGAAATGCTGGAAGAATGGCTGACAGCCATGAAGGACGGCCTTGACCGTCTGCGGGATGACAGCGACACGCCCGTAGGTCCCTACGGCGTCAATCTGGTGGTGCATGGTACCAATCAGCGTCTGGCCGGCGATCTGGAGCTTTGCATTAAGCACAAGGTGCCGGTGATCCTCACCTCCAAGGGCGCGCCGGGCGAGGTTTTCGACGCGGTGCATGAATACGGCGGTCTGGTGTTTCACGATATTGCCTCGGCCCGGCATGCGGAAAAGGCACTGGAAGCCGGCGCCGACGGTCTGATCGCGGTCTGCAGCGGGGCCGGCGGCCATTGCGGCACCATCAATCCCTTCGCCCTGGTCAACGAAGTCAGGCAGATGACCGACAGGGCGATCATCCTGGCCGGCGCCATCACCACGGGCCGGGACGTTCTGACGGCCCAGGTCATGGGCGCCGATCTGGTCTACATGGGCACGCGCTTTATCAATACGGAAGAATCCGGCGCCAAGGACGGCTACCGCCAGATGATCGTGGAGGCCAACGCCACGGATATCTTTTTCACCGCCGTCATGGACGGCGCGCCGGCCAACCTGCTGGCGCCCAGTCTGATACGGGCGGGCGTCGATCTGGACGGTTTGAAGCGGCAAGTACCGGGCGCCATCGTCGCCGCCGACGAAGGCCGCAAACGCTGGAAGGACGTCTGGTCCGCCGGCCACGGCGTGGGCAGCATTAATGATGTGCTCTCCGTCGCTGCTCTGGGCGATCGCCTGAAGGCGGAATACGCCGCCGCCAAGAGCGACCTAGGCCGCTTCCAGGCTGCCGTTTAAGGCCCGTTCATTGGCCGCGCGGCGGGAAACTGGCTGGCGCACCATAACCCAAGGGTCCGGCTTGCTGCGCCTGGCCCTGATCATGACCTGCGTCGCCCTGCATGCCATGGACGTGTTTGTCATCGCCACCATCCTGCCCAGCGTGGTCACGGATATCGGCGGCGTTGGGTTTTATGCCTGGCCGGCGGCACTTTATATCACCGCCTCGATCATGGGGGCGGCCAGCGGCGGCGTGACGGCCGGCAAACTGGGCCTGCGCCGGGCGGTGATGACCGCCGCGACAATCTATCTGGCCGGCTCGCTATTCTGTGCCATCGCGCCCCACATGACGGTGTTCCTGGTTGGCCGCGTGGCGCAGGGCCTGGGCACCGGCCTCATGGTTTCCCTGGCCTACACAATGGTGCGGCAACTGTTCGACGAGGCACAACGGCCCCTGGTCTTTGCCTATCTATCGGCGATCTGGGGCCTGGCGGCTATCGTCGGCCCCATGATCGCGGGCCTGTTCGCGCAGTTTGATTTCTGGCGCGGGGTCTATTGGCTAACCATACCGGTATTTCTGGCTTTGCTGACCCTGTCCGGACGGGCCCTGCCGAAAGCACCAATATCGGGCGATACCGGCAAGCTGCCAATGGAGCGTCTGGCCCTGCTGGGCGCGGCGATCCTGTGCGTCACGGTCAGCGGCCAATTGGGGGGCGCAGGCCTGCGCCTGGGCCTGATCCTGGCCGCGGTTCTGGGCGTCGGCGGCATGCTATGGCTGGACCATGCCGCCAAGAACCCGTTGCTGCCAAGCCGCGCAACCTCGCTGAACAGGATCGTCGGAACGGGCTATTGGGTGTTTTTTCTGATGTCGTTCAGCTACACCGCACCGAATGTCTTTCTGCCCCTTTTGGCGCAACGGCTGCATGAGGTGCCGCCATCCCTGGCGGGTTATGTCTCCGCCGCCATGTCTCTGGGCTGGTCCGTCGCCGCCTTTCTCGTTCCCGCGGCACCACCGCCCGTACAGCGGATTCTCCTAATCACGGGGCCTTTATGCATTCTTGGCGGCATCATCGGACAAGGGATTTTCGTGGCCGCCGGGCCCATTGGGGCCCTGATCGCGATGGTTTTCCTGACCGGCCTGGGTATCGGGCAATGCCACGCCCATATCACCAACACCGCCATGAGCAACGCCAATCCTGGCGAAGAAGCACTGACCGCCGGCGCCATCCCGACGATGCATTCACTGGGTTTTGCCTTTGGCGCCGCCACCGCCGGCCTGCTCTCGAACACTGCCGGTCTTTCCGAGGGTATCAGCGGCGAAACGCTCACCGCCGTGAGCGAGTGGATTTATGGCTTTGCCCTGATACCGGCAACCCTGATGTTGCTGGCCGCCATACGTCTGGTCTGGCTGATCAGATCGGCAGCTAGCGCGTCCAGGTCGTGACGACGCCTCTGTCGCGCATATCGGCGATAGCCGCGCCATCGTAGCCCAACTGGCCCAGAACTTCGTCGGTATGCTGCCCGGTGACCGGCGATGTGCCGGTGGGGGTATCGGCCTCGATCTTGGGAATGCCGGGCGGGTTCGGAATGGCCCAGGGTTTTTCCAGGCCGGCCAGTTCGAGATAGGAAAACAGCTCTGTCGCGGCGACTTGCGGATGCTCCAGAAACTGGTGAAATTCCTGCAACATCTCGTTTTGCAGGCCGGCCTCGGTAAACATTTCCCGCCAATACACAGCCGGTTTGGTCAGAAAAATGGGACGGAAACGCTGCCACAGCATCTCGGCGTGTTCATTGCGCCCGTGCAAGCCAAGCAAACGGTCGTCCGACTTCAGGTCCGCCTGGCCCAGCAGGTCGCACACGGCATGGAAATCCACATCCTTGACGATGGCCAGTTGGATCCAGCCCTCGGCGGTACGGTGAATGCCCGAGGGCGGTGCGCCGGCGCTTGATATCTCGCGATGGGCGGCGGTCGTAATGCGGATGCCACTTAGATTGGCGGCGGCCCGCATCAACGAGACATCGATGAAACGCCCACCTCCTTCCCGCATATCGCGCTTGGCATGCAGGGCCGGCGCGATGGCCTGAAAGGCGAACAGCGCCGTATTCATATCAACAAGGATCGTGTTCGAACGATGGGGGATGCCGTCGTTGCCGGCATTGTCCAGCATGAAGCCGGTAAAGGCCTGCAGGACCGGGTCCATGGCCGGTTTGTCGCGCAGCGGCCCAGTCTGGCCAAAGCCGGAGATGGAGGCGTAAATCAGGCCGGGATTCATGGCCATCAGGCGTTCGTGGCCAAAGCCCAGGCGGTCAATGACGCCGGGGCGGAAGCCTTCCAGAAAAATATCCGCATCCGCCACCAGGGCATCGATAATGGCGGGTGCTTCGGCGCTTTTCAGATCAATGGCCAGGCTGCGCTTGCCCAGGGAGCCAATAAAGGAGAATTCCGTATGATCGGATATGGGCGTGCCCAATATCCGGGCCCAGTCGCCCTGCAACGGCTCCACCTTGACCACATCGGCGCCGTGTTGGGCCAACAACATGGCACAATAGGGGCCGGCGATGCCCTGGCTAAGATCGACCACCTTGACGCCCTCGTAGGGCCTATCGAAACTCATGGCAATCTCCTCATCCAGTCCCCCTAGCCCGTCCACGTCGTGATGACGCCCCGTTGCCGCAGATCGGCAATAAAGTCGGTGTCATGCCCCAGTTGCGCCAACACCTCGTCATTATGCTGCCCCGTGACGGGCGAGACGCCATAGTGGGTATCGGGATCGATCTTGGGAATACCCGGCGGGTTGGGCATGGGCAGCGGCTGTTCCAGGCCGTCGAGGGGAATGTAGGAAAACAGCTCCGTCTCGATCACTTGCGGATGGGCCAGAAATTCGTTGAAACTCTGCAAGACTTCATTTTGCAGGCCGGCCTCGGTGAATATTTCCCGCCACTGGGCCGCCGACTTACTCAACAGCGCCTCGGCCACGCCGTCCAACAGCATATCGGCCTGGGCCCGGCGGCCCTCGTTGCCGCGCAGGCTTTCATCCGTCTTCCAGTCGTCCCGGCCCAGCAAGTCGCACAGGATTCCGAAATCCTTGTCCTGCAGGGTGACCAGTTGCAGCCAGCCATCGGCGGTCTTGAAAATACCCGATGGGGTGGTGCGCAGGTTGCGCTGCAATTCGCCCTCCTGGGAGGCGGTCATGACACGGATCACGCTAAGGTTGGCGGCGCTGCGCATCAGGGAAATATCGAGGAAACGGCCCTTGGACCCATCCCGCTTGCCATACAACGCCGGTGTTACGGCCTGAAAGGTGTACAGCGCCGTGGCCATATCATTGATCACCGTATGGGTGCGGTGGGGAATGCCGTCTTCGCCCTTGTTGTCCAGCATGTAGCCGCTGAAGGCCTGCAATACCGGATCCATGGCCGGCTTGCCGCGCAGCGGCCCGGTCTGGCCAAAGCCCGAAATCGAGACATAGATCAGGCCAGGGTTCAGCGCCATCAGGCGTTCGTGACCATAACCCAGCCGATCGATGACGCCGGGACGGAAACCTTCAAAAAAAACATCCGCCTCGGCCGCAAGAGCATCGATTATTCCAGGTGCTTCATCGCTTTTCAGATCGATGGCCAGGCTGCGCTTGCCGAAATTGGCGATAAAGGAATATTCCGTATGATTGCCGTTCGAAAGGCCCAGGCCGCGGGCCCAATCGCCCTGCAACGGCTCCACCTTGACCACCTCGGCGCCATGTTGCGCCAACAGCATGGCGCAATAAGGCCCGGCGATGCCCTGGCTCATATCGAGCACTTTGATACCCTCGTAGGGCCTTTCGAAGCTCATGGCGGGTGGATACTCCTAGACTTCGAAACGATAGAGGTCGCCGTCGCGCTTCAGGTGGCCGGCGGTGGGCGTATGGAAATGGGTGCCGATGATCAGGGTCGGCGTATCGGCGTAACGGGAGAAGACCGCGTGCCGGGTCTTCAGCCCCTGTTCGGGGTCGAAATCGGGCGCGGACGGCCATTCGGGATAGGCGATCTGACAGGGATGATGGATGAAATCGCCGGTGATAATGGCCTCTTCGCCCTGGCTTTGGATCAGTACCGAGACATGCCCTGGTGAATGGCCGATGGTCGGGATCAGGCTGACCTCGTCACAGATCTGATGATCGGTTTCGACCAGATCCACCAGACCGGCATCGAACACCGGCAGTACGGAATCCGACATCAACTGCCTCGTACCCGCCTCCTCCTGCGCCGTCCAATGCTCGAACTCCGCCCGGCCCATCAGGTAACGGGCATTGGGAAAGGTCGGTTGCCATTTGCCATCCACCAGCATGGTGTTCCAGCCCACATGATCCACATGCAGATGCGTGCACAGCACATTGTCGATCCGCTCCGGCGCGTATCCCGCCGCCTCCAGATCGGCCAGGAAAGTGGTCTGCAACTGGTTCCAGGGCGGGTTGCCCCGTTCCTTGTCATTGCCGACACAGGTATCGACCACGATGGTACGGTCCGATGTCTCGATAATCAGGGCATGGATGGAGCCGCGCATGCGGCCATTTTCGTCGACAAAATGGGGATACAGCCAGGAGATCTCCTTCAACAGTTCCCGCTTGGCGTCGGGGATAATACGGCTCATGCCGCCCGTAGCCTCGATCTCCACCACCCGCGTCACGGTAACGTCGCCAATTTGCCACTTGCCCTGATTCATCTCTTCCCGTCTCCACTCACGCAAAATAAACCCTCGGGCGCATTGCCGCTGAATGCGCCCAAAGAACCAAACTCGCAAAATTGCCAATTAGTTGAAGGCCGTTTCCGGCCCCCAACCAATCAACTTACACATTACCCGGCCTGCCAATCGGCCATATGGCTCAGCAACTGGCCGGCATTGTCCAGGTTTTCCAAATCATGCAAGTCCGCCAGCAACGCCCCGGCCTTTTCCTCGCCCAACAAAGGCACAACCAGGCTGCGGAATTTGGCATCTATTTTCAGGCCTTGGGCGGCGACATCTTCCGCCGGAACGCCGACGTCGAAACTGCGCTCAAAGGTCTGGCCATCATGCAAGGTAATCGTCGCGCTGCTCAAGGAAGCAGGCCCGCCATCGCCAACCACATTAACCTTGCGGCGCAGGGCAACCAGATTGGGCGCCTGGGCGTTGGCATCGGAATAACTTTCGATGTTGGCGGTATCCATCCCCGTCAAGGCAAAGGCCGCCGTATGACGCAGGCTGAATTTGACCTCCAGGCCGGTGTCGGGCTCCTGAATATTGCAGACAGCCAATGACCCTGAAAAAACGGACAGATCGACATGATCAATCTGCTCCGGGTCGATCTGCGCCTCGTCACGCAAATCCCGCAGAATTTCAATGGTCGAATGGGTCATGTAACAGGCGGCGTGAAACTTGAACAAATTCTCGCGCACATGAAAACCGCGCTTCGGCGCCTGGGTGGCCTGTTCAGGGTTGAAATCATCACTCTGGCTATCGGCGAAGCCTTGAGAGGTCTCGAGCATATCGGGGCGAGAGGTAAAGCCACGCTTGGCCAGACGCGCCGCCAGCAACCCGTTGCCCGCCGCCTTGCCCGCATGCAAAGGCTTGCACATGGTGCCGAATTGGGATTTCAGGCCCGCCGCCTGCGTGGCCGCGATGCCGAATGCCCTGGCCATGGCCTCGCCATCCAGCCCCAGCAAGCGGCCAACACCCGCCGCCGCGCCAAAACTGCCAACAGTGGCCGTGGCGTGAAAGCCTTTCGCGTAGTGACTGGGCGAAACCAGGCTGCCGACACGGCATTCAGCTTCATAGCCGGCCACGAAAGCGGTGATCAGATCACGGCCCGAAACGCCCAGATCCTCGGCCGCCGCCAGCACCGCCGCACCCACCTGGGCCGTCGGATGCCCGCCCATGGCGCGGGCCACGTCGTCATAGTCCAGCGCATGGGAGGCGCTGCCGTTGACCAGACAGGCCTGGGCCAAGGTGCCCTTACCGGCGGAGCCGATCAGCGTGGCGCGCGGCGCACCGCCTTCCTCTTCGGCCTCCGCCGCCAGCATCCCGGTCAACGGTTCCGCCGCACCGGCCAGGGTGACGGCGAACCAATCGATCAGACATTGCTTGGCCACCGCCAGGCTGTCGGCATCAATATCCTCGAAACGCAGATCAGCGGCGCCTTGCGCCAGAATTTCCGTGATCGGGGTGGTGACTTCTTCAAGTGCGGGGCTGCTCATTTTGCTATCCTCGTATTGCTTTCCTCGATGGCCGTATTCTTAGTCCTTTGCCAAGTGTGTCCTCTTGGTGCGCCTATGTCGAATCTTCCCTGCCCGGATTTCTTCCTTTCACGGGTCGGTGGACATTTGCGTCAGATCAAAATCTCGCCCATAAATTGTGCTATATGGCCTTAGGCGTTGCATTTTTGGCCGCCAGAGCAAAGTGGGAGTGGATTATGAGTGTCGCAACGGAAATTGATACAAACAGCGCCCAAGGCGTCGAACATTTCGATGTCCTGATCGTCGGCGCCGGCATTTCCGGCATTGATGCGGCCTATTACCTGCAAAAAGACTGCCCCGGTAAAAGCTTTGCACTGCTGGAAGTGCAGGAAAGTTTCGGCGGCACCTGGCTGACCCACAAATATCCCGGTATCCGCTCCGACAGCGATCTTTTCACATTTGGCTATGGCTGGAAGCCCTGGAAAGGCGTGCCCATCGCCACGGCCGGGGAAATCCTCAGCTACCTCGACGAAGCCCTCGACGAACAGGATATCCGCCGCCACATCCGCTTCCAACACGGTATCACGGACGCCACCTGGTCCAGCGAGGACAAACAATGGACCTTGCAGGCCGTGCGCGGCGACACCGGCGAACAGGTCGAATTCACCTGCAATTTCCTCTGGATGTGCCAAGGCTACTACCGCCATTCCGAGGGCTACACGCCGGAATTCCCTGGCGCCGAGCGCTTCAAGGGACCGATCGTGCACCCCCAGACCTGGCCGGAAGATCTGGACTACAAGGACAAGAATGTTCTGGTCATCGGCTCCGGCGCGACGGCGGCCACCATTATTCCCGCCATGGCGGAAGATTGCGCCCACATCACCATGTTGCAACGTTCACCGACCTTTTTTCATGCCGGCGAAAACCGCAACGATACGGCGGACATGCTGCGCGAGTTGGATGTCCCGGACGAGTGGACCCACGAAATCGCCCGCCGCAAGATCCTGTTCGATCAAAAGACCATTACACACAGATCCTTCAATGACTCAGAGGCGCTGAAAGAGGAACTGATCGCCGGCACCAAGGCCTATCTGCCCGATGGCTATGACGTGGAAAAACACTTCACGCCCAGCTACCGCCCCTGGCGCCAGCGTCTGGCCTTCGTGCCCAACGGCGATCTGTTCAAGGGCATCGCATCCGGCAAGGCCTCCGTGGTCACCGATCAGATCGAGACTTTCACGGAGAAAGGCATCCTGCTGCAATCCGGCGAGGAGTTGGAGGCCGACATTATCGTTACCGCCACCGGCTTCAATCTAAGCGCCTTGGGCGACATCAACTTCACCATCGATGACCAGCCATTGAACTTCGCCGATAGCTGGGCCCATCGCGGCATATTATTCTCCGGCATTCCCAACATGGCCTGGGTGTTCGGCTATCTCAGGACATCTTGGACCATGCGCGCGGACATGGTGGCGGAATTCGTCTGCCGCCTGCTCAACCACATGGCCGACAAGGGCGTCGATGTCGTGACACCACAACTACGTGCCGAAGACCAGGACATGCCGGAGCGGCCCTGGGTCGATCCCCATAACTTCAACGCCGGGTATCTGACGCGTTTGATTCATATCATGCCGAAACAGGGCGATCGCGATCCTTGGCTGCATACCCAGGACTACTACACCGACAAGGACACCCTGCCGGCGGCGGACCTGGACGACGGCACGCTGATTTACCGATAGAGGCAGTTATTCGGCGGAGGTATAGACCTCTGTCGTCTCCGAGATGTTGCGCAAGTCATGCCGGCCCAGGGCAACCATGCCGTCCGGCAGGTGCTGTTGAATAGTGCCGGAAAACAGCAGGGATTGGTCCAGCACCTTGCATTGTTCCGAAAGCCGCGCGGCCAGGTTGGCGGCGCTGCCGATGACCGTGAAATCCAGCCGTTCCGCCGCGCCGACGTTGCCGAACGTGACCTCGCCCAGATGCACACCGATGGCACAGCGTAGCGGCGGCTGCTCGGTTTCGGCCAAACGGGCGACGATCTCGTCAGCCGCCTGCCGCGCCAGGGCACAGGCGGCGGCGGGGTCTTTGTCGACCGGGAAAATCGCCAGAACACCGTCACCGATGAATTTCAGGACCTCGCCCCAGCGCGACAGGATCGGCTCGGACACGGTTTCAAAGAAATCATTCAGCAGGTCCAGATAGGCGGCACGCGGCAGGGATGCCGCCAGCTGTGTTGAATTGCGCAGATCACAGAACAGAATAGCAGCGCGAATCTCTTCGCCCGCGCCGCGCTGGGTCTCGCCGTTCAGAACCCGGGTGCCCGATCGCTGGCCCAGGTACGTGGTCAACAGGGTCCGGGTATTCTGCCGCTCGGTCAGGGTTTCGTAGAAGCGGCTAAGTCCGAAGACGCATTGAAATATGGCGCCCAGATCGGCGGTGGAAAAACCCGCCGGATCGTCCGAAGTCAGTGTCAGGGTATTGATCTGACCATCGGAAAACGGCAGCGGCATGGCCACGTAATCAGTGGCGCCCTGGGCACGCAGTTCCTCCATCATGGGGAAACGAAACTCGGTCTCGCCTGGCTGGTCGAGGCGCTGGCGCACACCGCCCAGGCCTTCGCTGACGTGACGCACCGGACTTTCCAGATAGGCTGGCTCGTTCAACATGCCGTGGGGCGTGCCGCCTTCCTCGACGCCGCCGCGGTCACGCATCCAATTGTAGTGCCGGCCCGCCAATTGCGGATGCAGGGTCCAAATGCCTACGCCCAGACGCCACAATGGCACGCCCATGGCCAGCATGCGTTGGGCGAATTGTTCCGTCAGCTCCGCTGGGGTCTTGCACATCCAGGCGTCCTGCAACAGCCAGTCCACCAACGGACCCGAGACGCCAACGCTGGCTGCGTCGTGACTGAGAGGTTGATCCAAAACACTGTCAAAAAAGGCGATGTGCCCGGCCACCTCCGCGGCCTCGGTAAACGGTGCTTCATAGCTAAAGGCAGCGTTCTCGATCAGACCGTCGGGCAAAGCCAGATGCCAATAGCTGGCGGTGCCTTTAAAGGGACAGAAAGTGCGCCGTGTTGAAGGTTGCAGCACGGCTTCGGTTACATCTTTCCGGGGAAAATACAGGTAGGATGTCAGACCGGTTTCATGCATCAACATCGGTGCTGCGCTATCCGCCAGAACCACGCCGCCATGCAGCGCGCGGGCGGGCCGCTTAGCCGTCTCGACGGTTATGCAATATTGTTGGTCACCATCCATATTCGGTATCATTTATGAACGGTTGCGCGTCGGTTCAAGAGCATACTGGAAAGCAGGGCGAACGATACCCACTTAGGAGAAAGAGCCAGGGGAGCTAGGGTAGAATGACAATCAGCGAGGCTTTGTCCGCCGAAGCGCCAGGTGTTTCGGTTCAGCAAGCAATCGAAGAGGACGATTGGGGACGCATGGACCGCCGCTTGGTCTTTGTGGACAATGATCTGGAGCGGGATTTCCGCGCCACTGAACGCGCCCGAAATCTTGGTCAGGCCCGCTTCGTGCTGTTGCTGGCCCTGGGCATAGAACTAGCCTTCGCGGCCTTGGATCCATGGACCCTGCCGGCCGCCGGCATGACCTTCGTTATCTGGCGCACCACCATTCTGACCCTGTCGCTGCTGGCATTGTTGGCTTTGACCTACGCGCCTTTTTTCCAGACCCGCTGGCCTCTACTGATGTCGCTGGCGGTCCATTTCATGACCTTGGCAATGGCATTGACCAATGTGATGGTGGACGTGCCAGTGCTCTACCTTTCCGGCTTTATGCTGCTGGTCCTGGCCAGTTATCTGATTGTCCCTCTGATTTTTGACTATTGTGTCGGTACGGTCACCACCGCCAGCGTGGTTTATCTGGTCCTAACGTCTTTCGCCGATGTCGTGGATGCCAAATACATCGGCATGCTGGCGGCGCAACTGGTGGCGGCCAATGTTGTTGGCATTGCCGCCCTGTACCGGGCAGAGCGTTTTCGGCGCCTGGACCATTTGAATGCCCGGCGTTTAAACGAGCAGCGGGCCCGCTACCACGATCTGCTGACCTCCATCCTACCGGCGGCTGTGGCGGAGCGTTTGCAGCGAGGCGAGACCGTGGTGGATGAACATAGCGACGTCACGGTTCTGTTTGCCGACATCGTCGGCTTCACCGCCATGGCCGCGCGCAGCCGCCCCGATCAGATTCTTGATCTGCTGAACCGGCTGTTCGCCGCCTTTGACGAGATAACCGCGCGGCATGGTTTGGAGAAAATCAAGACCATCGGCGATTCCTACATGGTCGCGGGCGGCGTTTCTGGCGACAGCGGCGCCCATGCGCCCGCCATGGCGGATCTGGCATTGGCCATGCAGGATGCGGCGGCCCAGGTCAATGATCCCGACGGCCAGCCGGTGCGCATACGCATCGGCATCCATGTTGGCGGTTTAACGGCGGGCGTTATCGGCCAGCGCCGCTTCATGTATGATTTGTGGGGCGATACGGTCAACATCGCCTCGCGCATGCAGAGCCTGGGCGAGCCGGACCGTATTCAGGTCTCGGATGACATGCGGCAGCGGCTTGACGCCAGCTATCAACTTGACCCGAGGGGCAAAATCGAGGTTAAGGGTAGGGGAGAAATGTCGACCTGGTATCTGCTTGGCGGCAATGCCCCGAAGGCAGTTGAAGAGGATAGGCCATGAATCTGGATCCACAATGCGCGGCCATCGTCGAGGCCGCCGCCGCGGCGGGCGGCTCGCCGTTGGAACAGGACGACCATCGGCTGTCCCGTGAAGCCTACGAAGCCGCGACCGAAGTCTATCGCCATGCCACCGGCGACCTGCAATCGGTGGAAGACCGAACCATTCCCGGCCCCGATGGAAATGAAATACCGATCCGCATCTACACCCCGGTATCTGTCTTGCCGGCCATGGGCGTGGCCATGTTCTTCCACGGCGGCGGCTGGGTCATTGGCTCGCTGGACAGCCACGATCACATCTGCCGCTATCTGGCCCACGGCGCCGGCTGTATCGTTGTCTCGGTGGATTATCGGCTTGCACCTGAGCACAAATTCCCCGCCGGCCTGAATGATTGCATCGCCGCGACCCGCTGGGTCGCCGAAAACGCCGAAACATTCGGCGGCGATCCCGCCCGCATAGCCGTGGCGGGTGACTCGGCGGGAGGCAACCTGGCGGCATCCACCGCCTTGGCCCTGCGCGACAGCGACAGGAAAATCTCCCTGAGCCTGCAGTTGCTGATCTACCCGGCGGTGGATTTCACCGCCCAGACCGCATCGATGGAGGAAAATGGCGACGGCTATCTATTGACCCGGAAGTCGGTGGAGGCCTTCGCGGATATGTACCTGCCCGACCGCGCCGCCCGCGACGATCCCCGCGCCTCGCCGCAGTTGGCGAAATATCACATTGATCTGCCCCGCGCCTGGATCCAGACCGCCGAATTCGATCCCCTTCGCGACGAGGGGCGGATTTATGCCGAGACCTTGGCAAAAGCGGGCGTGGCGGTGGAATACAAATGCTATGCCGGCATGGTACACGGCTTCGCCCGCATGGGCGGCAAGGTAGATGTAGCCCTCGAGGCCCTTGAGCATGCGGCCAATGCCTTGAAATCGGCATTCGACGCTTAATGCCTGGGCGCCCGATAGAGCGGCGCTTTTGCGTGGCGCCGATGATGGAATATACCGATCGGCACGAGCGCTATTTTCTGCGCCAGATCAGCCGCCGGGCCCTGCTGTATACGGAAATGGTCACGGCGGAGGCGGTCATCCATGGCGACCGCGAACGCTTGCTGGGCTTCTCCCCCGCCGAACATCCCGTTGCCCTGCAACTGGGCGGCTCGGACCCGGAACGCATGGCAATGGCGGCGGAGATCGGTCAAAGGTTTGGCTATGACGAGATCAACATCAACGTCGGCTGTCCCAGTGACCGGGTACAATCGGGCCGCTTCGGCGCCTGCCTGATGGCGGAACCCGATTTGGTCGCGGCCTGCGTCAAGGCCATGGCCGCGGCCACGGATCTGCCGATCACGGTGAAATCCCGGATCGGCATCGACGATCAGGATAGTTACGATTTTCTGCGGCAGTTCGTCGAAACGGCGGCGGCGGCAGGCTGCGCCAGCTTCATCGTGCATGCCCGCAAAGCCGTTCTGACGGGCCTGAGCCCGAAGCAGAACCGCGAGATACCGCCGCTGGATTACGACCGGGTTTATCGCCTGAAAGCGGATTATCCGGAGCTGGAGATCATCATCAACGGCGGCATCGACAGTCTGGAGCAATGCGAACACCATCTGGATCGCGTGGACGGCGTCATGCTTGGGCGCGCGGCCTATCAATCACCCTATATGATGGCCCAGGTAGACCGGGAACTGTTCGCCGAGACCGCCGCCGTGGCAAGCCGCGCCGATCTGGTCGCCGCCATGCTGCCCTATATCGAGGTGCAAATGGCCCAGGGCGTCCGCCTGCACGCCATCGCCCGGCACATGCTGGGGCTATACCATGGCCAGCCTGGCGCCAAGGCCTGGCGCCGGTATATTTCCGAGCGCAGCTACAAGCCCGAGGCCGACGGCAGCCTACTGCAGGCCGCCGTGGCGCAAATGCCGCAAGGCGAACTCGCCAACGCTAGTTGACCAGAACGTAGCGTCCTACTGCTTTGCCGTCGCGCAGATCGGCGATGGCCTGGCCCGCCTCGCGCAGGGGGCGCGGGGTCACTGGCACCGGCTTCACCTTGCCGGCCTGCACCAGGGCCATTAGTTCATGCATCTCGTCCAGGGTTCCCACATAGCTGCCGACCAGACTCATCATCCGTAGCGGCAGACTGGCCAGGGGCACGGGCATGGCACCGCCGAACAGGCCGACGACGACGATCTTGGCTTCCCGCGCCGCCGCCTGCATGGCAAAGCCGGTAGACGCGGGCGCGCCGACGAAATCGATCACCCCGTGCACACCACCGCCGGTTTTCTCCAGCAACGAAGCAACGGCGCCTTCATCGCCGTTATCGATCACGATATCGGCGCCGGCGGCCAGGGCGGCGGCACGTTTCGCCGGGTCGATATCCGCCACCACCAGCTTGGCATCGACCACCGCCTTGGCCATGCCAATACCGGCCAGACCGACGCCGCCGGCACCGACGATCATCATATGTTGATCGGAACGCAGATGATTGAGTTTCTTCAGGGCGCTGTAGGCGGTAACGCCGGAACAGGCGCAGGTCGCGGCATAGGGTTCATCAACGTCCGCGAACGGCACCAGATATTTCGCGTGCGGGGCGATGCAATATTCCGCATAGCCGCCGGCATAACGCGTACCCACGGTGCGCGGCGCCAAACAGAGCAGATCCTCGCCGCGCTGACAGACATCGCATTCGCCGCAACCGATCCAGGGAAAGACAATGCGCTTGTCGCCAATTTCGACGCCCTCCGCATCCGGTCCCAGGGCCACCACCTCGCCCAGGGTTTCATGGCCCATGGTAAAGGGCAATTGCAGGCCACGGTCTTCCAGGGACAGCTTGTTGTCGCCGCCCATGTCAAAATAACCATCCCAGATATGGATATCACTGTGGCAGATACCCGAGGCAGTCACCCGCACCAGGACTTCCGTGCCTTGCGGTTCCGGTGTCGGCACCTCGCGTTCTTCCAATGGCTCGCCCCATTTCACGATCTGATATGCCTTCATCGCCCTGTCTCCCGGATTTTCATGTTGCTGATATTGCCGCCAGCCTATGGCAGCCGCCGGCCAGGGTCCAGCACGTATGGGTCGGAAATCCATGACAACAGCCTCTTTGATTGGGCATAATCACCATGGCGCTTTGCAAATAGTAAATTCAGTGAGGAAACCCAATGGAAAACGTGGCCATAACCGGGATGGGCGTCATTTCGTCCATCGGCTCAAACTTTGACGAGGTCAACCGCAACTTTCACGACGGCCATGTCGCCGTGCAGGCGGCGCCCTGGGCCGGTGACGATGGACTGGATTATGCCTGGGTCTCGCTGATCAATGATTTCGAGCCTGAGCAATGGATGGACCAACGCGTCATCACGGGCAGCGACCCCTTTACCTGGTATGCCGTCGCGGCGGCGGTACAGGCGGTGGAGGATTCCGGTCTGACCGATCTGGACCCGCGCCGAACCGCCGTGATCATGGGCTCGGCCCTGGGTGGCTGTGAATCCGTTGCCGCCGCCCAACATGGCCTGGATACCGAAGGCCCCGACGGCGTCTCGCGCAAATTGCAGCTGCAAGCGTGGAACAACATGGCGGCGGCCCATATCGCCCTGCGCTGGGACCTGCACGGCCCGATGCTAACCCTTTCGACCGCCTGCGCCTCGGCCCATGACGCCATCGGTACCGCCGCCCGCATGATCGAAGCCGGCATCGTCGATGTGGCCATCACCGGCGCCTCGGACAGCGGCCGCAGCAAGCTGCAGATATTCTCCATGGGCAAGTACGGCATGTTCTCCCAGCAGCCCGATCCTTACAAGGCCTGCATGCCGTTCGATGTGAACCGCACCGGGGTGATGCCCGGCGAGGGTGCCGGCGTCTTGGTGCTGGAACGGGCCGACCGGGCCCGGGCCCGGGGCGCGGCAATCCATGGCCGGATCCGGGGCTATGGCTCACTGGCGGATGCCTACCATCCATCTTCGCCGGAACCAGAAGGCAAATGGGAACAAGTGGCCATGGAAGACGCCCTGGCGGATGCGGGCATGGCGGCGGATGACGTCGATGCCTTGTTCGCCCATGGCACGGCGACAACCGTGGGCGATATTGCCGAGGCCAAGGCCATCAACCGCCTGTTCGCGGGCCGCGACGATCCTTTGCCCGTGGCCTCGGTCAAGGGTCATCTGGGTCATACCGCTGGCGGCGCTGGTGTCTTCAGCCTGTTCGGCGGCATGGCCAGCATGCAGGCCAACGCGGTCATCCCCAACGCCGGCACCAAGGATGTTGATCCGATCGTCGAATTCCACGCCGTGATCAACGAACCGCACGAGACCAAGGTCGAAACCATCCAGGTCAACGCCTTCGGCTTCGGCGGGCAAAATGCATCGATGATCGTGACACAGGAGTAGCGCTGCACCCGCCTACTTCGCGGCGTCCCGCCGTGCCTTGCGGATCTGTTCCAGACTGGCGGCAACGATGGGGCTGATCTCGGGCGGCTGCCAATCGCGGTAGGCGGTCTTGGTATCGATAGGCCAGGTGATATCAAGATCCCGCCTCGTCTCCGGCTCCTGCGCCGTCTCCAACAATCGCAGCGCCGCCGCCGCGACTTCACGCTGCATGGCCAGATCGCCGATCATGCCAAAGGCCTGACCAAAGGGAAATTCGACACCCAGGACGCGGGAAAGCCGCGTTTTCGTGGCCAGGTCCGGCATCATTGTAACCGTCACCGTGGGAATGCCCGCTGCTTCTATGATACGTGCCAGCACGGGCACGTTCTGACAACAGTCAGGTCAGGCGGGCGCCAGGATAATGGCGTCCACCGCCTCGTGACGCAGGCGGTTGACGATCTCCGGCCCGGTCGTTGCGCGCCAGTCCTCACAGCCGTTTTGCTGGTAGCCCATGACCGAATAGTTCTCCGCCGCCAATTTGCCGATAACGCCGTCGGCTTGCAACGCCGCCAGGGCGCGCAACGGCAGAGCTACGCCCAGGTCCTGTTTGACATGTTCGGTATTGATATGCAGATGGGCCGCATCAATGTCCTCTTGCGCCACATCACTGGGAATGGCGCGCCAAGTGGGATCGCCCCAGGTCGGCTCCCGCCGTTCCCGCTCCAGGTCGAAGGTCTCCTGGCTATCCTTGAGAAAGACCCCAGCCGACGTCAGCACCGCAACCGTGGCCTCCGCCAAGGGCTTTTCCAGCGGCGCCCATACCGATCCATCGACCTGAATATCGATATTCTCGAACATGGGAATGAAGCTCTTCGGCAAATACTTGAAACTATCCACGGCCATGTCATTTACTCCCTTCCACAACAGGAAACCTGCTTAATTTTAAGATCCCGAACCGGGCGTCTGTCAATATCAATCCGGCGCCTTACCACGCTCGGTATAAGCGATGCCGTCCGCAATCAACTCGTCCACCTGGGCCCGGTCATAGCCCAGGCCGGCCAGGACATCGCGGGTGGCGCTGCCATAGTGCGGCGGCGTGGTCCGGACCGAGCCCGGCGTGCGGCCCATCTTGATGGGAATGCCGGTGCCGCGGTAGCCGTCCATTTCAACCACCATCTCGCGGTGCTTGGTATGGGGATGCTCGGCCACCTCCGGAATGGTCAGGACCGCACCCGCCGGGGCGCCCTTGGCCAGCAGCTCCATGGTGATTTCTTCGGCCACATGATCCTGCAGCGCCTCGCCAATCGCGGCGTCCAATGCGTCGCGGTTTTCCACCCGCTCCGGATTATGCAGAAAGCGCGGGTCCGTGGCCCATTCGGGATGGCCCAACAATTCAGCCAGCAGGCGGAACTGGCGGTCGTTGCCAATGGCCATGAACAACAGCCCCTTTTTGGTCTTGTATTGGCTGTAGGGCGAAATGTTCGGGTGTGAATTACCAGTCAACACCGGCGCCTTGCCGGACATGAAATAGTTCGCCGCCTGGGGATGCAACAGCGCCACGCCGGTATCGAACAGCGAGGCATCGACCCGCTGGCCCAGGCCCGAACGCCGGCGCTCCTCCGCCGCCAGCAGAATGCCGATGCTGGCATAAAGACCGGTGGCCAGATCAATGATCGGCACGCCAATACGCGTTGGCCCGGTCTCGGGCGAGCCGTTGACGGAAATCTGCCCCGACAGCGCCTGGGCCACGGCGTCATAGCCGGGGAAACCGCCAAACGGCCCATCGGCGCCAAAGCCGGTGATGGAACAATAGATTAGCGAAGGAAAGCGTTTCGAGAGGACCTCTTCGTAGCCGATGCCCCATTTCTCCAGACTGCCGGACTTGAAGTTGTCGATCATCACATCAGCGCCCTCGAGCAGCTGGAACAGGATCTCCTGGCCGCGCTCCGTGCGCATGTCCAGACCGATGGAACGCTTGTTGCGGTTGACGCCGGCGAAATAGGCCGACAGGCCGTCCTTGAACGGCGGGCCCCAATCACGCACTTCATCGCCTTGCGGCGGCTCGATCTTGATCACTTCGGCGCCGTGGTCCGAAAGCAGCTGTGTACAAAACGGCCCGCCCAGCACACGGGTCAAATCAATCACGCGAAAGCCGGCCAGCGCGCCGCCTGTTGCTCTATCTGTCATGGGAAATCCATCTTGAGAGAAAATACTGGTGCTGACATTAGCACAAAATGCCGTGCTAGACTGCCGCCATGGATACGCAAAACATTTACCGCATCGGAACGGGTGCGGGCTTTTCCTCGGACCGGCTGGAGCCGGCGCTGGAACTTCTCCGCCACGGCAATCTGGATGCCATCGTCTTTGAATGTGTTGGCGAACGCACCCTGGCCTTTGGCCACCGCGACCGCCGGGCCGATCCGGACAAGGGTTACAACCCGTTGTTGGAGCGGCGCATGCGCGCGGTACTGCCCCTGGCACATGCCGCCGGCACCCGCATCATCACCAACATGGGCGTGGCCAACCCCCGGGCCGCCGCTCAGCGGACGGTCGAGATCGCTGCCGAGCTGGGCCTGAGCGGCCTGAAGGTCGCGGCCGTGACCGGCGACGAGGTCAATCACCTGATCGGCCCGGACACCCATTTGCTGGAGCCTGACTGCAAGCTGTTGGAAACCGGGCGCGAGATGCTGGCCGCCAATGCTTACCTCGGCATCGAGGCGATCCTGCCGGCGATCGAGGCCGGCGCGGATGTGATCATCACCGGGCGGGTGGCCGATCCATCGCTGTTCCTGGCCCCGCTGGCGCACCATTTTTCCTGGCGCCTGGATGATTGGTCCGCGTTGGGTGCAGGTACCGCCGTGGGCCACCTGATGGAATGCGGAGCACAGATCACCGGCGGCTATTTCGCCGATCCTGGCCACAAGGAAGTGCCGAACCTGGCCTATGTGGGCTTCCCCCTGGCCGAGGTCAATGCCGACGGTTCGGCCACCATCACCAAATTGGGGTCGAGCGGCGGCCTGGTCAGCCAACGCACGGTAAAGGAACAATTGCTTTACGAGGTGCATGATCCGGGCGCCTATCTGACACCGGATGTCAGTGCCGATTTCACCCAGGTCGGCCTGGCCGACGATGGCCAGGACCGGGTCCGGGTCGACCAGGCCAACGGCGGGCGGCGCCCCGATCAGTTGAAAGTCACTATTGCCTTTGATGGCGGCCTGCTGGCGGAGGCGGAAGTCTCCTACGCCGGCCCAGGCGCGGCCGAGCGTGCCCGCATGGCCGGCGATATCGTGGCCGAGCGCATGGATAATCTGCATCACAGCAACGGACCGACGCGCATCGATCTGATCGGCGTCAACGCCCTGCACGGCTCGGCGGTGGAGTACGCCGACACGGCCCAGGATGTGCGCCTGCGCTGCGCCATGCGGGCCTCGTCGAGGGAGGAGGCGGAGACATTGTTGTGGGAGGTCGAGGCGCTGTTGTGTTGCGGCCCGGCGGCCGGCGGCGGCTATCGCGGCCATATCACGCCATCCGTGATGACCTATTCAGCCTTTGTCGACCGGGGCGATGTAAAGCCGGAGTTGGAGATCTTCACCGCATGAGTATTCGCGTACCGTTACGTCAAATCGCCCATGCGCGATCGGGCGACAAAGGTAACCGCAGCAACCTGTCGGTTTTCGCATACGAGCCGGCGCACTACGAGGCGCTGCGGCGGCAAATCACCCCCGAACGGCTGAAAGAACATTTCGGCGGCGTCCTGCGCGGACCCATCAAACGTTATGAGCTGCCCAACCTGCATGGCCTGAATTTCGTCATGGATCAGGCTCTCGAGGGCGGGGTCAATGAATCCCTCAATCTGGACGGTCACGGCAAATCATGGAGCGCCATGGTCCTGGCCCTGGAAGTAGAATTATCGGATACGGAATAATAGCGTCAGCCTTTGCTTTGACCGCTTTAGACGCCTGTGCTAAGAGACAAGCAATCAAAAAGCAAAACACATCACAACAGGGGAGTTTAGTTCAGTGGCTCATTCAATTCTAAAATCTTCCACAACCATCGCGGCCGCCGCGTTTCTGGCCTTCAGCTTCGGTGCCGCCTCCACGGCACAGGCTGGTAAATCCACCTGGAATTTCAATATCTGGGGCGGCAAGCGCGCCTTTACCGCCGGTATCGAATCCTTGAAAGTGGATTTGGAAAAAGCCGGCGGCGGTGATTTCGAACTGAAAATCAATTATGGCGACGCCCTTGGCCCGCGCCGGCAAAATCCGGAGAACATCCGCGTTGGCGCTTTCGAGGCCGGACAGATCTGCGTCGGCTACTATCCGAACAAGCTGCCCTTGCTGTCGGTAATGGAACTGCCTTTCATTCTGCCCATCGATCTGCAAAAGCGGGCCAATGTGGAAATGGAAGTGATGCAGCACCCGGCCATCGTCGCGGAAATGGCCAAACGTTGGAATATGAAATTCTTCGGTCCGGCCTTCCTGCCAGCCTATGAATTCATGGGCAACAAGCGGATCGAGACCACGGCCGACATGAAGGGCGTGAAAATGCGCATTTCCGGCCTGAACGCCAAGGCGTTGCAGGTATTCGGCGCCGTGCCGACCATGGTGACGGCTCCCGACGGCTACAATGCCCTGGACCGCGGCACCATCGACAGCTTCGGCTTCCCTTACAGCTATGCCTTTGGCGCCTACAAGCTGTATGAGGTTTCCAAATATGTGACCGAGGGCATGGGCATGGGTGGCTTCATGTGCCTGCAAACGGTCAACATGGATGCCTGGAACGCAACGCCGGCCGCCGTTCAGAAAGCTCTGCCCGGCGCGCAGAAGAACGCCATTGCCAATATGATCAAGTCCTACACAACGGCGGACAAGAAATGGATCCCGCTATTCCACAAACGGCTGGAAGTGGTGAAGATCGCCCCGTCGGTGCGCAATGAACTGATGGCCGGTTCCGGCGCGATCTATGCCGAGTGGGCCAAGGCGCAGGATGCCAAGGGCCGTCCCGGCACCGAGATGTTGAAGTTCGTGCAATCCGTCGTCGCCAAGCACAGCAAATAGGGCCAGCTTGGCACAACGGTTATAGGTAATGTCTGAACTTCTGTACGTCGTCATTACCGTCCTGGTGTTGACCGGTGTCTTGGCATTGGTCACCATCAGGGCGGAATTATTTCTCCGCGTCTTAGAAGACCTTCTGACCTATTGCTCGGTCGGTCTGATCCTGTGCGTCATGGTATGGGTCTGTGGCGAGGTTATTGGCCGCTATGTCTTCAATTCTCCATTACCGGGTCATCTGGAAGGCGCGGAGCTACTGTTGCCGATGATCGTGTTTTTCGGCGTTTCGTACGTGCAGGCACGCGATGGCCATGTGGGCATGACCTTCGTGGTCGACGCCTTGCCAAAAAGAGTTCGCCGCGTCACCGATATACTCTCGTTGATCGTGTCCTCGCTGACCTGTGCCGCCCTGGCTTATTTCAGCTCGAAAACCGCCTGGTTGGCCTGGACTTACGAGGACGTCACCATGTCGCCGCCCTATTGGCCGGTTTGGCCGTCAGCAGCGGTCATTCCCTTGGGTTACGGCATGCTGTCGATCCGCATGATCCTGCAGATTCTGCAAAAACTCATGCCATCCCGCTTCCCGGACCCGATTGTCGAGCATTCAGACTTGCACGTGGCCGAATAATTAAATGCGAACTGTGTAGGATATTATTGCGGTCATGGATCCAATCACCCTTGGCATACTGGCTCTTCTCGCCCTCACCGTAATGCTGGCGTCAGGCATCCGCATCGCGTTTGCCACCGCTATTACCGGCTTTATCGGCTTGTGGATCCTGCGCGGTTATGTCCCCGCCGCCTCCCTGGCCTCGACCATTCCCCAGGGCCACCTCTCGGCCTACACGCTTCTGGTGCTGCCCTTGTTCATCATGATGGGCTTTTTCGCCTTTTATGCCGGCATCACGCGGGATCTGTACTGGGCGGCGCGGCAATGGGTTGGCCATCTACCAGGCGGTTTGGCGATCGCGACGATTTTTGGCTCGGCCGGCTTCGCGGCCGCCTCGGGTGCCTCGACCGCCTCGGCGGCGGTGATGGGGCGGATTGCCCTGCCGGAACTGAAAAAATTCGGTTACGACGACAAGGTCTCGACCGGCTGTGTCGCCGCCGGCGGCACCTTGGCGACGATGATCCCGCCATCGGTGCTGATGGTGATATATGGCTTTATCGCCGAGGAATCCATTGGCGCCCTTCTGCTGGCCGGCATCCTACCCGGATTGCTGGAAGCCTTCAGTTACTCCCTGATGCTGGTCATCCGCTTCAAGATTAATCCCGATCTTGGCCCGCCAATCAGGGGCATCACCTGGGGTGACCGCTTCAAATCCATCAAAGGTGTCTGGGGCATGGTGGTCCTGGTCATTCTGGTCATGGGTACGATCTATACCGGCATCGCCACGCCGACCGAGGCGGCCGGCGTGGGCGCCATGGGAGCCTTGGTACTGGCCATCATTGGCGGTCTGAATTTCAAGAAATTCCGTGATGCCATGGTCGAGACCGCGCGCTCCACGGCGATGATCTTCGCCATTGTCGCCGGCGTTCTGATCTTTGTGCATTTCCTTGGCTTCACCGGCATGCCGGCGGCGGTCTCGGAAACCATCGTTGGCATGGACGCGCACCCGACCCTGATCCTGATCGCGATTTTGGCGCTCTACCTGTTCCTGGGCATGTTCCTGGATGGCATTGGCATGTTGTTGCTGACGGTGCCGATCATCCTGCCGACGATCAAGGAACTGGGTATTGATCCCATCGTCTTTGGCGTTCTGGTGGTCAGGATGGTGGAGATCGGCCTGATCACGCCCCCCGTTGGCTTGAACGTCTATATCCTGAAGGGCGTGGCGCCCGGCGTGAAAATGGGCGATATGTTCAAGGGCTGCGGCTGGTTCGTTTTCGTGGACCTGATCAACGTGGCGATCCTGATCGCCTTCCCGTCGATCATCCTGCTGATCCCCAGTACAATGATAAATTAGCTAGGTTGCCTTAAAGCAAGCGGCAAAACCGATCCAATTCGCCCCGTTCGGCCAGATCGTGGTAGATCGCCAGATCTTCCACGCTGTCCACCTCCAGCCAACCGCCGGCTATCTTGACGCCGAAAATCGGCCAGTCCAGATCGCACAGTTGCTGTAGGAAATCCGTCAGATACATGTTGCCATGCGCCGCGCCAGCGTAACGCGGCAGGCGGGCCATGTCGTCGTGCACCTGGGCCAGCTTGGGCGCCTCGGCCGCGGCGACCTTGATCAAGCCCATATATTGGCCCTGGATCTGGGCATAATCGCTGACCTTTTGGCCAATCTCCAACAAACGGTCGCCCGGCCCCAGTATCAGGCTTTCCGCATCCGCCAAGGGATCATCCATGCGGGCCTGCCACAGCGTCCGCCATTCCGTATTGACCGCCACCGAAACGGCGCCAGGTGCCGCCAGCAGCGCCTCCAGCACCCGTGCCTCGTAGACAATATCGCTATAGGCGATCAGCACATCATCCGCGCCGTCCAGGGCTTCGCGGGCGCAGAACAATGAATGCACCATATTGGTAGTGGTGAAATCGTCATTGTGGGCGATTTTGCACCCAAAGCCCGCCAACTGGTCGGACCGATAACCGCCCACCAAGACGATATCATCGATACCGAGGCCATTCAGCACCGCCAATTGCCGGCTCAGCATCGTCTGCCCGGCCAGTTCGACAAGGCATTTGGGCCGGTCATCGGTATGAGGCGCCAAGCGCGTGCCCTGCCCCGCCGCCAGAATGATTGCCCGCATGCGCCCTATAACCCCAATACCTGTTTCATATAGGCCAGATCCTCGGCCCGAAACGGGGCTTCCCGCTCGGGGTGCCACATAATGCCGTGACAACCGCCGTCCGCATGGACGAAAGCCTCGACATCGCCGCTCTCCGCCTGGGCCAGACAGCTCAGGGACGGCGCCAGACCGTCCAGCGGCACACAGACATCATGGTAGCTGTTGACGGTCCAGGGATTAGGCCAAAATTCGGGCCAATGTTCAGTGCCGCTGACCGAAATCGCATGGCTTAAGCCGGCATGGCCTCTGGTCCGCCCCAACTGTCCGCCCAGGGCCACATTGATCATCTGCATGCCACGGCAGACCCCCAGCAAAGGTATGCCGCGCGCCCGGCAGGTCGCGATCATATCCCGTTCCAAACGGTCCCGCTCCTGCGCGACATTCTCCGCTTCAGGTGCCTCCGCGATATCATTGCCGCCCGTGAGAACGATGGCGCTCAGTCCCAGTTCGTCGATCAAGTCCGCCGCCGCCGCCCCGCCGTTAGGCAGCGGCACCGCCAGGGCGCCAAGTTCGGCAAACAAGCCATGCCAGCGCTGGTCCAGGGCATCACGCCGTTCGGCGGGTCCGGTACGGCCCTGGATCACCTCGACCCGCTGGGTTAAGCCGATACGCCGCATATGTCACCGCACATGTCGTTGCATGGATCGATACCGATCGTGCTCATTTATTTTGGATTCGGGATCACTGGCCAGGAATGGCGGAGGGAGGGGGACTCGAACCCCCGCAACGCTATTACACGTTGACGGATTAGCAATCCGTTGCATTACCGCTCTGCCATCCCTCCAGCACGCTGCGTGTCCACCTTCTAACCAGCACTCCAAGTCCTGTCAATGGTCGCTGTATCAGGTAACTGCTTAAGTAAAAAAAGATTTTCGAAACAGCAAACAAAGCCGTTAACCTTTGTGTAATGTTTTGTTAACGCTAAGTTTTTAGCCGATAACAGACAATCAATTGGCCGTGACTGCATCTGGTATTATTTTCCATAATTCATATTTTATTAATAGCGTTAACCTATATTTCTAACTGAAGATAAAGGAAATCTTCGACCCGAGAAAGGAGACCGTCATGTTACGCACCACAATCGCAATCACGGCAATGGCCGCTGGCCTGTTGTTTTCGCTTCCTGGGCAGGCACAGCAAGTCCAGGGCGGCTCGGTCTGTGGCGAACGGGACAAATTCCTCAGCCATTTGGGTCAAAACCATAAGGAAACCCCTTCGGCCATGGGCGTCACCGCATCTGGCCGGGTGATTGAAGTTTTGACCTCGTCCGATGGAACCTGGACCATTATCATGACCCATCCCAACGGCATGACCTGCATGGTTGCCGCCGGCCAGGCCTGGGAAAACGTGGAGCAACTCGCACTCGGCCCCGCCGCATAAGGATCGCGGCAAATGGGGGGCAACAGGATGCGAGGAAAATGCGGCTTGCAGGCACGCCATGGCGTGCCGGGGCGCCAAATCGCCCTGGGCCAAATCGCCGTTTATAGGTGTGCGCTGCCGATTTGAGTCTATTTTAGATCGGGCACAAAAAAGCCGGCACCCGATGCCGGCTTTTTTGTGCCCGTTGATACGGGTCGTTCAGACCCCGCCACGGCAACCGCCGCCGGTGTTTCCGTCTTCAAATATGGGGATTTTGTGGCCAGAACTCTGGGGCCAAGTGGCGTACAGGATCAGTCGACTGACTTAATGGCACGAGACCCATTCGCGGGCTTGACGCTGGGCTTCCGAGATTTCATCCCGGCTCATCACATCGGCCAGTTCCGAGCGCAATCGCTTAGCCTCATCGTTGCCGCGCAAGGCCGCAAGGTTCAACCACTTGTGTGCTGTCACATAGTCCAGCGGCGCGCCTTTTTGACCCGTGGAGTACAACAGGCCCAGTTGCAGCTGCGCCACGCTTTCTCCGGCTTCCGCCAGCTTCATATGATCGTCCGTATACGCCTTCAATGACCTTGCCATTTTTTCCTCCATTCGAAAGACAGGATCAGAACATTGCCGTCGTTGGGAAAAAGGATGACCCGAAATAGTTAACGCCACGTATATGGTAAATCCATTTTATGACAAAAATCAATTTATTGCGGGGCAAGAGATTTTCAAGCGTAGGATGAAAAAGTGCGCGATAGGGCGGAGCCCAGCAGAGGAAAAACGAGCTAGCTTAAAGGCTCGGAAATTTCGTCACTCAGCCTGCCGCCGGTCAACCGGGTCAATTCTTCCAGGCTGGTGGGAAAGATACAATAGGGATGGCCCGCCGCGGCATAGATGACGTCAAAGCGCCCCAGGCTGGCGTCAATGGCCGTCGGCAAGGGCCTGGGATGGCTCAGAGGCGCGACGCCGCCAATGGCAAAGCCGGTAGCATCGCGTACCAGATCAGCGTCGGCGCGTTTGCATTTGCCCGCCATCTGCAAAACCTCTGGCAGCAGCTTGGTATTGCAACTGCGGTCGCCGGCAACCAGGGCCAGCACGGCCCGTCCTTCGACCCGAAAGATCAGGGATTTGACGATTGCCCCCAATTCACAGCCGACGCTGTCGGCGGCATCCTGGGCCGTGCGGGCGGTCTCGGACAAGGCGACAACCCTTGCCCCCGACCCCGCCGTGCGCAGAGCCGTCTGAACCCGTTGTACGGACGGATTATCGAGCGGGCTGTTGCCAGTACTCAAGCCGGGGCTCAAGCCGGGATATCCATCCCGCGGCTAAGCGCCGGCCGGGCCATCAGGATATCGTACCAACGTTTGACGTTGGGGAAATCGGCCAGGTCGACTTCCTGCCAATCGTGGCGGAAGACCCAGGGCAAAGTCGCGAAATCAGCAATAGACACGTCGCCCGCCAGATAGTCCCGCCCCTCCAGCCGGGCATCGAGTACGCCATAGAGGCGCCGGCATTCCGTATAATAACGGTTGATGGCGTAAGGCACCTGCTCCTTGGCGGCCCGTTTGAAATGGTGCACCTGGCCAAAGATCGGACCGATGCCGCCCATTTGAAACATCAGCCATTGGATCACCTCATAGCGAGCGGCCATTTCCTGGGGCATGAACTGGCCGGTCTTCTCCGCCAGATACATCAAAATGGCGCCGGACTCGATCACCGTATAGGGCTGGCCGCCGGGGCCGTCCTGGTCGATGATCGCAGGGATCTTGCTGTTCGGATTGATGGCGGTGAATTCAGGCGTGAATTGGTCATCCTGGCCGATGTTGATCGGGTGGATATTATAGTCCAGGCCGCACTCCTCCAGCATGATGGAGGCTTTCTTGCCGTTCGAGGTCTTCCAACTGTAGAGATCAATCATGATTGTGCCTTATCCTCATGCAGACGTTTGGATCGCCGGCTAGTGGCCCATGCCAATTCCCGCGCCGCTTTATGTTAGCCTTATTCAGCGAACAGGTCATGTTTGCTTTTTTGACGCCTTGATCATTGAAAGAATAATTTCATGAGTTCGGAAACGGTCAACATTCTGGAAGAGGCCCCACGGCAAACCCCCATCGTCGACAGCCCCGATGTTCTGGTGGTCGGCGGCGGTTCGGCCGGGTTGGCCGCCGCCGTGGCCGCCGCCCGCAGCGGCGCCGATACCGTTCTGCTGGAGCGCTATGGCTATCTAGGCGGCCTGGCCACGGGGGGCATGGTGATCCTGTTGTTGAGCCTGGATGACGGCAACGGCACCCAGGTCATCGCGGGCCTGTGCCAGGAACTGGTCGACCGTCTGGAACAGCGCAACGCCGCCGTCTTTCCCAAGGCCCAAGAATGGGGTTCGGGTGACCCGGCCTTGATCGAGCATTACCGTAAATGGGGCCTGATCTGGGGCGGCGTGCCGGACCGGGTACGCTATTCCGTGGCCTACGAACCGGCGGAATTTAAATTCATCGGCGATCAAATGGTCGGTGAAGCCGGCGTCCGCCTGCGCCTGCATTCCTGGGCCACGGATCTGGTGCTGAATGGCGATCGTATCAGCCATGTGATCTGCCAATCAAAGTCCGGCCGCCAGGCGATCCGGCCCAAGGTCGTCATCGATACCACCGGCGACGGCGACCTGCTGCCGTGGGCCGGCCTGCCGTTCGAGGCCGCGAAAGTTCACCCCTACCGCTGGTACCGCATGGCCAACGTCGACGCCCCGGAAGAGGCCATGGCGGCCAGCGAAGGCAAGTTTTTTCCCACCCTGGGCGGGCGCTTTTTCAATACGCCGGGGCAAAACCGCACCCTGATGCCGTGGGGCATGTCTGATCACGTCGACCGCCGCATCGATCCGACCTCGGTCGAGGATCTAACCTATGCCGAGGTCGAATCCCGCCGCCTGATGATGCAACAGATCGACAAGTTGCGGGCCGAGGTGCCCGGCTTCGCCAACGCCTATCTGGGCGATGCCGCCGATCAGTTGGGCATTACCGAAACCCGGCGACTGGTCGGCGACTATGTCCTGGGCGCCGATGACGATCAACGCAGCTTTGACGACGCCATCGCGGTCACCGGCCACTGGACCCGCTATGGCGCGCGCTATCAAATCCCCTACCGGGCCCTGCATCACGCCTCGGTCGGCAATCTGCTTGTCGCGGGGCGCTGTATCTCGGTCGACCGGCGGGTTCACAACGCGACCAAGGAAATCCCCGCCTGCATGGCCACGGGCCAGGCCGCCGGCACCGCCGCCGCCCTGGCGGCAAGCGGCAACGGAGATATAGGCGAGGTCGATATAGACAGCCTGCGCGGCAGCTTGATCAAGGCCGGCGCTATCCTGTCCCCTTAGGCCGCTTAGGCTTCTTCATCCTGTTCGATCGGTTCGCCGTCCAGATCGCGCATTAATTGACGGATCTCGTCCGCCGCCGCCGACAGTTTTTCGGGCGACTGGCTGCGCGCCACGATGGAAGCGCCGAAGCGCCCGTCGCGATAAAACGGGTAGGAGCCCATGCCCACATCGGGGTATTTATCCTGTAGCGCACTCAGGCCATTGGCCAAGGTGCCCTCCGCCAAATGCACAGAGATCGAGACGGAGCGGACCGGATCACCGCCGATCAATTCGTGCTTCATGCTATGAAACATGGCCTGACAGACCGATGGGATGCCGGCCATGACATAGACATTCTCGACCCGAAAGCCCGGCGCCTTGCTGACCGGATTCTCTACCAACGCCGCGCCCACGGGTGTTCGCGCCATGCGCATGCGGGCCTGATTCAATTCAGCCCCCGTATGGGCATAATGAGCCTCCAGTATGGCGACCGCCTCGGGATTGAAATCCACTGCCAGGCCAAACGCGGCGCCTACGCTGTCGGCGGTAATGTCATCATGGGTCGGGCCGATGCCGCCCGTGGTAAAGACATAATCATTGCTGGCGCGCAGGGCGTTGACCGCGGCCACGATCTCGGCTTCCACATCCGCCACCATGCGGCATTCGCGCAACTGCACGCCCGCCTCGTTCAGGGCCTCTGCCAGGAATGCCAGATTCTGATCCTTGGTCCGGCCGGAGAGAATTTCATCGCCGATGATGATGACGGCGGCGGTTACGGTCTTTGGGCTATCGGACATGATCCATGGGCCTTCGCGGTTGGCGTTGATTCTTGCACTATAGCAGCCCTGAATTGAAGCTGTCATCGCAGGCGGCCCATACGGCGATTGCGCCGCGCCGCACACGCGGGTAATTTGCTGCCATGCAGTTTCCCGACCCCTTGATACGCGGCACCCTGCTGCGCCGCTATAAACGTTTCCTGGCCGATATCGAATTGGACGATGGCGCGCAGGTCACGGCCCATTGCGCCAACCCAGGCGCCATGCTGGGCCTGAAAGATGCCGGCGCCGAGGTCTGGCTGTCACCGTCGCGCAACCCCAAGCGCAAATTGAAATTCAGCTGGGAATTGATGCTTGCGGACGGCGGTCTCGTCGGCATCAACACGGCCCACCCGAACGGTATCGCCGCCGAGGCTATCGAAGCGGGCGAAGTCGAGCCATTGCGGGGTTATGATACCCTGCGGCGCGAGGTTAAGTACGGGCAGAATTCGCGGGTTGATTTGCTGCTGGAGCATTCCGGCCGGCCCGATTGCTATGTCGAGATCAAGAATGTGCATCTGATGCGCCAACCGGGCCTGGCGGAATTTCCCGATTCAGTCACCAAACGCGGCGCCAAGCATCTGGTTGAACTGGGCGATATGGTCGACGCTGGACACCGTGCGGTAATGTTTTATCTGGTACAAAGAGGCGATTGTGACCGCTTTGCTATTGCCGGCGATATCGATCCGACGTATGCGGAGGAATTGCACCGGGCCATGGGGCGCGGTGTCGAGGCGATCTGCTATGATTGCCAGATCGACACCACGGGTATCCAGGTGCGGAAACCATTGCAGCTCGTTTTTTAGGCTTGGGGAAGAAAGCCATATGAACTATGTCGCCGCCGACAAGGCACCGCCCGAAAACACCGGCTTGATCAAGCTGTACAGCCCGGAGGATTTCGATGCCATGGCCCGGGCCGGCCGTCTGGCCGCCGAATGTCTGGACATGATCGGCCCGCATGTACAGCCCGGCGTTACCACCGATGCGCTGGATACGCTGTGCCACGATTTCATCGTTGATCATGGCGCCACGCCATCACCCTTGAACTATCGCGGCTTTCCCAAATCGGTCTGCATTTCCATCAACCACGTGGTCTGCCACGGTATTCCCGGCGACAGGGTCCTCAAGGACGGCGATATCATGAACATTGATGTCACCGTTACCCTGGACGGCTGGTTCGGCGACAGCTCGCGGATGTATTTCGCGGGCAAGCCGAAGCTGAAGGCACGGCGTCTGTGCGACATAACCTACGAAGCGATGATGCGGGGCATCGCGGTGGTCAAACCAGGCGCGACCCTGGGCGATATCGGCCATGCCATCCAAACCTATGCCGAGGAGCAGCGCTGTTCCGTGGTGCGGGATTTCTGCGGCCATGGTCTGGGCCGGGTTTTCCACGATGCGCCAAACGTGCTGCATTATGGCGCGGCGGGAAAAGGTCTGGAGCTGCGCGAAGGCATGTTCTTCACTATCGAGCCCATGATCAATCTGGGTACCTGGGAAGTCAAAATGCTGAACGACGGCTGGACGGCGGTGACCAGGGACAAATCCCTTTCCGCGCAATTTGAACATTCCCTGGGCGTCACGGCGGATGGCGTACAAATCTTCACCACTTCGCCCCAGGGCCTGCACAAGCCGCCTTATGAGTAATGCCGGTTTCGGAGTTTGTATTGGCGGATAAAGCGAAAAAACCCCACTACCACGGCCATCGTCAACGCCTGCGCGAACGTTTCCTACGCGGCGGACCTGAGAGTTTGCCCGATTACGAGTTGCTCGAGCTGGTTTTGTTCGGCGCCCTGCGTCAAGGCGACGTCAAGCCGCTGGCGAAACGGTTGATCGATCAATTCGACGGTCTGGCCGGCGTTTTGTCGGCGGACGTGGAGGCATTACAAGGCGCAGGCCTGGGCGAAACCACCATTGCCACCCTGAAGGCAACCCAGGCTGCTGCCCTGCATTTGAGCCGAACGCAGCTGATCGGGCAACCTATCGTCGGCTCCTGGCAGGCGCTGCTGGATTATTGCCGGGCCGCCATGGGGCACGACAAGACAGAGGCCTTCCGTATCTTGTTTCTCGACCGCAGAAACCGCCTGATCGCCGACGAGGTACAGCAGCGGGGCACCATCGACCATACCCCGGTATATCCGCGCGAGGTCGTCAAACGGGCCTTGGAACTGGGCGCCACGGCACTTATTCTGGTGCACAACCACCCATCCGGCGATGCCACGCCCAGCCGCGCCGACATTGAAATGACCAAACAAATCAATGCCGCGGCCAAACCTCTTGGCATCGTCCTGCATGATCATTTGATCATCACCCGTAGCGAGGAAGCCAGCTTCAGCGCCATGGGCCTGTTGAAAGAATAGGGCCTCATCAAACATGCCGAATATTGTGATCGACCGCCGCTTTCGCGGCCCGCCCAATTCGGGCAACGGCGGCTACGTTTGCGGCCTGATGAGCAAACAGCTGGGCCAATCTGAAGAAAAATTGGGTGCCGAAGTAACCCTGCACAAGCCCATACCGCTGGATATCGCCTTGGCTGTCAGTCCAGGCGCTGATCACGGCATTGAGCTGCACAGTGAAGGCATCTTGCTTGCAACGGCCAAGGCTAGCGATTTGATGCTGGATGAATTGCCCCGCGCCAGTTTTGCCGAGGCATCCGAGGCCAGCCGGGCGACACCGTTCGACGAGAACAATCATGACGTCTCGGGCTGCTTTGTCTGTGGTCCCGGGCGCGCCGAGGGCGATGGGCTGCGTATCCTGGCCGGGCCTTTGCAGACGGCGGCCACGGCGGCAGCAATTCCTTATGCCTCCCATTGGCTGCCCGACGGCAGCCTTGCCGCCGCCGACGGCCTGGTTGCCGAGGAGTTCATTTGGGCCTGTCTCGACTGCCCGACGGGACATGCGGTTCTGGGCGGAAATTTCGGCGAGGGCGACAGCGATGAAAGCGTTCTGTTGGGCCGCATGGCCACCCGCGTTATGGAGCGTCCGCGGCCTGGCGAGGCCTGCGTCATTACTGCCCTGCAGGGCGCGCGGTCAGGGCGCAAACTGCTGGCCGACAGCGCCCTATACGGCGCGGCGGGCAATCTTCTTGCCTTCGCGCGGGCGACCTGGATCACGGTGCCGCGCAGCATGGTCGTGGCGTAGTTCGGTTTTATTTTCGCCGTTGCCGGCATGCCTTGGTCGCCGCCAGGTCAGGCCCAAGACCTTCCGCTAACATGACCACGCCAAAATGTTGTTCGGCGAAGGCCCGGCTGATCTTCTCGTCGGCCACGTCAGCCGCCACCAGTTCGGGCTCTCGGCTCAGGGGATCGCCGTAACCGCCACCGCCCGCCTGTTCATGGCGGATCACCTCGCCACCGCGCAGGGTTCGCGTTACCTTTGATGGCAATGCCTCGGCCGAACCGCCGGGATCCAGAATGTTCAGGCTGGGCGCGGCACGGCCACCACCGAAAAGGCCATAAGGTGGATTTTCCGTTCGGTCGGCGCGCAGTTGCAGCACCGCTTCATCGGCCAGCAGGCGATACTGCCGGATCAACCCCAGGCCGCCTCGATGCTCTCCCGGGCCACAAGAATCCGGGCGCAGGGCATATTCCTCGACCCGGATGGGATAACGGGCCTCCAGCGTCTCTACCGGCATATTGGACATATTTTGCGACGGGTTCGTCACCCCCTCGATACCATCCTTTCCGGCCCGGCCGCCCCAGGCGCCATTGATCATATCGACCAGAATAAAAGGCGTCTGCTCTTGCCCCTGGACCCCGTCCTCATAACCGCCGATACAGACCACGGTGTTGCCGCCCTCGCCCGCCGCCATGACGCGTTCGGGCGCGATCGCCGCCAAGGCGCCCAGTACCGCATCGACCACCCGATAACCCGTCAGGGCACGCGCCGCCACCGCCGCCGGCATGCGGGGGTTCAGGATCGAACCCTCCGGCGCGGTTATGGTGATGCAACGGTAGATGCCGGCATTGTTGGGCACTTCGCGGCCCAGGGCACAGCGTATGCCCAGATAGGTCGATGATTTGGTGTAGGACATGGTGCAGTTGATGGCGCCCTTGACCTGAGGTGACGAGCCTTCGAAGTCCACCACCAGATGATCATCCATGACATCAATGGCGCAGACGATAGGGATCGGACCCTGGTCGAAGCCATCGTCGTCGATAAAGTCCGTGAACTCGTAGCGGCCATTGGGCCAGGCGCTAATGGCCTGGCGGGTCAGGCGCTCGCCATAGTCCAGCAGGGCATTAAAATACCGCCCCAGGCCATCGGCGCCATGTTTTTCGAGCAGACTGATAAAGGCCCGCTCGCCGACATTGCAGGTTGCCAGCTGGGCCGCCAGATCGCCGATCAGCATATCGGGCAGACGCACGTTTTTTTGCAGCAGGGCAAACAGAGAGCGGTCCTTCTGCCCGGCGGCATACAGTTTCAAGGGCGGAATGCGCAGGCCTTCCTGAAAAATCTCGGTTGAATCAGAGGCATTCGACCCCGGCACCCGTCCGCCCACATCGGAATGGTGGGCGATCACAACGGCAAAGCCCTGCAAGGTTTGCCCGTGGAAGATCGGCTTGAACATGAAAATATCCGGCAGATGCATGCCGCCGGCATAAGGGTCGTTCAAAATGATGACATCGCCATCGAACAGATCCTCGCCGAATTCATCCATCACCGCGATCATCGCATCGGGTACCGCGCCCAGATGCAGGGCGACGGTCTTGGCCTGTGCCAGGATGCGCCCCCGGGCATCGCAGATCGTCGCGGAATAATCCAACACATCCCGCACAATCGGCGAACGCGCGGTGCGCATGACCGTATAGGCCATGTCGTCAACGATGGTATCCAGGCCGTTCTTGATCACGGCAAAGGTAATGGGATCAATATCCGGGCTCATTGCGCAGTCCCCTCCCCGAGTTCTATCAGCAGATCGCCCAGGCCATCGCCCTTTACCGCGCCGCCTGGTGGCACCACCACGGTGCTATCGCTGTTTTGCAATATCAACGGACCATGCGCACTGCCCGTAAAGGCCTGCCGGTCCATGACCCTGGTGCGCAGCCAGCCCAATTCGCGGCCAAAATAGACCTCCCGCTCAGAGGCCGGCGCATGCGCCTCCTCCGCCGTGGTAATGCTTAAGGTGGCGAAATCCAGCTTGCCCGCGCGCACGCCACGGGCCAGCAGCCGCAGGTTCACGACCTCAACCGCGTCGTCGGCGACATATTGATAGACTGCCTCATAGGCATCCAGAAACTGCTGCTGAAGCCAAGGAATTTCGATCTCCCGGACAGTATCGGGAAGCCGCACCGGCAGTTCGGAATCCTGACCTTCAAACCGTAATTCAAGGCTAAAGGCGAGAAGCATTTGCTCCGGCGTGAAATTCTCATCCCGCAAGGCGGCCGCCGCCTGCAGACGCAGGTCTGTCACGGCCCGGTCCAATTCAGATAGACGCAGATCCCGCAACAAGCCCGGCATGGCGGTCAGGAAATGCCGCTCAACATCTCCGGTCAGCATGCCCAAAGCGGTAAAAACGCCCGGCATCATGGGCAGCAGCACCCGGTTGATATCCAGGCTCCTTGCCAGGTCACAGGCATGCACCGGACCGCTGCCGCCAAAGGCCGCCAGGGTAAAGTCGCGCGGGTCGATCCCCCGTTCGACACTGACCGCCCGGATGGCCCGGGCCATATTGGCGTTGGCCACTTGCCGGACGCCAAACGCCGCGTCCTCCAACGACAGACCCAGCGGTCTCGCCAGATCGCGCTGGATCACCCCTCGGGCCTTGTCAACATCCAGCTGCAAACCGCCGCCGGCCAGTTGCTCAGGCAGATAGCCCAGCACCACATTGGCATCGCTGACCGTTGGCCGCTCCCCGCCCTGGCCATAACAGGCGGGCCCCGGATCGGCGCCAGCGGAAACCGGACCGACATGCAACAGCCCGCCGTCGTCGATCCAGGCGATGGAGCCGCCACCGCTGCCGACCTCGGCCACGTCAACGGTGGGCACACGCATCATATAGCCGCCCGCCTTGATGAAGCGGGCGGGGACCGAGATGCCGGCGCGGAACTCGTATTCATTGGCACGGGATATCTGGCCGTTCTGGACCAACGAGGCCGAGGCCGTGGTGCCCCCCATGTCGAACACCACCACGTCCGTTTCCGCCGCCGCCCGCCCCAGCCGGGCCGCACCCACGACCCCGGCGGAGCGGCCCGACGAGATGAAGAAAACCGGTTTCTCCATTGCCGTGCGGGCGGCGGCCAAACCGCCATTGGAATCGCTGACCAGCAACGGTGCACTGATCCCGATGGCGCGCAAGCCATCGCTTAGGCGTTGCAGATAGGATTGCAAAATTGGCAATACATAAGCGTTCACCACCGCCGTCGAGGTCCGTTCATACTCCCGCATCTCGGCCAGCACCGAGACGGAGGCGGTAATGGCCAGATCGGGAAATGCTTCACGAAGCACCGCGTCGGCACGGCGTTCGTGGGCCGGATTGCGGTAACTGTTGATAAAACAGACGGCGATGGACGCCGCGCCCCGCTCCACCAGCGTCGACGCCGCCGCGCGCAAGCCGTCTTCGTCGAGGGGCTGAATGATACTGCCGTCGGCGGCGATACGCTCGTCCACCTCGGCCCGCAAGCGGCGGGGCACCAGGGGCACGGGCTTGTCCCACTGTAAATCGAACATATCCGGCGTGCGCACGCGGCCGATTTCCAGCACGTCGCGAAAGCCCTTGGTGGTGATCAGGCCCGTCGGGGCGCCGCTTTGCTGTAGCAGGGTGTTCGAACCTACAGTGGTACCGTGCAGGACCTCGACCAGATCGGCCGGCTCCAAATCGGCGCGGCGCAGCAGATCGACAATGCCGTCCAGGACCGCCTGTTCCGGCTGCCCCGGCGTCGAGGAGCGCTTGTCGAACCAGGTGCGCCCCTGGGCATCGCTTAGAACCAGGTCGGTAAAAGTACCGCCGATATCAGCGCCAATGCGCGCGCCGCCCCGCAATTTCATGCGTACTCCTAAATATTCAGAATCTCACCCTGACAGGGTAGTATGAATCAAACATTAGGTGAATTTTTCAGGAGACGGCCAGAATGGATTTCGAAACCGGCGCACAAGCCATGGGGCAATCAGTATCGCGCACCGAAGATCCACGCCTGTTGCGGGGCGAAGGCCGCTATACCGATGACATCAATCTGCCCAATCAAGCGCATGCCTTTATCCTGCGCTCGGCCCATGCCCACGGCATCATTCGAAGCATTGATCTGGACGCCGCCCTGGCCATGCCCGGAGTGTTGGCGATCTATACCGGTGCCGATCTTCAGGCCGCCGGCTATGGCACCCTGCCCTGCAACGTTACCCCGAAGAGCCATGACGGCAGTCCCTTGCTTATGCCCGAGAACCCGGCCCTGGCCATCAATCGGGTGCGCTACCGGGGCCATCCGGTGGCCGCCGTAATCGCCGAGACAATCGCCCAGGCCAAGGATGCGGCGGAAACCATCGAGCTTGAGATTGAAGAACTGCCGGCGGTGGATACGGTGGAGGCCGCCGCCCTGACCGGCGCCCCGCAGGTCTGGCCCGATGTTCCTGGCAACCAGTGCCTGGATTTTCATGCCGGTGATCACGTGGCGGCACAGGCCGCCTTCGACAATGCGGCCCATGTTACGCGGTTGAGATTTTTCAATAACCGCCTGGTTATCGCCCCCATGGAACCACGGGCAGCGGTGGCGGCCCACAATGCGGACGATGGACGTTTCACCCTGCACATTGGCTGCCAGGGTACTTTCGCGGCGAAGAACGCGCTGGCCAACAAAATCCTGAAGGTGCCAATGGAGCAAGTCCGGGTACGGACGTTTGACGTTGGCGGCTCGTTCGGCATGAAATCGTCGGTTTATCCCGAATACGTCGCCATTCTTCATGGCGCCCGTGAACTGGGCCGGCCCATCAAATGGTGTGACGAGCGCAGCGATAGCTTCGTCTCGGACCAGCATGGCCGGGATTCAGTGGTGGAGGCCGCCCTGGCCCTGGATGAGGCGGGAAATTTCCTCGCCATCCGCGCCGATAGTCTGGCCAATATGGGGGCCTTCCTCTCAACCGTCGGCCCAAACATGCAAACCAACAATATCTTTAAGAATATGCCGGGCGTCTACAAGACCCCGGCCTTTGCGGTAACCACGAAATGCCTATTCACCAACACCACGCCCATCGGCGCCTATCGCGGCGCCGGCCGTCCGGAGGCCAACTATTATATGGAACGCCTGGTCGATCTGGCGGCACGGGAAACAGGCCGCGACCCGATAGAGTTACGGCGGCTGAATTTGGTCCCAGGCGCCGCCATGCCGTATACCTCGGCCTCGGGTCAAGCCTATGACAGCGGCGATTTTCCTGCGGTGCTGGACAAATGCCTGGCATTGGCGGATTGGCATGGTTTTGCCGATCGCCAGGCCGCCAGCCGGGCCAAAGGCATGCTGCGCGGACGGGGCATTTCGGCCTATTTGGAGGCGACCGCGCCGGCAGGCAAGGAAATGGGCGGCGTGCGCTTCGAGGATGACGGAACAATCAGCCTGACAACCGGGACGCAGAACTATGGCCAGGGCCATGCCTCCGCCTTCGCCCAGGTGCTGGCCGATCAACTGGGACTGCCGTTCGAGGACATCCGCCTCCGCCAAGGCGACAGCGACGAGCTGCTGGCGGGCGGCGGCACCGGCGGCAGCCGGTCGATCATGGCCAGCGGCGCCGCGATCGTCTCGGTCAGCACGGAGGTGAAGGAAAAAGCCCGCCATCTGGCGGCGGAAAAACTGGAAACAGCGGTCGAGGATATTCAATTCGAAGCCGGGCGGCTACAAATCGCCGGTACCGACCGGGGTATCAGCCTGATGGAGCTGGCACGATCCGAGGAAGGCCGGGCGGGCGCCCTGAATGCGGCCCTGGTGATCGATACGCCGCCGTCGAGCTATCCCAACGGCGTACATGTTTGCGAGTTGGAGATTGACCCGGAGACCGGTGCAACGCGCCTTGACCGCTACATCGTGGTGGATGATTTCGGCACCGTGGTCAATCCCCTGCTGGTGGCCGGTCAGGTTCATGGCGCCGTCGCCCAGGGTATCGGGCAGGCCCTGATGGAGCACGCCGTCTATGACGGCCAGGGGCAATTGCTGTCCGGCTCATTCATGGATTACGCCATGCCCCGCGCCGATCAAATTCCCAATATCGCCTTTGATGACCATCCCGTGCCGGCAACAACCAATCCCCTGGGTGTCAAGGGCTGCGGCGAAGCCGGCACCTCCGGCGCCCTGCCGGCGGTGATGAACGCGGTGGTCGATGCCCTAGCCGAATTCGGCATTCTGCATATGGACATGCCGGCGACGCCGGAAAAGATATGGCGGGCGATTAGAGCCGCCAGGTAACATTTATTCAGCGGATAATTGCTCCGGCGCCTTGGGCGCATCGGGCGCCAGGGGCTCCCGACCGGGCAGTTTAGGCATTTTGGCGATTTCAGCCTCCACTTCCGGCGCGATAACGCCGATGGAGATGATGTATTTGGCCGCGTCTTCCACCGGCATATCAAGGAACATCAGATCCCGCCGGGGCACCATCAAAAGGAAACCGGAGGTCGGGTTCGGCGTTGTCGGGACGTAGATATTGACCATATCGTCATCCAGGCGCGTGGCCACCTCGCCCTCCGTATCGCCGGTAACGAAGGCCACGGTCCAGATCCCGCGCCGGGGGTATTCCACCAACACCGCCTGGCGAAAAGAATTCGAGGACTGGCTCAGGACCGTTTCCAGAACCTGTTTCAGAGCGCCATAAATAGTGCGCACCACGGGCATGCGGTTGACCAGCCGCTCACCGGTTTTCAACAACGTGCGGCCGAAAATATTTGCCGTCAGGAAACCGACAAACGTCAGAATTACAACCATCATCACCAAGCCTAGGCCCGGCAATGAAAACGGCAAATAATTCTCCGGATTATATTTCGCCGGCAGCAATGGAATGGCCTGACTGTCCACCCAGTCAATGAATTGCCAGGTCAGATAGATGGTCAGGGCAATGGGCGCGGTAACAATGATACCGGTCAGAAAATAATTGCGCAGACGAGTGAAAATACCCGGCCGTTGGCGCGGCTCGATCAGGACCGGCGCCTCCTCCCCTTCCCCAGGGGTCGGCTTCGGCTGTTCGGTATTCGGCGTCGTATCTGGCATCTGCCCGTAAAGTTCCAATTCGTTAACCTATACTCTGGTCACTTAATGCCGAATGCCGCCGCTGTCCATCTTATTCGCCATTCCGCTCTCATTGTTGTATGCTGGCTTAACATCACAATGACGCGCCGAGGGGAACCATGCGGCGGCCAATTTTCATATTCGCGGTCTTTAGCCTTTACCTTTTGCCGTTTTATCTCTGGGCCGCCCCGGCATGGGCGGATTTTAACGGCGCCGTGGTTGCCTATGACCGTGGTAAATTCGATCCTGCCCGCAGCGAATTTCTGCATTTGGCCCAACGTGGGCATGCGGGCGCCGAATTCATGCTGGGGGCGATGTATTTTTACGGCAAGGGGGTGCGGCGCGACGATGCCATCGCCGCCATCTGGTTTCACAAGGCCGCGATCAAAGGCAACCCATCGGGGCAATTGGCCTTTGGCTCCCTGCATATCCGGGGCCTTGGGGTACGCCAGGATCTTGTCAAAGCCTATGGCTGGCTAACGGTGGCGGCCAATCATGCCATTCCAGGGCTGCAACAACAGGCAGTGGCGCTACGCGATGAAGCCGCGCGCCTGATGCAGCCCGGCGAAATCACCGATGCCCAGCGCTGGGCCAGCGGCTTCGAGGCCAGGCCCGCCGGTCTGACACGAGAATCACCTGCTGAAAAATAGGTGGTGATTCTTTGCGCCGATAGCCGTGAATCTCGTAGCCCTGCGCATGGCAAGGGTCTATATTGCGCCCGCCCGGCGGCACGCCGGGCATTGATCTAAACAGGCTTCTGTTACCACGCCCACACCAAATTGGCCCATACAGACCGAAGTTGGCGCGGGCAGAGGCATGTCATGAGGAAGCCAGCCGGTGCCAAAACGGACAGACATTAACAGCATCATGATCATCGGTGCCGGGCCCATTGTTATCGGCCAGGCCTGCGAGTTCGACTATTCCGGCACCCAGGCCTGCAAGGCTTTGCGTGACGAAGGCTATCGGGTGATTTTGGTCAACTCCAACCCGGCCACCATCATGACCGACCCGGATTTCGCTGAAGCGACCTATGTCGAACCCATCACGCCGGAGATCGTCCGCAAGATCATCGCCAAGGAACGCCCCGACGCCATTCTGCCAACCATGGGCGGTCAGACGGCATTGAATACGGCCATGTCGTTGTTCGAAAACGGTACCTTGGAGGAATTCGGCGTCGAGTTGATCGGCGCCAAGCCCGATGCCATCAACATGGCCGAGGACCGTAGCCTGTTCCGCGATGCCATGACCCGCATTGGCCTGGAAACCCCCAAGGCGGGCATCGCCCATGATATGGCCGAGGCCTGGACGGCACTGGAAAAGGTCGGCCTGCCGGCGATCATCCGGCCATCCTTTACCCTGGGCGGCACGGGCGGCGGCATCGCCTATAACCGGGATGAATTTCAGGCCATCATCACCACTGGACTGGACGCCTCGCCCACCAGCGAGGTGTTGATCGAGGAATCCGTCCTGGGCTGGAAAGAGTACGAAATGGAGGTGGTGCGCGATCATGCGGACAATTGCATCATCGTCTGCTCCATCGAGAACGTAGATCCCATGGGCATCCATACCGGCGACAGCGTCACGGTGGCCCCGGCCCTGACCCTGACGGACAAGGAATACCAGATCCTGCGCAATGCCTCGATCGCCTGCCTGCGGGAAATCGGCGTCGATACCGGCGGTTCCAACGTGCAGTTCGCCTTGAACCCGGAAAACGGCCGTCTGGTGGTGATCGAGATGAACCCCCGGGTTTCCCGCTCCTCCGCCCTGGCCTCGAAGGCAACCGGTTTTCCCATCGCCAAGGTCGCGGCGCGGCTGGCCGTGGGCTATACCCTGGACGAGCTGGATAACGACATCACGGGCGGCGTCATTCCCGCCTCGTTCGAACCCACCATCGACTATGTTGTGACCAAGATACCGCGTTTCACGTTCGAGAAATTTCCCTCCACCGATGCGCTGCTGACCACGTCAATGAAATCCGTGGGCGAGGCCATGTCCGTGGGCCGGACCTTCGCGGAAAGTCTGCAAAAGGCCCTGCGCTCCATGGAGACGGGACTGTCAGGCCTGGACGAGATCGTTATTCCCGGCGTCGACGAGGATACCGACGATGCCCTGCGCGCGGCCCTGGCACGGCCCGCGCCGGACCGCCTGTTGGTGGTCGCGCAGGCTTTGCGTCACGGCATGGCGGCGGAGGAGATCGAACGCATCACCTGGATCGATCCCTGGTTCGTGGCCCAGGTCAACGATCTTGTAACGGCGGAAGACAAGCTTGCCGCCGATGGGCTGCCGGATGATCCGCGCCGGATGCGCGCCTTGAAGGCACAGGGTTTCTCCGACCAGCGCCTGGCGCAGCTGACAGGGAAAAGCGGGGCGGAGGTCATGGCCCATCGCCATGCCCTGGACGTACACCCGGTGTACAAGCGGATCGACACCTGCGCCGCCGAATTCGAGAGCCATACGCCTTATATGTATTCCACCTACGAAGGCCTGAACCAGCCGGTGGAGTGCGAGGCACGGCCCAGCGATCGGGAAAAGATCATCATTCTTGGCGGCGGTCCGAACCGGATCGGCCAGGGTATCGAGTTTGATTATTGCTGTGTCCATGCGGTCTTTGCCCTGCGCGAAGCCGGCTATGAAGCGATCATGGTGAACTGCAATCCCGAGACCGTATCGACGGACTACGATACCTCGGACCGGCTGTATTTCGAGCCGTTGACGGCCGAGGATGTCCTGGAAATTGTCCGCCTGGAACAAGGCAACGGCAACCTGAAGGGTATGATTGTACAGTTTGGCGGCCAGACGCCCCTGAAACTGGCGGCGGAATTGGAAGCCGCCGGCGTACCGATCCTGGGCACCAGCCCCGATGCCATCGACCTGGCGGAGGACCGGCACCGCTTTCAGGAATTGCTGCATCGCCTGGAACTGAAACAGCCGCCCAACGGCATTGCCACCTCGACCGGGGAAGCGCACGAAATCGCGGCAAGAATTGGTTTTCCCGTGGTGGTGCGTCCCAGTTACGTGCTGGGCGGCCGGGCCATGGAGATTGTCCGCGACGAAGCGCAGCTTGACCGCTACATGACCGAAGCCGTGAAAGTATCGGGTGACAGCCCGGTACTGGTGGATGGCTATCTGCAAGATGCCATCGAGGTCGACCTGGATGCCCTGGCCGATGGCCGGGATGTGGTGGTCGCCGGCATCATGGAACATATCGAGGAAGCGGGCATTCATTCAGGCGATTCGGCCTGTTCACTCCCCCCTTACTCACTGAGCGACGATATCGTCGATGAAATCCGCCGCCAGGCCGACGCCCTTGCGCGCGGTTTGTCGGTGGTTGGATTGATGAACGTGCAGTTCGCGGTGCGCGGGGATGAAATCTTTATTCTCGAGGTCAATCCACGTGCCTCCCGCACTGTGCCCTTTGTCGCCAAGGCCGTGGGCGAGCCCATCGCGAAGCTGGCGGCACGGATCATGGCGGGCGAAAAGCTGGCTGACTTTAGTCTCGACCTAAGCAACCAGGAACATGTGGCGGTGAAGGAGGCGGTGTTCCCGTTTGCCCGTTTCCCTGGCGTCGATGTGTTGTTGGGGCCGGAGATGAAGTCCACCGGCGAGGTCATGGGCCTGGATGGATCGTTTGCCGCCGCCTTCGCGAAATCGCAGATTGCCGCGGGTACGGAGCTGCCGGAACAGGGCAAGGTGTTCATTTCCGTCAAGGACCGCGACAAACCCGCCGCCGCCGAACTGGCCCGGGATCTGTCCGAATTGGGCTTTGCCATCACCGCCACATCCGGCACGGCAAAGCATTTGAAGGCCCAGGGTATCGCCGTCGAAGGCATCAACAAGGTCCTGGAAGGCCGGCCGCATATTGTCGATGCGATCACTAACGGCGCCATCGCCTTGATCTTCAATACCACCGAAGGCGCCCAGGCCATCGCCGACAGTTTCACCCTGCGCCGGGCCGCCTTGACACACCGCATCCCCTATTATACGACCGTCTCCGGCGCGCGATCGGCGGTGGCGGCCATCGGACTTTTGAAACAACGGGGCCTTGATGTTGCCCCATTGCAATCTTACTTTTAATCTTTCTTATCTGATCGGTTCAAATGAGCCGATCGTTTCTATTCCAGAAAAACGAGGCTAACGACCGGCTTATGGAAAAGGTGCCAATGACCCAGACGGGCTTCATCCGTTTGGAAGAGGAAATGAAGAAGCTGAAAGGTGTGGAGCGCCCCTCGATCATTCGGGCGCTGGAAGAAGCGCGCGCCCATGGCGACCTTTCGGAAAATGCCGAGTATCACGCCGCCAAGGAACGCCAGGCCTTTGTCGAGAGCCGGATCGCCGAGTTGGAAAGCAAAATCAGCCGGGCCCAGATCATCGATACGGCGGCGCTGACCGGCAAGACCGTCAAATTCGGCGCCACGGTAACCGTGGTGGACGAGGACGATGATTCCGAGATGAAGTTCCAGATCGTTGGCGAGGACGAGGCCGACATCAAGGAAAAGCGCCTCTCCGTCCGCTCCCCCCTGGCGCGCGCCCTGATCGGCAAACAGGTCGGCGACGAGGTCGAAGTGGCAACACCGTCCGGCGGCAAGTTTTACGAGCTGCTGAAGGTAAAATTCGTTTAGAACAATCTGCGGCTAATCTAAATTTATAATGGGCCTGCCAGGTCCAGGCGGCGTGTTCTATTTTCCGCTCTCCGTCCCCGTGCGCAAGACCGCCCGTTCCTTGGGCAGCGCGGCGGCGGCGATAAAACTAACCAGGGCCGATAGACCCAATAGAATAAACAGCCCATCCAAACTGTCCGTGGCGGCGTGAATCAGCGGCACCAGCGCCAAGCCGACCGAGGAAATGCCAAGGGTCAGCAGAAATTTCACGCCAAACACCTTGCCCCGCCAGTTTAACGGCGTGTAACGGGCAAGCAGGGAATTCTCCGCCGGCTGCGCCATCAAATTCAGGCTGATCATCAGCGCCGCCAGGGGGATCAGCAAGGGACCAAAAGTGGCAAAGGCAATGCCATAGATCGGTACTTGCAGCAATTGGAAGGCGGCATACACCAATTTGCGCGGCAAACGGTCCGCCAGCTCTCCGCCGATGATCTGTGTCAGGGATGAAAACAAATAGCAAATGCTGACAAAACCGCCGATGCCCAGAAGCGATTGACCGGCGAAGTCATACAGCCGTTCTTCAAAGACCTTGGGCAGGGCATAGGCGGTAATTTGATAAATCAAACCGCTGCAGACAACCGTAATGGCCAGCATGATAAAGGCACGGCGGCGGTCGGAGGCTACGGGCGCCGGCGCGGGCGCCGCCTCGCCCTCACCCTCGATAATGAAGCCCAGGCGCATGGCCAGGATAAATGCCACGCCAGTCGCCACGCAGATTATGCCAGGCGCGATGAAGGCGGCCCGCCAGCCCCACAATTCGGCCAATCCACCGGCCACCAGGGCGGCAATCGCCGTCCCGCCAGAGCCGAAGACGCCGTTGATACCCAGGGCGCGGCCATGACTGCGGCTATGCTTAATCAGCCAGGGCACGCCAACGGGATGATAGATCGCCGAGAAGGTACCGATGGCCGTCAGACCCACGGCCAGCTGCCATGGGCCGGTGACCAGACCGGTCAGGATCGAGGCCAGGCCGGTACCGATAAAAAAGACCGCGATCATACCCGCCGCGCTCCAGCGGTCCGCCAACCAGCCGGCGGGCAGCGCCGCCAGGCCATACATCACGGCGCCGGGAATGGAGAGCGCGAACAATTCCGCATAGGGCATCCCCCAGACCCGCTCCAGCACCAGAACGACCGTCGCGAAGAACAGCACGAACATGTGGGAATAGGTATGCGCAACGCTGGCAAAACCCAGCGCCACGGTCGCCGTTGGCGCATCAATCCGGTCAGACGCAGACATTACCCCTAGTCGACCTCGCCATTAAGCCAGGCCAGAAAATCCTGATTGCCACCCTGGATCGGCAGACTGACGACGCACGGCAGATCGTAGGAATGCAACGCCTTGATCCGCTCGGTCACATGCACGGTCATATCGCGGCGCGTTTTCAGGATCATGGCGACTTCCTCGTCCTCGGCTACCGCGCCCTCCCACCTGTAGACCGCCGTCATCGGCCCAAGGATGTTGGCACAGGCGACCAGGCGGTCATTGACCAACGTGCGCGCGATGGCCTTGGCCTCCTCGCCACTGCCGCAGGTTACGTATAAGAGTGCCGCATCCTCCATGTCACGCCCCTTCCCTCAGCCCGCACGCAGGCGAAAAGCCAACTGCACCGTAGCCGCGAACAGCAACAAAGCCCCGCCCTGATGCAGCACGGCCAGCGATACCGGGATCAGCAATACCAGCGTACCGATGCCCAAGGCCAGTTGCAGCACCAATGCGGCCATGCTCAACCGCAGCGCCGACCGGGCCGCCGGCGCCAACTCCAGGGCCCGTGCCTTGAACCAAATCCAAAGCAACAGCAGAGTGCACAAATAGGCCCCAATACGGTGGTCGAACTGTACCGTGATTACGTTCTCGAACATATTCAGCCACCATGGCGAAAGCTCGCCCAATTCCGGCGGCAGCCAATATTCGTTCATCATGGGAAATGTATTGTAGACAAAACCGGCATCCAGACCGGCCACCAGACCGCCCGATAAAGCCTGCAGCAACACCAGCAGGACGGCGGCCCAGACCCAGCCCCGCAATGCCTCCGCCGCCTTGCCCGCGGCGCCGCCAACCGCCGGCTTCGAAAGCAGATCCATCGCCACCCAGATCAGTGCGCCCAGGATTAAAAAGGCCACGCCCAAATGCACGGTCAGGCGGTACTGGCTGACGTCGGGACGGTCCACCAGGCCGCTTTTCACCATCCACCAGCCGATCAACCCCTGCAGCCCGCCAAGCAGGAACAAGCCCAACAAGGCCTTGCGCCGGCGCCGCTCAATCCGTCCCGTTAGCAGAAACCACAAAAACGGCAGGGCAAAGGCCAGGCCGATAGCCCGGCCCAGGACCCGGTGACTGTATTCGTAATAGAAGATGCCCTTGAATTCCGGCAGGGTCATGCCCTGATTTATTTTCTGATATTCTGGATATTGCTTGTATTTATCGAAGGTTTCCTGCCAGGCCTCTTCGCTCAACGGCGGCAATACGCCCATCAATGGCTGCCATTGCACCATGGACAGACCGGAATGGGTCAGCCGCGTGGCACCGCCCAGCATCACCATGGCCACGACCATGGCCGCCACTACCAGTAGCCAGACCGCGACCTGGGGACGGGCCCCTACGGCGCGCGCCTCAATAACATCCAATTGATCGCTATTCATCAATGCGTCATCCCAAAAATTGCATGTTTTACAAATAATTAAAGGATTTAATTAATCTCATTATTCAACAATAAGATAGAGAAATTAGGGGCCGGTCCGGAATTCGTCCGTGACCGGCCCCCTTTTTTGGTCGGAGCGAGTGGATTCGAACCACCGACCCCCACACCCCCAGTGTGATGCGCTACCAGGCTGCGCTACGCTCCGACATGGCCACACGGGCGCCCTGCGCCCATGGGGTAAGATTGCTGGAATATAACGGCGGAGAGCCATCGAAACAATTGCAATCGCCACGAATTCCAGGATTTGTCCGCTAATTCTTGCTGAATTCAGTCTTTTTTGCCGGGGCTGCGCAGCAGATCACGCAATTCGCCCAATTCAGCGGCCAACTCCGACAATTTGCCCCGTTGCGCCGCGCTCAAACCGCCATCCATCGAGCCCGCCGCACCGGCGCGCCCCAATGCCAAATCACCTGCCGTACTTCCAGTTGCGTTGCCGGCGGCGTTGCCACTGCCGTCTCCGGCCACGGCGCCATCGCGGCCATGTTGTGGCAACAATTCGCCCTGAGGATCGGATGCGCCGCCTTGCCGCCGCGTACGGGCCGCCGCGACACCAGCCGCGCCAATCAGTCCCCCAGTACCAGCGCCGCCCGTGGCACCGGAAGCGGCCCCCGAACCGCCGGTACCACCAGCACCATTGCCCGACAACGAACGACCGGATTCCATGATGGTTTTCGAGCCGATTTCCCGCAGCAGCTTTTGCACGCCCTTGATGGTGTAACCATCTGAATAGAGTAAATGACGGATGCCACGCAGCAGATCGACGTCCTCGGGCCGGTAATAGCGCCGCCCGCCGCCGCGTTTGAGCGGCTTTACCTGGGTGAATTTGCTCTCCCAAAACCGCAGCACATGCTGCGGAACCTCAAGGTCCGTGGCGACTTCGCTAATGGTGCGAAAGGCACCGGGTGCCTTGGTCCTCCGGCGCGTCTGGGGGGCGCCGCCCACGGCCTCTACCATCGCCCGCTAGTCGCCCGTTCCGCCGCCAGCGCCACCGTCAATAGCAGGGCCGCTGAGGTTCCTGTTGACCTGATCTTTCAGCACATGGCTGGGACGAAAGACCAAGACGCGACGCGGCGCGATCGGCACCTCTTCGCCGGTTTTAGGGTTTCTGCCAATCCGGCCGCCTTTTTGCCGAACGGAAAAACTCCCAAAAGACGAGACCTTTACGGTTTCGCCCTGAACCAGACTGTCACAAATTTCACCGAGTACGGATCCGACCAATTGAGCAGATTCATTACGCGACAAACCGACCTCTTGATACACGGCCTCGCTCAGTTGCGCTCGCGTTACGGTATTGCCTGCCACTTATTCATCCCCCGATCCGCTAGGGCTGGAAACCTAGCAAATTGGAAGTTTGCAGTCAATATCAAAGGGATGCAGGACACTGTTTAAGTAATATAACGATTCGCGGCCCGTTTAGCCGTACCGGTAGCCGTACCGGTAGCCGTACCGGTAGCCGCACCGGCAGCTTGAATCCCCGCCGATTGCGGGATACCCGACCCCATTTGAGCCGGCCCCGCGCGTACCGCCGCGCTACCAGCGTGCCAGTACTGAACCCCAGGCAAAGCCGCCGCCCATGGCCTCCATCAAGATCACGTCGCCTTGCTTGATGCGACCGTCGCTGACGGCGGCGTTCAAGGCCAGGGGTACGGAAGCAGCCGACGTATTACCATGCTCCGCCACGGTCAGAACCACCTTCTCGCGGGGCATTTTCAGTTTCCGGGCAGTGTGATCAATGATCCGCTGATTGGCCTGATGCGGTACCAGCCAATCAATATCCTCCGGCGCCAGATCATTGGCCTCCAAGGCCTCGGTCACGACGGCGGCCAGATTACTGACGGCATGCCGGAACACCTCCTTGCCGCGCATCCGGATAACGCCCGCCTCGCCAGTGGAAGACGGCCCGCCATTGACATAGAGCATGTCGTGGTGCCGGCCATCGGCGTGCAAGTGGGTCGACATGATACCCCGGCTGTCGCTGGGGCGGCCAGTCGCGGCACTTTCATCTTCGGCGCGCAGCACCACGGCGCCGGCACCATCGCCAAACAAGACGCATGTGGTCCGGTCCTCCCAATCGAGGATCCGCGAAAAGGTCTCGGCCCCGATCACCAGCACGTTGCGGGCCTGCCCCGCCTTGATGAAGTTATCGGCCACCGCCAGGGCATAAATAAACCCAGAACAGACGGCTTGCACATCAAATGCCGGAATGCCCGCGACGCCAAGGCGGGCCTGCACCTTGGTGGCGGTGGCGGGGAAAGTCTGATCCGGCGTTGCCGTCGCCAGCACGATCAGATCCAGTTCGCTGGCCGCCATACCGGCGGCCGCCAGGGCGTCCACTGCCGCGGCATGGGCCAAATCCGACGTCATCTCGTCGTCGGCGGCGATATGGCGGTTGGAAATACCTGTTCGCGCAACGATCCAATCGTCGGACGTATCGACCTTGTTCGCCAATTCATCGTTGCTGACCGTGCGTTGCGGCAGGTACGCGCCGCAGCCTATAAATACCGACTTCATCATTCTACCGGTTCATTCCATCGGGTAATCGGGCATTCCATCGGGCGATCAGGCAAACCATTAGGCAATGGCCCGGCCCCGCGCTTCGTCATCATCATCATCAGTCACGCCATCTTCGGCAATGCCATCTTCAGCAATACCATCTTCATGGCCCGCATCATGATGGGAAAATTCCGCCATGTCAGCTGTTATCCGGCCAATCAGGTCGTCGGCCACCATATCGACCGCCAAACCGATGGCGGTGGCAAAACCCACATCGTCCATGCCGCCATGGCTTTTTACGCTGACACCGTTCAGGCCGAGGAAAACACCGCCATTATGATGGCGGGGATCAACCCGTTCGCGCAAGGCCATCATGGCCGGTTTGGCCAGCATATAACCCAATTTGGACAGCAACGACTGGCCAAACGCCGCGCGCAGGAATTGCGAAAACAGCTTTGCCGTCCCCTCCATGGTCTTCAGCGCCACATTACCGCTGAAACCATCGGTCACTACCACGTCCGTGGTTCCCTTGGCGATATCGTCGCCTTCCACGAATCCATGGAAGCGCAGGGGCAGGTTGGCCTCGTTCAGAATGGCGGCGGCGCCCTTCACGGCCTCGTTGCCCTTCATTTCCTCCTCGCCCACGTTCAACAGGCCGACAGTCGGCCGGGGCAGGCCCAGAATCGTGCGGGCAAAGGCGGCCCCCATGATGGCGAATTGCACCAGATTGTCCTGATCACAATCCACATTGGCGCCAAGATCCAGCATCACGCTTTCACCGCGCAGGGTCGGCAGGAAGCCGCAGATGGCGGGCCGATCGATGCCCGGCATGGATTTCAGGGCGATTTTGGACATCGCCATCAGGGCGCCGGTATTGCCGGCGGAGACCACGCCGCCGGCCTCGCCATCGGCTACCGCATTGATGGCCAGGCGCATGCTGGAGCGCCGGCCCTGGCGCAAAGCCTGGCTGGGCCGGTCCGTCGATTTCACCACGTCATCGGTGTGGCGCACCTCCACCACGTCCCGCAGGGCCCGGTAACGGGACAGCAAGGGCGTGATCTTGGCCTCGTCGCCAAACAGTAGAAAGCGCAGGTTGGGATGACGTTCGCGGGCCAAGGCGGCACCGCCGACGACCATCCCCGGGCCCGCATCGCCGCCCATCGCGTCCAGTGAAATGGTAATTTCAGGTTTCACGCGATCACACCAAATGCGGCGCCACCCAGGTGGACGCTATAAAAGGGTAATATCAAGTGTCTAGTCAGGACTAGGCCGCACTTGAGGGTTCGCTTACCTCGCGGTCATTGTAGTAGCCGCAAGACGGGCATACATGATGCGGTCGTTTCAGCTCGCCACAGTTCTGGCATTCCGCGTAAGCGGACGGCTTCAAGGCATCATGGGAACGCCGCTGACCGCGGCGCGCGACGGAAATCTTCTTTTTAGGTACTGCCATAGCTTCACATTTTCATCCAAGTTTTCTGGGGTCATATCAACCAGCCAGTCCGGCCGCACCCCATACCATAATCCGCACAAATTTTCTTATACAGCTTATGCGGCGCGCAATCGGGCACCGCCTTCGCCTTATCCTCCAGCCTGCCCGCCTGTCCGCATGTTCCGCAAAACGGCGAACGGGTTAGCTGTTTCGGAGCCCGTCTCCGGGTCCGATGCCGCATCAGGGTCCGGCACATCGACGTCCGCCCCATCTGCCAGCAAATTCAAACTCACGCCGGCCCGACCGGCTGCCGCGTCATCCATCACCTCGTCGGCCTCAATCCCCGGCGCATGGGGATAGGGGTCGAGGCTAAGGGACAAATGCTGCGTAACCAACTCCCCAAGGTCGAGACTGCCGTCAACCAAGGGTTCGACCGGGTCTTCACCAAACGGGTCGACGAATACGTCCCCCGACCCATCGTCCTCCTTTTTTCCACGCGCTTGTGTACCATCACAAAGCACGGAAAAGCGATCCGCGACCGTTGCCGCCACCGCGTCCAGGGTCACGACGCAGGATTGTACCACATTCGCCGAAAAATCAACATTCAACCTAATCAGCCCCGCCGCCGTCCGCCGCATGGAAACCTCGGCCCGCAGCCCGGTGATCGACTGCAAATCCAGACGCCCGGCCACGGCGGCGCATTCGTCGTCGCTGGCCCGCAGGGTCAAGGCAGCCGCATCCGAGCCAACAGCGTCGACTTGAACCAAACGGCTAAATTCCGGCATTGCCCGTGTATCGGTCAACGCAAATTCTCCAACTTCCAGGGTGACGGAAACGGCTATCGCCACGCCGTTGCCGCAGCACAAATGGTCACGGCGGCAGGGGCACCAGCGCGGGCGCAAAATAGTGATATAGATTTCATGGGTCAACGTCTTTTCCGGGCCAAGGCGCGAATTGTATCTCACCTTTTAAAGCCTCGGAATCTTCAACCGCCGCCATCCGCCCGGCCTGGCAACGCAAATAATCGGCCATGGCCGCGACATTGTCCGCCGTCGGCGTGACCGTGCCAAACAGATTGCGCCGCAAGGCCTCACCCAACACCTCATCCGTCCCTGCCAAACCGTCATCATAGGCGGCGACACGGCCATAAAAGGCCGTCGCCATCTGTTTGACGCGCTTGCCCACGGCAATGTCAGAAACTCCCATTTCCCGCAACGAACGGTCCATATCGCCAAACATGGTATCGAACAGGGCCTGGGCAATGTTACCCGCCCGCGCCTGCAATTCGGCTTCACCGCTCCGCTCGGCCATTTTGGACAATGGGCGCAATAGCAGGAAGACATGCATGACGATCAGATCAAAGCGGCCATCCACCGTGTCGGGAACGCCGTGCGCGGCATAGAACAGCGGCTGCCGCGCCTGAGCCACGGCGATGAGATAGAGCGCGTGAGCGACCTCCTCGGCGTCTTTATCCCGGCGAAACCAGTTTTTTAACATCGTCTCGATGGCCCCGTATTTCAGCCTGAAATCAAGCCTAATTCCGCGCTGTCCAGATTGACATGGCGGCGCCGGCAATGGCATGTTCGCCGGCAATGATTAAGCCCCTTATACACGACCCCGATCCGCGTGAAGACGGTTTCCGCGCCCGTCTTGGCCTTGCGCCCCTGGCCCTGGCCGCCGCCTTGACAATGGCGGCGCTGGCGGGATGTTCGCCCATGCAAAGCAGCCATGGCTATGTCCCGGACGCCGAGTTGGTGGAAAAACTGCGGCCTGGCGTCCACGACCGTGATTCCGTGACCTCGTTGTTCGGCTCGCCCACCTCGGTCGCCAATTTCAACGGTGAAACATGGCTGTATGTGAAGCAGAAATCGGAACATATCGCCTTCTTTGACGAAACCCTGACCGATCAAGCCGTCCTGGCCGTAAAATTCAACAAGGCCGGCGTGGTCAGCGGCATCAAGCGTTACGCCATGGTGGACGGCAAGACGGTGGATCTGGTGGAGCGAAAAACGCTTACCAGGGGTAAGGAATTGACCGTGATCGAGCAGTTATTCGGCAATATCGGACGCTTTTCCAACGCCACCGAGAACTAGAGCATTTTCGATATTCATCGAATAGCCAAGTGACCGCCCCACGACATGGGTAACAGTTTTTGGTCACGACATAGGTGACAGTTTA
>CAZPWJ010000001.1:0-330508 GCA_964590195.1 uncultured Rhodospirillaceae bacterium | reverse complement strand
CGGATCAGCTTGGTAAAAACTTTCGACCGCTTGGCGTCCTGGGCGCCCTTGCGGTGCATGATATTCTTAAATTGTGAATGGCCTGCCATGGTCGTCAAATCACCCTAATCTTACGTGCCGCCCGCGCCAAAACCACTGCTTGCCGCATCCGAAAAACGCAGCTCCCCACGGGGCGCACGAATCACTAAAAAATTTACCAGATATTGTGGTCGCGCGCAGCACATACCCATAAACGGCCAATATGGCAACATTAGGGCGAAGGAAAAATACCGTTTCGCCGCCGCCCTTGCGCCCGTATTAATGCCGCCCTTGGTAAGGCTTTGTTAACAGTGTGAGCGCAGATTGTACTGACGTCATTTGCAAGATCCAAACGGAGGGATTTTCACCGTGTCGAATTCCGAATCACTAGACCGTCTGGCGCTGCCCGTGGGCGGCAATCGGCAGGAACAGGCCGCCGCCACGACCCAGGCCGGTATCTTTGCCCTTGATGTCGCCTTGTCCATCGTCGAGGCGCCGACGGACGAATCCACTGCCGCGCGGCGTTTGCAATATGTCGCCGAACGCTGCACCGATTTGACCAAGGATCTGGCGGCGCAGACCGGCGAAGCCTAGGACCTGCCAGCTATTCGTTCGCGCCCGGCAGCGGCCAGGCGGAACCCAAGCGGCCGCCCTGGCGCAATGGCGCCAGATATGTCGTCAAACCCGTGGCGTCATCGATTTCCAGATAAACACCGCAGACAGTCGCCTCGCCCGTCGCGGGGGCAAAACGGGCGCCGGGCATTTTCCGGGTAAAGCGGCGGACCGGCTCCGCCTTTTCCATGCCGATCACCGAATCATAGTCGCCGCACATCCCCACATCGCTCATATATCCGGTGCCGCCGGGCAGGATTTGATGATCCGCCGTGGGCACATGGGTATGGGTGCCGAATACGCAACTGACCTTGCCGTCCAGATAATGCCCGATAGCCATTTTTTCCGAGGTCGCCTCGGCATGCATGTCGACAAAGATGGCATTGACGCTGCCGCCCAGAGTGTGTGTCTGTAACGCCGCAGCGGCGGCGGCGAAGGGGTCATCCAGCGGATCCATGAAAATCCGCCCCAAAACCTGCACGATCAGAATACGGCGCCCGCCCGGCACCTCGAACACGCTGGCGCCCCGTCCCGGCGTACCGCTGGGCAGGTTCAGGGGGCGGATCAGACGCGGCTCGCCATCAATATGCGGGATAATCTCGCGGGCATCCCAGGCGTGGTTGCCCAGAACGATGACGTCCGCGCCGGCGGCGTAGACCTGATCGCAGATTTTTGGCGTGATGCCGAAACCGTTGGCCGCATTCTCGCCATTGACGATAACGAAATCCAGATCCAAGTCCTGGCGCAGTTGCGGCAGGCTCTCAATCACCGCCGTGCGTCCCGCGCGGCCGACCAGATCGCCTAGATAAAGTAGCTTCACTCAATTACTCCTTTACAGCCCCTGTTTCGGGCTACCGCGCAAATCGTTGCGCACCTTGCTCATTGACCAACCAGTCCAAGGGCTCGTCATGCGCATCATGGGGCAGCGCTGGCATCTCCTGCGCGGCGAAACCCAAACCAACCGCCAACACGTCCCGCTTTGCCTGGCGCAAGGCCCGTAGCGTACGGTCATAATAGCCGCCACCATAGCCCAGGCGATAGCCTGCATCATTGTACGCCAAAAACGGCGTGACAACGACATCGGGAATAATCTCCGCCGCCGCCGCCAAGGGTTCGGAAACGCCAAAGGAACCGACCGCCATGGCGTCGCCGGGCCGCCAACGGCGAAAACACAGCGGCTGGCCGGCGCCCTGGACCACGGGCAGGGCGACCTGATGCCCGGCTTGAATTAACGCCTGCAAAAGGGGCAGGCTGTCGAACTCATCCGCCAGGGGCCAGTAGGCGGAAACGATGGCATTTGCCGATAGTGGTACCGAGGCAAGAAAATGAGCCGCCCCGTGGGCGCCGGCGTCAATCCGGGTCGATTCGGCGATGGCGGCGCGCCGGGCTCGGGCCTGTTTTCTGGCGGCTGCCTTGTCTCGCGCGGTCATGGACCCCTTATCGTAATCTGATGATCGTAATCTGAATTCGGGACGGACGGGACCGCCAAGCCGTCGAAATACCTTGCTCCGCTGTGGCCTGCTCACGCAGGTGGGCGCCGCAATGAAGGGACCACGATCCCAACAGAGGCAGCTCCCTTACTAACGGTATTGGCCCAGGGAACCGTTTTTCGCGAACCCGGCAGAACCCGCCCGAAGCTCCTATTTAAGCGCTCTCCAGCCGCTCGGCAACGTCTTCGATGCGCTGGCTCAATTTTGCCAGATCCAAACCAGCCGCCTCGCCACCGGCACCCTTGCCATCCTTGAGCGCATCCAGTTCCTGGCTGGCCTCGGACAATTCATCGGCGACCAGCAGAGAGGCCATCAACAACAGCCGCGCCTCGCCAACCTGGCCGACACTCTGCACCAGGCCATCGACCTGGCTGTTGATATATTCGGCCAGGAACGTCAGGTGCTTTTCCTCACCGTCCTCACAGGCGATCAGGTAGTCCCGGCCATTGATCTGAATATTGACCTGCGCCATTTCCTATCATCCAACTTTATTGGTCCGGCATTATTCGTCCAGCAACGCATGCACCGAATTTATGGCGCTGTCCAGGCGGCTGGATACGGAATCCATCGCCTCTTGCAGGGCCGCGCCCTCGGCGCGCGCATCCGCCAACTCCTCGGCCAAGCCGTCGCGCTCGGCCCGGGCCTGCGTTAGTTGCGAATCGAGGCCATTCAGTTCCTGGCGCAATTTGGCGATATCCTCCGCGCCCGCGCCGTCGCGCTCGACCACGCGGCCCAAGGCCGACTCCAGCCGTTGTACGGCCGCTTCCAATCTTGCTTTCGCGCCAGCATCATCTGCCATTGTCGATTCCGTCTTGTTTGAAAAAGGCTTGCACCAAATCCTTCCGGCGCAGGGTAAAGCCGGGCCTGCCTCCGCGTCAACCTGCCCGTGCCCTAATGAAAGACAAGAGTTCAGATTGCTTGTGATTTGCCGCTTATTCCCGGTTGACCTTGCAAGGTGAAAGGCTATGTTGGCCGCCGACCCGGGAGCAGTGGAAATCGTCCCGGCTTGCCCGTCCACCAGGCTTGTCAATCCGGCTATCAGATGCGGTTTTCAGAAGTCAAAAGGCGCTGTTGTTGATCGGATGCAACCACAATCTCGAGATTTCATATGACACCGACCGATAGCCCGAACAATACCGTGGTAGCATCAGAGGCCGCGGGCCATGGCGAAATGGCGAATGCCATTCGTTTCCTGGCCGCCGATGCCGTTCAAGCCGCCAATTCGGGCCATCCGGGCATGCCCATGGGCGCCGCCGACATGGCCACGGTATTGTTTTCCCGGTTTCTGAAATTCGATCCGGCCAAGCCGAACTGGCCCGACCGGGACCGTTTCGTGCTCTCCGCCGGGCACGGCTCCATGCTGCTATACAGCCTGCTGCACCTGACCGGCTATGGCGATATGGACATGGGGCAGTTGCGCAATTTCCGCCAGCTTGACAGCCGCACCGCGGGGCACCCGGAATTCGGCGCCGCCACGGGTATCGAAACCACCACCGGCCCCCTGGGTCAGGGCGTGGCCACCGCTGTCGGCATGGCCCTCGGCGAACGCATGCTGGCCAGCCGCTTCGGCGATGATTTGGTGGATCATTATACCTATGTCCTGGCCGGCGACGGCTGCCTGATGGAAGGGGTCAGCCACGAAGCCGCCTCCCTGGCGGGCCATCTGGGCCTGGGCAAGCTGATCGTGTTGTTTGACGACAACGAAATTACCATCGACGGGGCGACCTCGCTCAGTGTCAGCGACGATCAATGCGCCCGCTTCCTCTCGTACGGCTGGGACGTGGCCCGTGTCGACGGCCATGATGCCGAGGCACTCGCCGCCGCTATCGAAGCGGCACGGCAAAGTGATCGGCCCTCGCTGATCGCGGCGCGCACGGAAATCGGCCACGGTGCCCCGACCAAGGCGGGCACCTCAAGCGCCCATGGCGCCCCGCTTGGCGACGAGGAAATCGCCGGCGCCCGCAAGGCCATGGGCTGGCCCCACGCGCCGTTCGAGGTGCCGGATAATGTGGCCGCCGCCTGGCACGAGGTCGGCGCCCGTGGTGCCGCACCCTCGGCGGCCTGGGACGAACGCCTGGAGGCAATGGAACAAGATGACCGCGCCGCTTTCGAGCGCGCCATGGCCGGTGATCTGCCGGCCAGCATCATCGAGGCAATGGCCGACTATCGTAGCAAGCTGGCCGAGGACAAGCCCCAGGTCGCCTCCCGGGCGGCATCGGGCCATGCCCTGGAAGTGATCAACGCCGAGGTGCCGGAAATGGTTGGCGGCTCCGCCGATCTGACCGGTTCCAACAATACCCTGACGGCGGATCTTGGTTTTGTTTCCGCCGAAGACTTTTCCGGCCGCTACATTAATTACGGCGTGCGCGAGCATGCCATGGCGGCGGCCATGAACGGATTGGCCCTGCACGGCGGCTTCATCCCCTATGCCGGCACCTTCATGGTGTTTTCCGATTATTGCCGGGGTGCCATGCGTCTTTCCGCCCTGATGGGCTGCCGGGCGGTTTATGTGCTGACCCACGATTCCATCGGTCTGGGCGAGGACGGCCCGACCCATCAGCCGGTCGAGCATATGGCGGCCCTGCGCGCCATGCCGAACCTCTATGTCTTTCGCCCGGCGGACGCCATGGAAACCGCGGAATGCTGGGAAATGGCCCTGGCGCAAAAGCAAAGCCCCTCGGCCATGGTCCTGAGCCGGCAAGGCCTGCCCGCCGTTCGGCTGGAGTATCAGGAGGCCAATGCCTGCGCCCGTGGCGCCTACGAATTGGTCGCGGCCGATGGCGAGGCGGCGGTGACCCTGTTGGCGACCGGTTCTGAAGTATCCATCGCCGTGGCCGCGCGCAACAATCTGCAAAGCGCCGGCATCGCCACCAGGGTGGTATCCATGCCCTGTTGGGAACTGTTCGAGGAGCAGGATGCAAGGTATCGCCAGGAAATCCTAGGCCCTGGCACTGTGCGCATCGGTATCGAGGCAGCCATTTCCATGGGCTGGGACCGCTATGTGGGCGAGAACGGCGGCTTCATCGGCATGCCGGGCTTTGGCGCCTCGGCGCCGGCAAAAGATTTATTTAAACATTTCGGCATTACGGCGGACGCCGTGGTCGAAATGGCCAAGGAGAAATTAGCGGCCCAAAAAAGCTGATGCCAATGGCTGGCACTGCTGGGCTGATTGAGAACAACCGATATTTTCATAGGAGAGCACAATGGTCGTTCGGGTAGGAATTAACGGTTTTGGCCGCATTGGCCGCTTGGTACTTCGCGCCATCGCGGAATCCGGGCGCAAGGATATTCAGGTGGTCGGGGTCAATGACCTGGGCCCCATCGACACCAACGCGCATCTGCTGCGCTATGATTCCGTGCACGGCGCCTTCCCTGGCAAGGTGCGGACCACCAAGAGCGGCATGAACGTGAACGGCAATGCCATCAGGGTCACGGCGGAGCGCGATCCCGCCAATCTGCCCTGGGCGAAGCTGGATGTGGACGTGGCCCTTGAATGCACCGGTATTTTTGCCTCCAAGGAAAAGGCCTCGGCGCATTTGACCGCCGGTGCCAAAAAGGTTCTGGTTTCGGCACCCGCGACGGAAGCGGATCTGACCGTGGTTTACGGCGTCAATCACAACAAACTGCGCAAGTCCCACAAGGTGGTTTCGAACGCATCCTGCACCACCAATTGCCTGGCCCCGGTCGCTTTCGTGCTGAACCAGGCGGTCGGCATCGAGCACGGCTTCATGACCACGATCCATGCCTTCACCGGTGACCAGCCGGTACTCGATACCCTGCATGGTGATCTGCGACGGGCCCGTTCGGCGGTGATGTCCATGATCCCGACCTCGACCGGTGCGGCCAAGGCCGTCGGCCTGGTGCTGCCGGAATTGGCCGGCAAGCTGGATGGCACCTCGATCCGGGTGCCGACGCCGAATGTCTCGGTGGTGGATTTCAAATTCCGCAGCAAAAAGAAAACCACGGTCGAGGCCGTCAATGCGGCGATCAGTAAAGCCGCCGCCGGCAAGCTGAAAGGCGTGCTGGAAACCTCGGACGGTCCCACGGTCTCCATTGATTACAATCACAACCAGGCATCATCGACCTTTGATCTGACCCAGACCCAGGTGATCGATGGCCGCTTTGTGCGTATCCTCACCTGGTATGACAACGAATGGGGCTTCTCCAACCGCATGAGCGACACCGCCGTCGCCATGGCCAAGCTCTAGCCGAAGACAACGCATGCAGACCTTGGATGATCTGACCCTGGCAGGTCAGCGCGTGTTGGTGCGGGTCGACCTGAACGTACCCATGCAGGACGGTCAGGTCAGTGACGCCACCCGTATCGAGCGGGCTGTCCCGACCTTGGCGGAGCTGGCGGACAAGGGCGCCAAGGTTATCGTGCTGTCGCATTTTGGCCGGCCCAAGGGGCAGGTGGTGCCGGATATGTCTCTCGCACCCCTGGCAGGGCCATTGGGCCAGGCGCTAAATCGCACCGTCGCTTTCGCGGTCATGGATGGGGCCGCGGCGGCTATCGCAGGTATGAGCAACGGCGATGTGCTGTTATTGGAAAACGTCAGATTTGATGCGGGCGAGGAAGCCAACGATGGTGCCTTTGCCCAGAGCCTGGCGGATTTAGGCGATATCTATGTCAACGACGCCTTTTCCTGCGCCCATCGGGCGCATGCCTCGACGGAAGCCATCGCACATCTGTTGCCGGCGGCGGCGGGCCGCTCCATGCAGGCCGAACTAACGGCGCTTGGGGCCGCCCTGGCAAACCCCGAGCGGCCCGTGGCCGCCCTGGTAGGCGGGGCCAAGGTGTCGTCCAAGCTGGCGGTGCTGGGGCATTTGCTGGACAAGGTGGATCAGTTGATCATCGGCGGCGGCATGGCGAATACCTTTCTTTATGCCAAGGGCGTCAATGTCGGCGCCTCGCTGTGTGAAACCGATCTGGCGGATACGGCGCGCGAAATCATGGCCAAGGCAGAGCAGACCGGTTGCGAGATCGTGCTGCCGGTGGACGTAGTCCTGGCCAGGGAATTCAAGGCCGGTGCCGACAGCGCCACTGTCCCGGTCGATAAAGTGCCCGACGAAATGATGATCCTGGATGTGGGACCAGCCAGTGTGCGCGACCTGACCGAGCGTCTGCGGCAATGCCGGACCTTGCTGTGGAACGGTCCCATGGGGGCCTTTGAAATTGCGCCCTTTGACAATGGCACCGTCAAAGTGGCCCAGGCGGCGGCCGAGCTGACCCGCGATGGCGCCCTGATATCGGTGGCGGGTGGCGGCGACACGGTGGCGGCATTGCGCCATGCCGGCGCGGCGGATGATTTCACTTATGTCTCGACCGCCGGCGGCGCCTTTCTGGAATGGCTCGAGGGCAAGATCCTGCCCGGCATCAAAGCGCTGGAAGATTAACCTGCAATCGGACTATGACTATGTCATGTCCGCGATTATTTTTCATAACTTAGACCAGGCCGAAGGCGCCATGGCATTCGCCGCCGCATCGCGGCGGCCCTTAACGTTGCTGACCGCGCCGGGTGCCGCGGCCTATGGCGGGCCGGGATTTTATCTGGCCATGGTGGAATCGGCGCGGCAGCGTTATCCGCGGGCGGCGGTGCGGGCGATCCTGGATTGCGGTGACGACGGCGCCATGGCGCAAATGGCCCTTTCCCTGGGCTGGCGCGGCCTGGTGCTGCGCGGCAAGGCAACGGTGCGCGACAAGGTCCGCCAGATTGGTGAAAGCTATAATGCCGAGGTTCTGGCCCGGCCCCCCAAGGCCCTGGATCCCGGGCCTGACGCAACGGACCTCAAGGAGTTCCTATCAACACGGCTTGGTATAGGTTATTGAGGATTTGGGAAAACAACTAGGCAAGGATGAGGAGTTTCAAAAATGACGAAATTGGACATCGTCGCCAACGCCGCCCGCATGGTTGCTCCCGGCAAGGGGATTTTGGCGGCGGACGAAAGCACCGGCACCATAGAAAAGCGTCTCGATAGCATCGACGTCCCCTCTACCGAGGCGAACCGCCGCGACTACCGGGGCTTGCTGTTCACCACGCCGGGAGTGGGGGATCATATCTCCGGCGTTATTTTGTATGACGAAACCTTGCGGCAAGCGGGCGCCGATGGGGTGCCGTTTACCAAGGTGCTGTTGGACAACGGCGTTCTGCCCGGCATCAAGGTGGATGCCGGCGCCAAGGAACTGGCGGGCTGTCCGGGGGAAAAAGTCACCGAGGGCCTGGATGGTCTGCGCGAGCGGCTGGCCGAATATGTCGAGCTTGGCGCTGCCTTTACGAAATGGCGGGCGGTGATCGATATTGGCGCTGATATTCCCAGCCGCGCCTGTTTAGAGGCCAACGCCCATGCCCTGGCCCGCTATGCCGCCCTGTCGCAGGAGGCCGGCCTGGTGCCAATCGTGGAACCGGAAGTGCTGATGGATGGCGATCACGATATTGAACGTTGCGCGGAGGTGACCGAACAGGCCTTGGAACTGACGTTCAGGGAATTGTTCAACCAGAATGTCGTTTTGGAAGGCATGGTGTTGAAGCCGAACATGGTGTTGGCGGGTAAAAAATGCGCGCGGCAGAATTCGGTCGATGACGTTGCCGCCACGACGGTCAAGGTTCTGCGCCGGCATGTGCCGGCGGCGGTGCCTGGGATCGCCTTTCTGTCGGGCGGGCAGTCGGAAGTGGAGGCCACGGCGCATCTCAATGCCATGAACAGGAACGAGGCTGATTTGCCGTGGCAGTTGAGTTTCTCTTATGGCCGGGCCTTGCAGGCGTCCGCCTTGCAGGCCTGGCGGGGCGAGGCGGACAATGTTGCCGCCGCCCAAGCCGCCCTGGCGCACCGGGCAAGAATGAACGGTCTGGCGCGTAGTGGTGATTATCAGGTGGAAATGGAAAAGGATGCGGCCTGAATGAGTAATGATGTTGATGGCGGCGATGATCCCTGCCGCCTGTATCTGATTACACCCCCGGTTTTCGAGCCGTCGGCGTTCGCCGAGGATCTGCGCGCGGCTCTGGGCGCGGGCGATGTGGCCTGTCTGCAATTGCGTCTGAAGGACGTGGACGATGATGTGGTGCGCCGGGCCGCGGAGGCTTTGATGCCGCTGGCCCAGGAACACGATGTCGCCTTCCTGATCAACGACCGCCCGGACCTGGCGGCGGAACTGGGCGCCGACGGCACCCATGTGGGCCAGGAAGATACCCCCTATGCCCAGGCGCGGAGTATTCTCGGCGCCGATCACATTGTCGGCGTTACCTGCCACTCATCACGCCATCTGGCCATGGAGGCGGCGGAGGCCGGCGCCGACTATGTCGCCTTTGGCGCTTTCTTTCCCACTGAAACCAAGCAGGCCAAGGCGGCGGCCGATATCGAGATATTGGACTGGTGGTCGGAATTGTTTGAAATTCCCTGTGTTGCCATCGGCGGCATAACGGTAGAAAATTGCCCGGCCTTGGTCGCGGCGGGGGCTGATTTCCTGTCCGTGGTAGCCGGTGTGTGGAACTATCCCGACGGACCAGCGGCCGCCGTACGCGATTTTAACGCCGCCATTAAGGAGGCATCATGAATACGTCCTTGCAACCGCAGACAAGATTCACCCTGACCTTGATCGAGGTTGGCCTGACCATGTCCGGCATCCTGGCTGCCGTCACGCCCCTGCTGTTGTGGGCATCATGGTCGGAATTTGTTTTTTACCTGGTGCTGTCGGCTGGCTGTGGCGCTTTCCTGGTCTTCATTGCCCTAGCCCATGTCCGGGGCTATCTGATGGGAGAGGAGCGGCCGAAGAGGGACATCCTGGGTCTAAAGGGCGTGCGCCAGCGCCTGGCCGACTGGGATCAACTGCAGGAGCATGATAAGGGTGTGCGGCGCAAGCAGCTCGAGATCAAGGGCGATGCCCGGCGTGAATTCAGCTTCATGATGCGGGTCACCACGGGGCTGATCATAGCCGTGGCCGTGGTTTTCCTGGCCGTCTATGCAGGCTTTGAGTTTAGCTACGGGTAGCGGTCACGCGGTCTGCCCGCGCATGATCGAGCGCCGCTGCGACAGGGTGTTGCGGCCACGGCGAATGGTGATGCGCATGGCCCGCTCCGCCGCGCGGCGGTTGCGTTGGCGAATACCATCGAACACATCGTAATGGGATTCCAGGCTTTCCCGCAGGGGAATGCGGGCCTGTTTTTGCAGGCCAAAGCTTAAGCCCAGAACCGTGCCGATGATGCCCGCCAGGCGCTGCACCAGTTGATTGTGCGAGGCGTTGAGCACGGCGAGGTGAAAATCCACGTCCGCCACATAAAATGCCTCGTAATCATCGACCGCCTTCTCCATGCGCAGATAGGCCGCCTCGATGCGGGTCAGATCGTCGGACGTGGCGCGGTCGGCAGCCAGCTTGGCGGCAACCGGTTCGATCAATTCCCGCAGTTCCACCAGATCGGCGGTAAACGATTCGGAGATGCTTTCCGGCGTATGCCAGGACAGCACGTCCACATCCAGCAGATCCCAGTCGCTGCGCGGGCGCACTCGGGTGCCGGCCCGCTGCCGGGATTCGATCAGGCCCTTGGACGAAAGCACCTTCAAAGCCTCCCGCAAGGCCGTGCGCGAGGCCTGGAAGCGGGCCATCAACTCCTGATCGCCCGGCAGCCTTTCGCCCTGTTCCAGGGCGCCGGTGACGATTTCCGTGCCAATGGCATGCACGATGGTGCCGTGGATGCCGCTGCGCGGATAGAGCGCCGGGGCCGAGGTCGTGCCTGCCAAAATATTCGCCGCCAAAACAAAACTCCCTTCGCGAGAATCGCAAACCGCTATGTTTTGCAAACTATGCGAAACGCAGTGTTGGCGCAAATAAATTATGATTTATAATAAAAAAATACGATAAATTAGATAGATTATCCGTCATAAAAATAGGACACCTCTCCACATCGCTGCCGCAGTCAGGAATTTATCGGTAAAAAACGGCCATAAATTGACCACTCTCGAAAAACATCCCGAATTATTGTCCCAGGGGGCGCGGCAAAGGGCCACATCTAAAAAAATTTATAAAAAGTGAAAAATCCTATTTCTTTTTTTTAAAAATAGGATATTATTTCCAAATAAGCGCCTAACGGTCTCCATCGCGCGTTAAGCGCTAATTGATGTTTTTAGGAACCGGGCCCGCCGATGCGGGCATTTATGAGGACGACAACCTGGGAGGTTTAGCTATGTCTTCGAAAATTACCCGTCGCAGTATGTTAAGAGGTACCGCTCTGGCAACAGCCGGCGCGGGCGCCGCATTTCTTGGCCCGTGGAAGCACAACCGGGTCTATGCCGCCGGCACGGACAAGCCGATCAAAATTGGCCTGACCCATGATGCCTCCGGCCAGTTCGCCAACTCGGGCCAGGCGGAAAAGCGCGGCACCATCATGGCGATCGAGGAAGCCAACGCCAAAGGCGGCGTGCTGGGCCGCAAGGTCGAATATGTCTGGATGGACACCGAAACCACGCCGCAGACCGGCACCCGCGTGGCCGAGCGTCTGATCACCCGCGAGAACGTGCATTTCATGGTCGGCGCCATTCAATCCGGCACCGCCAACGCCATCAGCCAGGTGGCGCAGAAGTATGGTTGCGTCTATTTCAACACCAATTCGTCGTCGCCCACCGAGTCCGGCAAGAATTGCCACCGGGTGAAATTTGTTTGGGACGGCAGTGGCGAGAACTTCTCCCGCGCCGCCGCCAAGAACGCCATCGATGCCTTCGGCAAGAAATGGATGTTCCTTTACAACGACTATGTCTGGGGCCAGAACACCAATGCGGCCACCAAGAAGGTTGCCGCCAATTATGGCGCCGACGCCGTCGACGAAGTGGCCATTCCGGTTGGTACCCGTGACTTCTCCGCCATCCTGCTGAAGATCCAGCAGCAAAAGCCTGATGTGGTTGCCGCCGCTGTCGGTGGCGATGACTTCAAGGTCATGCGCAAGCAGGTTTCCGACATGGGCCTGGATTCCAAGCCGGCTTGGTTGAACAACCAACAGGACTGGCCCGATGTTTACGGCCTGGGCGCGGACGCGGCCTTTGGCGTGTTCGGCACCACCTGGTATCACCTGCTCGATCTGCCGGGCGTCAAGGAATTCGTCGCCCGCTATCAAACCCGTTATCCGACAACCCGGATCTCGGTGCCCGGCAACGTCACCTACAACGGTTATGTCGCCATGCGGGAGTTGCTCCGCGTGATCGAGGAAACCGGTGGCACGGACAACACCAAGATCATCAAGGCCCTGGAAGGCCGCCAGATGTCCGCCGAAGACCGGATGCAGACACATGGCGCGGTGATCGATCCGAACTCTCACCATGTGCAACAGACCGTCTATCTTGCCCGCGGCAACAAAAAGCCCAGGGACAAGACCGATTACTTCGAGATCCTCACGGCCGCCGACCCGGAATCGGTCCGCGCCAGTGCGGATGCGGTCTGCAGGCTGGAATCGTTCGCCGATACGCCCAGCTACGATCAAGGCTGATCCGTCTCGGGGCGGGGCCGCTGCCGGAACGGCGGCCCCGCGTCCGATCCTCCATTGTATCCAGTCGTTACCAACGCCGTTGGGTTCCCCATCGGCGAACGGGGACGGCAACGCAAAAGACGAAGCAATATCATGATTGATTTCCTTCTTAGTCTCTTGCCGCACTTGCTGAATGGCGTCGCCCTGGGCCTGCTGTTCGCGCTGCTGTCCCTCGGCTTCATGCTGATCATCGGGGTGATGGAAGTCATCAACCTCGCGCACGGTTCGCTATTTGCCCTGGGCGCCTACTTTGCCGTCATGCTGATGGGCCAGGACGGCGGCATACCATTGGCCTTCATGCAATCCTATTACGACCTGCCCACCGTGCCCCGCTATATCATCGCCCTGATCGTGGCGCCGGCCCTGGTCGCCGCCGTCGGCATGGGCCTGGAGATCTGTCTGCGCCGGACCTACGGCAAGGATCCGCTTTATGGCCTGCTGCTGACGTTCGGCGCCGCGCTGGTGCTGGAAGAAGTGATCCGCGAGATCTGGGGCCCGGCGGAATATTTTCTGCCCCTGCCCAAGGCAATCCGGGGCGGTTTTTTCTTCGCCGACATGATCTATTCCAACTACCGTATTTTCGCCGCCGTCTTCGCCATGGCCATGATCGGCCTGCTCTGGGTCTTCCTCAACCGCACGCCCTATGGCGCGGTGATCAAGGCCGGCGCCCATGACAGCGAGATGGTCCGGGTGTTGGGTTATAACCTCTCGCGCCTGCGCCTCTACGTCTTCGCCTTTGGCGCCGCCCTGGCCGCCATCGCCGGCATTATCATGGCGCCGATTTGGGGCGTGCGCCCGCATGTGGGCGTGGACGCGGTGATCCCCGCTTTCGTGGTCATCGTGCTGGGCGGCGTGGGTAGTTTCTGGGGCGCGGTCAGCGCCGGGCTGCTGGTCGGCATGGTCGTCGCGCTGACGGCGGCCTTCCTGACGGAATGGTCACTACTATCCATGTATTTACTGTTGATGGCGGTGGTCACGTTCCGCGCCAGAGGTTTCGCCGGCAAAGCCAGCGCGTTGGAGGCTTAGGACATGAACTCCCAATCCACTCGCAGCCGATTTTCGTCGCTGTTCACGGCACCCATGCTCGTCTCGTTCCTGGTTTTCGGTACCATGCCGTTCTGGATCGACGCGATCGGATTGTACCAATACCTTGGGCTGGAGGTGATGATCTGGGTGATTTTCGCCCTGGCCGTCAATCTGCTGCTTGGTTACACGGGTTTGCCATCGTTCGGCCATGGCGCCTTCCTCGGTATCGGCGCCTACGCCTTTGGCCTGACACAGTTCAATATCGCGGCCAATTTATGGGTCAGCCTGCTGGGCGCGGTGGCGGTGACCGCCATTTTGGGCGGTCTGGTGGCGGCGTTTATTTCCCACCGCCGGGGTATTTACTTCGCCCTGATGACCATCGCCTGCGCCCAGATATTTTACTTTGTCGCCTCGAAATGGACCGATGTCACCGGCGGCGAGGATGGCTTGTTGAATATCGCGCGCCTGCCCCTGGACCTGGGCCTGGCGGAGATTTCCATCCAATCAAACTTCAACCTCTATTATCTGTGCTTCGCGGCTTATGTAATTATCGTCGTGGGCATGTGGCGCCTGGTCAATTCGCCGTTTGGCAAGATCATTACCGCGATCAAGCAGAATGACAGCCGGGTCGCCTTCCTGGGCTACAACGTCTGGCTCTATAAATGGATCATCTTCACGCTGTCCTGCGCAATCTCCGGTCTGGCGGGCGCTCTCTTCGCCATGGCCCAGGAAGGCGCCTACATCAATATCATGAGCCTGCAATGGTCCGGCATCGTGATCCTGATCGTTTTGATCGGTGGCGGTTTCGTCAGCTTCTGGGGCCCGGTCCTGGGCGTAATTTTCTATTTCCTGGCCCGTGACATCCTGGGCGCCTACACCGAGGCTTGGCTGCTTTGGTTCGGCCTGACTTTCATGGTGATGGTGATGTTCAAGCCCGAGGGCCTGGCCGGCATGTGGCAGGACGCTCAACTGATGTTTGGACGGCGCAAGGAAACAACGCAGGCCTGCCCCGAACCAAGTCACGCGGGGGGAGACTGACATGGCCCTCTTTGAAGCACGGCACCTGCATAAACGCTTCGCCGACCAAGTCGTACTGGAAGACATTACCCTGTCGTTCGAGGAAAACCAGATATCCGGCATCATGGGACCGAATGGCGCCGGCAAGACCACCTGTTTCAACGTTCTGACCGGGCGCTATCGACCGGATCGGGGCAAGGTTCTGTTCGATGGCCAGGATGTGACCGGCCTGCCGCCACGCAAGATCGCCCGGCACGGCATCGCGCGTTCGTTCCAGATGATGAACCTGTTCGATGAATACACTGCCCTGGAAAATATCGTTCTGGCCCTGCCGGAGGTCCGCGCCATGGGTTTTTCCATGAGCCACGATCTGGCCGGCGACGGCGATGCCCAGGACCGCGGCGCGGCGGTGTTGGCCCGTATCGGCTTGGCGGGGCGGGAGCATACCCGGGCCTCGGATCTGTCATATGGCCAGCGCCGGGCCCTGGAAATCGGTATCGCCCTGGCGGCGGAACCGCGCATGCTGTTTCTGGACGAACCTACATCTGGCCTGGGCACGGATGCCACCGCGACCTTGGCGGCGCTGATCCAGGAGATCAGGAAAACGGTGACCATCGTTATCATCGAGCATGACATGAAGTTCCTGTTTGATCTGGCCGACCGCATCGCGGTCATTCATTGGGGCCAGGTCATCGCCCAAGGCACGCCCGATACATTGCGCGACAATGAATGGGTGCGCGCCTCGAACCTGGGAGCCCTGGCCTGATGCTGCAAATCAACAACATCGAGACATTTTATGGCGAGACCCAGGCCCTGTTCGGCGTCTCCCTGGATATCGCGCCCGGCGAAGTGGTCAGCCTGCTGGGTCCCAATGGCGCCGGCAAGACCACGACCTTGCGGTCCATCCTTGGCCTGACGCCGGCGAAAACCGGCGCCATCGATTTCGACGGCAAGGCCATCACCCGGGCCCAGTCCCATACCATCGCCCGCGCAGGGATAGGTTGGGTGCCCGATGACAGGCGTATTTTTCCGACCCTGACCGTGGCGCGCAACCTGGCCATTGGGCGTAAGAAAACCCGCTTTCGCAGCTGGTCACTAAAGGAAATGTTCGAGATCTTCACGGCGCTGGAACATTTGATGAGCCGCGAATGCGAAAATCTTTCGGGTGGCGAGATGCAGATGGTTTCCATCTCCCGCGCCCTGCTGGGTTCCCCCGGCTTGGTCCTGATGGACGAGCCGTCCCAGGGCCTGGCGCCAAAGATTGTACAGGATGTGATGAAAACCGTGACCCGGCTGAAGTCGGAAGGTATCGCGGTGCTGTTGGTGGAGCAGAACGCACAAAGCGCCCTGGCGGTCAGCGACCGGGCCTATGTCATGGATCATGGCAAGGTCGTGCACCAGGGCCCGGCGGCCGAGCTGCTTGAAGATGCGCCCATGCGCGAACGCCTGTTGGGGGTCTAGGCCATGTCCGATCAACCGCTTCTCAACGTCAATCAGGTGCGCAAGACCTATAGCCAAGGTGTCCTGAACAAGCGGATCACCTTTGATCTGCAGGCGGACTTCATCATTGAAAAGCCGGCGATCGTTGGCGTCATGGGTCCCAACGGCTCCGGCAAGACGACGTTGTTCGAGCTGATTACCGGTTCCAACAACCCGACGTCGGGGCAGGTCATGGTGCGCGGCCAGGACATTCACCAAGTCCGCTCGGACCAGCGGGACCGCCTGGCGATCCACTATCATCAATCCTACCAGGTTCGCCATTTCCGCAAACGGCGGCCCAACTTCATGCTGCAGCCTTCAAGCTCCGATTACCCCATGGTGCATCTGTTCGACGAGCCGCAGTTCAATACCCAGGACGGCTACATCGGCTTCATGCTGGATTTTTTCCGCAAGCTGCGCGCCGAGGGCCGCATGGTGGTCCTCTGCGTTCATCCCAACGAGCCCTTCCATCTGCGCATCATGCAGGAAATCTGCGAGCAGTATATTTTTGTTCAGAAAGGCCGCCTGACCCAGGCGCCGGATTTCAACAGCTTGCTGCAAAACCCCGACGTCACCGCCTATCTGGGCGATCTGGTCGGTAGTCAGGCCGCGTAAGGAAGGCGTCATGAATCAAATTACTCCGCAGGAGAATTTCACGACCGCCCTGGATGGGCTGTTCCGGGTGGACGGCAAGGTGGCCTGGCTGCCGGGAGGTTATGGCGGTATCGGCGAGGCCATTGCCTGGGGCCTGGCCATGCACGGGGCCAAAGTTATTATTTCGGGCAGAAACGCTGTAATGGCGGAGGCCCTGGCGCTTTCAATCCGGGATGCGGGTTACGAGGCCTATGGCAATTCTGTGGATGTCACGTCGGTGGCGGAAATCCGTGACCGGGCCGATGCCATTGCCGTCGAACATGGCGCCATCGATATTCTGATGAACTGTGTCGGCATCCAGCGGGAAGAACCCTTGTTGGAAGTCACCGAGGAAGCCTTCGACGAGGTCTATCAGGTCAATCTGAAGGCGGCGATGTTCCTGGCCCAGGCGGCGGCGCGGCATCAGATCGCCTCGGCCAGCGGCTGGGGTAAACAGGTGCACCTGCTGTCCGTGCGGTCACAGCTTGGTCTGCGGGACAGGGGCTATTCCGCTTACTGCTCCACCAAGGGCGGCATGGTGATGTTGATCAAACAGCACGCCATGGAACTGGCGCCCAAGGGCATTACCGTCAATGGCGTGGCGCCTACATTCGTCTATACGGAAATGATCCGACACGTCATGGAGAATGACGAATTTCGCCAAGGCCTGTTGGATCGTATCCCCTTGGGCCGTATCGCCGATCCCAAGGATGTGGTAGGACCGGCCTTAAGCTTCTCCACCCCCGCCTCGGACTTCGTGACCGGGCAAATCATCTATGTCGACGGCGGTATCACCGCCTCTCAATAACGCCCCAATAACGCTTAGGAAAAGGTGGGTCGCCCCATGACGCGCAAGAAACCCGACGAGTTACGCAGCCACCGTTGGTTCGGCGTGGACGATCTGCGCGCCTTCGGCCACCGTTCCCGCGCCAAGCAGATGGGCTATTCCACGGCTGATTTCGCCGGCAAGCCGGTGATCGCCATTATCAACACCTGGTCCGACCTGAATGCCTGTCATATGCACCTTAGGCAACGGGCCGAGGAAATAAAGCGCGGCATCTGGCAGGCCGGCGGCTTTCCCGTGGAATTGCCGGCCATGTCCCTGGCCGAGCCCATCGTCAAGCCGACCACCATGCTGTACCGCAACTTCCTGGCCATGGAGGTCGAGGAACTGATCCGCAGCCATCCCATCGACGGCGTTGTCCTGATGGGCGGTTGCGACAAGACCACGCCGGCCTTGCTGATGGCCGCCACGTCGATGGATCTGCCGACGATCTTTTTCCCCGCCGGGCCCGCCTTGCGCGGCAACTGGGCCGGCAACACCCTGGGCACGGGCAGCGATGCCTGGAAGTTCTGGGCCGAGAGGCGCGCCGGGCGTCTTGATGCCAAGGACTGGGACGAGATCGAAAGCGGTATTTCCCGCTCGCCCGGCACCTGCATGACTATGGGCACGGCCTCGACCATGACGGCGATCGCCGAGGCTTTGGGCCTGATCCTGCCGGGCGGCAGTTCCATCCCCGCCGCCGATAGTTCCCATGCGCGTCTGGCCTCCGAGAGCGGCCGGCGCATCGTCGAGATGACCTGGGAAGACGAGAAAATTTCCGACTTCCTGGACGAACGCGCCTTCCGCAACGCCATGCGTCTGGCCATGGCCTATGGCGGCTCCACCAATGCCGCGGTGCATATCCTGGCCATGGCCGGCCGGGCCAAGGTGGATGTGAAGCTGGATGATCTTGATACCGTGGCCCGCGAGGTGCCGTTGCTGGCCAACGTGCGACCGTCGGGCAAATACCTGATGGAGGATTTTTATTATGCAGGCGGCATCCGGGCCCTGATGGCGCGCCTGTCCCATCTGCTGGAACTTGATGCCCCGACGGTCAGCGGCAAGACCCTGGGCGAGAATATCGCCGGCGCCGAGGTCTACGAGGACGATGTGATCCGGCCCTTGGACAATCCCGTCTCGGACCAGCAGACCATGGCGATCCTGCGCGGCAATCTGGCCCCCACCGGCGCGGTGCTGAAACCCATCGCGGCGGACCCCAAGCTGTTGAACCATACCGGTCCGGCGCTGGTCTTTGACGATTACAACGACATGGCCGCCCGCATCGATAGCGACGATCTGGATGTGACGGCGGACAGCGTCTTGATCCTGCGCAATTCCGGCCCTCAGGGCGGGCCGGGCATGCCGGAATGGGGCATGCTGCCGATCCCGAAGAAGCTGCTGCAACAGGGCGTCAACGACATGGTGCGCCTGTCGGATGCGCGTATGAGCGGCACCTCGTACGGCACCTGTGTGCTGCATATAACGCCGGAATCCTTTGTCGGCGGACCGTTGGCGTTGGTCCAGACCGGCGACATGATTACCCTGGATGTGCCGAAACGGCGCCTGGATCTGGACATCGACGAGGCGGAAATGGAGCGGCGCAAAGCCGCCTGGACCGCGCCGGCACCGCGTTATGACCGTGGCTTTGGCGCCATCTATGCCCAGCACGTCACGCAGGCGGATCAGGGCTGCGATTTCGAAATTCTGCGCGACGGCGAAGCGGTGCCCGAACCCGAGATTCATTAGCAGTCCATTGACAGGTCGCCCGATCTAGGCCGCAATAGGGCATGGATGGGGCAATACAATCGAAACCTCTCGACCGCGCGCGCCAGTTGGCGCCCGCTCTGGCGGCTGCCGCTGACGAGATCGAGCAAACCCGGCGCATACCCGAGCCGCTGTTAAGCCAGCTGCATGAGGCGCGGCTGTTCCGCATGTTTCTGCAAAAGGAGCTTGGCGGCGACGAGGTTCACCCCAGTGACTTTCTCCTTGCCATGGAGGAGTTGGCGCGCCATGACGCCTCCGTTGCCTGGAATGTTTTTGTCGGCAATTCCACTGTGCTGATCACGCCGTTTATCGATCTGGAAGCCGCGCGGAAGATATTTGCCGATCCCCGCACGGTCGTGGCCTGGGGCCCGCCCCATGGCGGCACGGCGGATGCGGTGGACGGCGGCTATCGCGTCAGCGGCAGGTGGGATTTCGCCTCCGGCTGCCATCAGGCAAACTGGATGGGCGTGCATTGCCGCATCAAGGAAGCGGACGGCAGCCTGCGTTTGAACCATCTGGGAAAACCCACCCTGCGGACGTTGCTATTTCCCATCGATCAGGCAGAACTGCACGATGTCTGGGACACCATCGGCCTGCGCGGCACGGGCTCGGACAGCTACAGCATCAATGATGTTTTCGTGCCGGAGGCCTATTCAGGCACGCGGGATGATCAGGCCCTGCGCCACAAAAGCGGCCCGCTTTATGCTTTTCCCCAGCAGCAGCTTTATGCCGTTGGGGTGGCCGGCGCCGCCCTGGGCCTGGCCCGGGCCATGCTGTCCGCCTTCGCCGAACTGGCGGCGGAGAAGACCCCGCGCGGCCTGGCGCGTCTGGCCGATACGGCAACGGTGCAATCGGATTTCGCCAAGGCCGAGGCCACCCTGAGCGCCGCGCGGGCCTATCTGTTGCAAAGCCTGAACGAAGTCTACGCCGGCGCCGGCGAGATCGAACCGATTGACACCGCGGACCGGGTCCGCGTGCGCCTGGCCGCGACCCATCTGATCCATGGCGCCATCGAAGTTTCCGACTGGGTTTACAAGGCCGCCGGCGTCTCCGCCATATTCCCCGGCACGCCGTTCGAGAGGCGCTTCCGCGATATGCATACCCTGTCGCAACAGATCCAGTCGCGCGGTTCTCACTACGAAGCCGCCGGGCAGGTTTTGCTCGGCGTGCCGGTGGAGAATTATTTTTAGATGAGCCGGGTAATTGCGTCTCCAACATGGCGTGACAATTTTGTTGGGTTGCTGCTGGTATTATTGGGCGGTTTGTTCATTACCTCGCTGACCTGGATCGTGCGCAGCGTGGCCGATGACGTGCATCCCTTGCAAGCGGCTTTCATGCGTTATGGCTTCGGCACTCTGTTGTTGCTGCCAATGCTCCTAAAGTTCGAGAAGACGGATTTCGAGCTGAAATTGATGGGCGGTCATGTCCTGCGCGGCATTGTGCATGCCTTTTCCGTGTTGCTCTGGTTTTACGCCGTGACCAAGATAAATCTGACCGATCTGACCGCGTTAAGCTTCACGTCGCCCGTGTTCGTCACCATCGGGGCCTTTCTGTTTCTGGGCGAGCGCTTCAGCTACCGCCGTCTCGCCGGTATTGTCGTGGCGTTTCTGGGCGCCGTGGTGATCCTGCGCCCCGGTATTGAAGTCATTTCCATCGGCGCCATCGCGATCCTGATCTCGTCGCCGTTTCAGGCCGTGTCGACCCTGATCGCCAAGCATCTGGCGCGGCATACATCGATCTATGCCATGGTTTTCTATCTCTCCCTGTTCGTCACCTTGATCAGTGCCATCCCGACGGCTTTTGTCTGGAACAATCCCTCCCTCCATACCATCGGCTTGACCTTTGGCGCCGGCGTAATGGCAACGGCGGCGCATTTTTGCTGGAGCAAGTCATTCCAGATCGCCGAATTGTCGTTTACCCAGCCCGGCTTTTACTTCACCCTGATCTGGGCCGTCTCCATCGGCTATTTTGCCTATGATGAATGGCCCGACATCTGGTCAGGCCTGGGCGCGGCGATTATCATCGGCGCCACGGCCTATATTGCCGCGCGGGAGCGCCGCGCCGCCGGACCGGCGAGGGTCGCGGCGAGAATTGAGGGAGAGCGCACATGAGCCTGCCCCTGGTGGTGGCGATCACGGGTGCCAGCGGCATCGTCTATGGCATCGATATTCTACGTGCCTTGGGCAAGCTGTCGGTGCCGACCCATCTGGTGGTCAGCGAAGCGGCGGTGCAGACCCTGAAATACGAAAGCGACCTTTCCCTGGCGGACCTGCGCAGCCTGGCCGACGTGGTGCATTCCAACAAGGATATCGCGGCCTCGATTTCGTCCGGTTCGTTCCTCACGCGCGGTATGATCGTCGCGCCCTGCTCCATCAAGACATTGTCGGCCATCGCCAATTCCTACGACGCTGATCTGGTCGCGCGCGCCGCCGACGTGACCCTGAAGGAGCGCCGTCCCCTGGTCCTGATGGTGCGGGAAACGCCCTTGCACAAAGGTCATCTGGACCTGATGGTCCGCGCGGCGGATTACGGCGCCATCATCATGCCGCCCATGCCGGCCTTTTATCACAGGCCCGAAAGCATCCAGGACATCGTCGACCAGGGCGTCGGCCGCGCGCTGGATCAACTGGGCATCACCCATGGCCTGTTCCCGCGCTGGGATGATGATCAGGGCTGATTGCCAATAGAAAACGGAGCAAGATTCAGGTGCCCTACAATTCCGTCTTCAGCGCCGGTTTGTTTTCCGGTCAGACAATTATTGTCACGGGCGGGGGCAGCGGCATTGGCCGTTGCATCGCCCATGAACTGGCCCATCTGGGTGCGAAAGTGGTGATCACCGGGCGCAAAAAGGAGAAACTGGATTCGGTAGCCGCCGAGATTATCGAGGATGGGGGCAAGGCTGATTGTTTCGCCTTTGATATTCGGGAAGAAGACGCCGTGGCCGGAAATATTGCGCAAATTCTGGCCAGGCACGGCCCGGTCAGCGGCCTGGTCAACAACGCGGGCGGGCAGTTTCTGGCCAAGCTGGAGGATATCTCGCAAAAGGGCTGGGAGACCGTGGTCCGCACCAATCTGACCGGCGGTTTTCTGATGAGCCGGGAACTCCTTAATCAATGCATGAAGAATACCGGCGGCGCCATCGTCAACATCACCGCCGATCATGAACGCTCCATGCCCGGCCTGGGCCATTCCGGCGCGGCCCGGGCGGGGACGGAGAATTTCACCAAGACGGCGGCTCTGGAATGGGCCCATTGCGGCGTTCGGGTCAACGCGGTGGCGCCGGGCTATATTGCCACCTCGGGCTTGAAGCAATATCCGCTGGCTCACAAGAAACGCATTTTGCGGCGCAAAAATTTTGTCCCCAGCCGGCGCCTATCGACGGAGGCGGAGGTCTCGGCGGCGGTGGTGTTTCTGCTCTCGCCAGGGGCCAGTTTTATTTCTGGCGAAAGTATCGGCGTCAACGGCGCGGTCGCCACCATGACCGCCGAATACGCCATGGCGCCCGAGAATGCGCCATCATCCGGCGACCGCTATCCCTACTTCGATGGTTTCCACAGATCCGAAAAACTCGATTTTCTGGCCGATGGGTTTGAGTTCGACGAGGACGATTGAGATGGCATTGGTCACGTCCCGTCCGCCCCTATTCCGCGGGGCTGGCCGCGTTGGCTGAATTGGTGGTAGTTTCAGCGGGCGGATATCCTGGCAGGGGCGGATTCTGAAATGCGGGGCATTGTGCTGGTAAGCTTAATGGCGGCTATTTTGGGGCTGCCAGCGAACGCGGCGGAGTTGCGCGCCAAGGTCAGCAATGAACAAGGCGCGGTCGAGAACGCGGTTATCTATGCCACGCTGCTGGGCAGCCCGCCCGCGCCAGGTATCGTCGAGGCGATCATCGACCAGGTCGATAAACTTTACACACCCTTTGTCTCCGCCCTGCGGGTTGGAACCACCGTGAAGTTCCCCAACAGGGACAACATCAAGCATCACCTCTATTCGGTGTCCAAGGCCAAGTCATTCGAACGCCCGCTCTATACGGGACAAAAGGCGGCGCCGGTGCTGTTCGACAAGCCGGGCGAAGTCACACTGGGGTGCAACATTCACGATTGGATGATCGCTCACATTCTGGTCCTGAATACGCCGTATGCGAAAGTCACCGGTAAGAACGGGCAAGCCGTAATCTCGGACCTGCCGGCCGGCACCTATGCGGTGCGGGTCTGGCATCCCGGCATGAAGGGAAAGAAAAAGGCGGCGAAAAGCCCGCGCACGGTAAACTTGGCGGCAGCCACCGTCGACATCGATTTCAAGATCCGCCTGCGGCCGAAAAGCAGATGGTGGCGGGACAAGCCCTGGGACGCGGATAGGAATTATGCCGACGACGAGCGGAACAGCGCCGGTAACTGAGCCTTGTTTCGTTTTCACAGTTTCCGCACCCGCCTTACGGTCTTTTTTGTCGGCCTGTTGCTGGTCGTCCAGGGCGCCGCGTTCGTCATCGTCGATCTGGCCAACAGCCACTATGCCCGGCAGCAAATCAATACCGAGCTGGAGGTTGACGCCCGCGTGTTCGACCGTCTGCTGGCCGGCCGCAGGGCCGAGTTGATACAGGCGGCGCGGCTGCTGTCGGGAGACTTTGGCTTCAAGACAGCCTATGCCAGCGGCGACCAGGGGACGCTTCTGTCGGCGCTGCAAAATCACCGCGACCGTATCAAGGCCGGCGTCATGATCCTCCTGTCGCTGGACGAGGAGGTGGTCGCCTCCACCCTGGAACCCCGGGCCGGCGCGGCGGCGATGGATTTTTCCGCCATCATCGAAGCCGCCGACGATAGTGACGAAGGTGAGGCGGCCCTGGTCATGATGCTAAACGGCCGGCCCCATTTGATTGTCATGGTGCCCTTGCTGGCACCCTTGCCGGTGGCCTGGATTGGTATCGGCTTCGAGCTTGACGGGCAATTCGTGCGCGGCCTTAAGGAATTGACGCTGGCGCATGTATCCCTGTTGCGCCGGGTCGACGAGGCCTGGCGCATCGAGGCCTCCACCTTGCGTGAGCCGGATCTGTTGGCCTCGGCACTGGCGCGCGTGACACGGCCGGGCCATAGCTTCGTGCTGGAAATCGCCGGCCAGGACAGCGTTACCCTGATGCAGCCCCTTGACGCCGAGGGCGTCTTGCAGGCCGTGTTGCAGCGGCCCCTGGCCGTTGCATTGGCGCCATACCAGCGCCTTAGACTGGCGCTGCTGCTGCTAACCGCCGTGGCCTTCACTGCATCGCTGTTTGGCGCCAGTGCCATCGCCCGCAGCGTTACCCGGCCGGTACAGCAGTTGGTGGCCGCGACGCGGCGGGTGCAAAAGGGCGACTACGGCGGCGCCGTTGAGGCCGACAGGGTCGACGAGATCGGCGAGCTGGCCACCGCCTTCAACCATATGACCCAGGGTTTGGCCGAGCGCGACCAGGTGCGAGATATGCTGGGCAAGGTAGTTGATCCGGCGGTTGCAGAGGAGCTTTTGAGCAAGGATCTTAAATTGGGTGGCGAGGAGCGCGAGGTAACAATCCTGTTCACCGACATTCGCGGCTTCACGGCGCTAAGCGAGCGTCAGCGCCCGAGCGACCTTCTCAATCTCCTGAACCGCTATCTCACCTGCATGACCGACGTCATCGAGGCCGAGGGCGGCGTGATCGACAAATATATTGGCGATGCCATCATGGCGCTCTTTGGGGCGCCGTTGGCGCATGGCGACGACGCCGAAAGGGCCATCCGAGCGGCGCTTGCCATGGGCCACGAGCTGGCCCGGCTAAACCAGGAGCTGACCGCCCTGGGCCTGCCCGAGATAGCCACCGGCATCGGCATCAACACCGGTCTGGTGGTGGCCGGAAACATGGGCTCGGCCCACCGCCTGAATTATTCGGTGATCGGCGACGGCGTCAATCTGGCGTCACGCATTGAGGGTCTGACGCGGTTCTATGGCGTGCCATTGATCGTCAGTGAAAGCACCGCGGCGGCGGCGCCTGAATTCATCTACCGCGAACTTGACCGGGTGCGGGTCAAGGGCAAGCAGGAGCCCGTTCGCATTTTCGAACCACTGGAAGCCGGCAGCCTCGGCGATGGCGAATTGGATCGGTATCACGAGGCCCTGGCCCACTATCGGAACCGGGACTGGCCCCAGGCCGATGAGATCCTGGCCGGTCTGGTGGAGGAGGTTCCGGCTTCGCGTCTCTATGCCCTCTACCGCCAGCGCTGCGCCGATTTTCTTGTCACGCCTCCTCCTGACGATTGGGATGCAACAGAGGTTCACAGCGAAAAATAGTTGCTCTTATCTGCCATTAAGGTGTGCGGATGCGGGGCCCCTGGATGGTATAAATGGCGACAACCTTGCGCCGAGTATTTATGAGGAAACCATGATTGAGCTAAACCGAGAAGATGACGTCTTTGTCCTGACCATGGATCAGGGCGAAAACCGCTGGAATACGAATTTTGTCCGCGCCTTTGCCGGGCGATTGGATGAAATCGAGTCATCCGAAGGACCGGCGGCGCTGGTCACCACGTCCAGCAATCCGAAATTCTTCTCCAATGGCCTGGATCTCGACTGGCGCCGGGGCGAGGGAGATGGCGAGGGCGGCGACAAGGCTGTCTTTGGCAAGGAATTCATGGGCCTGATGGGACGCCTGATTACCTTTCCGGTGCCAACCATTTGCGCCGTTAACGGCCACGGCTTTGGTGCCGGCTTCATGACCGCGCTGTGCCACGATGTGCGCATCATGCGGCAAGACCGGGGTTTTCTCTGCGCCAATGAAATCCAGATCGGTATGGCGATCCCGGATCCGGAACTGGCCCTGTTCCGGCACAAAATGTCCGCCAGCGCGTTTTTCGATACCGTGCAGCTGGCCCATCGCTGGACCGGCCCGGCGGCGAAGGAAGCGGGTTTCGTGCACGAGGTGGCGGCGGAAGGCGATCTGCTTGGCGTGGCCATCGAAAAGGCGAGGCAGTTGGCGCCATTGGGCGCCAATCGGGAACTTTATGCCCAATCCAAGGAGCGTATCTTTGGCGAAAGCCCCTCGATAAGCGGCGAAGCCGGCGCGGCGCATCTGTTGCGCAATATGGATGCGCACTGAATATGCTATAAGGTGAACAGGGAATAATTCTTGCAGGGGATGGGGACGCCATGACGAACGACGCAATGGGGAATAGCTGGAATGTAACGCGCCTGGCGGGCGCGCTGGGGGCAGAGGTGCATGGCATCAATCTGGCCCAGGCCGATGATGGCGATATTGCCGAGATCAAGCGCCTGTTGGGCGAACACATGGTGCTGTTTTTTCCCGGCCAGAACATGAGCATGGAAGAGCATGTGGCTCTGGGCCGCCCGTTCGGGCCCCTGGAAGGCCATCCCAATCTGTCAGAGGCCAATTCCCGCGAGCATCCCGAGATATTTCAGCTAAAGGCCAGCAAGGGCGGCGTCGCGGACGAATGGCACACGGACCTTACGTTCATGGAACAGCCGGCCCTGATGTCCATCTTGAACATGCGGAAATGCCCCGAAACAGGGGGCGATACCATGTGGTCCAACCTGTGCGCGGCCTATGAGGCACTGTCGGCGCCCATGCAGGAAATGTGCGATGGCCTGACCGCCCTGCACGATGCCCTCCCCCATGGCCGTCCGGAAAAAATGACCATCCACCCGGTGGTCCGGGTACTGCCTGACAGCGATGGCGGCCCTGGACGCAAGGCGCTGTATGTGAATGAGCATTTCACCCGCCGTATCGTCGAAATGAGCGTGGAAGAAAGCAACAACCTGCTGCCCTTCCTGACCCGCTGGGTGCAAAGCCCCCGTTTCACCGTGCGTTACAGCTGGGCGGAAGGCACCATCGGGATGTGGGACAACCGCTGCACCCAGCATTATGTCCTCAATGATTTCGATGAGGAGCGGATCATCCAGCGCGTCACCGTGATGGGCGCCCGGGGGGGGGGCGCGGGCGCCCGCTGGCAGCCCTGGACCGAACGCACCTCGCGCTCGGCCATGGGCCGTCATGACCGTCAGTTGAGTAGCCATCTGAACGGCCCGGCAACGGAAGCCGCGGAATAGGCCCTTCGAATTACGCTTCCGGTGTATCGCGGGGCTCGGTTTCGCGCATGGCCGGGCGTTGGGCGAATTCACCGTACCAGTTGCTAAGCGCCGGGCGGCCCGGTCTGAAATCTTCCAGCCAGTCCCGCCAATCCTGATAGCCGCAGGCGATGCCGGCGGTAATTTGCGCCAGGTTGGGCGGGGCGCCATTCCGAACGGCCAAATCCACCGCGTGTTTTTCAATGTGGTCGAAGCAGCGGCCAATGCGGTCCCGTTGTTTTTGCAGAAAACTTTCCGAGCGGATCGCCTCGGGGCGTAGCATTTCGGCCCGCATGGCGACCTGCGCCTCCAGCAAACCGTCGGCAACCGAGTACAGGGCCCACATGGCCCAAACGGCTGATTGCCCGCCGTCGGAAGGGATGATCCCGCCGTTTATTGCCTGGCCGTTCAGATGTTGGCAGATCAGCGTGCTGTCGCCCAACGCAACGCCCTCGTCCGTTACAAGGGTTGGAATGCGCGCCACCGGGTTGGCCTCGGCCAGACCGGCGGTAAAAGGCACCGTGGCATAGCCCCAATCCAGGGGCCAGGTAGTGGGTTTGACGTCAATTCGGTGCCACAGACCAAGTTCCTTGGCGGCGATAACAACCTTGCGGGTGAAGGGCGAGGCCGGCGTCCAGAATAGCTGCATGTAAGTGTCCCCATAGATATTGAATTGACGTCAATTTGGCCCGGTTTTCCCCTTTTTTTACCGACAGCTGTGACGGGCCGCACAATCGGGTCGGTTGGTGCTCGCAATCGGAGCCACCTGCATCATATATCCCCGTGCCGACACTCCATGGGGCGCGCCGATGGGGCAATCCGGACAACTTCGCGGCTGACCGTTTTGATGACGGGTGGCCGCGCTGGCCATTGCCGACGGCTGAAGTCTATTCGGGTTTTATCGGTCAATAAACATGAAACCCCGTAAACGGAGTGAGTAAATGAGGGCGATTATCTTGGTTTTTTGCGCATTCGCGCTGAGCAACTGCATTGGCATTGCCGCCGTGCCTCCCGCTGTCACCTATTTTAGCGCCGGTGCCACGGTTGTCTCGTATATGACCACGGGAAAGGGCACGTCCGATCACGTCATATCCGCCATCGTGGAAAAGGATTGCGCCTTGCACCGGGCCTTGCTGCAAGACGAAATTTGTTCTCCTGAAGATGCGGCAGCAGAAATGACGGGCTTCGAGGTCATGGCATCTTTGGAAGAATAAATCCCGAGAATGCCGACCCCGGCAGCAGGTTGCCTATGAACTTCATTGCACTATGTATGGCATTATGTAAAATACTATTGCCATCATTTGGGGAGATGGAGCCATGGCAAACGGGGCGGAAAGCGCGGTTTCGCAGGCTGCGCGGGTATCTGAAATCGGGTTCGCGGAATTTACCACCAAATTGGTCCGGGACGTCTTCGAAGCACTGGTCGCCTCGCACCTGGAGCAGGTTCAGGCCTGTATAACCCTGACCCAGGCCGCATCAGAATCTCTTGCCGACTACATCATCGCGACCAAGGATGCGGTGTCGGAGGACGAGGCGTTGGCGATGCTGGCATTGGCGGCGGCAATTGAAACGGTCGCCCAGGGCGTCGTATTGACCGACGCCCAGGCGGATGCCATCAACGCCGCCCTGGAAACGCCGCCAGAGGCGAATATCAATGGGGCCAACCAGGTTGCCGTTGTCGGCGATATCGACTCGGCGGCCAAACTCACCGCGTTGGTTCAGGCCGCGAAGATCAAAATCGCCGCCAACCGGTTCACGATTTTGAGCGAAATGGTCCGCCAAGGCATGCTCCGCCTGGTGGTGGACAATGGCACGATCGATACACGTCTGACATTCAACACCTATGGCCGGACAAGCAACCTGAGCACGTCGTCGGAAAGGAACCGCCGGACCAGTCAAACGAATGCCGGCGGCGGCCTTGGCGGTCTCTCCGGTTTTGGCGGCGTTGGACCAGGGTTCGCAGGCGGCTTTGGCGGTGCCGGCGGCATTGGCGCGGCAATACGGGATACCTCGCTGACCGTAACCGCCGCAACAGAGCGGTCGCGCGATGTGGTCGGCACCAGGGCGCAGATTTATGGCCGCGTCCGGATCAATTTCAAAACCGATTTCGCGCCTCTCAATCAAGGCAACCCTGGACCTTAGCCGCCGGGGCGAACAATGGCGAAAGCAACGACGCCGATCTCATTGGGCCTTGCGGAATTCACGGCAAAGCTGATCGAGGAAACATATGAAGCGGTCGCTTCGAGCCAGGCGGACCAGGAATGCCGGCTTGGCGAAATGGTGGCGATGGCCAAGATGGACATGGCGGCCTACGCCGAAGCAATGGTGCCGGCGGGCGCCGTCGCTCTTGAACTGGCGGCGTTGTTTCCCACCAGTGCGCCAAATAGGGCACATGCCATTTATATCGATGCCCCCTATCTGCCGGCGCGCGGGGATCAGGTCGAGGCTCCGGCGATATATGAAGCTTTGGGCCTCAAGCTGGGACGGCGGGACTATACCATCAGCCGCAAACGGGGCGTGCGCTTAAAGCGAAGCGCCGTGGACCGCGTCGCCAAGGCCGTTCGTCTGCGCCTTGCCGCCAGCCAACAGGACGCCTTGCGGCAGTCGCTGCAACAGGGCATGCCGCGGCTGATGGTCGACAGCGGCAGCGTCAGCGCCAAATTGACATTTCAGTTGCTACGGATCGAAGATGCGGATGATCCGGATATTCGGAAAATGCTGGCCGTACCCATCAAACCGTTATCCAGGGGAAGTGGACTGCAAGCGCCCGAGCTTAACGGCATTCGCCTGCTCGCGCGCAGTGCCGATGACCGGGCGCCCCAGGCCAACCGGCTCCAAGCCGACGTTTATGGCGAGGTCAGGATCACCTTCAAGGCCGTATCCTGAACATGCACCCGAGCAAGCATTCGGCACCCCTTCTCACCGCAGCGCAGATGAAGCGGCTTATCGATGCCGAGCTTCGGATGGCGCTGGAACTTATGACGCCGCCCCGATCTGCGGCGATTTGCACGATCAGTCTGCGCTGCATTTCACAAAATCCAGAAAATGCCTGGGCCGTTGAATGTGTTTTGCAGGCGGCCGCGCCCTCCGCCGAACGCCATGATCCATAGACAATGACATCCCGCAGAGAGCCGCGGCTTGGCCGCCGCTGCCGGCGTTACTTCTTCATTTTGCCGTGCTGGCCATGACTGCCATGGTCGCCATGCCCGCCGCCTTTGCCGGCGTTCATGGCGCCTACGGACATGATCTTGACCTTGACCGTGACCTTACCCGCCTTGGCGAAATGCAGCGTTAGGGGAAAGCTTTCACCTTCCTTCAAGGCATGCTTCAGCTTCATCAGCATGACGTGAAAGCCGCCGGGCTTCAGCATTGCCATGCCGCCAGCCGGCACCGGAACGCCATCCGCCTTGTACATTTTCATGATGCCGTTTTCATTTTTATGACCGTGTATTTCGGTCCGCTTGGCGACATCGCTTTCAACGCCGGTCAATTCGTCGCCGCTGGCGCCGCCCTTGATGGTTAGATAGGCGCCGCCGTTACGCGGCTTGCCCGGCGTGGCGCGGGCCCATGGATTGAGAATGGTGATGTCGCCGGCCTTGTACATCGCCCCCATATCAGACGCCATGGACGGCGCGCTGAGCGTCAGGGATGCGGCGGTGGATAGGGCCAGCGCCAGCGCGCCAGCCGTGATTAGATTTTTCATGCTTCGATACCTCGTATGAGTCCAAATAACGTGCGGCGGCATGCCCATGCATGCCGCGGGTTCGGTTGGATCATGCGTGGTTGGGTGGTCCGCGGGCTTCACCGCCCTGCACATCAGCCGAAGCGTGGGGCAAGGCGTCCGCAGGGCGTATGGCGTCCCGCTCCTTGTTCCCCAGTTCAGCGTTTATAGCGCCAGCGGGCGCCGCACAGTGGCCCAGGCTGTAACAGAGTGTGCAATCGTGACTCTCGTGCGGCAGGGGTGCTGGTACGGGTGCACCTTGCTGGTCAAGATGGACGGTTTTGTAACCGTCCGGGGTGCAGATGACCATCGGCTGGCTGCCGTGAACCGCCACGGCCATGGCCACGGTGGGCAGCAGGGTGTTCAGACACAGCGAAAGCGCGGCCAGCCAGGCAACAACGCGCCGGCCCCGCCTGGCAACACTCGTCCTGCGCGGTCTGTTCTGCATCACCGCTCTGAAATACGCTTCTTGTGGGGCACATGCAATGACCTGGGACAAGTCTTGAAAAAGCCTCTAAAACAATATTCGGGCATCTGGGGCGGGGGAAATTGCCATGTCGAAGACACTTCTTTTTGGTATTCAAACCAACGGTATCCGGCATACAGAGGCCGACGGCATGCCCGATATCGACAGCCGCTTTGCCATGGTGCGCGAAGCCGGCGTTTTCGATTATGTCGACAAGACCCCGGATCCCCACGAAATAGAGGAATTTCGCGCCGCTTCGGAAAAATACGGCCTGCCGGTGCTGGGCAGCGGCTGGTTCTATCGCCTGGGCCAGGACGAAGATCTGCTGGCCCGCAACATGGAGGTCGCCGCCAGCCTCGGCTCCCGCGTTCACAACGTGCAGATTTTGGCCCATGGCGTCGATGGCTCTCTGGTCAGTGATGGGGAGGTCATCGATTTTTATGAACGGGCGCTGAATTTGGGCGTCAAGGCGGGCGTTGTGCCTTGCCTGGAAGTGCATGTGAATATGTGGTCGGAGGATTTTCGCCGTGTCACACCCGTGGGGCTTTTGGCCGAGGCACGCGGCCTGCCGTTTCGGATGACCCTGGATCACAGCCACGTCATATTCAAGATGGATAATCCCCGCGAGCAGGAGGTTCTCGATATCCGCGGCGACGTGGAAGCAGGCCGGCTGGTACTCGATCCATTCGCGGACGGCGATGTTTGCTCTGACTGGATTGGCCGCAACTGGATCGGTCATTGTCATGCCCGCGCCGCCATACCGAACAATCCGCTGAACCTGGATGCCCGCGACGACGACGGCAAACCGGGACGGGGCATTCAATATCCATTCCTCGAACCCGCCCCCGGCACCTATCATGCCCCGTGGAACGAGGCGGCGCTGGAGCCATGGAAGGAAGTGGTGCGCCAGCTGTTGGCGCATCATGCCGGCGATGACGAAAGCCCGCTGGGCCAGATCTCGACGGAATTCATTCCCAACCTCGATTATGGCCAGGGCTGCCGCTATTCCCTGTTTGAACAGGCGGTTGGCTGCGTCGAATGGATGCGCGGGGAATGGGCCCGGGCGCGGCAAGCCGCATCAGGTTCGGCGTAAGGATTTTTGGACTGCAACCTCCAGGGTTTGCAGGAATTGCGAACGGTCCCGTTTGGAGAATGGCGCCGGCCCGCCGGTGATCTCGCCCATATCCCGTAAATCGGTCATCAGATTACGGGTCGCGACCGCCATGCCGATGGAATCGGACGTAAAGGCCTTGCCGTTCGGCCGAATGGCGGCGGCGCCCTGTTTCAGGCACCTGTCGGCCAGGGGGACATCGTTGGTAATGGCAATGTCGCCGGGGGCAATATTCTCGGCGATCCAGTCGTCCGCCGCGTCCGCGCCCTGGGCGACCACGACGTTGCGGACCAGGGGGCTGGGATCGGGGCGCAGGCCGCCGTCGCTGACCATGTGGGTGAGCAGGCCGTGGCGTTCGGCGACCCGGATGACTTCGTCTCTGACCGGGCAGGCATCAGCGTCCACATATATTTCCGGCATGCTTTGCAGCACCTTCATCAAACAATAATTGCTGGCATCATAGCCGTACCATCGACCGGGCCCAATGTGCTAATGATGTGGCCGCCCAAATGGTCGGGCACAGCAAATGGGCGGAAAAATGGCATTCAAGGCACTATTATTCGATGTCTTCGGCACCGTGGTCGATTGGCGCGGCAGTATTATCGCGGAAGGCGAGGCCTTTGGCCGTGAGCGCGGCATCGAAGTGGATTGGGCCGCCTTCGCAGATGGCTGGCGGGCCAAGTACCAACCGGCCATGGCGCGTGTCCGCGAGGGACGGACCGGCTGGGTCAAGCTGGATGACCTGCATCATGCGAATTTACTGGAATTATTGGACGAATTCGCCATTTCCGGCCTGTCGGCGGAAGACATCGATCACTGGAACAAGGTCTGGCACCGACTGAACCCCTGGCCCGACACGGTCGTCGGGCTGACCCGCCTGAAGCGGAAACATATCCTGGCGACACTGTCGAACGGCAACGTCGCGCTGATCGTCAATATGGCAAAGCATGCCGGGCTGCCATGGGATGCGGTTCTGGGCGCCGAGGTCGCGGGCCATTACAAGCCGCAACCGGAGGCCTATTTAAAGACCGCCGCTTTTCTGAGCCTTGAACCCGGCGAATGCCTGATGGTGGCGGCGCACAACAATGACCTGGTCGCCGCCGGCGGTTGCGGCCTGGGCACGGCATTCGTGCGCCGGCCCACGGAATATGGCCCCACGCAGGATTTCGATATGGAGCCGGAAAACGATTACGACTATGTTGCCAACGATTTCCTTGATCTTGCCAGCCAACTTGGCTGTTAACCGGTTAGGCCCATACCCTGAGTAATTCCGCTTTGCAGGGTGAAGCGATATCTCCGTTGCGGCGGGGCATTATTCTCTTCACGCTGACCTCCACCGTAGCGCTGTATGCGCTGACGGTCACCATCGCCAATGTCTCCCTGCCGCAAATGCAGGGCGCGCTGTCGGCGACACAGGACCAGATTGCCCTGGTCGTGACCTTCAACATCGTTGCCACCGCCGTGGCCACGCCGATGACCGGTTGGCTGACCGCGCGCTTCGGCCAGCGCCGGGTGCTTCTAACCTGCGTTGCCTTCTTTACCCTGGCGACCTTGATGTGCGGCCTGTCCGGCTCGTTGGAGATGCTGGTGTTTTTCAGGGTGCTCCAAGGCCTGTGCGGCGCGCCTTTGGCGCCGCTGTCGCAATCCATCGTCCTGGAATCCTACCCCCAACACAAGCATGGCACGGCGACCTCCATTTTCGGCATGGGCGTCGTTCTGGGCCCGCTGATCGCGCCCACCATCGGCGGTTATCTGAGTGAGGAGTACAGCTGGCGCTGGGTGTTTTTCATGATCGTGCCCATTGGCACGGCCTCTTTCCTGGGCTGTTGGGCATTTGTCGCCGAGGGCGCGCGGGCGGCACGTATTCGCCTGGACTGGACCGGCTTCATCGCCCTGTCGATCGCGGTCGCCTGTTTCCAACTGATGCTGGACCGGGGCGAACGCAACAGCTGGCTGGAATCCACGGAAATCGTTCTGGAAATCTGCCTTGCCGCTTTGTGTTTTTATATTTTCATCGTCCATACCTTTACGTCGGAAAAACCCTTCCTCAATCCGCATCTGTTCCTGGACCGCAATTTCGTGCTCGGCATGGCGCTGACCCTGGTTTTCGGCCTGTTGAATTTCACGCCCATGACCTTGCTGCCGGGCCTGTTGCAGAATTTGCGCGGCTATCCCGACAGTATTATCGGCCTGCTGCTGGGCGCGCGGGGTGCGGGCACCTTGTTGGGCTTTGGCATTCTGTTCTTTGGCAACCGCTATGATCCGCGTATCTGGCTGATCAGCGGGTTCGCCCTGCAGGGTTTTTCCGGCTGGATGATGGCGCAGTTCGATATCAACGTGACCACATCGGATGTGGCCTGGGCCGGCTTTATCCAAGGCCTGGGCACCGGCTTTTTATGGGTGCCTTTGACCCTGGTAACCTTCAATACTTTGCCCCAGCGGCTGTTTCCCGAAGGTTCATCGATCTTTCATCTGCTGCGCAATATCGGCTCCTCGGTGCATATCTCGATCAGTGTCGCCCTGGTTCTCCACAGCGCCAAGATCAACTATGGCCACTTGGCCGAGGCGGTAACACCCTATGCCAAGGCGTGGCAGATCCCCTCGGCCGCGGGCGCCTGGAGCATGGGTTCGATACAAAACCTGGCCCATATCAGCGGCGAGGTGCAGCGCCAGGGGCTGATGATCGGCTATGTCAATGCCTTCTATTTCTACATGCTGACTGCGCTGGCCGCATTGCCCCTGATCATGATGGTGCGTATGAAAAAAGCGGCGCCAGCCAAACCCGTGCCGCCGCCCAAAGCCAAGGCGGCAATCCCGCGGCCGCTGAAACGCACTTAATACCGATAGACGTTCAGGGCCTCGCGCCGGCCCCGGATCTGTTGCGGGCCTAAATCCTCCGCCTCCCCGACATCAGCCGCATCGCGGGTTGCCTGGGAGATGATGATGGTAACGGCGGAGTTTGGATCGGGCAGGCCGCGGCCTAACTCCTCGAGCCTGTGGCTGATGTTCACGCTATCGCCGACCATGGTGTAATTCACCCGTTGCGGCGCGCCGATATTGCCGACGATGACAGGGCCGGAATGCAGGCCGATCCGCAAACGAAGCGCTGCTTCACCTCTTTTTTCCTTGTCCTTGTTGCTGGCCTCGACCGCCGCGCGGATGGCATGGGCGGCGCGGCAGGCACGGGCGGCATGGTCGGCCTGTTCTTCCGGCGCGCCCCAAAACGCCATCACCGCATCGCCGATGTATTTATCAATGGTGCCACCTTGGGCATCGACGCAGGCGCCGACCTCGGCGAAATGATCATTCAACAAGGCCGCGGTTTCTTCAGCGCTCATTTGCTCCGATGTGGGCGTGAAGCCAACGATATCCGTGAACATCACCGTGACGTCGCGCCGCGCCGAGCGTTCGAAAGCGTCTTCGCCCTGGCGCATCAGGCGCCGCACCAGGCTGCGCGGCACATAGGTTTCAAACCAGCGCAGGGTGGTGATCATGGCGTTGAAGGCCTGGCCGGCATCATTCATTTCCCTGATCCGGCTGGGCGGCAGGACTGGTGCATCCTGCAACGACAGATCCCTGATCCGCCGGGCGGCGCGGTCCAGTTCCTTCAATGGCTGACTGATATGTTTGGCCAGGACCCAGGCCAGCGCCAGGGACAGCAGCAAGGCGACCAGGCCGGCGATGAGCGCCCACATGACGCGCCTGAATTCCGCCGCCACATCCTCGTTGCGGAAATAGACGCCGATCTCCCAGGGTACCTCGCCAAACCAATTCAGGCGCCGCGCGATCAGGGGATAGGCCTGGCCATCCACCGTGCCGACAATCTGGATGCCCATGTCCCGGGACATCCGGCCGCCATACTCCGGCCCCAGTTCCGGGTGCAGATAGGCCAACAGCACCGGATCGCCGAATTCTTCAACCGTCGGCAGGGGCCGTTCCGGAGAGGCGCCCTTGAAACCCTTGACCAGCCGGCGATGGGCCAGGACGAAATGCTGATCGTACAGCACGAAGACCTCGCCATCGATCGCCAAGGGCATTTCCGCCAGCAGGGTTGAAAGCTCCGATATGGAGACAGAAGCGACCAGAACGCCAATGAACTTCCCATCCAAGCGCACCGGACGTCGTACGTTCAACAGCGAAAAGGGAACGCCCGGCGGACGCAGAACCCTGCCCCAATGGGCGCCGTTTTGAGATTTTGCGCGGTTGATCTCATTGGCGATCCTTGCGGCATGGCCAAATTCCTCAACCGTGACGGTAACCGTGTCCTTTTCGCGGATGGCCTGCAGGCCTTGGCCTTGCGCGTCCAGAAACAGCAAGGCGCCAACCTGGGGCATGCCGGCCAGGGCGGATGACAAAGCCTGCCGCAGATCAGCTGTATCGGTGGCCTTGATCTCGCCGCGCTCCATGCGGCGGCCAAGATGCTCTACGGCGGTTTCCGCCGGCTGCAACCGCCCCTCGATCGCGGCCTGCACATCATTCAATCCCGCATCGGCCAGCTTGCGGGTCAGGGAAACCGTGTTCTCACGCGCGCTCCACAGGCCCAGGATCAGCACCGTTGCCACCGCCGCCAATACCAAACCGCCGAAACCAACCATCAACGCCAGGCGCATGCCGAAGCGGACGCGGAAGGGGCGACCCTCCGTTTCGCTGGCTGCAGCAAGATTTTGCCGAGGCTCTGTCATGTTGCATGATAATGTGGGGTGTTCTAGAGCAATTTTCAATTAATCGGTGTCGCGACCGTAGCTGATTTGGCGCGACGCAAGTAATTGGTTCAATTGCTCGATTCTTAAGAGTCCGAGCGCATTTTTTTCAAATGCGCTCTGGCCATCGCGTCCAGTCAGGAAATAGTCATAAAATGCCGCAAGATCCCGGTCTGCTCTATCTGTCCCGTGCCGTGTTGAAGAATTTGGGGCTGACGGCGGCCGATACAATTCGGCAGATTGAAATATTATGCCGGGGCCGAGACAGAGGCGATGTTCTGAATGCGCCGAAAAGCGCCCTGCGGCCGGAACAGGATGTCCTTTTCATGTCGACAACGTCCCTGGCGGAGGAACCGCCCCATATGGCGGTGAAGTCACTGGGCGTGAATACCGCCAATGCCGAACGTGGATTGGAAACCACCGGCTCGCTAATCACCCTGTTTGACCGGGAGACCGCCCTGCCCCTTGCTGTGATGGAAGGTTATTGGATCACCATGGTACGGACGGCGAGCCTCAGCGCCGTCGCCGCGAAATATCTTGCCCGCCCCAATGCCGCCGTTGCCGCCTTTATCGGTTGCGGTGCACAGGCGCATGCGCACTTGGACGCGTTTTCGCAGATCTTCCCGTTGCGGGAAATCCGGATTCTCGGGCGGGGGAAAAGCAACCGCGATCTTCTTTGCCAAAAGGCGCGCGCGCTGGGTTTGACGGCGCATGATTGCGACACGGCCCAAAGCGCGGTGATGGACGCCGACATCATCATTTCGACCACGCCGACAACGACGGCGCCGGTCCGTCACATAGATGCCGGCTGGCTAAAACCCGGCGCCTTTGCCTCTCTTGTCGATCTGGCCCGGCCCTGGATCGCCGACAGCTTGCGGCAATTCGACAGCATCGTCATTGATGACCTGGAACAGGAGACACAAATGCCCGTCCAGATGCTGGATACCACGCTGATCAGCGGCGACCTTCAGGACCTTGTCACTGGCCGCATCGCAGGACGGAGCGGTGATAGTGAACGTTGCGCCTTCATCTTTCGCGGCCTGGCACTGGCTGATCTGGCGCTGGCGTCTCTCGCCTATCAAACGGCGGTGGATAGGGGCGTTGGCGTCTTCCTGGAGCGCTGATATGTTGTATAGAGAAGATTGATCAAAAAAAATTTGCGAGTGCGTCCAATGCCATCGAAGCTGTTTTCTCCCATTTCCATGCGTGATCTGACCCTGAGCAACCGCGTTGTTGTTGCGCCCATGTGTCAATACAGCGCCCAGGACGGCAATGCCCAGGATTGGCATTTGATGCATCTGGGCCAACTCTGTGCCGGTGGGCCGGGTCTGGTGATCGCCGAGGCCACGGGCGTTTCGGCGGCCGGGCGTATTACGCCGCAATGCCTTGGCCTGTATTCGGATGCCAACGAGGCCGCGATTAAGCGGGTGGTCGATTTCTGCCGCGAACATGGTACCGGCCAGATCGGCGTGCAGTTGGCCCACGCCGGGCGCAAGGCCTCGACCGGTGCGCCAAGCAGTGGCCGCCAGGCGATTGGCCCGGACGAGGCCGATGGCTGGCAAACCGTGGCGCCTTCTGCCGTGCCCTATGACAAGGATTGGAATATGCCCCTGGCTCTTGATGATGCCGGCTTGGCGGAAGTTAAGGGACAATTCGTGGCGTCGGCCAAGCGGGCCGCGCGGGCCGGCTATGCCCTGGCCGAGGTGCATGCCGCCCATGGTTATTTGCTACATCAATTTCTCTCGCCCATCGCCAATCAACGCAATGACGGCTATGGCGGCGATCTGGAGGGGCGGATGCGCTTTCCCCTGGAAGTATTCGCCGCCGTGCGCGCGGTCTGGCCCAGTGAGCGGCCATTGGGCATTCGCGTTTCCGCCACCGATTGGGTCGATGGCGGCTGGACGTTGGAAGAAACAATTGCCTTCGCCAGGGAACTGGACGCCATGGATTGCGATTTCATCGATGTCTCCTCCGGCGGCATGGACCCGCGCCAGGACATTCCCCTCGGCCCGGGCTATCAGGTTCACCTGGCCGAACAGGTCGGAAAAGAGGTGCGAATGCCAACAATGGCCGTGGGCATGATCACCAACGGCGCGCAGGCCGAGGCCATCGTCGCCCAGGGCCGGGCGGATATGGTTGCCCTGGCGCGGGGTATGCTGTTCGATCCGCACTGGACCTGGCGGGCGGCCGAGGAACTGGATGTGGAAATCCCCTATCCGCCGCAATATGCCCGCAGCCGGCCCTCGGCCTGGCCACAGGCATTCGCACCGGCGACGGCGGCGGAATAAAGCTAACGGAGTAGTTGTGCATAAGGGGTAATGTATTCGCGCGGAAAACCGTTTATTGACGGTGTTAAGTGTCGAATTTATCGTGGAATAAATTTTTGGGCGGCAGTTTCGAGTTTTATGGACTTGGTGCCATGAGGGGTCATGACGGAAGACGTTAAGCGGTTACTGGTAGTTGATGACGAACCTGATTTTGCTGATTTCGTGAAACGAACGGCGGAGGGCCTCGGTTATGAGGTTTCCGCCCTTTCCGATCCCAATCTGTTCAAGGATGCCTATGCGAAATTCGCACCGGACGTCATCGTGCTGGATATGGTGATGCCGGATATCGAGGGTATTGAACTGGTGCAATGGCTGGCGGAACAGAACTGCACGGCCCGGATCCTGGTTGTCACCGGCTACAATCCATACTATGGCAAAATGGCGCTCGGCCTGGGCGAGGTCCGGGGTCTGAAGGTGGAAACCCACCAGAAACCGATCAGTCTGGCGACCCTGCGCGACGCACTTTCCTAAAATACCGACGCTGTTTGTCGGCGCACCGACCGCATTGCGGAACCGGGCAGGCCAGCGGTATGATGTGACTTGGAATGGCGCCACTCTTGTGGGTGGCCATTATTTGTAGGGAGAGATTGCGGTGAGCCAGGTTTTGGATGGAGTGCGGGTATTGGATTTCGGGCGTTATATCGCCGGCCCCTGTTGCGGCATGATGCTGGGCGACTTAGGCGCCGATGTGATCCGAATTGAAAAGATCGATGGCAGCGAGGATCGTTTCACCACCCCCATAGGCGAAGGCGCGGATGGCGAGGAATGCGTTGGTGCCGGCTATGTACACCTGAACCGCAATAAGCGGGGGCTGACCCTGAACCCCATGAAGCCCGAAGGCCGGGAAATCGTCAAGAAACTGGTCGCGACGGCGGATGTGGTGATCGCCAATCTGCCAACCGAAACCTTGACCGCCATGGGCCTGGACTATGACAGCCTGCGCGAGGTCAAGGAGGATATTATCCTGACCACCGTGTCGGCCTTTACCTCGGTCGGCCCCTACAAGGACCGGGTTGGTTTCGACGGCGTGGCCGCGGCTATGTCGGGCATGATGCATCTGTCGGGCTATGAGGACGAGCCCATGAAGGCGCATACCCCGTGGGTCGATTTCGGCACTGCTTCGGCCGCCACCATCGGCACCTTGGCGGCACTGCTGCACAAGCGCGCCACGGGCGAGGGGCAGCGGGTGGAAGGCAGCCTGCTTGGCACCGCCTTGTTGTTCAATAACGCCGGTTTAATCGAACAGGCCATGATCCAGGCCGACCGGGTCGGCTCCGGCAACCGGGGGCAGACCGCCGCGCCCATGGATGCCTACAAATGCCGCGATGATGAATGGATCTTGGTGCAGGTCGTCGGCCAAACGCTTTTCAACCGCTGGTCCGATCTCATGGCAGACGGGGAGTACTGGACGACGGACCCCAAATTCAAGGATGATCTACTGCGGGGCGATAATGGCGTCGAGATCTCGGCCCGCATGCAGGAATGGTGCTCGAAAAGGACCCGCGAAGAAGCTATCGAAACCCTGGCGGAAGCACGAATTCCTTGCGGCCACGTTTATAAACCGGCTGATACCTTGAAGGATCCGCAGGTCCTGCAAGGCGGCTTCCTGGAGGAAGTGGACTACCCCGGCATCCCGGCGCCGGCGCCCATGTCCAAGCTGCATGTCCGCTTTTCGAAAACCCCGGCGGACACCATCCGCATGCGCGCTCCGACCTTGGGCGAGCACACCGACGAGGTCATGCATGAACTGGGCTATGACGATGCCACGATCACCGAGCTAAGGGGCAAGCGCGTGGTCTGATCCGGCGCGTATCTATTTCGGAAAAATAAAGGCCCCGCCTCCAGTTCGGAGAGCGGGGCCTGAATTCTTGGCCGTAAGGCCGGTTCGGTTAGTCGCTCGCGGCTTCTTCCTGAACCATTTCCTTACCGGTTTCCTGGTCGACCATTTTCATGGACAGGCGAACCTTGCCCCGGTCATCGATAGCCAGGCATTTGACAAAGACTTCATCGCCTTCGTTGCAAATGTCGTTCACCGTCTTGACCCGGTGCTGGGCCAGTTCCGAGATGTGGCAGAGGCCGTCCCGGTTGCCGATGAAGTTCACGAAGGCGCCGAAATCGACAACCTTGACCACCTTGCCCTTGTAGATCTCGCCGATCTCGGGCTCGGCGATGATGCCGGTGATCCAGGTCGTGGCGGCATCGATGCTGGACTGATCCGGCGAGGACACCTTGACCGAACCATCGTCGGAGATATCGATCTTGGCGCCGGTTTCCTCGGTAATCTGACGGATAACCTTGCCGCCGGTCCCGATGATTTCCCGGATCTTGTCGACCGGTACCTTCAGCAGGTGAACCTTCGGCGCGGTATCGCGCAACTCGCCGCGATGCTCGCCAATGGCCTTGCTCATCTCGCCAAGGATATGGTTGCGGCCTTCGTTGGCCTGGGCCAGGGCATCACGCATGATCGCCTCGGTAATGCCCGCGACCTTGATGTCCATCTGTAACGAGGTAACACCATCTTCCGTGCCCGCGACCTTGAAGTCCATATCGCCCAGGTGATCCTCGTCACCCAGAATATCGGACAGGATGGCGTACTTGTCGCCTTCCAGGATCAGGCCCATGGCGATACCCGCCACGGCTGCCTTCAACGGCACGCCCGCATCCATCAGGGACAGGGAGGAGCCGCAAACGGAGGCCATGGAGGAGGAACCATTGGATTCCGTGATCTCGGAAACGATACGGATCGTGTAAGGGAACTCTTCCTTGCTGGGCATCACCGCCTTCATGGCCCGCCAGGCCAGCTTGCCATGGCCGACTTCGCGCCGGCCGGTAAAGCCAAAGCGGCCCGCCTCGCCCACGGAATAGGGCGGGAAGTTGTAATGCAGCAGGAAGTGCTGGCGGTATGAACCCGCCAGGGCATCCATGATCTGCTCGTCATCGCCAGTGCCCAGGGTGGTCACCACCAGGGCCTGGGTCTCACCGCGGGTGAACAGGGCCGCGCCGTGGGTCCGGGGCAGTACGCCAACCTGGCTTTCGATCTGCCGTACGGTGCGGGTGTCCCGGCCATCGATGCGGTTGCCCGTATCCAGGATCTGGCCGCGGACGATGTTCTTTTCCAGCTTCTTGACGGCATCGCCAATGGCGCCGGCATCGGGATCTTCAGCCAACGCCTCGAAGGCCTTGCCCTTGGCTTCCGACAGCATGTTGGTGCGGGTCTGCTTCACGGGCTCGGCATAGGCGGCACGCAAATCAGCCTCGATGGTGTCGGCAACCTTGCCCTGGATCGCGGAGTGATCCTCCGGCGGGGCCAGATCCCAGGGCTCCTTCGCCGCCAATTCGGCCAGCTCGATAATAGCCTGAATGACCGGCTGCATCTCGCGATGGGCAAACATCACGGCGCCCAGCATTACGTCCTCGGACAGCTGGTTGGCTTCCGATTCCACCATCATCACGGCATCCGCGGTGCCGGCCACGACCATGTCCAGGTCGCTGTCTTCCATCTCGTCGATGCGCGGGTTCAGGACGTATTCGCCATTGATGTAACCAACCCGCGCCGCGCTGATCGGGCCCATGAAGGGGATGCCCGAAATGGTCAGGGCGGCGGATGTGCCCACCAGAGCGGCAATGTCGGGATTGTTTTCCAGATCATGGCTCATGGTGGTGCAGATGATCTGTGTCTCGTTGCGGAAGCCGTCCGCGAACAGAGGCCGGATCGGCCGGTCAATCAAGCGTGACGTCAGCGTCTCGTTTTCCGAGGGGCGGCCCTCACGCTTGAAGAAGCCGCCCGGAATTTTACCGGCGGCATAGGTTTTTTCCACGTAGTGGACGGTCAGGGGGAAGAAATCGATGCCCTGGCGCGGCTCGCGCGCGGCAACGGCGGTGCACAGCACGGAGGTCTCATCATAGGTCACCATCACGGCGCCATCGGACTGGCGCGCGATATGCCCGGTTTCAAGGACCAGCTTGCGCCCGCCCCACATCAATTCCTTGCGATGAATATCAAACATCTTCGTTCTCTCTTTCTCAGCCGCCATGCCTTCTTACCTAACTATCCGGCGCCATCGCCGGTTAAAACATGGCTTCGCTTACATTCAATTTGCTTGCCATAATCCCGAATGAATCATGGCCATCGTCTGAGCACATTCAATTTGAATGTGCTCCGAGTCTTAAAGTAGAGCAATTGAACCAATGCCTAGGGTCGCAATTGCGACTCCAATTCATTGAAAATTACTCCTTGTCCCGGTACAGGTAGCACCGAACTCTGCGTTGTCCTTCGGACAGCACAGGGATCAATTTTGATCAGACTTGGTTTGCCTGCTGACAATACTAACGGCGCAGGCCCAGCCGCTTGATCAGAGCTTCATACCGCGTCTGATCCTTGCGTTTCAGATAATCCAGCAAGCGCCGCCGCCGGCTGACCATTTTCAGCAGGCCACGTCGGGAGTGGTTATCCTTTTTATGTTCCTTGAAATGATCGGTCAGGGTCACGATCCGGGAGGTCAGAATTGCTACTTGCACTTCCGGTGAACCGGTATCGCTGTCGGATTGTTTAAATTCGCCAATCAATTCGGTCTTGCGTTCGGCCGTAATCGACATCGAAATCTCCTATTCGTAATAAGGTCTTACAGATTAAAAACACGAACCGGACGGACTTCACCGGCATGAATTTCGGCCAGTGCTACCGGCCTGCCGTCTGTCGTCGCGTATACGGTTCCCTCGACGCTATGCGGAACCCGGATGGCCTGTCCAAAACGTAGACGGTCAGCTTCCGGACCGGTCACGGCAAGCGCCGGGATGTCGGCCAGCGCAGCCTCGACCGGCAAAAGCAGGTCGTCGAGCGCCTCCTTATGCCCCATGTCCTCAAGTTTATCCAGCGAAATCGCCATGCTTTCGTCGAAGTCTCCAACCCGGGTTCGGCGCAGTTCACTGACGTGACCACGGCAACCCAGAACGCGGCCCAGGTCACGGGCAACGCCGCGCACATAGGCGCCCTTGCCGCAGATCATTTCCAGCACCGCATGATCGGCGTCGGGACAGCTAAGAAGATGCAGTTCATCGATCCGGATCAAGCGGGCGGCCAGTTCCGGGGCCTCGCCGCCGCGGGCCAGATCATAGGCCCGCGCCCCATTTACCTTGATGGCGGAATAGGCGGGGGGAACCTGTTCGATATCGCCGGTAAATTGCGGTAGGGCCGCTTCGATCTGCGCTGCCGTTGGACGCTCGCTGTCGGTCGCGGTCACCGCGCCCTCGGCATCGTCGGTATCGCGCTCCTCGCCCCAACGAATGGTGAAGCGATAGGCCTTGGCGCCATCCATCGCCATGGCCACGACCTTGGTCGCCTCACCCATGGCAATGGGCAGAATACCGCTGGCCAAGGGATCCAGGGTGCCCGCATGGCCGGCCTTGGCGGCATCAAAGCTGCGCCGCACCTTGCCGACCGCCTGGGTCGAGGTCATGCCGAGGGGTTTGTCGAGGATAAACCAGCCATGCACCGGCCGGCCGCGCCGTCTACGCCCCATCGCCGCCGTCTTCCGAAAGTCGCGAAGCTTCCTTCGCGCCGGTATCGTGCCCCGCATCAAGATCCGCATCAAGATCTGGCGCCACATCATCGCGCCGCAACAGGCTATCGATGTGGGAGGCATTGTCGAAACTGCCGTCGATCCGAAAATGCAGGCGCGGCGCGAACTTCAGGCTGACCCGCTTGGCCACCTGCCCGCCCAGCCAGGGGCCGACACGGTGCAGTGCCTTCAGTATCTTGTCCGTATCCTTGCCGCCGAGCGGCATGATGTAGCAGGTGGCCTGACGCAGATCCGGGCTCAGGGCGACCTCGGTCACCGTGATGGCGACGCCGGCCAGATCTTCGTGATGGATCTCCTCACGCATGAGAACTTCCGCCACCGCATGGCGGACCAGTTCGCCGGCGCGTAATTGACGTTGTGATGGCCCACGCGCCCCACGCGCCATTTGCCGGGAACCTTTAAACCCGGAATCGCGATGCTTCGCCATTTTCTCGCCTTATGCCAAATTCAGCCGCGGGAAACACCCTTGCGGATAGCACCCGAGCGCATTCGAAGATTATGCACTCCGACTCTTAAGAATAGAGCAATTGAACCAATTACTTAAGTCGCGATAGCGACCCCCATTAATTGAAAATTGCTCTAGTTAAAGCGACCGTTCGACTTCCTCGACCTCGAAGAATTCAATCTGGTCGCCGGCCTGAATGTCCTGATAATTCTCCAGCGCGACGCCGCATTCGTTGCCCTCGCGGACCTCGTTGGCATCGTCCTTGAACCGTTTCAGGGATTTCAGGCTGCCGGTGTGGATGACCACATCGTCGCGCAACAAGCGTATTTTTGCCTGACGACGGGCCAGGCCACTACTAACCCGGCAACCGGCGATCTTGCCGATCTTGGAGACATTGAAGACTTCCTGTACCAGGGCGCCGCCAATAATGGTCTCGCGGATCTCCGGCGCCAGCAGGCCGCTCATGGCCTTGCGCAAGTCGTCCACCAACTCGTAAATAATCGAATAATAGCGAATTTCGACATTTTCCTGGCGCGCCATTTCCTGTGCCTGAGGATTGGCCCGCACGTTAAAGCCAATGACCACCGCGTTCGAGGCCCGGGCCAGATCAATATCCGATTCCGTGATGCCGCCGACGCCGCCGTGCAGCACCCTGGCAGCGACTTCGTCGTTGCCCAAATTGTCCACCGCCGAGGTGATGGCTTCCAGAGAGCCGCGCACATCGGCTTTGAACAGCAGCGGGAATTCTTTCGTCTCGCTGTCCTGCATGTTGGAGAACATTTGCTCCAGAGAGCCGCGCGCACCGGCGGCGGCGCGGCGTTCCCGCTCCATCCGTTGGCGGTATTCAGCGACCTCGCGGGCCCGCGCTTCGTTCTCGACCACATTGAACTCGTCACCGGCGCCTGGTGCCCCGTTCAGGCCCAAAACCTCAACCGGCATGGAGGGGCCGGCCGTCTCGACATTGTTGCCATGACTGTCCAGCATCGCCCGTACCCGGCCCCATTGCGAGCCGGCCACGAAGATATCGCCGACCCTGAGGGTGCCGCGCTGGACCAGCACGGTCGCCACGGCACCGCGGCCGCGGTCCAATTGCGCCTCGACCACCACGCCTTCGGCATCGCGGTTCGGATTGGCCTGCAATTCCAGGAATTCGGCCCGTAGCTGGATTATTTCCTCCAAACCGTCCAGGTTCTGCTTTTTCATCGCGGAAACCTCGACGATCTGAACATCGCCGCCCATTTCCTCGGGGATTACTTCGTACTGCAGCAGTTCCTGCTTGATCTTGTTCGGATTGGCGTCGGGCAAATCCATTTTGTTGACCGCCACGATCAGTGGCACTTCCGCCGCCTTGGCGTGATTGATTGCCTCGATCGTCTGGGGCATGACGCCGTCATCGGCGGCCACGACCAAGATGACCAGATCCGTGACATCGGCGCCGCGGGCACGCATGGCTGTAAAGGCCGCGTGGCCCGGCGTATCGATGAAGGTGATCTTGGCGCCGGCCGGCGTTGTCACCTGATAGGCGCCAATATGCTGGGTAATGCCGCCCGCCTCGCCGGCGGCCACATCAGAGGCGCGGATCGCATCCAGCAACGAAGTCTTGCCGTGGTCCACATGGCCCATGACCGTGACAACCGGAGGACGGGTGACCAGATCGCCTTCGTCATCCGTCTCGCCCTTGAGGCCGATTTCGACATCCGCCTCGGACACCCGGCGCAGTTTGTGTCCGAATTCAGCCACCACCAGTTCGGCGGTGTCCGCATCAATGGTCTGATTGACCGTCGCCATGACGCCAAGACCCATCAGCGAGCGCACCACATCCACGCCACGCTCGGCCATACGGTTGGCTAGTTCCTGTACCGTAATGGTTTCGGGCACCACCACTTCGCGCAGAATCTTACCCTGGCTCTCGCCACTGTCGGCGGCCATTTGTTTCCGCCGTTCCCGCTCCCTACGGATGGAAGCCAGGCTGCGGACCCGTTCCTCGCGGTCGGCCAATGCCTCGGTGACCGTAATACGGCCTGACCGGCGCCTCGGTTCAGTGCGGGCGCGGGGTTGTTGCTTGGGCCGCTCCACGGGCCGGCGCTCTGGCCGCCGGGATGTGCTTTCTTTTCCGTCATCCCCTGGCTGCCCCCGCCGGGGCGCCGTCGGGGCCGCGGCGGCGGCACTGCTGGCATCGGCTTCGGCATTTGCCTTGGCCTCTTTTTCCTGCAACTTGCGGGCGGCCTCTTCCTCAGCCTTGCGGCGGGCATCTTCCTCGGTTTTTTTCCGGGCTTCCTCGTCAAGGCGCCGGGTCTCGGCGGCTTCCCGCTCAGTCGCCAATCTGGCGGCTTCCTCGGCCTGGCGCCGGGCATTTTCCTCGGCCCTGGCACGGGCTGCCTGATCGGCGGCTTGAGCGTTTTCCAAGGCACGGGCCCGGGCAGATTTCTCTTCCGTCGACAAAGTCTTCAAGACATGCCGGGTACGCCCAGCGCCGGCCTTGGCCTGTCCGTCGGTTTTTGGCGCCGGCGCTTCCGCCGTGGTGGTGCTTTGCGCCGGTTGAGCTTCGGCTACCGGCTCGACAGCCGGTGTCGCCTCGGCAGCCGGGGCCGGAGTGGCGGGCGCGGCGGATTCCGCTGGACTGGCCGCGGTCTGCGTGCTGGCAGCGCCGCCTTGGCTGCCGCGCGCGGGCGCACGCCGGCGCCGCACCTCGACCTTAACGGTCTTGCGTCCGCCACCCATGCCCCCACGTGATGGGGCCGCACCGCCCTCGCCCGGTTTGCGAAGGCTAAGAGGCTCTCCGCCGCCAAGGCTCAGGGTTTTCTTCTTACCCGTATCACTCACGTCGTCTTGTCCCATCTCTTTATCAAATGGCCACCAACGCCGGCCAAAGACCGTCGCCGATTACACCATAACCGCACACCAAATCGCCCCGGCCGGCCCTATGCCAGCCGAACGTTCAGCCGCGGTAATCCTTCAGTCGGTGGCATTCGGCCAGGAAACGTTCCGCCAGACCACCAACCTTCAACGCAGCATGTACCACATTTTCACGGCCCAATGCCAAACTCAATTCTTCTATGCCGAACATATCAACCACAATACGCCCATTCAGAACACGACCGGGCGCCGCATCGGCAAACGCAACAGTATCGCCGCCCAACAATTTTTCCCGGCCCTTGAGGGAGGCATCATGGGCTGAAATGGCAATTGCCGCCTTGTCCGTGGCCAGCAATGCCCGCACCTTTTCATAGCCCAAGGTCAATTGACCGGCCCGTTTCGCCAGGCCCAGAAGAGCCAAGGCACGCTGGTGCATGAGGGCCTCCACCTGCTCGGGCAGGTCATCCGCCACCACGACCGCCCGTTTGGCGGCGCGGGCGAACAAACGCTTTTTTACCGCCCGGTCCAGCAGTTCCCGGCGTCCACCGACCCAGATGCCCCGGCCCGGCAACTCGCGGCCGAGATCGGCGCAAATGCCGCCGTCCGGCCCAACCACGAACCGCAGCAGATTGTCCATCGATACAGACGCGCCCGTGGCAATACAGCGCCGTTCAGGCGCGCCATCCACCGTCTGGGCGCCGTCCACTGTCATGGCTGTTGCTGCTGTACTGCCCATTTCGACTGCTTTCAGGCCTCAGACTCTTCTGCTGTTTCTTCCGCCGCGTCCGCCTCATCGGCGCCGGCGGCTTCGGGCTGATCCTCGTCCTCGAACCAATGGGCCCGCGCCGCCATGATCATGGCCGAAGCCGTCTCTTCATCAATGTCGAATTCACGCAACAGGCCATCGCCCGGATCAACCAGTTCATCGGTCGCCAGTTCGGCGAAATCATCCAGCTCCTTGATGCCATTTTCGCCCAAGGTAACCAGCATGCCCGGTGTCAGACCTTCAAGCGCGGCCAGCTCTTCGGTGACGCCGAGCTCCGCGCGTTGTTCGTCGAACTCCGCATCGCGGGCTTCCAGATAGTCGGTGGCGCGCTGTTGCAAGGCCGCCGCCAGGTCTTCATCGAAACCCTCCAGCGTGGCCAGCTCTTCCTGTTCCACGAAGGCCACTTCCTCGACCGAATTAAAGCCTTCGGTGGCCAGCAGCTGCGCCATCATTTCGTCAATGACCAAGGCATTCATGAACAGCTCGCTGCGCTGACGCAGTTCTTCCTGACGGCGTTCGGATTCTTCTTCCTCGGTCAGAATGTCGATTTCCCAGCCGGTCAATTGCGAGGCCAGGCGCACGTTCTGACCGCGCCGGCCGATGGCCAGGCTTAACATCTCGTCCGGCACCACCACTTCGAACTTCTGCGCATCCTCGTCCATCACCACCTTGACCACGTCGGCGGGTGCCAGGCCGTTGACCAGAAAAGCCGCCGGATCGGGGATCCACTGGATAATGTCGATTTTTTCGCCCTGCAATTCGTTGACCACCGCCAGTACCCGGCTGCCCCGCATGCCGACACAGGCGCCGACGGGATCAATGCTGGTATCGTTTGAGACCACGGCGATCTTGGCTCGGCTGCCCGGGTCGCGGGCGACGGCCTTGATCTCGATTATGCCGTCATAAATCTCCGGCACTTCCTGGGTAAACAATTTCGCCATGAATTGCGGATGAGTGCGGGAGAGGAAAATCTGCGGCCCGCGCTGTTCCTGGCGCACGTCGTAAATATAGGCCCGGATCCGGTCGCCCTGGCGCAGGCTTTCCCGCGGCAACGCCTCGTCCCGGCGCACGATGGCTTCGGCCCGGCCCAGATCGACCAGCACATTGCCGTATTCGACCCGCTTGACGACGCCATTGACCACTTCGCCAATGCGGTCCTTGTATTCTTCGTATTGCCGTTCGCGCTCCGCCTCGCGCACCTTTTGCACGATGACCTGTTTGGCGGTCTGTGTGGCAATCCGGCCGAAATCGATCGGCGGCAGCGCTTCCGAGATCAGATCGCCGACCCTGGCATCCGGGTTGCGGCCCAGGGCTTCGGTCAGGCGGATTTCCGTGGCCGGGTTTTCCACTTCCTCGACAACATCCAGCAGCCGGGAGAGGCCGATATTGCCGGTTTTGCGGTCAATTTCAGCACGAATTTCGTTTTCCATGCCGTATTTCGAACGTGCCGCCTTTTGGATTGCCTCTTCCATCGCCACGACGACGATTTCCGCATCAATCGACTTTTCCCGCGCAACCGCGTCGGCAATCTGCAACAGCTCCAACCGGTTGGCGCCTACGACTGTTTGTGCATCGGCCATTAGTTTTTTCTCTTCTTCAAGGTGTCTCTGATCAATTCATCGGTCAGCACCAGTTTGGCGCGGACGACGGTCTCGAGTGGAATGGCGAATTCTTTTACGCTGTCATCACTGTCGGTTACGGCAATGTTGACCAAATCATCATTCAGGCCCTGTAGACGGCCAACAAAACGGCGGCGGCCATCGATCGGGGTGTCCGCTTCAACCCTGGCCTGAAAGCCGGCGTGGCGTTCAAAGTCTTCCGGGCGGACCAGGGGCCGGTCAACGCCGGGCGAACTGACCTCCAGCAAATAGGCGGTGGGGATTGGGTCTTCAACATCCAGGATAGCCGATATGGCGCGGCTTAACTCGGCGCATTGATTGACGTTCATGTCGCCATCGTCCAGGGGTTCCGCCATCACCTGCAGGGTCGGCTGCGATTGCTCGCCGCCCGACATGGTCAATTGCACAAGACGAAAGCCCATGGCCTCGACCGAAGGCGCAATCAGGCGTTCCACTTCACCCAGATGATGATTTGCTGTCGCCACTGTTCGTCCTGATCTCAAATATACCGTCTTATAAACCGTCCCAAAAACGCAAAAGGCAGGCCGCTGGCCCACCTTTGTTACCGCCCCGCTGGTCGCCAGGCTATTTGTTAGCTGCTTATATATGGTCCCAAACAGCGTAACGCAAGCGTTAAGGCTGTTTTGTGGACTGTTTTCCATTCAAGTGTTCAAAGGTCAGAAAAACGGGCGGGCGTCCGGCCTTGATGCCTTTTTCTTCATATCGGGTGGCCGGCCAGTCCTCGGGCCGGTTGCGCCAGTCTCCCGGCCGCCGGGCCAGCCATTGAAATTGCGGTGCCGGGCACATATGGGCCAGGATCCAACGGCAATAGTCCATGTGATCCGTGGCGATCCGCCATTGGGCGCCGTCGCTCAACACATGCGCCATGGCGGCGATGTTTTCCGGCCCGACAAAGCGGCGCTTGTTATGGCGGCGTTTCGGCCAAGGATCGGGGAACAGCAGAAAAGAGCGGTCGATGCTGCCCGCCGCCAGGCAATCAAGCAGCAGCCGGGCGTCATCCATGACGATGCGCACGTTGTTCAGGCCATGTTGATCCACATCCTGAAGCAAACGGGCCACGCCATTGATGAATGGCTCGCAACCGATGAAGCCGACATGGGGATTGGCCTGGGCCATGGCCGACAAGTGCTCGCCGGCGCCAAAGCCAATTTCCAGCCAAACCGCCCGGATCGTCCCATCGAACAGTGTACGTGGACGTAGCGCGCCGGCCTGATAGTCGGCGGGATCAATCTTCAGGCGCGGCAGCAGCCGCTCCAGCACATCCCGCCGGCCTACCCGAAGCGGCTTTCCGCGCCGCCGGCCATGAAGTGTTCGCGGATGCTTATCAGCCAAGAAGCGGCTTCAACTCCGGCACCAAACCCAGGCCTTCCCAGCTGAAGTGACCGTCCGCTTCCGCGTCCGGGCCAAAATGGCCGTAGGCGGCCGTCTTGGCATAGATCGGCCGGTTCAGGGACAGCATGTTGTGGATGCCACGGGGGCTCAAATCCACATTGTCCGAGAGGAAGCTGATCAGGCGGCCTTCGTCGCAGCGGCCCGTGCCATAGGTGTCCACATAGATGGACAATGGCTTGGCCACGCCGATGGCATAGGCCAGTTGGATGCAGCAACGGTCGGCCAGATTGGCGCCGACAATATTCTTGGCCAGATAGCGCGCCGCATAGGCCGCCGAACGGTCAACCTTCGTCGGATCCTTGCCGGAAAACGCGCCGCCGCCATGGGGTGCCGCGCCGCCGTAGGTATCAACAATGATCTTGCGGCCAGTCAGACCGGCATCGCCGTCCGGGCCGCCAATGACGAACCGGCCGGTGGGATTGACATAGAATTCGTCTTCCGGGCACATCCAGCCGTCGGGCAGAACGTCCGTAACATATTTACGCACCAGCTCGCGAATTTCCTCGTTGCCGGCATCTTCCGTATGCTGGGTCGAAACCACGACGGAGGTCGCGCCAACAGGCTTGCCGTCCACATAACGCAGGGTAACCTGGCTTTTTGAATCGGGACCAAATTGCGGTGTTTTGCCGGCGTGCCGGTCCGCGGCCATATTGCGTAGAATGGCGTGGGAATAATGAATGGGCGCCGGCATCAGGGCGTCGGTTTCATTACAGGCATAGCCGAACATAATGCCCTGGTCGCCCGCCCCGATGTCCTTGTTGCCGGAGGCATCGACGCCCTGGGCAATATCAACGGACTGGGGATGGAGGTGGACCTGCACCTCGGCTTTTTCCCAATGAAACCCGTCCTGCTCATAGCCGATACGGCGCACGGTATCGCGGGCCGCCTGTTCCATGGCCGCCTTGTTGCTCGCCACTTCGGCGGGGCCGCGCACTTCGCCGGCCAAAACGATCAGGTTGGTGGTAGTCAATGTTTCGCAGGCGACCCGGGCATTGTCCGGATCGGCAGCCAAAAACATATCAACGATCGCATCGGAGATTTGATCGCAAACTTTGTCCGGATGCCCTTCGGACACGGATTCAGAGGTAAAGAGATAATTGCCGCTCGACACGGGGCGCCTCCTGCCAGTTGAGAGTCACGATTACATTGGTTTTGGCGTTCAATTCGCCAAATGCAGAGGCGTTGTTGCAGGCTTTTAGCCGCCGGTCAAGCGCCACCCTTGCAAGACCGGCAGCGCCCAAACGACGCAGTGGAGAATCCGTCAATAATTTGGGAGATATCTAGTCTTCATCCAAGTCATCTAGAACCTGGCCGCCCACTGCCTTGACCAGATCAAACAACCGTTTGCGCACACCGGCATCGGTAATTTTGTAATAGGCACGCACCAATTCCAGGGTTTCCCGCTTTGCCAGATCGTCCTGGTCAAAATTGGCCTGGGCCGCCTCGGCAAAGCCGGGCTGTCCTGCCGCTACCTCAGGTGCCATGTCGTCAAAGAAGAAGGATACGGGCACATCCAAAATACGACTGAGCAAAAATAGCCGGGAGGAGCCAATGCGGTTTGTGCCGCGTTCATATTTCTGTACTTGCTGAAACGTCAATCCCAGGGCATTGCCTAGTTTTTCCTGACTCATACCCAACAAAGTACGACGAAGCCGAACACGTGAGCCGACATGAATGTCAACCGGATTGGGATTCGCTGTCACTGGTACTACTCCTCATTCGCAATCTTTGCTGGCAATCCGAGTTACTGGTCGCCAAAAAATACTGTATGCATCCAATAAGTTGCATACACATGTATGTAGCAGCCGAGTTTGCCTGTCAAGCATCGCCTAGTTGTTATGGCGAGTCACAATAATACTGTAAACGCGGGCAAGAATACTCGAACCGGCAAGCAATAGGCACAATAAAGCAAAAATGCCATCACCAAAGCTTGCATATAAGGTTTTTGGCAAGGCGGAAGGCAATTGGCTGTCGATCACACCCGCCACTGATAAGGGTAATTGGCTGATAATGCGTCCGTGGGGGTCGATGACGGCCGAGATGCCGGTGTTCGCCACCCGGATCACGGGCAGGCCCAGTTCTGCCGCCCGAACGCGGGCTATGGCCAGGTGCTGGCGGGGGCCAAAATTGCCGCCGAACCAGGCATCATTGGTCAAATTCAACAGCCATTCCGGCCTTCCATTCGAATCAAGAATTTCGCCGTTCGTTTCTATTTCCCGGGGAAAAATGATTTCGTAGCAGATCAAGGGGCGAAAAGACGGCAGGCCGGGGAGGCGAACCAGACTTGGTTGGGCTCCCGGCGAAAAGTCCACGGCACCATGGGCCAGTTTGTCCAGACCCAGGCGGGCCATCACGGCACGGAAGGGCAGGTATTCACCAAAGGGCACCAAATGAAACTTGTCATAAATAGTTGTGACGATGCCGCTCGGGTTGAGGGAAGCAATGCTATTATACAGTCTCTGGTGGCGCTCCCCTGCATCCCCACGCCGCGGAGAGCCGGTTATCAACAGACTTTCGGGGGGCAGGAGGCGGGCGATGGCGCTGCTGCGTCGTTGGTCCGCCGCCAAAAAGAATGGCGTTGCCGTTTCCGGCCAGATCAGATGGCTGAAGTCGGCTGGCTGTCCGGCGCCATCAGTGCTCAGGCTTAGTTCAAGATAAAGCGCCAAATGCCGGTCGCGCAATTCCGGCCGCCATTTGTCCGCCTGTGCAATACCAGCCTGAACCAGGCGCAGCCGTACGCCTGGATGATGGCTGGTCTCAGCCGCCTCTAAACGTGCTTGCGATAACGTCAAGACCAGAACCACCAGGGCCAGCGCGGCGGCGCTGGCCATGAGGCCCGGTTTGCGGGAGCCCGATTGCGTGCTCAAGATCAAAGCGGGCGCGGCGGCCGACAGCACCGCCAGCAAACCCAGGCCGGATGCCCCCAAATAGGCGGCGGCCTGCAAGCTGAAATCGCTGGCGGCCCAGACATGCCCGGACAACAGCCAGGGAAACCCAGTAAAAATGCTGCCCCGCAACCACTCACTCAAACCCCAGAACAGGGTGAAGGCCAGCAAGCGGCTTATCCCAGGGACTGACAGACGTTGGGTACAGGCCGCCGCCAGGGCAGGAAACAGTCCGAGCCCCGCCGCCAGGGCGAAAAGCGCGAATGGCATCAACCAGCTGAAGCGGGCGGCATCGACCATGAAGGCGTGGCCGACCCAGTGCAGGCCAACCAGAAAATAGCCGATGCCAAAGGCCCAGCCCTGGAAAAAGGCCGCTTTCGTGCGCGCGGTCCCTTGCAAAAGCCATAACAGGCCGCCATAGCCAAGCACCATCAAGGGCCAGAGATACCATGGCGCCAGAGCCAGGGCGGCGGCGGCGCCTAACATTATCGCGGTTAGAAGGCGGAACCAGGTGGTGTGCCGGACAGCGATGTTTGGCATGGACAGAGAGGCCATGTCGTTCCGCCGGTGCTTGGGCTAGCCGTTGGACGCTGGGTCGGGCTCGTCGTCTGGCTCGCCACCCTCACCGCCGGCATCGGCGGCGGCACCATGGCGGATCATCAGCCGTTTAACCCGTCGCAAATCAGCATCGACGACCTCGAATTCAACGCCGCCGGGATGGCTGATAACCTCGCCGACCTGCGGCACTCTGCCCAGCATGGCAAAGACCAGACCGCCCAGGGTTTCGATGTCCTCGTCGACTTCGTCGGGCAGCAGATCGACCGCCAGAATTTTCTCCAACTCCTCGATTTCGGCCCGGCCATCGGCCTCGATACTGCCGTCGGGCCGTTCCTGCAACAAAGGGCCCTCATGGGTGTCGTGTTCGTCCTCGATCTCGCCGACAATTTCCTCCACAATATCTTCAATGGTCACCAGGCCGTCCGTACCGCCGTATTCATCAACCACCACGGCCATATGAATACGTGTCGAACGCATGCGCGCCAGCAGATCCAGGATCGGCATGGAAGGCGGCACGACCAGCAGTTCGCGCAGGATGCGGGCCAGGGACAGTCCCTCGTCCCGGCCCCAATGATCGACAATGTCCTTGATATGAACAAAGCCAGCGATGTCATCGAGGGTCTCGCGATAGACCGGAAGACGGGAATGATGGGCCTGGCGAAAGGTGCTGACCACATCCGCCGTCGAGGCGCCGGCCTCCAGCGCCACGATGTCGGTGCGGGGCACCATTACGTCATCCACTTCCAATTCGCCAAAGCTGATGATGTTCATCAGCATCTCGCGCTGTTCCGGGTTCATCACCGGCGTCAGCGCCTCGTGCTCGTCAATGACTTCCTCGATACTTTCCTTCAGATCCGTATCGCCGCCGCCGCGTATCAGATTGCTCAACCAGTGGAGAAAGCCGCCGCCACCGGCTTCGGGCATGTTCGCGCCCTGAGGTTTCGCGCCGCCGTTCCGCGGTTTGCCGGATGCAGGAAGGTCGGATGAATCACTCATGTCAGATCCAATGATACACGTTGGTCCGTCAACAGATAGGGGTCGGCAATGCCCATACGGGCCAGGATCGCCACTTCCCGCTCTTCCATTGTTTGCGCCTCTTCCTCGTCCATGTGATCCAAACCCAGCAGGTGCAGCGTACCATGAACCAGCAAGTGGCAAAAATGATCATGCAAACGCTTGGCCTGATCCAGCGCTTCGCCGCTGACCACGCCATGGGCCAGCACGATATCGCCCAGTAACAATGGCATTTGCGGATTGTTTGCCACCGGGCCGGTACCGTTATCGCTATCGCCGGCAAAGGACAATACATTGGTTGCCTTGTCGGTTTGGCGAAAATCCTTGTTAAGCTGCCGCATCTCTCCATCGTCGGTCAGTGTCACGCCAACTTCGATCTCCCGGCCGGCCAGAACAACATCCAGCTGACCGGCGTCGGTCAAAACGGCGGCCACGGTGTTTTGACTGATCTCCACCGCGTCAGGCAGGTCGGTCAGCCACGCCCGGCAGGGGGTGGACACGATGATCTCTATCTGCATCGCCTCTCGTTTCGCCTTCAGCATCGCCTTCCAGTGAGGAACCGGTCGGGGTCGCCATGGGTGGATAATCGACACGATTGTGGAACACACCCAGGGTCAAGGTGCGGGTAAACGTGGTTTCGATAATGTCCAGATCGCGCAGGGTCAGATTGCAGTCATCCAGCTCGCCTTCGCTGACGCGCATCTCGATAACATCGCGGACCCGCGCGCCAACGCTTGCCGCGGTGGGGTCTTTCAGGGCCCGGGTCGCGGCTTCGATGGAATCGGCCAGCAATAGAATGCCGGCTTCCCGCCGCTGCGGCCGCGGTCCGGGATAACGGTAGTCTTCTTCGGGGCCGTTAAAACCTTGGGCCTTGGCCTTTTCATGGAACACACGCAACAGCGTTGTTCCCTGATGCTGGGCGATGCCCTCCAGAATCAATCGGCCCAACTTGGCCTTGCGCGCCATCTCCAGGCCGTCGAGAATATGATGCAGGATCACCCGGGCTGAAACATCCGGCGCCAGGCGGGCATGAATATTGTCGCTGCCGCGCTGGTTTTCCATGAAATAGGCCGGCCGTTGCAGCTTGCCGATATCGTGATACAGGGCCATGACACGGCACATAAGGCCATTGGCGCCAATGGCCTCGGCGCCGGCTTCAGCCAAGTTGGCGACCATGGTGGAATGGTAGTAGGTGCCCGGCGCCTTCAGGGCCAATTCCTTCAACAGCGGATTGTCGGCCGAGGCCAACTCCAGCAGACGGGTATCCGTGGTCTCGTCGAACAGCCATTCAAAGGCAGGCAGAAGGCCCAATGTCGCCACCCCGACCAACAGGCCCGAAACCACCGCGCCCAACATCAGGGGTAGATGTTCGCTGCCCATGGCATGGCCGGCAAGGGTCACGGTAACCGGCACCATGGCCGCCTGGGCCAGGGCCACCATCAAGCCAATGCGCAGCAGATCAATGCGGCGGCGGCTGCGCCGGGCGGCGATGCCGGCGACCAATGCGCCGACGATGTAATTCGTTGCCAGCCACAAATCGCCATTCACCCGATAGGCCAGGAACAAAGTCAAAACCACCCCGACCAGCAAAGATGTCCGCGCATCGACCAACAGTGATACCAATACCGTGGCCAGCGCCAGGGGTATGAAATAGGCAGCGGCGTCGGGATCAAAGCCCATGCCGTCGGCAAAACCCAGGCCGGCATAGAACATGGCGACGCCGATTAGGGAGGTGGCGGCGACAATGCTCAGGGTCAGATAAGCGGACTTCCGGCCAAAGCTAAGCGGCACCCGGGCGCGGGAGAAAAAGACCGCACCCAACAGCAGAAAGCCTACCAACAGACTCGCGACGGCAACCATTTCACGCCAGACCTGACGCCCGTCGGCATTCTCGTTCAGGATGCCAATACGGCGCCAGGCCATGGCGGTAACCCGGTCGCCTCGGCGAACGATAACTTCACCCGCCTTGATCCGCAGAAACACAGGTTCGACACCCGCCACCGCTTGGTCGCGCCGTTTCTGGCTGGCGACCTGGTTGGGTTGCAGATTTGGCCGCGCTATCTCCTGGGCCGCTTGCAGGATCCAGCTGCGTACGATGCGGGCTTCGCCATAGGGGGCATCGCCGGCCCGGGCCGTCATCAGGCGGCGCAATTGGCGTAAATCAATGATGCCGACGGTATTTTCCCGGCGCGAACCCATTTTCAGGCCCAGGTCCCAGATTTCCAGACTGCCGCCGGTGCCGGAGTCGCTTCCGGACGGCAGGGCGCCACGGTCGGCGATCACCTGGCGGTCGAGGCCCATGTTAAGAAAGAAATTGATCGCCAGCGCCGCATCGCTGGGATCGGCCAGGCCTTCGAGCAGGGCAAAGACGCCGCTGCCAACGGCGGCGCCAAGTTCTTCCTGAAAAGCTGCCCTGCGGTCCGCCGCCGGCTTGGCATCGTCCGCTTTTCGCGTCTTTAGATTGGCCAGTGCTTTGAATACCTTGTCGCCGAGGCCAAAATAGAGATCGGAATCATAATCAAAAATTTCGGCGACCCCGGCCCGGACTTCTTCTCGGCGGGCCTGGGTTGCCGAGCGGTCCTCGATCAGGACATCACGGCCGGCGCGGATCGTCGCCTGGGCCACGGTATCAATGGCGGGTTGCGCCACCCTGCCGCCACCAGGCTGGATCAACAACATGGTCATCAGCACGATAAAACCCAGTACGGCGGCGATATCCCGCACCGGCCGCCAGCGCTGCCAACGGTCGTCCGCCAGGGCCACGCTGGCCGCCTTGCGCAGCGCCTCGCGTGTTTCCGCCAAACCGCCGGGACCCATGGGCCCCGAGATGGGTGGCGTACCGGGCGGTGTGCCGGCCGGCGTATCTGGACCGTCGTCGTTGCCCTGCATCTCTAGTCCCTGCCGGCTCTTGTCTTACCGGACTGTTCGTAAGCCCGCACGATGGTACCAACCAGGGGATGGCGGACCACATCGTCGGCGCCGAATTCAATCATCTTGATGCCCTCGATGCCGCCCAGAATGCCCAGTGCATCTTTAAGGCCGGACGGCGTTCCCGCCGGCAGGTCAACCTGGGACGGATCACCCGTCACCACCATGCGGCTGTTCTCGCCCATGCGGGTCAGAAACATCTTCATCTGCACCGGTGTGGTATTTTGCGCCTCGTCCAGGATAACACAGGCGTTGGACAAGGTACGGCCGCGCATATAGGCCAACGGCGCAACCTCGATATCGCCCGCGTCACGGCGGCGCAAAACCCGGTCGCCGGGCATCATGTCATAGAGGGCATCGTACATGGGCCGCATATATGGATCGACCTTTTCCTCCAGCGCGCCGGGCAGAAAGCCAAGGCGTTCGCCGGCCTCGACCGCCGGGCGGGTTAGAACGATGCGTTCCACGGCCTCTTCCAGCAACATGGAAACCGCGATCGCGACTGCAAGATAGGTCTTGCCGGTACCAGCTGGGCCCAAGCCAAAGACCAGATCATGATGCCGCATGGCGTCCACATACGCCGCCTGTTTCGGCGAGCGCGGGGTGATCAGTTTTTTCTGAGTTCTGATAAGCGTGTCTTCCGCGCCGGTTGTCCGCCGTGACGCGCGTTCAGGTTTGCGCTTGGATTTACGCTCGGATTTTGCCGCCTTGGTCCCTTCGTCGGTTGCATCGGACCGCGATTGCGTCTCGGTTTGTTCGAGCGGTTGCACCTCGGCCATGCGGACGGCGCCATCCACATCCGCCACCGTGACTTCCAGACCACCTTTCAGGCGCTGGTACAGATCTTCGAGGGCGGCGCGGGCCACCGCCGCTGAATGTGCCTCGCCCAGGATCGCTACCCTGTTACCCCTCGGCACCAGCGACAGGCCCAGCCGTTGCTCAATCCGGGCCAAGTGGCGGTCATGCTCGCCAAACAGCGGCGCCAGCAACCGGGTATCATCAAAATCGATCACCAGGGCCGGTTCGCCGCCATTTGTTGCCATGTTCAAATTATCTGCTCCATGCTGCTTGCCTTGCTCGCCGGCGGCATCGTTGCCGTCCGCCCTATATCCGCTGCTTGATCGCCGCTAATCAATTGGCCCGCCAAGCTGTTGGCATGGGCATCGGTGATCTCAACCTCGACCATTCGCCCCAGCATTGAGGCGGGGCCATCCAGATGCACCGCTTGCATATATGGGCTGCGGCCAACCAATTGACCGGGCCGCCGGCCAGGCCGGTCCAGCAACAGGCGCATGCGCCGGCCCACCATCTGCTGATTAAAAGCCTGTTGCTGGCTGTCCAACAGGGCCTGTAGCCGTTGCAACCGTTCGCCGCGTACATCGTCTGGCACTTGATTTTCCAGCAAGGCCGCCGGCGTGCCGGGGCGGGGGCTGTACTTGAAGGAATAGGCCTGCGCGTAGTTGACCTGTGCTACCAACGCCATGGTGGCCTCGAAGTCCGCGTCGGTCTCGCCGGGAAAGCCGACAATGAAATCTCCCGAGAGGGCAATGTCGGGCCGTACCTGGCGCAGACGCGCGACGCTGGCCCGGTATTCCGCCGCCGTGTAACCCCTGTTCATGGCGGCCAGGATGCGGTCCGATCCCGACTGTGCCGGCAGATGCAGGTAGGGCATCAATTTTTCGCAGTTGCCGTGCGCGGCATACAGGCTGTCGGCCATGTCCCTGGGATGAGACGTGGTGTAGCGGATCCGCTCCAGACCATCGATCCCGGCCAGTTGCGCAATTAATTCGGCCAGATCCCATGTCGCGGTGGTGCTGCCGCCGGCGCCCTGGTCTGGCGCCGCCCCGTGATAGGCATTAACGTTTTGTCCCAGCAGGGTGACCTCGCGCACGCCCGCCTCGACCAGGGCCTGGCACTCCGCCAGAATCGCCTGACCGGGACGCGAGAATTCCACGCCCCTAGTATAGGGCACCACGCAGAAGGTGCAGAATTTGTCGCAGCCTTCCTGGATGGTCAGAAACGCGGTACGGCCCGCCGCCGCGATATCCGCGCGGGCCATTGGCAAATGGTCGAATTTTGCCTCGTCCGGGAAATCCGTATCCAGTACCCCCGCGCCCCTGCGGCCTTGCGTGCCACTGTTCTTTTTCGCGGCGCGCTCGGCGCGGGCGATCATTTCGGGCAGGCGGTGGTAGGTTTGCGGTCCAAAAACGATGTCCAGAAACGGCGCCCTGGCCAGCATCTCGGCCCCCTCGGCCTGGGCCACGCAACCGGCGACGGCGAGCACCGGGCCTGGGTCTTCCGGATTGTCCTCTACCCGCTGTTCCTTGATTTGGCGCAGTCGGCCCAGTTCGGAATACACTTTCTCCGCTGCTTTTTCGCGGATGTGGCAGGTGTTGAGAATAACCATGTCCGCCTCTTCCGGGCCGTCGGCCTGGGCATAACCCAGGGGCGCCAGGACATCCGCCATGCGGGCCGAATCATAGACGTTCATCTGGCACCCGTAGGTGCGGATAAAAAGTTTCTTAGCCAAGGAATTTTCGGGGCAAGGGAGGCCGACCGCGTCCGCAATAACCACCGCCGGCTGCCCGGCGTCTGCTATTGGTCTCGCTCTCGCGCGCCCGACATATATTCAGGCGCTGGCGATGTTGGTTCATTCCCTTATCGCGCTCCACACTATGTTATCAGGGAAAACACTATCAATAGGGCGCAAATAGTCAAGAAGTCAGGCCGCCGTCAACCTATCCGCTTTGTTATCTCTGCATGCCGGCAATCTGAAGGCCGTTTCGCCCGCCGCGAAGTGCCGCGATGACCACGCGTCCTGGAACCGAAACTGCCCTAGTCGCCGCCGTCATTCCCGTCGTCATCGCCGCTGCTGGAAGGGCGCCCATCCTGCAAAGGTACGCCGTAGAGTTCCATTCGGTGGCCGACCAGGCGAAAGCCCAGATCGGCGGCTATTTTTTCCTGCAATCGTTCCATTTGCTCGTTTTGAAATTCGATCACCTTGCCGCTTTCGGTGTCGATCAAATGATCATGATGATCGCTCTCGGCGCGTTCAAATCGAGCTCGGCCATCGCCGAATTCCAGCCGCTGCAAAATGCCCGCGTCTTCAAAAATGCGCAGGGTGCGGTAGACGGTCGCAATGGATATTTTCGGATCCAGCTTGCTGGCCCGGCGATAGACCTCTTCCGCGTCGGGATGATCGTCGGCTTCCGACAGTACACGGGCCACAACGCGGCGTTGCCCGGTCATCCGCAGACCGCGTTCCAAGCAAAGCCGTTCTATATGCCCCGGCATTCAGTCCTACCCTCCAGCCGTTCGACCACCCAGAGCGCTACGATGAAAGATCCCCTTAAGCCGCGCCGCGGCGGCTTCGTGATGTGCCCAGGCCAATTTTCTTGGCCAGGTCGCGGCGTTGTTCCGCATAATTCGGCGCAACCATGGGATAGTCCGAGGCTAAACCCCAGCGCTCCCGGTACTGATCGGGCGTCATGTCGTAGGCGGTCTTCAAATGCCGTTTCAGCATTTTCAGTTTCTTGCCGTCTTCCAGGCAGATAATGAAATCCGGTGTAATTGATTTCCGGATCGGCACGGCTGGTTGCGGTTTTTCCGCAGCCGGGGCAGCTTCCTTGCCAAGTTCCGCTAAAGTCGCGTAGACCTGCTGAATCAATTGCGGTAATTCACTGACAGGAACGCCGTTGTTGGAAACATGGGATGCAACAATGTCCGTGGTTAGCGTCAATAGTTCACTAAGATCAGTACCTTGTTCAGCCATGTTACCAGTTCCTTCAAGAAAATCAGACAATTGCAAATGCACGGACTTCATAATTCAGGGATAATATTAGAATTATGTTGCCTTTTATGCAATAGAAAAACAATAATTCGGGAATATTTGTTTTAGTATTTGGATATTGGGTGTGAAAACGGACATAATAATGAATTTTCTAGACATAACAGCGCAAATTTGTCCGATGACCTTTGTCCGAACGAAACTATTGATCGAATCCATGGAACCGGGGGAGCGGGCGACCGTGCGCTTGCAGGGCATGGAACCATTACAGAACGTCCCGCGTTCCGTGCGCGAACATGGTCATAAAGTTATTTCCCTGGAGCCCGAAGATGCCGCCAACCCGGATGGACCGCATCTTTTGGTCGTCGAAAAGGCCTGAATTAAGAGGATATCATTACGTCTGGCCGCCGGACCGTGAGCCTAGACCATCTTTCATATTCATCAATTCGCCAAGCCACCCGCTCTCGGCCACCCAGTCATCATAATCCCGTGGGTCCCCAACTCGTGGCGCGGTCAGCTCGGCAATTCGATGAAATTAGAAAGCGGTCTAGACGTCCTCCAATACCTTGCGCATGCCCTCGCCAATGCGGGTCAGGCCAGCTTGCAGGATAAATCGGTCCCATCCGATGCAGAAATGGCGGACGCCCAGGTCGACGTAACGTTTGGCCTGTTCCGGCTCGGCGATTTCGATGCGCGGGGCAACACCGTGTTCGATGGATTTTTTGATCACCTGTTCCTCGAAGGGCCGGATGCCATCCGTGTGCATCAGGCTTGGCTCACCACGGGAAAAGCCGAAATCCGCCGGTCCCCACTGGGTCATGGCGACGCCCTTGGCCTTGGCCATTTCCAGGATGGCATCAATATCATCCAGGGCGACATTTTTTTCGATCATGATGGTGAAGACAAAGCTGTTCAGATCCTCAAGATAGTTGTCGGGCTGATAGCCGGTCAGAGCCGGGCGGCGCAGCTTAACGCCCATGTTGCCGCCTTTCTCGGGGTTATCGGCGGCGACAATGCGGTGGCATTCGACAACGTCCGCCGCCGTGCGGATGTCCGTGAACAGTACAGCCTTGAAGCCGGCACCCATGGCGGCCTGGGTCCAAAAACCCTGGCTCTCCTGATCCGGCTTCAGCATCAGAGCTAGGTTGGCGCACTGGCCGGCGCGGGCCAGATGATTGAGCGTCTGCATATCGAAAGCGGAATACTCGGCGCAATATTCGCCGTAATCGAACAGGCCCGTGTCACCGATAATTTCCGGGATATCCGGATCGGACGAGAGAAAGTGCGTGCCAAGGGTCGCGGCACCCGCGTCCAGTTTTTCCCGAAGGCTATTGCGCATAATCATGCTGATAATTCCTTGATCTTCTAAAGTAAGGTAATCGGCTCGGCCGCGCCGCCATTGGCGGCGGAGACATAGCCGCTGTAAATGGTCGCGATGGTATCGGCGGCCAATTCGCTGTCGCTTTCCACGTCTTCACCATGGGCGATGGTGCGGTAGAAAGCCTCGATCTCCTGCGGGAAGCCGTGGGAATGATCCTCGTCGGGCGCGGTGTTGGCCCAGCCTTGCTTGGTGCCGATTTTTTCCACCACATAGACGTCGTCGAACTGGCTCTCCACCGGATTGTAGGTCTGCATCTGATTTGAAGGGTTCAGGTTACAGATTGCGCGGTGGTTGCCGGCGCAGACCTCCAGCCAATTATGCACGCCGCCCAGCACGATGTCAGAGGCGAACACGGTGGCAATGGTTCCGTCCTGAAAGGTGACGTGGATCATGCCGAAATCCTCAATATCCACATAATCCGCGCGGATATGGCCCGTATCGACAAAGTTTTCCAGCTGGGTGATGGCATGGGTTCGCGCGGTGACCGTGGCGGGGCGGATTGATCTGCCAAAACGGGCCCGGCCCTCGACTTTTTTCAGATACAGGGCGGCGGTCAGAGGATGGCAGCCCTTACCGATCATGGCGCCGCCGCCGGCCTGGTCCCAATGGCCATAACTGGGGGCGTGGGAGCCTGAATGGGCCTCCTCCCCATGCATCCAGAGGATCTGCCCCTTGGTTTTTTCCAGGATCTCCCGCTCCTTCTGAATTGTCGGGGCGTAGACCCAGTTTTCGGCGTACAGGATACGGGCTTTCGAGTCCGCTTCCGCGGCGCGCATGCGCTCGATGCTGGCCAGGGCGCCGCTGCGGGCCTCGGTCATGGATGCGGTGCGGCCATCGAAATCCGCTGCGCCGTCGCCGAAATATCCGGTCAACGGTTTCTCGACAATGGGAAATACACCGCGCGCCAACGCCTGTACCGCGACAGGTTCGTGCAGGGCGGGGGGAACGCAGACGTGCAGCACATCGATCTGATCCAATAGAGGGTCCAGCGTTGAAAAAGCCTCGATACCGTGCTTTTCGGCGAAGCTTTTGGTACTGGCGGTGCTTCTGGAATGGACACCAATGACCTCCACATCGGCGCTATGAGCACGCCGGGCCGCTTCGATATGAAAGCTGGCGGCAAAGCCAGCCCCTATAATACCCGTTCGGACCTTAGGCTTGCTCATGATCGCGATCCTCCTGCAAAGACAATGATGGCCAAGCTGGTGTAGCCTATTTCGCGATTCGCCGCCACGCAGGTTGCCATGAATTTCGTCAGGAATTTTCATTTTGAAGTGAAACGCTCAACCCGGCGCAAGACCCTGTGCCTGCAGGTCCGTGACGGCCAGGTCCAGGTCATGGTCCCCGACCGCACGCCGGAGGGGCAAATCACCGCCCTGGTCCATAAACATTCGGACTGGATCGAAAAAAAATTGGCCGAGCAGGCAGCCCGGCCAAAGGCACCGCCCAGGTCCTATATAACAGGCGAGATCTATCAATTCCTGGGCCGGGGGCACGAACTGAAGATCATTGACGGTGCCCCCTGGCCGGCGGAAATCGTTGGGCGCAAGCTCGTTATAACGATTCCGAAACGGTCACAGGACGCGGATAGGCAAGCCAAGATCAAACAACGCCTGCAAGAATTCTACCGCCAGGCCGCATTGGAGGAATTCCAGGCCAGGACCGAACATTGCTGCGGGCATCTGGGCGTGCGGGCAAGCGCGGTCAAGGTCAAGACCTATAAACGCCGCTGGGGCAGTTGCAGCAGCAGCGGCGAACTTTCCTATAACTGGCGCCTGGTCATGGCGCCGGCGGCGGTGGTCGATTACGTCGTCGCCCACGAGGTGTCGCATCTGCTGGAGCACAATCATTCGCCGGATTTCTGGCGCATTGTCGAGGGTTTGATGCCCAATTACCGCGAGCAGCAAGCCTGGCTGAACAAGAATGGAGGCACCTTGGCTATTTAGGCCTTGGCAGGCTGCTAGAGCGGGCCGGGGCCGTGCCACCAATGTTCGAACGGGTTGGCGTGCTTGATGCGCTGAATGGTCTCGTCCGAAACCCGGGGCAGGCCGCTACCGGCGATCACGTGATTGACGTTCTCCAGACCCGCAAGGCTTTCCCCTACCTGTGAAAACGGAAAATCCGTACCAAAGAATATCTTGTCGGTGATGGAATATTCCTGGGCCGAGATCAGAATGTTCCAGAATTGCCAGGGCCGGTAAAAAATCGCCGCGATCTCGCAATAGACATTGGGCCGTTTGCGCACCACGGTGATGCAGTCCTCGTACCAGGGATGACCCATATGGGCGCAGATGATCTTCAAATCGGGAAAGCGCGCGGCGACGGGGTCCACGTGAATGGCGCGGCCAAGATCCACCGGTGCATTATCGGCGAACGTCGTCCCCATGTGCAGGGTCAATGGCAGATCGTTGGCCTGGCAATATTCATAGATCGGCGTCATGCGCGGGTCGGACAGAGGGACGCCATTGTAGATCGGACCATATTTGACGCCCTTCAGACCTAGGCCTTCGATGCTATGCCTCAGTTGTTCCAGGTAGTCGGCCTGGCGCGGGTCCACGTAGGCGAAGCCGACGAACTTGTCCGGATAGCGGGCCACGGCATCGGCCACCGCCACATCATCGCCGTCCACTCCCGCACTATCGCGATAGCGGGGGGAGAAAATGATGGCCCGATCCACATCCGCCATGGCGCCATAAAGGGTTTCTGCATCGGCCTTAAGACCGTAGTCGCCGTCCGAACGGACGCGGCGCATCTGTTCGGCATACAGCGGCGTGAAATGCTCCGGGTTCCAAAGGTTGACGTGGCAATCGACGATCATGGGCAGCCCCTGAATTGGCTTGCAACGTGGTGTTGCAGCGGCAAGCCTCGCACCCACGGCAGCGAATTGCTAGAGTGCTATCAACAACCGATTGATAAATGGGGGAACCTACCATGTCCGTCACCACCGGCCTGCACCACGTCGCCTACCGCTGCAACAACTCCCAGGAAACCGTGGATTTTTACAGCAACGTCATCGGCATGGATTATGTCATGGCGATTTCCGAGGATCAGGTGCCCTCGACCAAGGAACCCGATCCCTACATGCATATCTTTTTCGAGATCGGGCCCGGCAGCTATCTGGCGTTTTTCGAACTGCCCAATTCACCCAAACAGGGCAAGGACCCCAACACGCCAGAATGGGTGCAGCACATTGCCTTTGCCGTGCCGGACATGGAGGCTCTGTTGACGGCCAAGGAACGCATTGAAAGCCATGGCGTCGATGTCATCGGGCCGATCGATCACAGCCTGTTCAAGTCGATCTATTGCTTCGACCCCAACGGTCACCGCCTGGAACTGGCGACCAATACGGGCGGGCCGGAGATATGGCAAAAAGCCGCCGAAGCCGCCCCCGCCATGCTGGAGGCCTGGAACAAGAACGGCACCACCGGCGAACTGGGCGCCTGGCTGCACGCCAAGGAATTCGGCACGGACTAGATTTTAATCGCCCCGCACCAGGTCATTGATGCGGTGCAGGGCGCGGTCGACGATGCCCATCGCCTGTAACTGTTGCACGGTGCTTTCGACGTATTCCGGATTGGCGCCCGAGGCGCCTTGGGCCCGGCGCACCGTATGGGCGGCCTCGTCATGCGCCAGTTTGCCGGCATATTGCGGGTGCCGGCGGTTGGCGCGAAAAGCCAACGCGGTGACGGAGCGATCATCCAGATACACCTGATGCAGAATAGCCTCGTAACCGTCGGTGACCAATTCACGGCGGTACAGATAATCGGCCACCTCGGCCTTGTCGGCGGCGGCGATGCGATAGGCCATGCCGTGGCACGAACCGCCTACATCCAGACCGAGGACAAGGCCCGGATTTTCCTGGGTGCCTCTGTGATACCAGGACCAGACACACAAGGAACGGTGATAGCCGTGCACCCGGCCGGCCCGGCGTTCCAGATGCGAAAAGCCCGGCCGCCACATGACCGAGCCATAACCAAAGACCCATAAGTCACCCGGGGGTAGGGTCAGATCAGGTATTGTGTAATGTTGTGGGGAAATGTTCACGTCGGGCGCCCGGGAAAGTTCAACGGCTGATTTATAGCATATCCATCAGACAAGCAGCGAGGCGCCATGCGCTATTATATTTTGGTCGGGGTTGTCATTGCCGCCATGGCGGGGTGGAGCGGCTTTTGGTTCCATACCGCCGATCAGGTGCGCACGGAAACACAGCGCCGCACCAACGAGATTAATCAAACCCACGAATTGAGCTATGGCGCGTTGGAGATCAGCGGCTTTCCCTTTCGCATCCGGGTTGATCTAAGCGAACCCCGCCTGGCCCTGCGCGGCCCGCGGCGGGAGTTCCACTGGCGGGCGGATCGTGTCAAAGCCGTGGGCCACCCTTGGCAGCCACGCCACATATTGTTCGATCTCTCCGGCCAGCATCTGTTCGCGGCCATACACAAGGCGCGCCAGCACAACCTGACACTCGATAGCGGCGAAGCCTTGGCCAGTATGGAGACCGACGCCCAGGGCAGGCCCGCGCGCCTATCTCTCGACAGCAGGGATATTCGGCTGCGCCACGACAATGGTGCCGCATTACAGGCAAAGCGCCTGCAAATCCATGCCCGCCCCGCCCCGAATGCCCCCGACGGCATCGATTTGGCCTTGCGCAGCGACGAGCTTGAGCTGGAGCCGGGCACCCTGCCCGTCGAGTTTCCCCGTACGGTCAAGCTGATGGACCTCCAAACCACGGTGACCGGCCTTTTGAAGGGCGATGCATCGCCACAAAATCTGGCGCAATGGCGCGACGACGGCGGCACCCTGGAAATCACCAAGCTGCATCTGCAATGGGGCGATATGGATATCAGCGCCAGCGGCAGCCTGGCCCTGGATGATCAAATGCGGCTCATCGGCGCCCTGACGGCGCGGATCAAGGGACATGATCAGCTGCTGAACATTGCCGTCAACAGCGGCGCCATGGACAGGGATCATCTGCCGGCGGCACGCGCCGTGCTGGGCCTGCTGGCGGCGGCGGCGGGCGGCGTGCTGTCGGTGCCGGTACGGCTGCAGGACGGCAAGCTGTTCCTGGGCCCGGCGGCCATCGCCCGCCTGACCGCGATTATCGAGCAATAGCGCGCGCCAAAGCACCCGGCCATGGCCACGCCGCCGACACTTACATACCGGCGGCGGGCCGCGACTTATGCATGGCGAAAAACTACGCCGCTTTACGGTTTTCCCGCAGGTAACCCAACATGGTATCCGCGTCGGAAACCTCGAACGGATCGCTCGGGCAGTTGTCGGAGAAACCTTCCTCGCTGAACATGGTGACGATTTCGCCGTCCTCGACCAGCATGGCGTAACGCCAGCTGCGCATCCCGAAGCCGAGGTTCGATTTGTCGACCAGCATGCCCATCTTGCGGCTGAATTCGCCGGTGCCGTCGGGCAGCAGGAAGACGTTTTTCGCCTTTTGAGACTCGCCCCATTGGTACATTACGAAGGCGTCATTGACGGACAGGCAAACGATCTGGTCGATGCCCTCGGCGGTGAACTGGTCGTACAGCTCTTCATAGCGCGGCAAATGGCTTGTCGAACAGGTGGGGGTGAAGGCGCCGGGCAAGGCAAACAATACAACCCGCTTGCCCTTGAAGATCTCATCGCTGCTCAGGTCCTTCCATTCGAATGGGTTCGGGCCTTCGATGGCGTCGTTGCGAACCCGCGTCTTGAAGGTAACGTTGGGGACGGATTTCATTTTCATATTCCTCTCTCTGGATCGATTTGGGCTGGGGCCTAGGGCCCGGTGTGTCGTTGTCTTGATGAGCAAGGTACGGCCAACGCCTTAATTTGCAAAACGAGTAATTTTTATGTTATTAATCGATTAAATCACTTAATTAAGGGTGCATTCCTTGCAAGCCGAACCCACCCTGCGTCAGCTCCGGCATTTTCTCAGCGTGGCCGAGCATCGCCATTTCAGCCGCGCGGCGGAGGCCTGCCTGCTGACGCAGTCATCCCTAAGCGCCAGCATAAAGGAGCTGGAGAGCATCCTTGGCGCGCCGCTTTTTGAACGCACCAAACGCTCGGTCATGCCGACGCGTCTGGGCGAAGAAATGGTCAGCCTGGCCAAGGAGATCGTGACAAGAGTTGAAGATCTGGCCGATCTGGCAAGGGCTGCGGGCGCGCCACTGGCGGGTGATTTGCGCATGGGCGTGATCCCCACGATCGGGCCGTTTCTGCTGCCCAGGGTCATGCCGGGGTTGCGGGATGCCTATCCAGGCCTGCGCTTGTATCTGCGCGAGGAGCAGACCGCGCCTCTGCTGCGGCAGTTGGCCGACGGCGCCTTGGATCTGGTGCTGATGGCATTGCCGTTCGAGACCGAGAAATCAGAAGTCTTTGAGTTTGCCGACGACCCGTTCGTCGCTGTTTTTTCCCGCGGCCATGCGATCGGAAAATTCGAGACCATGACGCCGGCCCGCCTGGACCGGGACACGCTGCTGCTGTTGGAGGGCGGCAATTGCCTGACCGATCAGACTCTGGCCATGGGCAAGCTGGAGGCAAGGGCGCAAACGGGTCTTTTCCATGCCACCAGCCTGCATACCCTGGTCCAAATGGTCGACAACGGGCTGGGCCTGACGGTGCTGCCGAAAATGGCGGTGGATGCAGGCCTTCTCAGGGGGCTAAAACTGGATTTCCGGCCGTTCTCCAGCCCCAACGCGTCCCGCCGCATCGCCCTGGTAGGGCGCAAGACTTCCAGCAGAGGCGATGAATTCCGTCTATTGGGCGATTACCTGCGCGACGAGCTGGGCACCCCGGTGCGGGGTTAGCGCGCTAATCCGCGTCTGTCGAGGCCTCGCCCCTACGGCCAAAATTGGGCGCCTCCGTATCCTGACCGGCCTGGATAATGCGCTGGCGGATATCGCGGGATTGGCTGAACACCCGCAGCAGCTCATCGCCCTCGCCCCAGCGGATCGAGCGCTGCAAGGCGATTAGATCTTCGGTGAAACGGCCCAGGGTTTCCAATACGGCATCGCGGTTGTTGAGGAACACATCGCGCCAGAATTCCGGGTCCGAGGCCGCGATCCGGGTGAAATCGCGGAAGCCGCCAGCGGAATATTTCACCACCTCGCCCTGGGTCACGGTTTCCATGTCGTCCGCCGTGCTGACGATGTTATAGGCGATCAAATGCGGCAGATGCGAGGTAATGGCCAGAACCAGGTCGTGGCGTTCCGCCGCCATGATCTCGACCCGGCTGCCCAGGGCCTGAACATAGGCCGCCAGGCGTTGCACCGCCGCCCCGTCCGCCGTCTCGTCCGGCGTTAGGATCCACCAGCGGTCATCAAACAGGGTTTCAAAGCCGGCTTCGGGCCCGGATTTCTCACTGCCCGATACCGGATGCCCCGGCACCAGATGCACGCCGTCGGGTATATGCGGCCCCAAATCACGCGCCACGCAGCCCTTGACCGACCCCACATCGGTGACAATCGCGCCGGGCGCCAAAGCCGGCGCAATGGCCTCGCCGACACTGACATAGCTACCCAGGTGCGAGCAGACGATGACCAGATCGGCACCGGCCACGGCCTCGGCAGGGTCCTCGTACATGGCATCGACGATGCCCAGTTCCAGTGCCTTGTCGCGGGTCTTCGCGGTGCGGGCGCAACCGACGATGCTGGCCGCCAGATCGGCCCGCCTGGTGGCCCGGGCGATTGACGAGCCGATCAGGCCGACGCCAATCAGCGCCAGACGCTCAAAACGCGGCGGCTTCGGCTGCTTGTCGACCTCAGGCGCCATCTGTCTTACTCAGGAATTCTTCCATTGCCGCGACCGCCAGCCTGTTTTCATCTTCCAGGCCAACAGTGAAGCGCAAATATTCGCCCAGGCCATAGGCGCCGATGCCGCGCGGCAAGATGCCCTTGGTGCGCAGAAACTCCTGCGCCTCCGTCGCCGAGCGCGGCCCGTCCGCACCAAACTGAACGGTCAGAAAATTACCCACCGAAGGGATGCATGGCAGGCCCAGCCGCTGGCATTCATCGTGCAGCCAGGCCAGTTCCCGGTCATTATGGCTCCGTGCCGCATCGGTGTGCGCCACATCGTGCAAGGCCGCCAGACCGGCTGCCTGGGCCGCCGAATTGACGTTAAAGGGCGAGCGTACCCGGTGATAGACCAGGGCGACCTCTTCCGGGCAATAGGCCCAGCCCAGGCGCAGTCCGGCCAGGCCGTATATTTTGGAGAATGTCCGGGTCATGACCACATTGTCATGCGCCTCGACCATCTCGATCCCCGGCGAATAATCATTGCGCGAGACAAACTCGGCATAGGCACTGTCAATCACCAGCATGACATCATCCGGCAGGCCGGCGCGCAGGCGCTGAATCTCTGAATTCGCGATATAGGTACCGGTGGGATTGTTCGGATTGGCCAAAAAGACCATCTTTGTCCGTTCCGTCACCACCGCCAGAATGGCATCGACGGAAGCGGTGAAATCCGTCTCGGCCGCCTTGACGGGCGTCGCGCCCGAGGCCATGGCGCCCAGGGGATACATTAGAAAGCCGTGCTCGGTATAAACCACCTCGTCGCCCGGCCCGGCGTAGGAATGGATCAGATGGCTGATGATTTCGTCGGAACCGTTGCCGCAGATGATGCCATTGATGTCCAGGCCATACATCTCCGCCAGTCCGGCCCGCAGGTCGGCCGCGCCGCCCTCGGGATAACGGTGCAATTCCTCGGCGCCGGCCCGAAACGCGGCCATGGCCTTGGGCGAGGCACCGGTCGCCGCCTCGTTCGAGGACAGCTTGACCACGCGGGTCAGGCCCTCGACCGTGGCGTCGCCGCCAATGTAGGGCGTGATATCCATGATGCCCTGGTTTGGTGTCGGCGTGGTCATGCGGAAGTCTCCCCCTCACTGGCGGTCAGCGCCCTGGGATAGGCGCCCAGGATCGCGACCCGGAACAAACCTTCGCCCATTTTTTCGTGGAATTTAGCCATATTGGCATCCCCATGGCGGATCAAGCCATCCAGTTCTATGAGCTGTTGCCGGGGGCCGCCGTGGCTCTGTTCATGCACGGCCAACGGATGGGCCGTGAAGCCGCATTGGCCCAGTTGATCCATCACGCGGGCCAGGGATACGTCCGGATCGGTTTCGACCATGACAACGGTGGCGTCCTGGCCGCTGGGTTCCGGCATCAACTTCGCCACGGCCAGAGATTCCAATTGCTCGAACCGGCCCGTGGGCGAGGCGAAAAACGGCAGCCGCCAGATCACCCGCGGCCCAGCCTGATCATTCGCCTGAGAGGCCAGCGCCGGCCACCATGGATTTTCCTCGCCGCTTTGTGGAAATGGCAGCAGGCCGATAGCGCCCGGCACATCATCGACCATGCGCAGGACTACCGAAGGCGAGGTATGCAAGGTCATGGGCACGGAGGAACCGAAATGGTTGCGTGCCATATCCCAGTATCCCACCGAACGCGCCGGCGCGCAGACGGCAACGCTCAACGGACCCTGCAGAGCCGTGGCGCCATTGATCAGCTCCCGCCAAATTCGGATCACCGTGGCGGTTTGCAATTGACCTTCATGGCGGTCGACAAGGCCACGCACGACTTCCGCTTCCCGATTGGGACGCATTGCGGATGAGTCATTGCCCTGCATTTGTTTCGCCTTGGCGACCTGATCGATCAAGGCGATCCGCTGCACGATCTTGTCATGCAGGTCGGCGTCGATCTGATCGATCTGGCGCCTTAAATCATCCAGGTCTGGGGTCGTCGTCGGCATCATTATTATCCTAGCCAGGTGCGGTCGATTTGTGCGGTCGATTTGCGCGGTCGGTTTGGGCGATCAGTTTGGGCGATCAGTTTGGATGTTAGGCCCGGATGGCGGTGATACACTCCCGCTGTATCATGGGCAAGTGCAAGAGACGGCAAATTTTCGCAAAGATTACGTTGACAGCGCAAGGGGCGCTGCATAGTACCCAACTATCAGGATGGGGTTTTGGAGATTATGACAATAACAGGCGAGGCGGCGGAAGGCTCTACCGAGGGGCTGGCGAACGGCAGTGTCGCCAGCGGCGGGCAGTCCGCATCAACGCCAGCCGAACACCTCTTCACCATTACAGAGGAGCAGCCCCTGACCCTGGACTCGGGCCGCGCCCTGGCGCCCGTGAGGATCGCCTATCAAACGATTGGTGAATTGAACCAGGACAAATCCAACGCCATTCTGGTCTGTCATGCCCTGACCGGTGATCAATACATGGTTGGCACCAACCCAGTCACCGGCCGGCCCGGCTGGTGGGAAACCATGATTGGACCCGGCAAAACCCTTGATACCAACCGTTATTTTATTATTTGCAGCAATGTCTTGGGCGGCTGCTTGGGGACCACGGGACCCAAGGATATTGATCCGTCCACGAACAAGCCGTTCGGCCTGAATTTTCCCGTCATCACCATCGCCGACATGGTGCGGGCGCAAAAACGTCTGATTGACGGCCTGGGCATAGAACAATTGTTCTGTGTCACGGGGGGGTCCATGGGCGGCATGCAGGTGCTGCAATGGGCCGCCAACTATCCCGAAGCGGTCTACGTGGCCGCGCCAATCGCCACCGCGGCGCGGCATTCAGCCCAGAATATCGGCTTTCACGAGGTCGGGCGGCAGGCCATCATGGCCGATCCGAACTGGCACGGCGGCGACTATTACGCACATGACGTCGTGCCGAAACGGGGCCTGGCGGTGGCCCGCATGGCGGCCCATATCACCTATCTCTCGGAAGCCGCCTTGCAGAACAAGTTTGATCGGAATTTGCAGGACCGCGCCGAAGTCTCCTTCGGCTTCGGTGCGGATTTCCAGGTGGAAAGCTATTTGCGCCACCAGGGATCCACATTTGTCGACCGCTTCGACGCCAATTCCTATCTCTATATTACCCGGGCCATGGACTATTTCGACATGGCGGCGGAATATGGCGGCGTCCTGGCCAATGCCTTCCGTAAAACCAGCACGGAGTTCTGCATCGTCTCCTTCACCTCCGACTGGCTGTACCCAACAGCGGAGAACAAGGCCATTGTCCGGGCCCTGAACGCTGCGGCGGCTAGGGTCTCCTTCGTCGAAGTGGAAAGCGACAAGGGCCATGACGCCTTCCTACTGGACGAACCGGAGATGTTCACCACCTTGGGCGGATTTTTGCAGGCGGCGGCCATCCGCCGGGGATTGGCCTGAACATGAGCCAGATCGCGGAAAGGCGCTCGGGCCTGCCGGGTACGGCGCGGCATGACCGCCGGGTTGTCTTCCGCCCCGATTTCCCGGTCCTGGCCCATATGATAATGCCCGGCGCGCGGGTCCTGGATATCGGCTGTGGCGACGGCGATCTGCTGCATTTCCTACAGCGGGAGCGGAGCATTGATGGCCGCGGCTTGGAATTGAGCCAGGACGGCGTTAATGCCTCGGTCAGCCGAGGCTTGTCCGTTGTCCAGGGCGACGCGGATGCGGATCTGATCGACTATCCCGACGGCGCCTTCGACGTGGTGATCCTGAGCCAGAGCCTGCAGGTGCTGCATTATCCCCGCCTGGTGTTGGAACAGATGCTCCGTATCGGCAGCCAGGCCATCGTTTCCTTCCCCAACTTCGGCTATTGGCGGGTACGCTGGGATCTGTTGTTGCGTGGCCGCATGCCCATAACCTCGGACCTGCCGGTGCCCTGGTACGATACCGTCAACATTCACCTGTGCACGATCCTGGATTTCATGGAGTTGTGCGAGGAAATGAAGCTGAACATCGAACAGGGCCTGACCCTGGACCGCAAAGGCAACGCCAAGGCCATCGGCAAGGCGCCGAGCCGGGCCAATCTGTTCGGCGAACAGGGCGTGTTTCTGCTGGAAAAGCGGTAGGCCCGGCCTTAACCCCGCATCATCCCCGCACGGCCGGCATCACCTCCTGCTCCAGCATTGTCAGGGAGCGCGCCGCGTTGGCATCGCCCGACGTACCCAGACGGCCGCCGATGATGACCTTGTCCAGGCCCAGAGCGGCCAAGGCCGCCAGGCGTTCGATAACAGCCTCTGGCCCGCCGACAATGGCGAAATGGTCGATAAAATCGTCGGTCAGGGTGCCGGCCTGACGGGAGTCGCCCCTGGTATGCTTGTTCATGTCATAGGCATTGACCAGGGTATGCAGGGCGGCCTTCGCCGCCTCCGACCAGGGGCCCATGGTGCGGCCGTGCATGACGTTAAAGCGGGCAAAAGTGGTCAGGCCGCCGCGCACCAGATTGCGGGCCGCCGCGATGTCGTCATGGCAGGCCAGATTGATGTAGGCGCCGAAGGCCACGCCGTCGGGGTCCAGGCCTGCGGCCTGGCGCGCCGCCCGCGCCGTTTCGATACCCCAGCCTAGGCGGTCCAGATCCGCGCCCAGGGTAAACATCACCCGCTCGGCCAGGCAGGCGCCGATGCCGATCACCCGGGGACCGGTCGCCGCGACCTCGACCGGGACCTTTTGCGTCCCCGCCATCCAGGCGATACGGCTTTCCGTGGGCGCGTCGGCCAGGTGCAGTTCCGACATGGGCGGCGCGATATCCAGGGGGATATCGACTTCGTCAAAGGGCACCGCCTCGCCGCGCAGGTAGGTTTGCAGATGGCGCAGATAGGTTTCGAAATGGCCAACCTTGCCCGGTGCCCGGCCCAAATGCGCCAGGGCGGAATCGCCCCGCCCGATACCCAATACCGCGCGACCCTCGGCCACGCGGTTCACGGAGGCGATGGCGGTGGCGGTGGCCGCCGCCTGCCGGGTTACGGAATTGGTCACGGCGGTGGCCAGGCCGATGCGCTCGGTCACCGTGGCCGCCATGGCGAGCGAGACATAAGGGTCGCCGGACAGGTTTTGTGAATCCACGACCGCCAGGCCGTCCCAGCCCTTGTCCTCGACCTCCCGCGCCAGTTTCATGATGCCCCGTGGCGAGGCCGCGCCCGTTGTCCAGATTTCCATTTTCCAGCTACCTTCTGCTACCGTTACCCTTTGTTCTCATCATAGCACCAAAAGAATGGGAGGCTTCATCGCATGCAAACCTATCAAGGCAGCTGCCATTGCGGCGCCGTGCGCTTCGAGGTTGATACGGTGTTGGACAAGGCCGGAACCTGCAACTGCTCCATCTGCATCCGGCGCAACGCCGTCATGCATCGGGTGGAGCTGGACAACCTGCGCATTCTGCAAGGCGAGGACGCCTTGCAGCTGTACCAATTCAATACCAAGACGGCGAAGCACTATTTCTGCAAAACCTGCGGCATCTATCCCTTCCACCGGCCCAGGGTGGCGCCCGACATGGTCACCGTGAATATTTTCTGCCTCGAAGGCGTGGATAGAACCACCCTGGCGGAGATGGAGATCAGCGAGTTCGATGGCCAAGCCTTTTCCACGGTGAACTGAGCCGCGGTGAAAAAGAATAAACCAAGGAGGAAGACATCATGACGAACATCGACATCGACGCGCTGCGCCAGCATATCGGCGCCAAGGTGATTGAAGAGGACGTCGCCACCGCCGCCCCGCCACGGGGCATGATCGTCACTTTCGACCGCGACGAAGCGGCGCCCGGGGACGGCGAGGCGATCGCGCCTGGCTGGCATCGCGCCTATTTCGTGCCCATGGCGCGGCGTGACCGCTTGGGCGCCGACGGTTTGCCCATGGACAGCGATGTGCTGCCCGAAATGCCCTTGCCCCGGCGCATGTTCGCGGGCACCAAGACCACCTATCACCAGCCGATCAGGGTCGGCGAGAAGCTGACCCGCGAGACCGAGCTGGCCGACATTCAGCTGCGCGAGGGCAGCACCGGCGTGCTGATCTTCACCAACGTCGTGGCCCGCATCATCGGCCCCAACGGACTGGCACTGGAGGAGGAGGCCCGCACCGCCTTCCGCGACGAGGTCAAGCCGGGCGAGAAAAGCGGCATCCCGAAGCGCGAGGCGCCGCCCAGGGACACACCGTGGGAACGCGCCATAACAGCTGATCCGGTATCGCTGTTCCGCTATTCGGCGCTGACTTTCAATCCGCACCGCATTCACTACGACCGCCCCTACGCCATGGAGGTCGAGGGCTATCCGGGTCTGGTGATCCACGGACCGTATTCTTCGCAATGCCTGCTTGATCTGGCCCGCGACAACAGCGGCGGCAGGGCGATCAAAACTTACGAGATGCGGGCACGGGCGCCGTTGTTCGATACCGCGCCGTTCAAGGTTGTTGGCCGGCCAACGGCTGACGGCGATGGCTGCGAGCTGTGGGCGTTGACGCCCGAGGGCACCATCGGCATGACCGCAACGGCGACCTTCGCCTAACGAGTCTTGGAGGAACAAGCATGTATGACGCCAGCTTTACCTTCACCCCGGAGCAGCGGGCGATCCGCGACGCGGTGCAGAAAATTTGCGACAAGTACGGCGAGGAATACTGGCTGACGGCCGAGCGCGAGCACCGCTTTCCGGAAGAATTCGTCCGCGAGATGGCGGACAACGGCTGGCTCGGCATCGCCATGCCGGAGGAATATGGCGGCGGCGGGCTGGGCATTACCGAAGCCGCGATCATGATGCAGACCGTGGGCCAGCATGGCGGCGGCGCGACGTCATCCATCAATGTCAACGTGTTCGGTTTGCATCCCGTGGTCCGCCACGGCACTGACGAACAAAAGCAACGCTGGTTGCCGCCGATGATCCAGGGCAAGGACCGGGCCGCCTTTGGCGTGACCGAACCCAATGCCGGGCTGGACACCTCGCGGATTGAGACCCGCGCGGTACGCCATGGCGACCATTACATCGTCAACGGCCGCAAGATGTTCACCACCACCGCGCAAAGCGCCAACAAGTTCATGCTGATCACCCGCACCACCCCGCGCGAGGAATGCGAAAAGGCCCTGGACGGCCTGACCCTGTTCTACACGGACTTCGACCGCAGCTGCATCGAGGCGCGTGAGATTGAAAAATTCGTGCGCCATGCGGTGGATATCAACGCGGTCTTCATCGATGGACTGAAAATCCCGGTGGAGGACCGCATTGGCGAGGAAGGCCGCGGTTTCTATTACCTGTTGGACGGACTCAACCCAGAACGCATCCTGATCGGGGCCGAACACGTGGAAAAGGGCCGCACCGTTCTGAACAAGGCGGCGGAATACGCCAGGGAACGCATTGTTTTCGACCGCCCGATCGGTCAGAACCAATCAATCGCCCATCCGCTGGCGGAATCATGGATGGAGCTGGAAGCGGCCAACCTGATGCTGTTCAAGGCCGCCGCGCTGTATGACAACGGCGAACCCTGCGGCCCGGAAGCCAATGCCGGCAAGTACCTGGCGGCGGAGGCCTCGTTCAAGGCAGCCTCCAACGCAATGCTGACCCTGGGCGGCTATAGCGTCTCCAGCGAATTCATTGTCGAGCGCTTTTACCGCGAGGCGATCATCGGCCGCATCGCACCGGTCAGCATGCACATGATCAAGAACTACATCGCCTCCAATGTTCTAGACCTGCCGAAGAGCTATTGAACGGTATTTCCGCCGCGCCAACGATCAGGCGCGACCGTCGAATTCCGTCTTCGGGTCCTGGTAATAGCGTTTATGCCAGATGCCCTCGCCTGCCTCGTCCGCCAGTGGCAGGCGCCAGCTGCGCACCTTGGCGTCCGCCAGTTTGATCCGGAACAGGCCGCGGCGTTCGTTGATGGTGTTTCGCAGATAGGCCTCGGCATCGTCGCTGGGCACATATTGTTTCGCCATGCGCAGGTACAGATCACGCCATTGATCATCGGCGCCCACATCGTACAACAGCTCCGCCGCCCCTTCGATCATGACCTTGCGGTAGGGCAAGGGCTGTTCGTCGATGCAGAGCGCCGCGCGCGGATCGTGGCGCAGGCACGCGAACCATTCGGAGCGTTCACGCGGGGTAAAATAGATCGCCTCGTCCTCGTACAGATACCACAGGGGCGTGACCAGCGGACTGCCGTCGGGGCGAACGACGGCAATACGCATGACCACGCGCCGTTCGCCCAGGAAGGCCGTCCGCTCTTCCTTGCTCAACACAGGCATGCCGGCGCCCCCTAATCCAGAATCAATTCGGCGTAGGTTTCCAGATCCTCCGCCGTTTTGGGCCAGACCAGCAGCGAGGTCACGGCGCTGTCTTCCCAGGCCGCCAGGCGCTGTTTGATGCGGTCCTTGGGGCCGACCAGGGCGATATCATCCACCAGCTCGTCGGGCACCGCCGCCACGGCCTCGGCCTTCTTGCCGTCCAGATACAGGTCCTGAATTTTTCCCGCCGCCTCGCCATAGCCTAGGCGGACCACCAACTCGTTGTGAAAGTTCTTATCCTTGGCGCCCATGCCGCCGACATAAAGTGCCAGGCTCTTTTTCACTTCCAGGCGGCCGGCTTCCAGATCGTCGGTGATGTGCATCTGCATGGGGTACATGATCTCGAAATCATCGCCCCGCCCGGCTATGGCGTCGGCATAGACCTCTTCGCGCTCCGGCGAATAGTACAGCGGGAACCAGCCGTCGCAGATCTCCGCCGCCATGGCGACGTTCTTCGGCCCCTCGGCGCCCAGGAATATGGGGATATCGGCCCGCAATGGATGGGTGATGGGTTTCAGCGGCTTGCCCAGGCCCCAGGAGCCCGGCGCGTCCTCGGGATAGGGAATGGTGTAATGGGCGCCATCCATCTGTACCGGATTCTCGCGGGCCAGCACCTGGCGGATAATGTCGATATATTCCCGCGTACGCGCCAAGGGCTTGGCGAAAGGCTGGCCGTACCAACCCTCAACCACCTGCGGGCCGGAGACGCCGAGGCCCAATATCAACCGGCCATTGGAAAGGTGGTCCAGGGTCAGGGCATGCATGGCCGTGGCCGTCGGCGTGCGGGCGGAAATCTGCACGATCGCCGTGCCCAGCTTGATCTTCTCCGTATGCGCGCCAACCCAGGCCAGAGGCGTAAGAGCGTCGGAGCCATAGGCCTCGGCGGTGAAAAAGCCGTAATAGCCCAGTTCCTCGGCCCGCTTGGCCACGGCGATCAGATCCTGCGGCGGCTGCGCGCCCCAATAGCCGGTCATCAATCCCAGTTTCAATGTCATTGTACTCTCCTGTCTGGCGCAAACTAACGCGCCGGTATGTTGAATATATCGAACTAATCCATGTGGGCGTACATGGTCTCGCCGGCGGCTGGCATCTCGGCCCTAAGAATCTTGCCGCTGAACGACGAGGTAATAAACAGCGACCGGTTGTCCGGGCCGCCATAGGCCATGTTTGTGGTCAACAGGCTGCCGTCGGGATCGGGAATCTTATAGATCGGCAGGCCCAGGGCGGAAAACAGCCAGACCGCGCCAAAACCGGCATGGGCGACGGATAGATTGCCATCCACGTCCATGGCCATGCCGTCCGGGCCCATGCCGCCGACCAGTTGCGCGAACAGGCCGACCCGGTTGACGCTGCCGTCCTGGCGGAACGGCATGCGCCAGACCGCATTGGCGCGGGTCACGGCGATGTAGAGCAGGGTTTCGTCCGGATCCATCACCAGGCCATTGGGGCTGGGCACATTGTCGATCAGGCAATGCAGGGCGCCGTTGGTATCCATGCGGAACACCCGGCCCGTGGGATCATGCAGGCCGGTGTCGCCCTGATCGGTAAAATACAGATCGCCATTTGAGGCGAAGAACAGATCGTTGACCCCCTTGTAGCCGGGCATTTGATCCGGCCCGATATAGACCGAGACCTTGCCGTTCACCGGATCAATTTCGACAATACCCTTGCGCCGGTCGGCCACGAAAATGCGGCCATCCTTGTGAATCTTCAGGCCATTCGGGCTGCCGTCATAGTCCGCCGCCACCTCGAACTCGCCGCTGGGCGAAATCTTGAAGACGCGGCCATGGGCGATATCAACAACGTACAGATTGCCGTCCCGGTCGAACGACGGCCCTTCCAGAAACGAGCCTAGAGGCCGGCCGCGAAAGATGTCCCTGGACATGTGGGAGTCCTTGTCCAGCAGTTGCAATTCGTCCGGCACCTGGGCGAAGACGGTTGGCTCGATCACGGTCGGTTGGGGATACATGCTGGGGCTCCGGCGGGTTGGATGAAATCGTTCGGCTATTGTGCGTCAACTTTGGCGCCGGCACCAGAGAACATGGGCTGGCCGGGGACCGGCAACTCCGCCCGCAGGATTTTGCCGCTAAGGGACGAGGTAATGAACAGGGATCGGTTATCGGGGCCGCCATAGGCGACATTGGTGGTCGCCAGACTGCCTTCGGGATCGGGGATCTTGTAAAGCGGCAGACCCAGGGCCGAGAACAGCCAGACGGCGCCAAAGCCGAAATGCGCCATGCTCAAATTCCCTTCCACGTCCATGGCCATGCCATCCGGGCCCATGCCGCCGACCAATTGGCAGAACAGGCCGACCCGGTTGACACTGCCGTCCTGGCGGAACGGCATGCGCCAGACCCCGTTGACCCGGGTCACGGCCAGGTAAAGCTGGGTTTCTTCCGGGTCCATCACCAAACCGTTGGGGCCGGGCACGTTATCGATCAGGCAATGCAGTTGACCCTTGCTGTCCCAGCGGAAAACCCGGCCGGAGGCATCCTCCAGCCCGGTCGCGCCCATGTCGGTAAAGTACAGATCGCCATTGGAGGCGAAGAACAAATCGTTCAGCCCTTTATAGCCGGCAATATCATCGGGCCCGAGGCGCACCGAAACCTTGCCGTTCACCGGATCGATTTCGAGAATGCCGTTGGTTTTGTCGGCCACGAAAATACGGCCGTCCTGGTGGATTTTCAGACCATTGGGGTTGCCGTCATAGTCGGCCACCACATCGAATTCGCCGCTTTCGGAAATCCGGAATATGCGGCCATGGGCGATATCTACCACATACAGGTTTCCGTCCAGGTCGAACGAGGGGCCCTCCAGGAACGAGCCAAGGGGCCGGCCGCGAAAGACATCCCGTGACAGATAGCAATCCCGGTCCCAGAATTGTAATTCCTCGGGCACTTCGGCAAAGACCGTGGGCTCGATTACCGTGACTTCGGGATACATGGTTGGCTCCAGCATGGTTGGCGGGAAAATCGCAACGCCATTGTGCCCAGCACTTGGGTCTGGCTCAACCCTATGGCAAGATCGGCCCCATGGCCCAGGAACGTTTAACCTACTCACCGATCAATGACAGGCCCCGCTTGCGGCTGCCAAACGGGGCGCGGGTGGCGCTGTGGGTCTGTCCGAATATCGAGCATTACGAATATCTGCCCGATCCCGTGCGTATCCGCGATCCCTGGCCGCGCATGCCCCATCCGGACATCCTGGGCTATGGCATCAAGGACTATGGCAACCGGGTCGGACTATGGCGCATGTTCGATGTGATGGACCATTTCGATGTGCGCTGCACGGTTTCGCTCAATCTGAGTGTGTTTGAGCATTATCCGGAGATCATGGCGGCCTGCGAGGCGCGGAAATGGGATGTCTTGTGCCACGGCATGTACAACACCCAGTATCTGTGGGGCCTGGACGAAGGGGACGAGCGGGCGATCATCGAGGAGTGCGTCGAGACCTATCGCCGCCTGACGGGTAGGCAGTTGCCCGGCTGGTTCTCGCCCGCCGCCTCCCACACCCTGAACACACCCGATCTGGTGGCCGAGGCGGGCATCAAATATTACGCCGATTGGGTTCACGACGACCAGCCGGGGCCATTGAATGTGCGCCAGGGGCGGCTTTTAACGGTGCCCTATTCCATGGAACTGAACGACGCCGTGCTGCATAACCGGGCCCAGGAAGCCGATGATTTCCTGGTCATGGTGCGGGACTATTTCGATACGGTGTACGCCGAGGGCGCGGATCAGCCCCGCATCATGTGCCTGGCCCTGCATCCCTATATGATGGGACAGCCCCACCGCATCGGCTATTTGGAGAAAATGCTGGACTATGTCCTCTCCCACGATGGCGTCTGGCAAGCCACGGGCGAGCAGATCGCCGATTGGTACTACGCCGAAATGTGGGACCGGGTCACGGCGCATTTGGCTGGAGGCGATGGCGATGGCTGAGAAGCGCCTGCCAGGCATGGACCACGCCCTTTACCCCTATTCCGCCCTGCCAACCCGGCCGAAGCTGGCCTGGCCCGGCAAAAAACGGCTGGCCATATGGATTGTTTTGCATCTGGAACAATGGGAATTGCAGCCTCCCGCCACCGCCCTCCGCGATGGCCGGTTCAGGGGCGAATTTGGTAATTTTTTTCCCGACTACCGCACCTACTCGACACGGGAATACGGCAATCGGGTCGGCGTCTTTCGGATTCTTGATGTCCTCGACCGCTATTCCGTGCCGGTCACCGTGGCCGCCAACAGTGCACTGTGCCGGGAAAGGCCTGGGTTGATCGAGGAATGTCTGCGCCGAGGTTACGAGATCGCGGCCCACGGCAGCCACGCCACCCGCATGATCAATTCGCAAATGAGCCTGAGCCAGGAAGAAGATCTGATCCACGGCGCCATGGCCGAAATCCGGCAAAGCAGCGGCGCCGACCGGGTCGGCTGGATTGGCCAGGATTTTGGTGAAAGCCCGCGTACACCGCAGTTGCTGGCCACCGCCGGGGCCGATTATCTGGCTGATTGGCCCAATGACGACCAACCCTATTGGCTGACCCTGGCGCCGCCCCTGGTATCCCTGCCCTATCATGTGGAATGGGACGACGGAACATTGATGGCGCTGCGTCAGCTGACCGCGCCGCGTTATGGTCAGATGGTGTGCGAAGCCGCCGACCGGCTGCACCAGGACAGCGCCGGCGGCGATGACGGCGGCGGCGGCGCCCGCATGATGAGCCTTGGGCTGCACCCCTGGGTGATCGGACAACCGCAGCGTATCCGCTACCTGGATCAAATCCTGAGCCACCTCTCGGAGATGGAGGGGCTGTGGTTTGCCACCGCCGGCGACATCGCCGACAGCTTCCGGGCGCAAATAGCCCCGCCGGCGCAAACACCATGAGCGAGTGCCTATGAGTGAATTCTGGCCGGCGCTGAGCGCCTCATTCGCACTATTGAGCCAAGGCGATGATTATCTTCGCGGTATCATCATCTTGTCCCTGCAGGTCAGCCTGACTGCCGTCGCCATCGCCACCGTCATCGGGCTGCCGATCGGCGCCGTCACCGCTCTGTTTCGTTTTCCGGGCCGGCGGGTTTTGGTGGTCTTGTTGAATGCCCTGATGGGCCTGCCCCCGGTGGTCGTGGGCCTGGTGGTCTATTTGTTATTGTCGCGGGCCGGCCCGTTTGGTGCCCTTGGTCTGCTGTTTACACCCACGGCCATGGTGATCGCGCAATTTGTTCTGGTATTGCCGATAATCGCCGCCCTGAGCCGTCAGGTAATGGAAGGCATGTGGCTGGAATACCGTGAACAGCTGCAATCCCTCGGCGTACCGCCCCTGGGCCAGCTTTCAGTCTTGCTGTGGGACGGCCGGTTCGCTCTTTTGACAGCGGTTCTGGCCGGTTTCGGGCGCGCCACGGCTGAAGTCGGGGCGGTGATGATCGTGGGCGGCAATATTGATCACGTCACCCGCGTCATGACCACGACCATCGCGTTGGAAGCCAGCAAAGGCGACCTGGCCAAGGCACTGGGCTTGGGCGTGGTGCTGCTGATGGTTTCTCTCGTGGTCAACCTATTGGCATATTTACTGCGGGAATTATCGCGCCTTCGATTTGCCGATTGAGGCCGTTTTCGGAACCGGTCACGAGGCGTGCCCAAGCCATAGTCCATTAACTATCGGCATTTGGGATTTCTTAACACCTATTCCGTTAGGTTTATGGCAACTGGTAGCGCAGTAGGCGCGATCTATAGAAATGTGAAGAGCATGGGAACCGTTTCGCTGAAAACGACCACGGATAGCATTCCGGCTTGGGATAACGAATTATTGGCGCGGTCCATCACCGCCGCCGGTGGTGCGGTCTATTGCTGGGATATCATCGCCGACCAAATGGAATGGTCTGGCGGCGCGGCCGAGGCCTTGGGCCTGAACGATTCAGATGTGCCGAGCCAAGGCGCCCAAATGCAGCAGCGCATTTCTCCCGATGACCTGCCCGGACGGGCCATTGCGCTCTCCCGCCTGCTTGATGACGGCACTGCCTATGCCTGCGAATATAAGCTGCGCCGCTCCGACGGCGGTTTCGAATGGATCGACGAGCGCGGCAGCATTGAGCTGGATGGCAATGGCAATGCGACCCGCTTTCATGGCGTCATGCGCGTAATAACGCCCTGGAAGGTGCGTGAGGCTGAATTGGAACGGATGGCCTTTTATGACGCCCTGACCGGCCATCTGCACCGGGCCCGCCTGCAAGAGGCCTTGGACGACGTTTTACAGGATTGCCGCGACGAGGGCACAACCGCGGCGTATCTTTTGATCAATATAGACCGCCTGGGCCTGATCAATGACGCCTATGGTTTCGACATCGCGGATACCGCCATCATCGAGATCGGCAAGCGGGTGGAGAATTGCACCCAGGTCGGAGACATCATCGGACGGGCGGGCGGCAATCAATTTGGCCTGATCTTGCCCGGCGCCACGGATGTGGAAATGCGCAAAGTGGCGGACAAAATTCTCTTCGCCGCGCGGCAACGGGAAATTATCAGCGAGGCCGGCCCGCTATCGGTTTCCCTGTCCATCGGCGGCGCGCTACTGCCAAAGGACGGCGCCAACAGCCGCGAAGCCATGGGACGGGCAGAAGAAGCCTTGTCAAAAGCCAAATCGCAGGGGCGGGACCGTTTCGTGCTGCACCGCGGCTCGGCCAACCGTGACGCTGCCCGGCGTAAATCCCTGGCAACCGGCGATGCGGTCATGCGGGCCATGAAGGACGGCCGCCTGACATTCGCGGTGCAACCCATCGTCGATAGTGCCAGCGGTGAAACCCAATTGTACGAATGCCTGTTGCGCATGCTGAACGAGAATGGCGAACTGGTTCCTGCCGGTCTGTTTATTCCCGTGGTTGAAAAGCTGGGCCTGATCCGCCGTTTGGACAAACACACATTGGAAATGGCCCTGCTGGAGATGGAGCAGGTTAAGGACATTCATCTGGCGGTTAACGTTTCAGGCATGTCGGCGACCGACCCCTCGACCCTGGATCACCTGCTGTCCCTGGTGCATATCCATTCCAGCGTTGCCGACCGCCTGATATTCGAAATCACCGAAACCGTGGCCATGATGGATTTCGAGGAAACCGCCCGCTTCGCCAACAAGCTGCGGGATCTGGGTTGCCGCATCGCACTGGATGATTTCGGCGCCGGCTATACCTCCTACCGGCATTTGAAGGCGCTGTCGGTCGATATCGTGAAAATCGACGGGCAGTTCGTCAAGGACCTGCACGAGAACAAGGAAAACCAGTTGTTCGTGCAAACCTTGCTGGATCTGGCCGACGGCTTCAATGCCGATGTGGTCGGTGAATGCGTGGAAACCGAAGAAGAGGCCCAGGCCCTGCGCGACCGCGGCGTCAAATACCTACAGGGCTATCACTTTGGCGCGCCGGTCATCGAACGCCCTTGGGAGGCGCCCAACCTGCACATGGTGCCGAGCGACTAATTCTGGTTCTTCGACCAATTTTCCAGCTTCTCTAATTCCGCCGCGCCGCCGCCTTGCAGCAGCAGGGATTTGTTGCGCTGTTTGGCGCCGGCCACGACCGTAAGGCCGCCGCGCGGCACATGCCAGGCCTTTGCCAGCAGTTTTATCATGGCCTGATTGGCCTTTCCCTTTTCCGGCACCGCCGTCACCCGCAGACAAAGGCGCTGGCCGCCATCGGCCATGGCTTGGACGCCGTCTATTCGGTTGGCTGAGGCACCGGGGCGCAGCCGTATCGCGATCACGAGCCCGTCCCTGGTTACCTTGAACGGCATCACCGGCGCGGGAGCTAGTCTCTGCGGTCGCTTTGCAGCATGGCGAACAGGGTATGGTCGCTCCACTTGCCATTTATACGCAGATACTTGCGCGCATGGCCTTCCTTCTGAAAACCCGTCTTCAGCAGCACCGTGGTCGAGGCCTCGTTATGGGGCAGACAGGCGGCTTCCAATCGATGCAGTCCCAACTCGTCAAAGACAAAGGACAGCGACGTGGTGACCGCATCCTGCATCAGGCCCTGGCCGGCATATTGCTGACCCATCCAGTAACCCATGGAACAGGACTGTGTGACGCCGCGGCGCACATTGGACAAGGTGATACCGCCCAGCAGGCTGTCGTCCTCGCGGCGGAAAACGAAAAAGGCGTAACCGACTCCATCGCGGGCATCGCGGGAATAGCGGCGCAGCCGGCGGCGATAGGCATTGCGGGTCAGTTCGTCCTCCAGCCAGGTCGGCTCCCACGGCGTTAGAAAATCGCGCGAGGCGGCACGCAGGCGGGCCCATTCGGACCAATCCGACAACTGCGGCGCGCGCAGATAAATCCGGGCGCCCTTCAACGTAGGCGGACTGCCAAGCCATGGTGGGTTACGCAGAAATGCAGACACGTTGCCGATCCATTAAGATTTCGCCACCCGTTTTCGGGCCGCACGAATTAGCCCTTGGCGAACCTTGCCGCAATTTCGGCCTGACTGGCAAGGCCCGCGATGGGACCAAGCGCGGCGACGGCGGGGCTGCCCATCGATGTGATGCGCTCGGCGACCCGGCGGACGGCCGCCACATCGACGGCATCGATCTTCGCAATCAGCTCCTCGATGGGGATCTGGCGGCCAAAAACCAGGGTCTGCCGGGCCAGTTGTTCCACCCGCGCGGCGGAGCTTTCCAGGGACATCAGTGTCCCGGCCTTAAGCTGATTGCGGGCGCGGGCCACCTCGTCCTCCGCCGCATCGCCGCGCAGGCGCAGCATTTCATCACAAATCACCGGCACCAGTTCGCCGACCTGACCGGCCCCGGTGCCGGCATAAACGGTAAAGGCGCCGCAATCCTTGTACGACGAGGCAAAGCAGAAGATGGAATAACACAGGCCCCGTCGTTCGCGTACTTCCTGGAACAGACGAGAGGACATGCCCCCGCCCAGCACCGTCGACATCACCTGCATGGGGTAGAAATCGTCATCGTCATAGGTCAGCGCCGGCAGGGCCAGGGCGAAATGAACTTGTTCCAACTCTCGCTCGTCGCGCCGCTCGCCACCCTGAAAGGTCGCCGTCTCGAACGGATTGTGCGCACCGGTGCGCAGGCCGCCGAAATGCTGTTCGGCCAAGGCTACCAGAGCGTCATGATCAACCGCGCCGGCGGCACAGAGCAACAGGCGCGAGGCGGCGTAATGCTGCCCCATGAAATCGAACAGCACCTCGCGGCCCATGTTGGCGACGCCCTCGACCGGGCCCAGGATCGAGCGGCCCAGCGCTTGATCGGGAAACGAGACTTCCTGCAGGCGGTCAAAGATGATGTCGTCGGGGGTATCTTCCGACTGGCCGATTTCCTGAATAACCACCGCGCGCTCACGCTCCAGTTCCTCCTCGGCAAATGTGGAGCGTTGCAGAATATCCGCCAGAATATCCACGCTCAGGGCCAGGTCTTCCTTCAGAACCCGGACGAAATAGGCCGTATGTTCGCGCGAGGTATAAGCGTTCAGGTGGCCGCCGACGCTCTCGATTTCCACGGCGATGTCCTGGGCGCTGCGGCTTTCCGTACCCTTGAAGGCCATATGCTCCAGCATATGGGCGACGCCGTTGTTGGCGATGGTCTCGTAGCGGGCTCCGGCATCGACCCAGACGCCGACGGCGGTGGTCTGCAGACCTTCCCGGCCTTCGGAAATTACCCGCAGGCCATTGGCCAGGGTGGTCATTTTCACGGTCACGGTGTTTTCAAGTCCCCTAATTTTGCACGGTCAATTATGCGCGGCGCAGGCCGCGGATGTGATCCTGCAAGACGTCTAGGTCATTGGGCAGAACGGCGCAGCGCTCCTCCCGTTCATATAGGTCCGCCATATGCGCTGGCAATGCGGGGCGCTGGCCGCAGGCCTTTTCCACCGCCTCGGGAAATTTCGCCGGATGGGCCGTGGCCAGGGTGATCACCGGACCATCCGGCATCAAGTCGCGGGCCGCGCGCAGGCCGACGGCGGTATGTGGGTCGATGACAACACCGCTTTCCTCGAAGACCTCGGCGATGGTGGCCGTGGTCGCCGCCTCGTCCACCCGGTGCGAGAGGAACAGTTCGTGCGCCTGGGCCAAGGTTTCGGGCGAAACCTCGAAGCCGCCGTGCTCTTCCAATTCCTGCATTTGCCCGCGAATGACGGCGCCATCGCGGCCCGCCAGATCAAACAGCAGCCGTTCAAAATTACTAGCGACCTGAATATCCATGGACGGGCTTTGCGTGGCGAAAACCTCGTCCGTGCGGTAGGCGCCGGTTTGAAAGAAGCGGTACAGGATGTCGTTGCGGTTGGTGGAGACGATAAGTTTCTCGATCGGCAGGCCCATCCTGGCGGCACCATAGCCAGCGAAGACACAGCCGAAATTGCCCGTGGGCACGGCGAAACTGACCGCCTTTTCAGGCGCGCCGACGGCGATGGCGGAGGTGATGTAATAGACCACCTGGGCCACCACGCGGGCCCAGTTGATGGAATTCACCGCCGACAGGGCGACCTCGTCACGAAAGGCCAGATCGTTGAAGGTGCCCTTTACCAAGGCCTGACAATCGTCGAAGGTGCCTTGAATGGCGATGTTATGCACGTTGTCCGACAGCACCGTGGTCATCTGCCGGCGCTGTACTTCGGACACCCGGCCCTCGGGGTGCAGAATAAATATGTCGATGGCCTCGCGGTCCCGGCACGCCTCGATCGCGGCGGAACCGGTATCGCCCGATGTGGCGCCAACGATGGTGATGCGTTGTTGCCGCCGTGCCAATTCTCGGTCGAACAGACGCCCCAGCAACTGCATGGCCAAATCCTTGAAGGCCAGGGTGGGGCCGTGGAACAGCTCCATCAACCATTGACCCTCGGACAGTTGCCGCAAGGGCACCACGGCTGGATCCGCGAAACCGGCATAGGCCGCCGAGGTCATCTCCAGCAATTCGTCAGCCGCGACACCGGCCATGAACGGCTGCAGGATCCGCGCCGCGGCCTCGGCATAGGGCAAGCCCGCCAAGGCCTTCAGATCCGTATGGCTCAATTGCGGCCAGCTGCCGGGCACGTACAGGCCGCCGTCTCGGGCCAGCCCGGTCAGCAGGACGTCCGAGAACGCCAGGTCGGGCGCTTGGCCACGGGTCGAAATATATTGCACGGTACGACTCTCCAAATGGCCCGGTCATACGGGCGCGCCAACCTAGTCGCCCAGGTAGCGTTTTTCAAGGTGGCGGCGAAAGATTGCACCGTCCAGCGGCGCGCCGGTGGCGGCGGTCAATAAAGCATCCGCACTGCCGTGCAGGCGGCCCTGGCTGTGCACCTTTTCGCCCAGCCATGTCATCAGGCGGCTGAAGTCGCCCCGGGCAAGATCATCCGCCAGATCAGGCAGGGCGGCCTCGGCGGCTTGGAACAATTGCGACGCCGCCATGGCGCCCAGGGTGTAGGTGGGAAAATAGCCAAAGGCGCCATCCATCCAATGAATATCCTGCATACAGCCGTCGCGGTCATTGGGCACCTCAACGCCCAACAAGCCCCGCATACCCTCGCGCCAGGCACCGGGCAGTTACGTGACCGCGAGATCGCCGGCCAGCAGGGCGCGCTCCAGACGATAGCGATGGATGATATGCAGGGGATAGCTCACCTCGTCCGCCTCGACCCGGATCAGCGAGCGGGCCACATGGCGCACCCGCCGGCCAAGCCCCTCCACCTCCCAGGCCGGGCCCGCGACGCCGCCCAGCTGCCGCAACAACGGTGAGAGGAAATTCAGAAAGGCATCGCCCCGGCTGACCTGCATCTCCACCAGCAATGATTGGCTTTCGTGCATGGCCATGCCCATGGCCCCGCCCACGGGCTGTAGCCGCCAGTCCGCCGGCAGGCCGCGTTCGTACATGCCGTGGCCGCCCTCGTGCAAGGCGGGATACAGGCTGCCCAGGGGGTCGGCCTCGTCATAGCGCGTGGTCAGGCGCACGTCATCGGCGACACCGCCCGTGAAGGGATGCAACGATACATCCAGGCGGCCATGTTCGAAATCGAAACCCAAGACATCCAGCAGACGCCGGGAGATGGCCTCCTGCACCGCCGCCGGCATGTTTTCAGGCGCCGCTGGGGGCGTGGGTTGCCGCTCTAAAACCTGGCTCAGAAGGCCAGGCAGGAAATCCACCAGGGCGTCAAAATGGCGGTCGATATCGGCGGCGCTCAGGCCCGGCTCGTACTGCGAGAGCAGGGCATCATAGGGCGCGCAGCCAAAGGCTTCACCCTTGGCGGCGGCGGCCTGGCGAACCAATTTGACCACCTCCGCCAGACTGGGTGCAAGGGAGGCAAAATCATCCTCCGCCCGGGCCGTGCGCCAAATCATCTCACAGGCCGAACCGGCCCGGCTCAACGCCGTTACCAGATCACCCGGCAGGGCGGTCGCATGGCGCCATTTGGCGCGCATTTCGCGCAAATTGGCCTGCTGCCATTGCCCCAGGTCATCGCGCCGCTCTTCCGCCCGCGACAGCAGCGCCGCGACCTCCTCCTGACAGAGCATTTCATGGCCCAGCAGGGACAAGGTCGCCAGTTGTTCGGCCCTGGCACCAGCGCCGCCCGCCGGCATCATGGCGGCGGCGTCCCAATGCAGGACGGCGGAGGCGCCATGCAAATTGGCCAGGCGGGCGAAACGCTCCGTCAGTTGTTCATAGGCATTGCTCATGTCGCTTCTCTTCCACGGCGATGGGCCAGCAGAAAGACCGCCAGCAGGACGGCGGCAAGGGAAAACCAGGTGATGGCATATTGCAAATGATTGTTGACCAGGGCGGGCTGCGCCACGCCGCCGACGGGCAGACCGCCGGGACTGGCCCGCCCATCCGCCTGCACCACGCCCTTTAGTAAATTCAAATCACGGGACCTCGCGATGCCGGCGATATCATACCAGAACCACAGATCCGCCTTGGCATCATAATCCGGCGTCCAGGTTCCCTGTTTCAGTTGGCTGCGTAGAATGCCTTGAACCTCGACTAGGCCCTGTAGCTGGCCCTGGGCGCGGCTGGCGGGATCGCGGCGCCCGTTGGGGATCCAGCCGCGGTTGATCAGGATGGTGGCACCGCTTTCCAGGCGCAGGGGGGTCAGGACATGCAGGCCGCTCTGGCCTTGATGCGAGCGGGGGCCAAGAAAGGCTTCTCTGTCGTGCAGAAACCTGCCGCGCACCTGGACGGGGCGGTAATTCAGCGCCGCCAAATCGTCCAATCGCCCATCTAATCGTACGGGGGCAGCCGCCAGGCCCGCCTGCATTTCGGCCGTCAGCGCGTCTTTCCAGGCCATGCGTTGCAGCTGCCAGATACCAAGAGATAGCATCAGGATCAGACCAAACAGGGTCAGGCATATGGACCAAAGACCGGGGCGGCGCATCAGCTATTCAGACGGTCTATCATTAAAACCAGCGACATGGTGGCGGTACTGCAAGGCGATCAGCGTCGCCTTCAGGGGCCGCAATAGCAGGATTGAGGCGCCAAGTACAAAGGGGATCTGATAGATCAGGTGAACCCAGATCGGCGGCGTGAAGGCGTTCTCCACGATAAATGCCAGGGCCACGGCCAGGGCGCCGACGATCAGAATAACAAAAACCGCCGGCCCGTCGCCCGCATCGTGGGCCGAATAGTCCAGCGCGCAGCTATCGCAGTTGCTTCTGACATCCAGCAGACCGCGAAACAGCCTGCCCTTGCCGCAACGGGGACAACGGCACAGCAACCCAGCGAGAAAGGGCGACACCGCGGTGCCGCCCTTTTTGTCGTCGTGCATCGAAGTTGTTCTAGTGCGGTGCCATGGTCCCGGCGCCCCAAACGTAGATGAAGCAGAACAGGAACAGCCAAACCACATCGACGAAATGCCAATACCAGGCAGCCGCTTCCAGACCGAAATGATGGTCCGGCTTGAAATGGCCCTTGGCGGTACGGATCAGGCAGACCAGCAGGAAAATGGTGCCGATCAGCACATGCAGGCCGTGGAAACCCGTAGCCATGAAGAAGGTGGAGCCGTAGATGCCCGAGGTGAACTCGAAAGAGGCATGGGCATATTCATAGGCCTGGACGCAGGTAAAGATGGCGCCCAACAGCACCGTGACGGTCAGGCCTTGGACGGCGCTTTTCGTATTGCCTTCACGCACCGCGTGATGGGCCCAGGTCACCGTGGTCGACGAGGTCAACAGGATCAAGGTATTGATCAGGGGCAGGTGCCAGGGATCAAAGGTCAGGATGCCCTCGGGCGGCCAGACGCCGCCCATTTGCACGGTCGGGTAGAGGGCGGCGTTGAAATAAGCCCAGAACCAGGCCATGAAGAACATCACCTCGGAGGCGATGAACATGATCATGCCAAAGCGCAGATGCAGCTGTACCACCGGGGTGTGATGGCCATCAACATGGGCTTCCTTGATGACATCGCGCCACCACACGAACATGGTGTAGAGCACCATCAGGAAGCCGATCGCGGTCAGCCAGACCGGCCCCTCGTGCATGTACCAGATAAAGCCCGAGGCCAGGACCAGTGCGCTCAGCGCGCCAAGGGCCGGCCATGGGCTGGGGTCCACCAGATGGTAGTCATGCCCTTTTGCGTGCGTATCAGCCATTTTTTCACTCCGTTCCCAGCAACTTCATAGCCACCTATTTGGCGGCGACTTTCTTGTTATCTGCAATATCGTCCGCCACCTCGAAAAAGGTATAGGACAGGGTTATGGTCTTCACGTCATCCAGATTTGGATCCTTGGAAATTTCCGGATCGACAAAAAAGGAAACCGGCATATCGACGCTTTGCCCAGGCGCCAGCGCCTGTTCGGTAAAGCAAAAGCATTCGATCTTGTTGAAATACGGCCCGGCTTTGAGCGGCGTCACGTTGAAGGTCGAGGTGCCGACAATGCGCCGTTCCGTCGGATTGACCGCTTCGTACAACGCCAGCGCCTGCTCGCCCACCTTTAAGGTTACGGCGCGCTGTTGCGGTTGAAACTTCCAGGGCATGGCCCGTGCCGTATCGGCATTGAAGCGCACGGTGATGACCCGTTCGCCCACCGCCGCCGGCACGTCCTCGGCAACCTGCGTCGTGCCGCCAAAGCCGGTAACCTGGCAAAACATCTGATACAGCGGCACCGCCGCATAGGCCGCGCCCACCATGCCGACAACGACACTGGCGGCGACCAGGGCGGTCAGCCGGATGCGCCTGTTATTGCGGGGCGCCCTATTGCGGGAGATTGGGTTCATCGCATCAGCCGCCATTCCATGTCTGGCCCTGCATGTTGTACAGAGTGACAAAAAATGCCGCCACGATGCAGACGACCAGAAATCCCGCTACCGCCAGGTTGCGGCCCAACCGTTGCTTATGCATCTTGCTGATCGGCATCAGACGACAGCTCCCGACAAACGTTCACCCAGCATCAACGCGAACAGGGCGAACAGATAAAATATGGAATAGCCGAACAAACGCCGCGCGGGCTTGTCATTGTCGTCGCCGGTACGCCAGACATGAATGGCGCAGGCCAGGAATATCAAACCCAGCAACGCCGCCCCAATGCCATAGATCAGGCCACAGGCGCCCAAGGCGACCGGGCTGAGCGTAATGGGGAACAGGATCAGGGAATAGAGCAGGATCTGCCGCCGGGTCGCGGCTTTTCCGGCCACCACGGGCAGCATGGGCACGCCGACATTGCGGTAATCATCGGCCCGATAAAGCGCCAGGGCCCAAAAATGCGGTGGTGTCCAAAAGAAGATAATCGCGAACAAGGCAATGGAGGCCAGCGGGATATCGCCGCTGGCCGCGGCCCAGCCGATCATCGGTGGAAAGGCGCCGGCCGCGCCACCAATGACGATGTTCTGCGGTGTCCGCCGCTTCAGCCACATGGTGTAGACGAAAACATAAAAGCCGATAGTCAGCGCCAACAGCGCCGCCGATAGCAGATTGACCAGAGCACCCATGGCCAGAACAGAGGCAAAGGACAGCACGGCGCCAAAAACCAGCGCGGCGCGCGGCTTGACATGACCACGTGGAATGGGCCGGCCACAGGTGCGCAGCATCTGGCCGTCGATATCGGCGTCGTACCACATATTGACGGCACCCGATGCGCCCGCGCCGACGGCAATGCAGAGCAAGGCCGCCACGGCGGTCACCATATCCATGCTGCCGGGCGCCAGCATCAGACCGACCAGGGCCGTGAAGACCACCAGGCTCATCACCCGTGGCTTCAACAGCGCCAGATAGTCCAGCAACCGGGCGCCGCCAGTTTGGCGCCGGGTGCTTTGGGCATAGGCAACGTTGCCGCTATTCACCTGTTTCTGTTCCTTCTACCACCGCACATCGACTAGGCATCGACTAGCGGATGCGGGGCAGCTCTTCGAACTGATGGAATGGCGGGGGTGAAGACAGGGTCCATTCCAGGGTATCGGCACTTTCGCCCCAGGGGTTGTCCGGACATTTCTCGCCCGAGGTCAGGGTACGGATGGCGATATAGATGAACAACAGGGTCCCCACGGCGGTCACGTAAGAGCCGACCGAGGAGATCATGTTGAAGCCCGCATAGGCATCCGGATAGTCGGGAATACGCCGGGGCATGCCCGCCAGGCCGAGGAAATGCTGCGGGAAGAAGATCAGGTTCACGCCGATGAAGGTGATCCAGAAATGCAGCTTGCCCAGGGTCTCGTTGTATTGCCGGCCCGACATTTTGCCGATCCAGTAGTAGTAGGCTGCGTAGATGCCGAACAGGGCGCCCATGGACATGGTGTAGTGGAAATGCGCCACCACATAATAGGTGTCATGCATGGCCAGATCGGCGCCGGCATTGGCCAGCACCACGCCGGTCACGCCGCCAAGGGTGAAGAGGAAGATCATGCCCAGGGCGAACAGCATTGGCACCCGGAAGGTGATGGAGCCGCCCCACATGGTAGCGATCCAGCTGAAGATCTTCACACCGGTGGGCACCGCGATAACCATGGTCGCGCCCACGAAGTAGGCCCGTGTGTCCACGTCCATGCCGGCGGTATACATGTGATGGGCCCAGACGATGAAGCCGACCACGCCGATCGCCACCATGGCGTAGCACATGCCCAGATAGCCGAACACCGGCTTGCGCGAGAAGGTGGAGACGATGTGGCTGATCACGCCAAAGGACGGCAGGATCAGGATGTAAACCTCCGGATGGCCAAAGAACCAGAATAGATGCTGGTACAGCAACGGATCGCCGCCGCCGGCCGCGTCATAGAAGGCGGTGCCGAAGTTGCGGTCTGTCAGCAGCATGGTGATGGCGCCGGCCAGGACGGGCAGGGACAACAGCAGCAGGAAGGCGGTGACCAACACCGACCAGACGAACAGGGGCATCTTGTGCAGGGTCATGCCCGGCGCCCGCATGTTGAAGATGGTGGTGATGAAGTTGATGGCGCCCAGAATGGAGGACGCGCCCGCCAGATGCAGGGCCAGAATACCCATATCCACCGCCGGGCCAGGATGGCCGGAAGTGCTGAGCGGGGCATAGACCGTCCAGCCCGTACCGACGCCGTTGCCGCCCGCCGTGCCTTCGAAGAACATCGAACCGGCCAGCAACAGGATTGCCGGCGGCAGCAGCCAGAAAGAAATATTGTTCATCCGCGGAAAGGCCATGTCCGGTGCCCCGATCATCAGGGGGACGAACCAGTTGCCAAAGCCGCCGATAAAGGCCGGCATGACCATGAAGAAGACCATGATCAGGCCATGCGCCGTGATCAGCACATTAAAGAAATGATGGTCGCCGCCCAGAATACCCGGACCGGGCGCCGCCAGCTCCATGCGGATCAGGACCGACATGCCGCCACCGATCAGTCCGCCAACAATGGCGAAGATCAGGTACATGGTGCCGATATCCTTGTGGTTCGTGGAATAGACCCAACGCCGCCAGCCGGTCGGCGTATGGTGATCGTGGTCGTGCGCCGCGGAGGTATTAGCCATTCTCTGTACTTCCTATCGCTCTGTATTCTTTTACATATTGGGCTGGTTAGGCTCTCAACCGGCCCCGCCCTTCAAATATCAATTCGCGAAACTACCGCGCGGCCCCGGAAACATCGGGTTGGCCGCCAACAGCCGCCAGCTTGACGCCGGTTTTCTCGCCAAGGGAGGCGTATTCTTCCTTGGCCTTGACGGCCCATGCCGCGAAGGCTTCCTTGGAGACAACCTTGACCATGATCGGCATGAAGCCGTGGCCGGTGCCACACAGCTCTGAACACATGCCGTAGTAGGTGCCTTCCTTCTCGACCCGGACCCAGGTTTCGTTCAGGCGGCCCGGCACGCCATCCAGCTTGACGCCGAAGGCCGGCATGGCCCAGGCGTGGATCACGTCGTCGGCGGCGATCAGCAGGCGAATGTTGGTGTTGACCGGAATGACCACGGCTTCGTCTGTGGCCAGCAGGCGCGGCTGCCCATCCTTGAGCTCCTCTTCCTCCAGCATGGAGGCATCGAATGTGAAGTTGCCGTTGTCGGGGTATTCGTACGACCAGTACCACTGGTGCCCGACTGCCTTGATGGTCATCTCCGCATCCTTGGTGCTGTCGGCGTAATACAGCAGCTTGAACGAGGGAATGGCGATGATAACTAGGATCAGGATCGGGATCGCCGTCCACAGGACTTCCAGCAAGGTATTGTGGGTCGTCGTGCGCGGCGTTGGATTTGCCTTGGCGTTGAACTTTATAAACACATAGATCAACAACAGGGTCACGAACACCGCGATAACGGTGATGATGACCAGCAGCATATTATGAAAATCATTGAGTTGCTCTGCCACCGGTGTAACCGGTGCCTGCAGCCCCAGTTGCCAGGGATGCGCCAAGCCGTGATCCGCCTGTGCCGATACGCTTGCCACCAAAGTGCCGAACAGCGCCATTGGCGCGGCCAAAATTCGCCAAGCCGTCATTTTAATGCCTCGATTTTTATAAAAAATTTCCACGCCGGGAAGAATCCCCATTACTCTTGTTACCCCTATGTAACCCAACGGATTATCAGGGAACAAGCCTGTTGCTTGACCTTGGTCAAGGCAAGGCCCGGTAATTCCATTACAAACTGTTCAGTCTAATTGGGGCTTGAAAGTGGGAAAATGGCATCTATGTGGCCATTTGCGGCTATAAGATTGCCGCATCGCCATTGGCTGTCCGCACCGTGTGCGACGTTTTGTCGCACGGGATTTTGTCTGTCATAATCGCTTCATAATTTTTGTTTTATAACGGTGCGTTAACCATTGGTGGTAACTAATGGTAGGCTAACGCCGAAAGTGAGCAAACGGAATTATGAGCGAATCGAAATCCAGCAGCGAATCCCCCGATAACGCGGGTAAAATGGCAGGCGGCGCGGTTGGCGACAGCCGCGATGCCCCCGATGCCGCTTTGCTGTTCGAGCGGGCCGGCCTGGATGAAGGCCGGGTACAGAACATCGTCGGCGATGCGCTGCGGGGCTGTGATGATGGCGAATTGTTCATGGAATACAGCCAGAGCGAAAGCCTGGTGCTGGATGACGGCCGGATAAAGTCGGCTAACTTCGATACCAATCAGGGCTTTGGCCTGCGCGCGGTGGCCGGCGAGCAGACAGGTTATGCCCATGCATCCGAGTTGAACGAGGCGGCGATCGCCAGGGCCGGCGGTGCGGTACAGGCGGTCCGCGCGGGACATGGCGGCAGCATGAGCGAGGCGCCCCTGGCCACCAATCAAAATCTTTATCCCGATGACAATCCTCTGGGCGAGGTCTCGTTCGCCGACAAGGTTCAGCTGTTGAGCGAGGTTGACAGCTATGCCCGCGGCCGTGATGCCAGGGTACGCCAGGTTACCGTATCCCTGCACGGGCAATGGCAGGCGGTGGAGATCATGCGCGCCGACGGCCGGCGCATCCGCGACATCCGTCCCTTGGTACGCCTGAATGTAGCCGTCGTGCTGGGCGAGGGGGATCGTCAGGAAAGCGGCAGCCATGGGGTTGGCGACCGCATCGGCTTTGCCCGCTATATCGAAACGGCGAACTGGCAGGCGCAGGTTGACGAAGCCATGCGCCAGGCCGAGGTCAACCTATCATCGGTGCCCGCGCCGGCGGGCGAGATGCAGGTGGTGTTGGGGCCCGGCTGGCCTGGCATTCTGCTGCACGAGGCGATCGGCCATGGCCTGGAAGGCGATTTCAACCGGAAACAGACCTCGGCCTTTGCCGGGCTGTTGGGCGAGCGGGTAGCCAGCCCCGGCGTCACGGTGGTCGATGACGGCAGTATTGACGGCCGGCGCGGCTCGCTCTCTATCGATGACGAAGGCACGCCGACCGAATGCACCACCTTGATCGAGGACGGCATTCTGAAGGGCTATATGCAGGATCGTCTAAACGCCCGATTGATGGGCATGGCAGCGACCGGTAATGGCCGGCGGCAATCGTTCGCGCATATGCCCATGCCGCGGATGACCAATACCTTCATGCGCCCCGGCGATCAGGATCCAGGGGAAATTCTGGCCAGCGTCAAGAACGGCATCTATGCGGTCAATTTCGGCGGCGGCCAGGTGGATATTACCTCCGGCAAGTTTGTCTTCAGCTGCACCGAAGCCTATCAGGTCCAAGGCGGCAAGATCGGCGCGCCGGTGAAAGGCGCGACCCTGATCGGCAATGGCCCGGACGTACTGACCAAGGTGGGCGGCATCGGCAATGATCTGGCGCTGGACACCGGCGTCGGCACCTGCGGCAAGAGCGGCCAGGGCGTGCCGGTTGGCGTTGGCCAGCCGACACTGCTGATCAACGGCCTGACCGTCGGCGGCACGGCGGTCTAGGAGCTTCGTTCATGAACGAACCTGTGAAACCGCAACCAGAGGCCACCGGCCACGGTCTGACGCAGTCGGATGGATCGGTTGAACCGACTTCGGACAACGCTCCAGCGGCGGCCCCAAAAACGGGAGAAGACGCGGCCCTAAAAGACTTGGCGGAGCCAGAGGCAAGGTTGGCGACGGCGGGTGACTACTTGCCCGAACTGAAACGCGAATACAGCGCCGCCGCCGCCGCCGAGGTGGTCCCCTCGGCCTTTGATTTCCTGAACCGGAACATGGGCGGCTGGCGCGCCGGGCTGCATTTACTGGCTGGAGAACCCGGCAGCGGCAAAACCGCCTTTACCCTGTCCAATGCCGCCGCGGCGGCCCAGGCGGGATTTCCAGTATTGTATCTGAGTTTCGATGTGCATTCCGAATACTTGGTCATGCGGCTGTTATGCCAGCAGGCCGATCTGGACTGCCGCAAAATGATGGACGGCGTGCTGGATGACGCCGCGCTGGACGCGGCAATGGCAAGTCAGGCGGAAATCTTTTCCCGCATCACGGTGATTGAGGCGGATCCGGAATTGCCTGATAAAAAGGTCGAGGACATAGCGCGCCAGTTGATCGCCGCGAGCCAGCGGGACCGAGTCCTGGTGATCGTAGATTACTTACAAATCTGGGCCGCCGGCAGCCGGCAATTCACTGAGTTTCGCCACGAAATAGGCAAGCTGATGACGGCCATGCGGCGCCTGGCGTTATGTCTGGACAGCCCTGTTCTGGCCGTATCCTCGCAGAATCGCATTCATCAAGGCGAAGCGATATTGACCAGCCTGGAAGGCACTTCGGATCTGGAATATTCCGCCGACAGCATCACCTTCCTGGTCAATGTTGAGCGGCCGGCCAGTCAGGGCAGCTATACCCACCCCGATGAACTGATCACCAAGAGCCGCTCTATTTCATTGAATTTGCGCAAGAACCGTTTTGGCGAGACCGGCTCGCGCATGGTTAAGTTCCTGCCGTCCAGCGGCGCCTTCAACGAAGAAACAGTGCGCCGACCCCTCACCAGCTAGATTACTTGCCGGTTTTGCTGCTCCGTCCGAACCGGGCTTCGATCCAGGGCGCCAGAAAATCCGCCACCGCCCGATGGCCCTGCGGGGTCAGATGCCCTTCGTTCTGATAGTAATCGCCAAAGATGCCATCCTGGAAACGGTGACGCAGATCCGATGCCGCGTCGGCCACCGGCAGTGCCATTTCGGCGCCCCAGGCAACGATGGCGCGACGCAAATGCTCCTGATATTGGGCCACGACGCCGTCCGGGTTCTGGACAAAGCCGCGGCCGGGCAGCAGCAGCAGGCCGAAACCGGCCCCTTGGCCGTTAGCGGCGGCTTTGGCGCGTAGCGCCAGGGCCTGAAACAAGGCCAGGGGCTGGGCCTGGCTACGCTGTAAATGATCGCTCAAATCAACCTTGGCCGTTTCCTCCAAACCAAGACGCCGCGTGGTCTCCGAACCACCCAGCAGACCCTTCCAAAAGCCGGGGCGCACGCCGGAGCCGGCCAGAATGACCTTTTCCAGATCGACACCCTCCTCCGAGACTGGTTTGCGATCTCGCGAGACCGGCACATTCCGCAATATCAGGTCTTTCGCCGACAGCTCGAACATCGGCTTGCCATTATCCAGCCGCAGAGGGTAAAGGCGCATGTTGTCGGCCAGATCATCGCCCAAATGGACCACCATTATGACAGTTCCCGGCCGCCGCGCGGGCATGATCTCCTCGATTAACAGGACCGCCTGATCGGTTGCGAAGCCCGGAATGCCGAAATTCAGATAGGCACGCTGCCCATCCGCTTCATCCAGCAGCGCAACGAACGTCGCCCCCTGCCCCGCGCCGAAACCAAAGGTGAAGCTGTCACCAAAGAATGCGATGCTTCCGGGGCCCGTGCGCTCGGCGGCTGGGCGAAAGCGCCCGCGAAAACCATCCGGGCCCGTTTGATAGGTGAAGGCGAAATCATGGTGACGGTGCTTGCCGCCCCAATTCCCCTGTAGCCGCCAACCCAGCCTGGAATCATAGGTGAATAGTCCTTTACTCAGTTTTTCGCTATCCCCGATCGCCACTCTTTGCTGCCGCAGGACGAACTCACCCACCGCGGCCACGAAGAACAGCGCCGCGAAGGCCGTTAGTACCGCGTAGAGAATTTTTTTTCGGGTGCTGGGCTCAGGCGTGCTCACGGCGAATACTCCACAACTGGGTTAGGCGCGAAAAATGGCTTCAGGCGCGCAGACGGCGGTTAAACAGGGCCAGCATGGTTTCCCAATGACGCTCCGACGCCGGTTTCTTGTAGACCGGCCGCTCGGCAAAGACAAAGCCATGTTCGGTCTCGGGATAGATTTCGATGGTATGCTTGATCCCGGCCGCCTGCATGGCACCGGGCATGGCGGCCAGTTCCTCTTCCGGTACGAACGGATCATCGGAGGCAAAGCCCAGATAAACCTCGCCCCGAATCTTATCGGCGGTCAGATGGGGTGAATCGGGTTGATCCGTTATGATCTTGACCCCATGGTAGGAGGCAATGGCATCGAAACGATCTGGATAGGCCGCGCCCACGGACATCACGAACTGCCCGCTCATGCAATAGCCGACACAGCCCACAACGCCGGGGCTGGCGGCATCGCACTGATCGATGAAGGCCAATAGGCCCTTGGTGTCATCCACCACCCTGGCATTGGTCAAGGTGTTCATGACGTCGAACATCTTGGCCCGTTCACCATCGTCCTCCCGGATGCGCGACAGATCATAGCCGTAATGCCCCTCGCGCCCCGTGCGGTAGTACATGTTCGGCAGCACCACCGTGTAGCCGACCGTGGCGATCCGGCGCGCCATATCGCGCAATTCCTCGCGCATCCCCGGGGCATCCATATAGACAATGACCGCCGGGTGCGGTCCGTCCTGTTCCGGATGGCAGACGAAGACGTCCATATTGCCATCAGCCGTCCCGATCTCTGTTTCGAATTCCCGCATAGCCCCATTTCTCCCCGTTTTGAATGTTATACCAAGTTGCGGTGATAAAGACCCAAATAGACGCTTTAGGAAGGCTTTCGGGTAGGAGCGCATTGCGCTGTGGTACCAGTACCACAAGCGGCGCGCGACACCGCCGAAAGCCTTCCTAAAGCGCCGAATTCGGTCGTTTCAGGAGCCCCTCGGCGGCGTCGTGAAAGCTTGAAGGTACTGGTACCGTCGGCGCTTCCACTCCTACCCGAGGGGCTCTTGAAACGATCTATATGAGTTTTTATCACCGCAACTTGGTATTATCCTAGACTGAACGAACCAGCCCGTATCGGCAATAGATTAGAGGCGCTGAGTTGAAAGGCGCCGACTATGCGGGCGCCGTGACGGATTATAATGGGAACAGGCCTTCTATTGGGCCAGAACCTCCGCCACATCGGCGAGCAGCTCTTGCGGGCGAAACGGTTTGCTGAGTGTTTTATCGGCGCCCAGCTTCCTGGCCATTTCGAGGAAGCTGCCGCCCCTGCGGTCACCGCCTGAAATGGCAATAATCTTCAAACCGCTTTCTTGCAGGCGCAATTCCCGCATGGTTTCAATGCCTTCCTTGTTCGGCATCAAAATATCCGTAATGACCAGATCAAATGGCGCCTGGGCCGCCGCTTTCAAGCCAAGGACACCATCGCTCGCCTCGGCAACCTCGTAATCGGCGGATCGCAGGGTCATGACGATCGTTTTCCTAACCAATTCGTCATCATCAATGACCAGGATTCGAATTTGTGAATTTGCGGCCGCTGTATTCATCGCTACGCATTTACCAGTGAAAGAAAGGGTCTCCTGCCCGTTATTGCGGATTTAGATTTTATCGTCGAGTCCAAATCGAAATAATTTGGAATAATTCGAAAACTTCTGCATACAGGCGTCATGGATTCCGAGACGCCGCCCAATATGCCGAGACCAGCCAGCGCGCTGTTTGATGCGGAAGGGCTGCGTCTGGTCACGGACAATTTGCCCGCCTTGATCGCCTATATCGACCGGGACGAGCGCTACCAATTCGTTAACCAGGCATTCGAGGCCCGCTTCTCCAAACCACGCTCGGCATTCATTGGGGCAAAAGTGCGGGACATCCTGCAGCCTGAAATTTATCAACGGGTCGCGCCCTGGATCGCCGCGGCCCTGGCCGGTGAGAGCGCCAATTTCGAGCTTGATTACCAATCCGCCGATGGCGGCTACATCCTGCAAATACAATACATTCCCCATCGTTTGCGGAATGGCGACGTCATCGGCTTTTTTGCCCTGATGGAGGATGTTACCGAAGACCGTCAGGCGCTTAAGTCCCTGGCGCTCAGGGAGTCTAATTTAGCCCGGGCGCAGCGCTTGGGAAATATCGGCAGTTGGGAAAGAGACCTGGATACCGATTGGATCAGTTGGTCGGCTCAGACCGCCGCCATATTCGGCCTTGATGCGGATCAAAACGGCGTCACGACGGCGGAATTTCGCAGCTTTATTCATCCGGACGACCTGAGCGCGCTCAATGAAGTATTTGACGCGGTGCAGCGGTCTGGCGAGCGGTACCAGGTGACCCACCGTATCATTCGCCCCGACGGCATGCTGCGTGTGGTGCTTGAGACAGCGGAAATAGAGCGTCACAAGGACGACGGGGGCAGCCGCATAATCGGCGTTGTGCAGGACATTACCGAAAGGGTGGCGGCGGAAGAGGCGCGGCGCCATACCGAAGACCGCCTCAACAGCTTGGTTGTAAACGCCCACGAGGCCATCATCTTCGTCAACAGCGATATGACCATCACCATGTTCAATCGCAGCGCCGAGCAGATTTTTGGCTATCGCTGCGACGAAATCATCGGCGCGCATGTGGAAACCCTGATACCCGAAAGGTTCCGGCCCAGCCATGGCGGCCATATTGACGGTTTCCTGACCTCTTCCGACGAGCAGCGCCTGATGCGCGAGCGTGGAGAAATTACCGGCCTTCGCCGTGACGGCAGCGAGTTCCCGGCGGAAGCCTCTATCTCCAAGCTGCATTTTACCGATAATCTGGAAATGACCGTCGTGCTTCGCGACATCACCGAGCGAAAATTGCAGGACGAAAAGCTCAGGCAACATCAACGACTCGAAGCGGTCGGCCTGTTGACCGGCGGGGTGGCCCATGATTTCAACAATCTTCTGACCGCCATTCTGGGCAGCCTGGAACTGCTAAACCTCAATCCCGATCTGGACGGGCCGGCCAAGGAAATGCTGGATGTTGCCATGCGGGCCACCAATCGGGGTGCCGAATTGACCGACCGGTTGTTGTCATTCTCCCGGCAGCAGACGGTTTCTCCCGGTGTCACCGATGTCGTTCAGGCGATACACGACATCAAGGATCTGGCCGAGCGGCTGGTCGACCCCTCGATCAGTATCGAAACAACTGCCGCCACCGGCCTGTGGCCCGCGATGGTCGATGCGGCACAGCTTGAAAATGCCTTGTTGAATCTGATGATCAATGCCCGCGACGCCATGCCCGAAGGCGGCAGCCTGAAAATCGCGGCGATGAATTGCGAAATAGCACAAAGACAAATAGCTGACCTGCCCGAACTTGCGCCGGGCGCTTATGTTGCCCTGTCGGTCATCGATGACGGCATCGGCATTCCCGCTGATACCTTGGGGCGGGTTTTCGAGCCTTTCTACACCACCAAGGACATTGGCAAAGGCAGCGGCCTGGGCCTCAGCATGGTGTTCGGTTTCGCCGAGCAATCCCAGGGCGGCGTCACCATTAGCAGCCAGGTTGGCCAAGGCACCACGGTCACGATTTATCTGCCGGTGGCGGAGACGCCCTAGACCTTTTTCGGAATTGGCTTATCCGCCCGCTCCCCCTCCCGGCCACCCAATGAGCATAGTCCCGTGGGTGGCCGGGAGGGGGAGCGGGCGGCCCGGCCCTTCGATGAATATCGAAAAAGGTCTAGCCGCGGCGGAATTGTTTGGCCAGCGCCAGGGCCTGCTTCTGATAGTTGGAGCCGATTCCCTGACCGTAGATTTGATCAGGCGTTGAAGTGTGCCGTTCATAGACCAGGCGGCCCACGGTCTGGCCATGTTCCAACAGGAACGGCACATCGTGGCTGCGCACCTCGAGCACCGCGCGGCTGCCCGCCCCGCCGGCCTCCGCCCAGCCGAAACCAGGATCGAAAAAGCCCGCATAATGGACGCGGAACTCGCCTACCAAAGTGTCATAGGCAACCATTTCCGCCGCGTATTCCGGGGGCACTGAAACCGCTTCCCGGCTAACCAGAATATAGAAGTCGTCCGGGTTCAGGATCAGGCCCGATGCCGTACCCGTGCCCGCATATATGGGCTCCCAGAAATCAGCCGGATCGTAATGGGCGATTTTTTCAATATCGATCAAGGGCGCGTGCGGACGGGCCTTATAGCCGATCAGGCCATCATCACCGGTGCCTTGCAGGTCGACGGTCAGGGCAATGCCATCGGCGATGTTTTCCACGCCCGCCTCATCAGTGCCGCTGTAAACCAGGGGCGAACGTTGGTGCAGACGGCTTAATTCCGCGTCCGAAAGGCGCTGGGCGCCCCGGCGCAGGCGCAATTGGTTTAACCGCCCCCCCGTGCGCGCAAGGATCGAAAAGGTACGCGGCGCGATTTCCGCATACAACGGGCCGTGATAGCCTGCCTCGACCCGGTCGAATTCACTGGCCCCGTCCGTGATCAGACGGGTGAAGACATCCAGGCGCCCGGTGGAGCTTTTCGGGTTCGCGATAGCCGACAGACGTTCGGACAAAGCCAAACGTTCCAACAGCGGCACGATATAGACGCAGCCCCGCTCCAACACCGCGCCCTGGGTCAAATCAACCGCATGCATGGTGAAGCGTTCGATCTTGGACGCCATGTCATTGCCCGGGCCCGGCAGGAAGGAGGCGCGGACCCGATAGGCCACTTCGCCCAGGCGCAGATCCAGGCTGGAGGGTTGGATCTGCCCATCCAGCAAGGGCTGTGCGGCGGTGATCTCGCCATCCCGCCACAACGCGGAGATCGCCTGACACGGTAGAATGCCCATGCCGGAGCTTCCAGATGATGTCGCCTGACCGCCCTGATCCATGGCTGCTATACTCATCCCTTGGCGCCCCTGGTAATGCTTGGCGATATTGCCCAAAGGCGAAGATTACTGGAAATTACACGTAAATTCAATAGCTTACGCAACTTCATCGAGATAAATCGTCCACAATTGATGCTCTCAATGAATACTTTGCGAAGCGCCGCTTGAGCAATAACATAGAGCATCGTTCCCCGCTATTAAGGCAACTCACAGGCCGCGGGCCGGTACTTACCCACAGGCGTCCCAGGAAAGGAATTAGACTCCATGATCGTCAAGGACATCCGTACCACCGCGCTTTCCATTCCCTTTACCGATCCGCCCCGGTGGAGCGCCGATTACAACCGGCCGCGGGAAATTTTGGTGGTGGAGATCGAGACCGCCTCGGGCATCACGGGCATGGGTTATCTGATGGTGCTATCGGGCGGGTTGCGGACCATCCAGGCCTGTATCGAGGAACTGGTGGCCCCGGTGGTGCTTGGACGCAACATCGCGGCGGTGGAGGCGATCTGGCAGGATATCTGGCAGGCGACCTATTGGGTTGGCCGCATGGGAGTCAGTGTTTTTGCCCAATCAGCCATCGACATCGCCCTGTGGGATGCCCTGGGCAAGCAGGCCGGGCTGCCGCTGTATCAGCTGTGGGGCGGGGCCCAGGACGACCGCGCCATCGCCTCTTACGGCTCGGGCTGTTGGCGCGGACTGGGCCGCGAGGGCATGATCGAAAAGGCCCAGGCCTATGTCGGCAAAGGCTTCGACGCCATCAAGATGCAGACCGGCCATATGTACGACCATGACACCGATGTCGCCAATGTGGCCGCCATGCGGGATGCCTTGGGCGACGGCGTGGCGATCATGGTTGATGTCAACATGGGCTGGACGGCGGACGAGGCTATCGAGGTCGGCCGCCGGCTGGACGACTACAACATTCACTGGCTGGAGGAACCGGTGGTGGCCGAGGATTTCGACGGCTATTTCCGTATCGCCGATGCGTTGAAAACCCGCGTGGTAGGCGGCGAAAGCCATTTTACCCATTATGATATGGCACCGTTTTTCGAGAACCCGAAAATTCCAATCCTACAGCCCGACATGATGCGCGGCGGCCTGACCCAACTGCGCCGGATCGCGACCCTGGCGCATGCCAAGGGCATCCGCATCGCGCCGCATCTGTTTCACGAATTGATGGTGCAGGTCATGGCCGCTATTCCGAACCCGGATGTCCTGGAATATCTTGATTTCCTCGACGATGTCTGGGTCGAGCCGGTGCTGCCCGAGGGCAACATGCTGCGCCCGCCCGACCGGCCCGGTCACGGCCTGGTCTTCAAACCGGAGATTCTGCGAGACTACGCCATAAAATAACCGGACCCAATTATTCCGCGTTGAGGGTCTGTTCCACGGCCCGGGCTAGTTCATCGATGGAAAATGGCTTCAACAAAACGTCGTGGATCAGAACGTCCAGATTATGGGCCCGGCGTTTTTGATCGGAAAAGCCAGTCATCATCAGAATCCGCATGCCCGGATATTCGGCGGAGGCTTTTAGCGCCAGGGCAATGCCGTCCACATAGGGCATCACGATGTCGGTCAACAGCAGGTCATAATCGTCCTCGCTCAGCGCCTCCAGCGCGGCGGAGCCGTCGATCACGGCCCTGACCTCGTGGTCGTGCAGCTTCAGAACCCGCGCCACAAGGTCGCGGACTGAATCTTCATCCTCTGCTACCAGGATTTTTGCCACTGCATTTTTCCGTTAATTTCTCTCAACCAGTCGAGATTGTTCCAATAAATGGTAATTCGCGGTAATAATGAGCGTAGTCCAGACCATAACCAACGACGAATGCATCGCCAATAGAGAACCCGACATAGTCGGCATTTAGTTTGGTTTTGCGTTTCTCGGGCTTATCCAGCAGGACGCACAGGCGCACAGTCTCGGCCCCCCGCTCCTGCAGCAGGGCACGGGCGAAAGCCAGGGTACGGCCCGATTCCAGGATATCGTCGATCAGTAGAATCTTGGCCCCGCGGACATCATCCGTAATATCCCGGGTAATGACCACTTCGCCGCTGCTCTCGGTGCCGGTTCCGTAGCTGGATAAGGTCATGAAATCGATTCGGGGATGCACGCCATGGTAATGCAAGGCACGCAGCAGATCGGCGGTAAAGACGAAACTGCCCTTCAATACCGCCACCACCATGATATCGGGGCCCATGACATCGGCGATATCAGCCGCCAATGCACCGACACGGGCGCCGATCTCTGCCGCGGAATACATCATATCCACCGCGCCCAATTGCCCCTCGTGCTGCCGCCCCCCTGCCCCTTCCATGCCGTTTTGCCCCCTGTTGCACAAGAACTCGTTGTCCAAGAACGTTATCTCCGAACGGCTCACGGCTGCATCAGAAATGTGACGGCCAGGCTGCGGGCACCGTCCGGGGGATCGGCCAGACGGGTGGAGAATGTGGTGACTTGACCCGGTTCCAACTGATCCTTAGCCGTGGTCACTGTCCAACGGAACAGCCGCCGGTCCTTTTCGTCCCGGATAATCACGCGCAGGCGCGGCACGGACTTTGGCTTGTCCGAAGTGTTGATGATCTCGCCCAGCACAACCAGGATCGGCTTGCCCTTTTCCCGTTTGCGTTCCCATTTTACGTTCTGGATCGCCAGGCTGAATTCTTCAGGCCCCGGACCCACTCCGAGCATGTTGTAAAGCTGTTCGGCGGGGGGCCAGAGCGCAACGATGTTTTGCTGCAGGAAAACCCCGCCGCTGCCCACGCCGGCCAGCACCAGGAACAGAACCAGCCAGCCAACCAAACCGCGTTTCCCCTTGCCCTCCCGCGCCTGCTGACCGGCCCTGGCACGGGACCGGCGCGCTTTCTTCTTGGCGGATTCGTCATCGGACGCCGCTTTTTCAGCCGCATCTGCCGCCGCATCCGAGGCATCGGCATCATCCAGGTCTTCGTCCGCCTCGACGGCGCCAACATCTTCAGCCGGATTTTCAGCCTCGTCCTCAAGGGCATCATCAAATGCATCTTCCGCCGAATCGCTGAAATCCGCTTCATCAGTCGGATCGGCGGCGGGTGGGTCGGCCTCTAGCACCGGCGGCATCACTTCCTCCGTCACTGGCATTTGATGCCAGCTGTCGCCGCACTTGGCGCAACGCACCATACGGCCCGCCTCACCAATGGCGTTGTCGGGGACATTGAAGCGCGTATCGCACGCTGGGCAGGAAAGGATCATGCAATCTACCGATGAACGAAATAAAAACGATATAGGAACTCTAAACCGGCGAAGCAAATTCATACCGCACACTGCGCAAAAGTTAGCCGTGTTCGCCGGGCGGCGCAATGCATCGGCTGCGAAGTGGTGCGTTTCTTTTTCGCCGGCATCATTTGGGGCTGCAATGGAATTGACTTGCGGCGCTGGACCCTGGCCCAGGCTCGTGGCATCTTGGCGCAAGCCTGTGATGAGAGGCTATCGTTTCCAAAGTACGCTTCGGATGGTGCGCATCGGATGGTTCGCTTCGAAAATGTTGGTGTCCGCTATGGCGTTGGACCGGAAGTGCTGCGTGACATCAACCTGCATATAGCGCCCGGCAGCTTTCACTTTCTGACCGGTGCCTCGGGCGCCGGAAAATCCTCGTTGCTGAAACTGATGTATCTGGCGCTGTTCCCCTCGCGGGGCAGGATGGAAGTTTTTGGCCAGGACATCTCCACCGCCCGGCGCCGCGACCTGCCCGCCCTGCGCCGGCGCATCGGCGTGGTATTCCAGGATTTCCGATTATTGCAGAACCTCAGTGTTTTCGACAATGTTGCCCTGCCCCTGCGCCTGGCCGGCGAGGACGAGAAACGCACCCGCAACAATGTTTCCGAGCTGCTTGACTGGGTCGGCCTTGGGGCCCGCCTGGACGACAACCCGGACACCCTGTCGGGTGGCGAGCAGCAACGGGTGGCCATCGCCCGCGCGGTGATCTCAAAACCCAATCTGCTGCTGGCGGATGAACCCACGGGCAATGTTGACGACCGCATTGCCTACCGTCTGGTGCGCTTGTTCGAGGAGCTGCACCGCTCGGGCACCGCCGTGGTCGTCGCCACCCATAACGACGCCCTGGTCCGGCGGTTTTCCCACCCGGTGCTGACCTTGACCGATAGCATTCTGCACCCCAGCATCGCCGCCACTTCTAATGGCGCCAGTCAGGCCAAGGCCAAGACGGCCGAGGCTCCGACCGTTCGGCGCAAGTCGGGTTGAACCGGGATGGCGATGCCGGATTTGATACCTGATTCGGAAGGCGCCGGGCGTTTTCTGCCCTGGGTCGTGGCGGTGATGGTTTTTTTCGCCGCCCTGGCCGGCGCCGCCGCCCTGGCCCTGCACCAGGCGACAGGCAGCTGGCAACATGACCTGGCCAACACCATCACCATTGAAATTCCGCCGCCGAAAGCGGACGCGGGCGACAAAGCCGGCAGCGCAATGAACGACGTGCTGGCAGCCGTGGTGGTCGCCCTGCGGGCCACCGCCGGTATCGCCGAAGTGCGCCCCCTGGCGGCGGCGGAGATCGCCAAGTTGCTGCAACCCTGGTTGGGCAACAGCGGTCCCGGCGGCTCGCTTGGCGGTTTGCTAGGTAATTTGCCCCTGCCGCAACTGATCGATGTGCGCCTGTCGGAGAACGAGCCGGCGGATCTGGGTTTACTGGCCAAGCGGCTGGCTAGGATTGACCCTGGCATCCGCATTGATGATCATCAGATTTGGCTGGGCAAACTGATCCGCCTCAGCCAGTCATTGCAATGGATGATGGCGGCCTGTCTGGCGATGATCTGCTTTGCCACCTGTTCGGTGGTGATCTTTGGCACCCGGGCCGCCTTCGCGGCGCATCTGGAAGTGGTCAAATTGCTTCACGTCATGGGGGCGCGGGATAGCTACATCGCACGGCTGTTTCAATGGCGCGCCCTGACCATGGGCCTGAAAGGCGGCCTGATCGGACTGGCGGTAACCGCTGCCGCCCTGTTCGCCCTGTCGCGCCTGGCGGCGGATCTGGAGGGGCCGTTGTTTGGTGATCTGGCGCTTTCACCATTCGCCCTGCTGGCCCTGGCCACGTTGCCCCTGCTGGCGGCGGGTTTGACGGCAATGACGGCGCGGCGCACCGTGCTTTACGAATTGTCGCGGCTGCCATGACGTGGTTGCCGCGGAGCGTGCTGTTGAGTTTAGCCGCCATGGCGCTGCTGTGGCTGGGCGGCTTCCTGCTGTACGCGGCCGAGCTGCCCCGGCAAGCCTCCGCCAGGGCTCAATCTGGTGCCAATGATGCGATTATTGTGCTGACCGGCGGGCGAGGGCGGCTGGAGGTGGGTTTACAACTGCTGGCCGACCGAAAAGGCGAAAAATTGCTGATTTCAGGCGTTCAGAAAGACGTCTCGGCGGCGGAAATACAGACGAGCCAGAGCGCGGCGGGCGATTTGTTCAGCTGTTGCGTTGATCTGGGCTATCAGGCGCGCGATACCTGGGGCAATGCGATCGAGGCGGCGTTATGGATGGAGCGTAATGGCTATCAAAGCTTGCATCTTGTTACCGCCTCCTACCATATGCCGCGCAGCCTGTTGCTGTTCCAACAGGCCATGCCGAATATCACCTTGCATGCCAACCCGGTGTTTCCAAAACAAGTGAAGCTGGCGGATTGGTGGCTGTACCCCGGCACCATGAAACTGTTGGCCGTGGAATACAGCAAATATCTGATCTCTCTGCTCAGGGTCCGCCTGACCGGTCCGTCGGAATAGGAAAAAAATAATGCGGGCGGTTCGATCCAATCTATTCAATATTCTGTTCTACACCTGGACCACGGCGATGGTCTTGTGCTTTTCGCCGGGCCTGCTGTTGCCCTATCAGGTAACGGTCTGGGGCCAGCGGCGCTGGGCCAGCGGCGTCAATCTCCTGCTGCGCTGGAGCGCTGGCATCAAGGTGGAAATCCGGGGTTTGCAACACCGCCCCCAGGGCGGCGCCATTATCGCTTCCAAGCACCAATCGGCCTGGGACACCTTGATCTGGCATGTCATCCTGGACGACCCGGCCATGGTCTTGAAAAAAGAACTGCTGTCCATTCCCATCTATGGCTGGATGTGCCGCAAGACCCGGATGATCGCCGTTGACCGCAAGGCGGGCGCGAAAGCCCTGCGCGCAATGCTGACGGATGCAAAGGAAGCAGCCGAACTGGGCCGCGCCATCGTTATTTTTCCCCAGGGTACGCGCACGGCGCCCGGCGTCAGCACCATCGATATGCCCTATCAGCCCGGTGTCTCGGCTCTGTACCGGGGGCTGGATGTGCCGGTGGTGCCCGTGGCCCTGAATTCCGGCCTGTTCTGGCCGCGGCGGCAACTGCTGCGCCAGTCCGGTACCATCGTGTTGCAGTTTCTCGAACCGATCCCGCCGGGCTTGCCGCGCAAGGAATTTGACGCACTGTTGCAGGAACGGGTTGAATCCGCGAACTTAGCCCTTGAAGCGGAGGCCGCTATCAAATAAAGGACTCTCTTTCTTTCGCGCATTGCTTTTGGTATAGTACATAACGAGAACATTGCTATTGTTCGAGGCCCTGACCGAGAGGTTTGCATGCCAACCGTCGCACCAATATCCCAACAGATCTGGGACATAAAATACCGCCTCAAGGGCGCTGACGGCCAGTCGCTGGACGACACCATCGAGGATAGCTGGGCCAGGGTCGCGGGCGCCCTGGCGGCGGCGGAAAAGCAACCCGAACAATGGCATGGCCCCTTTTTCGAGGCCCTGGACGATTTCAAGTTTCTGCCCGCCGGGCGCATCCTTGCGGGTGCGGGGTCGGCACGGAATGTCACCCTGTTTAATTGTTTCGTTATGGGAACAATTCCGGATGATATGTCCGGAATTTTCGAAAATCTGCGCGAGGCCGCCCTGACCATGCAACAGGGCGGCGGCATCGGCTATGATTTCTCGACCCTGAGGCCCAACGGCGCGCCGGTCCAGGGGGTGGGGGCGGATGCCTCCGGGCCGTTGACCTTCATGGATGTCTGGGATGCCATGTGCCGGACCATCATGTCCGCCGGCCACCGCCGGGGTGCGATGATGGCGACCCTGCGCTGTGATCATCCCGATATCGAGGCTTTTATCGAGGCCAAACAGGATCCCGGCCGCCTGCGCATGTTCAATCTGTCGGTTCTGGTGACAGATGATTTCATGACGGCGGTGAAGGAAAACGGCCCTTGGGAACTGACCTTTGGCGGGCGCAATTATAAAACCGTCGAAGCGCGGGAGCTGTGGGACTGCATCATGCGGGCCACTTATGCCTACGCCGAACCCGGCGTGATCTTCATCGACCGCATAAACAAGCGCAATAATCTGGCCTATTGCGAACAAATCAATTCCACCAATCCATGCGGTGAGCAGCCATTGCCGCCCTATGGCGCCTGTTTGCTGGGCTCGGTCAATCTGGCCCGTTTGGTGCGCGATCCCTTTGGCCCGGATGCCGAACTGGACATGGACGCCCTGCGCCGTCTGGTGCGAATCTCGGTCCGCATGCTGGACAATGCCATCGATATCTCCAAATTCCCCTTGCCGGAGCAGGCGGCGGAGGCGCGGGCCAAGCGGCGCATTGGTCTTGGCGTGACCGGCCTGGCGGATGCCTTGATTTTTTGCAAGGTGCGTTACGGCTCGGCCCAGGCGGTGGCGCTGACCGAAACCTGGCTGGCCGAAGTACGCCGGGCGGCCTATATGGCCAGCGTGGAACTGGCCCGGGAAAAAGGCGCCTTCCCCCTGTTCGAGGCGGAGGCCTATCTGGCCGGCGACAGCGTCATGGAACTGGATGACGAGGTACGCGCGGCCATCGCCGAACATGGCGTCCGCAACGCGCTTTTGACCTCCATCGCGCCGACCGGCACCATTTCGATATTCGCCGACAATATTTCTTCCGGATTGGAACCCGTGTTCGCCTTTACCTACCGCCGCCATGTCACCATGCCCGACGGCGGCCGGCGGGAGGAAACGGTCTCCGACTATGCCTATCGGCAATTCCGGGCCCAGTTCGGCGAGGCGGCGCAACTGCCGGATTATTTCGTCACCGCCACCGCCCTGGCGCCGTCCGATCACGTGGCCATGCAGGCGGCGGTACAGAAATATGTCGATGCCTCAATCTCGAAGACCATTAATTTGCCCGAGGATATTTCCTTCGAGGCCTTCAAGGATGTCTACATGCAGGCCTATGATCAGGGCTGCAAGGGCTGCACCACGTATAGGCCAAACGAGGTCACCGGCGCGGTGCTGGAGGCCAACGAAACGGCCAAACCGGTGTTGCCGGCGGAACCGGAACTGCCCCTGGTCCAGCCAGAGGCCAAACCGCGGGATGAACTGGACGCGGGCGCCGTGGTCTATATGACCCAGCCCCTGGACCGCCCCGGCGCCCTGCCCGGCCAGACCTACAAGATCAACTGGCCGGAAAGCGATCACAGCATCTATATCACCGTCAACGACATCATCCAGGATGGCCGCCGCTGCCCCTTCGAGGTCTTCATCAACTCCAAGAACGTCGATCATTTCGCCTGGACCGTGGCCCTGACGCGGATGATCTCGGCCGTCTTCCGCCGGGGCGGCGATGTCTCCTTCGTTGTCGAGGAATTAAAGGCTGTGTTTGATCCGCGCGGCGGCTATTGGGTCGAGGGCCGCTATATTCCCTCCCTGCTGGCCGCGATTGGTGAAATCATCGAACGGCACATGATCGCCATCGGCTTCATCGCCAACCCCAATGCCGCCCCCGGCGCCGGCCCGGATGCGGAAGAAGCCGTGATCGCCCTGCCCGCGGCGGGGCAGGTTCAGGCCGACGGCGGTGATGCGGTTGGCGGTGATGCGCCCCTATTGCGCGGCTGCCCCAAATGCGGCACGCCGGGCCTGATCCGCCAGGAAGGCTGCGAAACCTGCGTCTCCTGCGGCTATTCCAAGTGCGGTTAGTGTCCTGACATTTGATGATCACGCCTGCCGATGATATCGAGGGCATGAACGAAAATTTTTCATGGCCTGCATCTGCAGGTCTAAGCCTCAACAGCAGGAATGGAGTGGTGGGCATGAGTGCGAGTTTTGATTTTTCCGATAAGACGGTTTTGGTCACGGGCGGCTCCAGCGGCATCGGCCTGTCGATCGCCCGGGGATTCCGGGATGCCGGCGCCCAGGTGACCATTACCGGCACCAGGGACGGGATCGGCGATTATCCCGATGATCTGTCGTCCTTCACCTATCATCAGGTCAACATGCTGGATGTCGCGGCGGTCGAGGCTTTGGCGGAGGGCATCCAGCAGCTGGACGTACTGGTCAACAATGCCGGCACGACGTTTCGGGGCGATGCGGCCCTGGAGCCGGATAATTTCGAGGCGACCATCGATATCAATTTGAATTCGGTCTATCGCCTCTCGCACCGTTTGCAGCCGCTGTTGAAGGCGTCGGGAGGCTCGATCATCAACATCGCGTCCATGACCTCATATTTCGGCTCGCCGCGGGGGCCGGGCTATGGCGCTTCGAAATCGGCCATCCTGCAAATGACCATGAGCCTGGGCGCGCGATGGGCCGCCGATGGCGTCCGCGTCAATGCCATCGCGCCGGGCTGGATCTCCACCAAGCTGACGGCGCCGATCCAGGATATGTCGGAAATCGCCGACCCCATCCTGCAGCGTACGCCCATGGGCCGCTGGGGCGAACCCGACGAGATGATCGGCACCGCCCTGTTCCTGGCTTCGTCCGACGCCGCCGGCTTTATCACCGGCGTCACCATCCCCGTCGATGGCGGCTACTGCACCCTGTAGAAGGATCCATAGAAGGAACTTGCGCATGCTTGTCACCGCCAAACCCGAAGATGTGGGCCTGTCCAGCGACCGTCTGGACCGCATCGGCCCCTGGATCGACGGCTATATCGATGCCGGCAAGCTGCCCGGCGCCCTGGTGCTGGTGGCCCGACGTGGTCAGGTGGCCTATTGCCTGACCCGTGGCCAACGGGATCTGGAGGCCGGCCTGGCGGTGGAGGAAGACAGCATCTTCCGCATCTACTCCATGACCAAGCCCATAACCTCCGTCGGCATCATGATGCTGTACGAACAGGGATTGTTTCAACTGGATGATCCCATCGCCCGTTATCTGCCGGAATTCGCCGAGATGCAGGTCTATGTCTCGGGCCAGGGCGATGATGCCGTGTATGAGCCGGCAAAGCAGCAAATCACTTTCCGCCATCTGCTGACCCATACCGCCGGCCTGACCTACGGCAACAGAGGCGAGACACCGGTCGAGGCGGCCTATCGCGCCAACGGCGTCAATTTCGCCGACCGCCATGGCAATCTGGCGGAGACCGCCCGCAAACTGGCCGATCAACCGCTGCTCTGCCATCCGGGCACGGAATGGAATTATTCAACGTCCACGGATCTGCTGGGCCGCCTGACGGAGGTGATTTCAGGCCAGGCCCTGGATGTCTATTTTCAACAGCACATTCTGGACCCCCTGGGCATGGTGGATACCTCGTTCGCCATCGCGCCCGAGAAGCAGGACCGCTTCGCCGCCAACTACGAGCATACGGCGGGCGACGGCCTGGCGTTGTCCGACGCGCCCCAGGACAGCGACTTCCGCAACGTGACGCTGTTTTCAGGCGGCGGCGGCCTGACCTCGACGGCGGGCGACTATCACCGCTTCACCCAGATGCTGCGCGGCAAGGGTGAACTGGACGGCGTGCGCCTGTTGGGCCGCAAGACGGTTGAATACATGACGGCGAACCATCTACCCGACAATGGCGACCTGACCTCCATGGGCCAGCCGGTACATTCGGAAACCTCCTATGACGGGATCGGTTTCGGCCCGGGCTTTTCCGTCATGCTGGACCCGGCCAAGGCGCAGGTCATCGGCTCGGCGGGCGAACATGCCTGGGGCGGGGCGGCCAGCACCGCCTTCTGGATCGATCCGGAAGAGGACATGAGCGTGATTTTCCTGACCCAGCTGATGCCCTCGTCAACCTATCCCCTGCGCCGGGAACTGCGGGTTCTGACCTACCAAGCTCTGATCGACTAAAAGCTACCAGCCCGGCGGATGCATGTGATGCCATTCCGTGGCGCCTTCATAGGCGGCGCCCGCCTGGACCAGCAATGGTTCGCTCAGGGGATGGCCGACGAATTGCAGTGACAGCGGCAGGCCCAGTTCGGACAGGCCGCAAGGCAATGAAATAGTCGGCAGGCCGGCGTAATCCATGGGTACGGTAAAGCGGGTTTGCCAGGGGTCGCGCTCGGGGATCGGCCCGTACGAAATCTCGGGCGTAACCGGAAAAGCCTCCCGCGCCGTGGAGGGACAGGCCAGCAGATCGATATCCCGCATGGTCTGGCGCAGGGCGCCGACACAGGCGGCGCGCAGGTTGTTGGCCTGGGCATAGTCGGCGGCGGAAAAGGCGTTGCCCCGGGCCAGCCATTCGCCAAACCATGGGCCATATTCGGCGGCCCGCTCGGGATAGGTCGCCCGGTGGGCATCGGCCGCCTCCGCCGTGCACAGAACCGCCCATCCCGCTAGGTATTCTCTTAGTTGTTCCGGCATCGAGACTTCGATGATCTCGGCCCCCAGTCCGGCCATAACCTCTACCGAGGCAGCAATAGCGGCGGCAAAATCAGGCGCCATGTCCTCGCTGGCATAGCGTTCGTCCCAGCCAATACGCAAACCCTTGGCGCCGGCCTCCAGGCCGGCCAGCATATCGGGAACCGGGGCCACCAGGGTGGTGGGATCGTCCAGATCCTGCCCGGAAATCACCTGCATGACGATGCCGGCATCGGCGCTGCTGCGTGTCAGCGGGCCGACGTGATCAAGGGATTGCGCCAGATCCAGCACCCCGTGGCGGCTGACCCGGCCCCAGGTCGGTTTCAGGCCGACGGTGCCGCAGACGGCGGCCGGGTGGCGGATGGAGCCGCCGGTATCGCTGCCCAGGGTGGCAAAGGCCAGGCCCGCCGCCGTCGCGGCGCCCGAACCAGAGGACGAGGCACCGGACCAATGGCTCTCTTTCCAGGGGTTTTCCGGCACATCAAAGGCCGGGTTATAGCCGGCCATGGCCCCTTCGGTCAGGTTAAGCTTGCCCAGCAGCACCGCGCCGGCCTCGCGAAAGCGGCGCACCACCGTGGCATCGAAATCAGGCACATGATCCGCCAGCACGGCACAGCCGCCCATGGTACGGACGCCCTTGGTATAACAAAGGTCTTTCACGGCGATGGGAATGCCGTGCAGCGGACCCAGATAGCGCCCCGCCGCAATCTCCGCTTCCGCCGTCCGGGCCTCGGCCAAAGCGCTCTCTGCCATCACCGTGGCATAGGATTTCAGGCGCCCATCATGCGCCTCAATGCGCGCCAGTAACGCCTCGGTCAAAGTGACGGGCGAAAGAGCGCCGGACTTTATTTGGCTGGAGAGTTCCTGGATGGTTTGGTAGTGCAGCTCGTCGGTCATCGTCAAACTCCTACTTCTGCCGCTATAGCGGCTATTTTTCGTCCAGCACCCAAACGCCGCGCCAGGGCCCCGCCGGGGGCGTCTCAATCAGCGCGCCACAGCGTTCAATATAAAGTTGCGTGACATTGTCATCGGGCGCAGCAACGGCGCAGGCCTCGAAAGCCCGGCAGGCGGCGGCAAAGTCGCCCTCACGGTACAGCGACAAGGCCTCGGTGAAGGGTTCCACCGTGGCATGTTTCTGCGCCTGGATCGGGCCGGTATCACAGTCATAAAGTTCATAGATGGAGACGGCGCTGGTGCGTCCCTTGACGACCACCCGGTCCACCTCCCTAAAACAGTAGGCATCCTGATTTTCCAGCCGCGCCCGGGTGAATTCCGTGAACAGGGTCGAGACACCATAAAGCTTGGTCAGGCTTTCGATACGCGATGCCAGGTTCGCGGTGTCACCCACCACATTGCTGTCCAGCCGTTTGCCGCCGCCGATCGCACCCAGCATCAGCGGCCCGCTGGAAATCCCCATGCCAAAGCGGATCGCCAGTTCGCCGCTGCCGCTGCGCCGGGCGTTGAGCTCCCGCGAATGGGCGATCATGCCCATGGCGCAGTTCAGGGCGGCATCGGCGCCGCCGGGAAACAGCGCCATCACCGCATCGCCCATATATTGATTTATGAAGCCTTTTTCCTGCTCCACCACCGGCTCCACCGCGACCAGGAATTCATTCAGCGAGGCGAATGTCCCCGCCGGGCCCAGGGCCTCTGACAGCGCGGTGAAATCGCGGATATCGGCGAACAGCACGCTGCTTTCGATGGAAACATGATCGCCGGCATCGATATCCTCGATCGAGGCGCGGTCGAGCAGGTCGAGGAACTGGAACGGGACAAAGCGGCTATAGGAATCCGTCAGATTGACCAGGCGGTTGTTCTGCTGGCGAATTTCATCGTTCAGTTCCCGGTTGGTCCAAAGGGAACCGGCCTGCTGCACCATCACAGTGAAGGCGGAACAATGATCGTCGGCGATATCATCAAAGACGCCGGCGCCGTCCTTGGTAATGCCGCCCAGAATAATGCCGGCCAGCTTGCCGTGTTTGTCATGAAAGGGGCAGACAATGGCTTTCGCAAGGTCCAGTTCGACCCAGGCCATGAGCAAGAAGTCATCCTCGCCGACAATCCGGCTTTCATCTGAATCGAGCCATTTTGGCGAGAATGGCAAATCCGCCGGCGGCTCCTGAAAACCGAATTCACCACTGACCGTCAACAGCTTATCGCTGTCCGTCGCCTGCAGGAACAAGGCCACTTCATATTCGAAGGCCTCGATTACGGATTCCAAGGTCAGGGAGAAAAAATCGTTCGGGTCATCTGTTTCGAACGCCTTGGCGATATAGGCCTGGATCGCCTTGAAGCGCATCAACTCGCCGTCCACCTGACCCTTGGCGTGGATCAGATCCTGCTGCATGACCTGACTACGGCCCGATTCCGCTTCCAACCGGGCGCACAGGGCCTCTAACTCTTCGTAGGTACGCTTTGCCGCCGGTACGGACATTTCTCTAAATCAGGCCTCGCGCCGAACAATGGGGAACAGCGACGTGGTGTAGGCATGGAAATGATTCTTCCCGGCGAAACGGCAATATTCGCCAAAGCCATAAACGCCCAGCCACGGAATGAAGTCCTCGCCGCAAATCGGATATTGCATCTTTGCGATGATCTCGTCTTTCAGAACCTGGTTGAAGGTGTGCCGCCCCCGGGCCATGCAGTCAGCGTGGAAAACCGCGACCGGCTGACGGCCGTCCAGGTCGTCCCGCATGCGCTGCATCAGGCTTTCGACACCATCAAAAATATACTGCTCGTCCCGCTGCATCAGTTGCAGCTTTGTCCCCTCCGGTATCGCTGCCGTCAGATAGAACGATTGCTTGTCCTCGGAGACCTTGATCGGCACGCGCAGAATTTGCGGGTTGTCGTAGACCGCCTGCTCGTCCGCCGTCAGGGCATCGCCCAGCCCGGCGATGGCCATGACATCGGGCACCTCGGTACTTTCGGGGGGTAGGCCAAATCGTGCCAGCAGCGCATGCCAGGCCGGCTTGCCGTCCAGTTCGATGATTTCATTTTCATTTGATTTCGTGACTTCGAAAACCGCGCCTTCAATGGGAATGGAGCCGTGATGGACGCCCGAAAGCACCTCCAGACCCGGATCGGAAAAGCCAACCAGGATCAAGCCTTCCTCGAGCACATCCTGGTTATGAAACTGGAAAGTGCCCTTGGCCTTGCCGTTGTCGGCGGCGGTGGCGCCAAAGATCGGGACATCCGCGCCCAACACCGATTCTATTCCCTTGATCACTTGATCTCCCGCCACATCCAATCCAGCGGATAGGGCGAAGACCATATTGATGTCCGGATCCTCGGCCTTTATCTCGGCCGCCACCTGCTCGCCCAATTCAGCGGAATTTCCGCCGTTCAGGCCATTGGCGGCGGCAACGGTGAATTCGTTGCCTGTGATGGCCATGACCGCCATGGCGCGCATGGCTTCGCTGACGCTGCCGTGGCCGATGACGCCACTGCCGGTACAACCGACGATCTCGGCCTCCGGACAGGCTTCCTTCGCGCCAGCGGCCATCTGATCGAAGTTGTGCCCCACGGTGGAATGAATGACCAGCAACCTGCAATCCGCCTTGTCGCGATCGCCAAAGGCATGGTCGATACATTCGAGAATTGCGGTCTTTGAATTTACGGCGCTGGAGCTGCCGGAATGAAATTCAAGCATGGTGTTATCCCCCAACCAATCGGTTCGTCGTTGAAATCTATTCAAACGCCTAACGTTGGGAATGACTAATATAGCGTCCCCGCCCCAATGGTATGCGGCGGACGCCCTATTATGCAAACATTATGCTCGTGCTATCAGATGATTCAGTCCGGCAAAAATGGTCCGCCAAATGCCGGCTCGCCAAAGGGCGTGGGCGGCAACTGCCAGGTGCCCGTGGCCGGCGGGCGGACTTCCGGGTCCACATGCACATTAAGCAGCGCCGGTTTGCCCGAGGCGATGGCGGCTTCCAGCGCACCCTTGAAATCGTCTGGCTCGGTGACCGTGACGCCGTGCACGCCGCAGGAACGTGCCATCGCGGCGAAATCTGGATTGTAGGGCTGCTGGTTGTCGCCGCTGTAGAAGCCGGTGCCGATTTCCCGGCCCCCGAACATACCGTATTGGATATCGCGAATCGCGCCCCAGGCGAAATTGTTCCAAACCACCCAGATACAGGGAATGTTGTATTCCACCGCCGTGCACAAAACATGCGGCGTCATGGTAAAGCCACCGTCGCCGCAGATGGCGACGCAGGGCCGGTCCGGGGCCGCCAGTTTCGCCCCCAGAATACCCGAAACACCGAAACCCATACCCGAAAAGCCCCAGGCGTTGAGCATGGTCTGGGGCATGGGCGCATCCCAGAACTGCATGAACCAATTGTGATGGACACCGGAATCCAGCGAGATGATACCGTCGTCGGGCAACACCGCGCGGATATCGGCGACAATCTGCTCCGGCCGCAGGGGCGAGGTGCGAAGTTCGAAATTCGGCGCCGTAAAGCGCTGCCATTCATCGCGCCAACCTTCGATCTCGGTCAGCCAGGCCTTGCGTTCCGGCCTTTCCATTTCCGCCGCCGCGCCCAGCATCTGGCGCAGAAAACTGCCGGCATCAGAGGTAATGCCCAGGTCAGGCACATAATTGCGACCGATTTCATCCACATCGATATCGACATGGATCAACTTCGTGGCCGGGAAATTCCAGGAATAGCCGGGTATCCATGAGGACGAGGATCGGTCATCGAAGCGGGCGCCGACGGCGATCACCAAATCCGCGTGACGGCCCGCCTGGTTGGCCGGAAAGGTGCCGTTGCGGCCGATAAAGCCCAGCGACAACGGGTGCGACATGGGGATGCAGCCCATGCCGTTGGGCGAGGAGATCACGGGGATATTCAGACGCTCGGCCAATTGCACCAGTTCGGGCGCGGCTTCGGCCAGGGTAACGCCATGGCCAATGAACAACGCCGGGCGTTCGGCGGCGGCCAGCATGGCCAGGGCCCAGTCGATATCCGCCGGATCGGTACCGGGCCGTTTTCTAGTCTTGGCGCGCGCGGTGGCCTCCAGCGCCACATCCGCCTCCTCCTGAAAAACGTTGAATGGTACATCCACCTGCACCGGACCCGGCCGCCCGGTGACGGAAAGCTCCAGCGCCTGGCGCAGGGTCAGGGGCAGCATGTCGACACGGGTTGGCTGATAGCTGCGCTTGACCACCGGCTTCAAAACCGAGGGAAAGTCGGCGGCGAAATGGCGGTTAACCTCCTGAAAAGGCCCGCGGTTGAACTGCTGCGTCGGGATATTCGCGGTGATGGCCAGGATGGCGGAGCTATCGGCCAGGGCGTTGGCGATGGGCATGACGATATTGGCCGAGCCGGGGCCGCATGACGTCAGGGTGGCGACGGGCTCATGCTTGATCCGGAAATAGGCATCCGCCATATGCGCGGCCACCTGTTCATGGCGGGGCGAGATCAGCTTTATATCGTCGCGCACATCGTACAGGGCATCCAACAGACCAACATTGCCGTGGCCGCAGATGCCGAAAACATAAGGGATTTCCTCCTGCACCAAAAACTGTGCAATCAGCTCTCCACCCTTCATAATCCAACTCCGTCAAAAAAATTGGCTCTGTCTTCCATCCTGGGAATCGAAGCCTGCAAAGCAAGAGTGTACAGCAATGAGCGTAAATCAGTCTTCGGGAAATCTGGCGATCTGGCACGACATGGTGCCCGAGCACGAAAAGGTGTTGAACAATGCAAATACATGAGATCCTGCGGGATATATGCGGCCAGATCAGCCTACCCCTGGAAGGCCTGAATGAATTGGCGCTGACGGGCCAGGAGCCAATCGTGCCGTCGTCGTTCAGGGTCGGCACGGCGGCCCAGGTGGCGATTTCCGCCTCGGCGCTGGCGGCGGCGGAGGTCTGGCGGCAACGCGGTGGTGGGCGCCAGACCATCGGCGTGGATATGCGCCACGCCCTGGTTGAGTTTCATAGCGAGCATTTCCTGAAGATCGACGGCGGGCCGTCGCCTGCGTTATGGGACAAGATTGCCGGGACTTATCAAACCGGCGATGGCCGCTGGGTCCGCCTGCATACGAATTTTCCCCATCACCGGGACGGCGTCTTGGAGCTTTTAGACTGCGCCAATGATCGCGAGGCGGTTGCCGCCGCCCTTGCTCAATGGCGGGGCCAGGACTTCGAGGACGCCGCCGCCGAAAAGGGTCTGGTCGCCACCATGATGCGAAGCGCGCAGGAATGGCAGGCCCACCCCCAGGCCCAGGCGCTGGATCAACAGCCGCTGATCGCGGTCGAGCGGATTGGCGATGCACCGCCACGGCCAATGCCGGCGGGGGCGCGGCCCTTGGACGGCGTCCGGGTGCTGGATCTGACCCGGATCATCGCCGGCCCCGTGTGCGGGCGAACTTTGGCGGCGCACGGCGCCGATGTCATGCGGGTGACCGCCTCGCATCTACCATCCGTCGCCGCCCTGGTCACCGATGCCGGGCGCGGCAAGTTGTCTACTCATATTGATCTGCGGGAAGAACCAGGCCGGGAAAGCCTGCGGCAGCTGATTTCCGAGGCGGATATCCTGGTCCAGGGTTATCGCCCCGGCGGGCTGGAACGCTGGGGCTTTGGGCCGGACCAAGTGGCAAAAATCCGTCCTGGCATCATCTACGTTTCCTTGTCCGCCTACGGCCATATGGGGCCGTGGTCCCTTCGCCGGGGTTTCGATTCCCTGGTGCAGACGGCCAGCGGCATCAACTTCGCCGAGGCCGAGGCCGCCGGCGTGGACGGCCCCAAGCCGTTGCCCTGCCAGGTGTTGGACCATGCCTCGGGCTATTTCATGGCCGCCGCCGCAATGGCCACCCTGGCCCGGCGGATGGATGAGGGCGGCAGCTGGCATATCCGCGTCGCCCTGGCCAGAACGGGGCGCTGGCTGCAAAGCCTTGGACGGGTTGAGGACGGTTTCGACGGGGGCAATGTATACGAAGACGACGTCGACGAATTCCTGGAAGACAGCCAATCAGGTTACGGCATGCTGACGGCGGTGCGCCACGCGGCGCAACTGTCCGAGACACCGGCCCATTGGGCACGACCGTCCATGCCCCTGGGCAGCCATCCGCCAGTCTGGCCTGATTGACAACCGCGCTTAGCTAAAACGCTCCTCAATCACCGCGAACAGCGTGCGCATGGCCAGGCCTTCGCCGCCCGCCGGACGGCCCGGGCGGTCCTTGTCGTTCCAGCCATAGGTGTCCATGTGCAGCCAGCGGCTGGGATCGGTGACAAAATTCTGCATGAACAGGGCCGCCGTTATGGCGCCGCCAAAGGCGCCTTCGGAAACATTGTTGAAGTCGGCGACCTTGCTTTTCAGGCGCTCGGTATAGGGCCCATACAGCGGCATGCGCCAGACCGGATCATCCAGCGCCTCACCCGTCTGTTGCAAAGCTGAAGCCAGTTCGTCGCTGCCCGTGAAAATCGCCGGCAGATCCGGGCCCAGGGCGACCCGCGCCGCACCGGTCAGGGTGGCGATATCAATGATCAGTTCAGGGTCGTCCGTCGCCGCTTCGGCCAGGGCATCGCAGAGAACGATGCGGCCCTCGGCATCGGTGTTGCCGACCTCCACGGTCAGGCCCTTGCGGGTGTTCAGCACATCGCCAGGGCGGTAAGCATTGCCAGCTACGGCATTTTCCACCGCCGGGATCAGAACCCGCAGCGAGAGCGGCAGTTCCGCCGTCATGATCATGGCCGCCAGGCCCAGCACGGTGGCCGCGCCTCCCATGTCCTTTTTCATCTTCAGCATGCCGGCGGCGGGTTTCAGATCCAGACCGCCGGTATCGAAACAAACGCCCTTGCCCACCAGGGTCAGACGCGGCGCATCGGCCGGTCCCCAGCGCAGGTCGATCAGCCTCGGCGCCCGGACCGAGGCGCGGCCCACCGCATGGATCGCCGGGTAATTGTCGCGCAACAGTTCATCGCCCACGATGACGGTACCGGTGCCGCCAAATTCCTCCGCCAGGGCCAGGGCGGCGGCGGCCAGCTCCTCCGGTCCCATGTCCGAGGCCGGCGTGTTGATCAGATCGCGGGCCAGGAATGAACCCTTGATGGCGCCGTGCAATGCCGTGCCATCGGCGTTTTCAGGCAAACACAGCCGGGCCACATCCTTGGCCGCGTCATCCTTGCCTTGATAACGGGTGAAGCGATAGGCCGCCTGGGCCCAGGCCAGGGCCGCCTGATCGCCCTGGGCCGGCGTCAGATCGCCCTCGATGCGGTAATCTCCCGCCGGCAGGGCCGTGGCCAGGGTGCCAAATGCCCAATAACCGCCGGTCCCTTCCACGGCTTCGCCCAAACCCAGCATGACGCCGGCCAGGCCGCCGCTTTCTCCCGGCAGCAAAAGGAACTTGCCGGCATCCGCCGAAAAACCGTTGCTTTGGCACCAGGCCTTCACGGCATCCGGCTGGGTTTCTTGCCAAGCGGCCAGGTCGCCGCCGCCGATTGGCCAGATAGGAACAGCGTTGGGGTCAAGGTCGGTTATGATATTGGCGATCACGGCGGGCTCCACTACATTCAGACTGCATTACTATCCTTGTACAGCAAAGCATGGAACGGCGCGATGCCCCCCTATCGTTTGATCATCGGTGACAAAAACAAATCTTCCTGGTCCTTGCGCGCCTGGTTGTTGTTGCGCCATTTCGAGCTGCCTTTTGAAGAAGTGCTGATCCCGCTGGATCAACCGGACAGCACGGACAGGATTCGGAAATTGTCGCCGGCCGGCCGGGTGCCCATCCTGCAATGCGGCGGCGAAACCATTTGGGATAGTTTGGCGATCGTGGAGTTCCTGGCGGAGCGGCATCCGGAATTGCCGATCTGGCCGGCGGATGCGGTGATGCGGGCCCAGGCCCGCGTGCTGGCGGCGGAGATGCACGCGGGTTTCGCCGCCATGCGGGATGAATTGTCCTTCAATTGTAGATCGGGGCTGCGGCGGCCGGAATTGTCGCCGGAGGCGTTGTCGGATGTGGAACGCGTTAGCGGTATTTGGCGCGCGGCGCGCCAGGCACATAAAGGCGGGGGCGATTTCCTGTTTGGCGCTTTTTCCGCCGCGGACGCCATGTATGCGCCCGTGGCCGTTCGTTTTGACCGCTATGGCTTGGCACTGGATGATATTTGCCAAAGCTACGCCGCCGCCCTATTGCGGCTACCCGCCATGGGGGCCTGGCTGGCGGATGCCAACGTCGAAGCCGCGAACTCAGGGTAGGGCGCCGACTTCCTTGTAGTAGCGCCTGGCACCTTCGTGCAGCGGAATACCAAGGCCCTCCAGGGCGCTTTGCAGTTGGATCAGGCGGCCGTTGGGGTGGCCGTTGTCCAGGATCCGCCGGGTCGAGGGATGCCACAGGGCACGGGCCATTTCATACACCAGTTTTGCGTCCAGGCGGTCCGATACCAGCCATTGGGCGCCGACGCTCAGGGTTTGCGTCTCGGCCACGTTGCGGTAGACGCCGGCTGGCAGCTTGGCCGGGGCGAAGAATGGATAGTCCCGGCGCAGGCGCGATGCGGCCGGACCATGGATCGGCAACAGCGTGATGTTGGTCTGTTCCGCCAAATCCACCATGGCCGGCACCGGTGCGCCGCCGATAATGAAGAAAGCATCCAGTTTGCCCAGGCGCAAACGGTCCGCGGCCTCGCCAAGATCATAATTCAGCGCCTTGTAGCTGCCCGCCGCCAGACCATGGGCCGCCATGATGGCATCGGCGTCCACCGCCGTGCCCGAACCTTCGACCCCCAACGAGACCCGCCTGTCGCGCAGATCCTCGACCGCGTAAATGCCGCTGTGCTTGCGCACCGCCAACTGCACCAGCTCGGGATAGAGCGTGGCGACGACCCGCAGGCCATCGTATTGCGCCCCGCCCTTGAAGGGACCCAGGCCGAAATAGGCCATATAGGCGACATTGGCCTGGCTTAGCCCGGATTCCACCATGCCGCCGGCAATCAGGCCCACGTTCTGGACCGACCCCCTGCTGGCCCGGCCCACGGCGATCAGTCCCGGTACGCCGCAAGAGCCGCCGTCAGCGCAATCGCGCGAGCCCGGCGGATTGGAAATGGCCGAGGCGATGAGGGAGCCAATGGGAAAATAGGTGCCATCCGCGGCGCCAGTGGCAATACGGAAATACGCGGATTCTCCGGCCCGGGCAGCGGATATGCCAAGCAGCAGAATAAAGCAGCAGATCAGCGCGCCCATAATGCCGCGCCGCCCAGCCCGCTGTGCCCCCGGCGCACCCTGTGCGGCGCACGTTCGCCGCGCAATTATCGGCGTCCCGCCAAAAACTGGCCAACCGGCCCGAATACCAACCGTGCTGTTCCACATGGCGCATCTTATACGACCGTTTTTCAGCCGCCGCTAGTGCCCTGAACTAGTGAATGTTTGACAGCCTCGTGGCCAGCACGCATTGTCGGGCAAGCATGGAAATCGATTTCGAGAACGTCCGCCAACTGATGATCAGCACTATTCCGCACATGTCCGCGGTGGGGCTGGATTTAATATCGCTTGATGACAGCGGCGTCGTCGCCAGGATACCCCATCGACCGGAATTCGTCGGCGACCCTGACACCGGCGTCGTGCATGGCGGCATCGTGACGGTGCTGCTTGATAGCCTGAGCGGCATGTGCGTGGTTCCGAAGCTGCCCGACGGGACAATGGTGGCGACTCTGGATCTGCGTATCGATTATTTGAAACCGGCGGCGTCGGGACAGGATCTTTACGCCCGCGCTCATTGTTACAAAACCACGCGCAATATCGCCTTTACCCGCGCCATCGCCTACCAGGGTGACATCGACGATCCCATTGCGCATGCAACCGGTTCCTTCATGATGTCACCTACAGACCAAAAAATGAGCAAGCGCACATGAGTAGCGCGGATGGTATAAGCGCGGCACGACAGAACGGCGATTTGCAGCCACTGATCGAGGCCGTGCCCTACTTTCGCTGGCTCGGCCTGCGTGTCGACCGCCAGGGCGACGAGTTGATAACGGTGCTGCCGTTCCAGGATATGTTGATCGGCAATCCCTTGCTGCCCGCCCTGCATGGCGGCGTCACCGGCGCCTTGCTGGAAAGCGCGGCGATGATCTCCCTGATCGGCGCCATGGATACGCCGCGCCTGCCGAAGATCGTCAATATCACCGTCGAATATCTGCGCCCGGGAGGCGCCGCCGACAGCTTCGCGACCGGCATCGTAACCAAACAGGGCCGGCGCGTCGCCAGCGTGCGCGCCCATGCCTGGCAGAAAGACCGGGGCAAATTATTTGCCGCCGCGACAACCCATTTTCTTATTTCCCCATAACGGAAACCCAAAAGCAAAAAACCAAATTGTGGAGTGCAAGACATGGCAGCCAAGAAACCCGCCCGCTTTGGCGTTCAGGATATAACCGGCATCATCGCCCCCATGACCACGCCCTTTACCCGCAAGGGAGAGGTCGACGAGGCCGCTTTCCGCAAACAGGTGAATTTCCTGATCGGCGCCGGCGTGCATGGCCTGGCGGTGGGGGGAAGCACCGGTGAAGGGCATACATTATCGACCAAGGAGGTCACCCGCCTGGTTCGCATCGCCATGGCCGAGACCAAGGGCCGGGTGCCGGTGGTCGCGGGGATTATTGTCGATTCCACGCAGCAGGCGATTGAACGGGCCGAGGCAGTGGCGGACCTGGGCCCCGCGGCCCTGCAGATTACCCCGGTGCATTATCTGTTCCGGCCCGACGATAGCCATATGCTGGAACATTTCCGCACCGTCGGCAAGGCGACGAAAATTCCCATTCTGATCTACAATGTCATTCCGTGGAGCTATCTGTCCCCGGCCTTGTTGATCAGGATTTTGAAGGAAGTGCCCCAGGTTGTCGGGGTCAAGCAAAGTGCCGGCGATATGAAGCTGTTGGCGGATTTGCTGCTGGACGCGCCCAAAGGCTCGCGCATCATGAGCGCGGTGGATGCCTTGATGTATCCCTCCTTTGCCCTTGGCGCCCACGGCGCCATCGCGGCCATACTGACGGCGGCGCCGGCGGCCCAGGTCAAGCTTTGGGACCTGGTTCAGGCCGGCGAACATGACGAAGCGCGGCGTCTGCACGAAAAGCTGCTGGTGCTGTGGAATGCCATGATCGACGACAATCTGCCGGCCACGGTGAAGTTCGCCCTGTCCGAACAAGGGGTGCCTGGCGGCCTGCCCAGGGCGCCCATGCCGGCCGCCTCCGCCCGCCAGCAAAAGGCCATCGCCAGAGCGCTCAAGAAGCTGATTTAAGAGCTAATTTCGGGGTCATTTCGCGGGTAAACATGGTGCGATTCTTCGCACAATCTGCTATGCTTAATCCCCGACAAGGTGGGCCGTGATTCTCTTGCACTTCCGCCGTGGCGGGGCTGTATATTTTTCCGTGCGATAATTACTTTGAAACGAAAAAAATCATGAAGCTAACCATTGAACGTTCTGCCCTTTTGCGTGCCCTCGGCCATGTCCAAAATGTTGTCGAACGGCGTAACACCATTCCCATTCTCTCCAATGTGCAACTGGTCGCGGACGAGGCGGGGTTAAGCCTGACCGCGACGGATCTGGACCTGGCCATCGTGGAAACCGTACCGGCGGAAGTGCAAACCCCCGGCGGCACCACGGCGCCGGCGCATATCCTGCACGATATTGTCCGCAAGCTGCCCGACGGCGCCCAGGTGGAGCTGGATTACGGCGCCGATGACGGCCGCCTGGTGGTCCGCGCCGCACGTTCGAAATTCGCCCTCTCCTGCCTGCCACGGGAAGATTTCCCGGTCATGGCCGATGGCGATCTGCCGCATCAATTCGTGCTGCCCGCGCCTGACCTGAGCCGCCTGATCGAAAAGACCCGGTTCGCCATCTCGACCGAGGAAACCCGTTATTACCTGAACGGCATTTATCTGCATGCGCCCGAGGAAGCCCCGGTGCTGCGCGGCGTTGCCACCGACGGCCATCGTCTGGCCCATATTGAAATTCCCCTGCCCCAGGGTGCCGCCGGCATGCCCGGCGTGATCATGCCGCGCAAGGCGGCCCTGGAAGTGCACAAATTGATCGAAGACGGCGAAGGCGCGGTGGAAATCGCCTTGTCCGACAGCAAGATCCGCTTTGCCATGGGCGATATCGTTCTGACATCGAAACTGATCGACGGCACTTTCCCCGACTATCAACGGGTGATCCCGGCCGGCAATGACAAGCTGATGGAGGTTGACTGCAAAAGCTTCGCCGCCGCCGTGGACCGTGTCGCCACGATCAGCTCGGAAAAATCCAGGGCGGTGAAACTGGCCGTCAACGGCGGCGCGGTGACCCTGTCGGCCAATAGTCCCGAACAGGGTAGCGGCACCGATGAAGTGCCGGTCAACTACAACGGTGACGAGCTTCTGGAGATTGGTTTCAATGCCAAATATCTGCTCGACATTACCGGGCAGATCGATGGCGAGAACGCCTGCTTCGATCTTTCCGACGGTGCCTCGCCAACCATCATCAGAGATGCCGCTGATCAGGGCGCGCTTTATGTCCTGATGCCCATGCGGGTTTGAGAGGGCCTTTGCTGGCCACGCAACAAAACATCACGCCTGTAATGGGCGGCGAAGGCTCGGTTTCCCCGATGGCGGTTAACGCGGGGGCCGGCTGCGGTGTGCTGCGCCTGCGCTTGAGCAATTTCCGAAACTATGACGGCCTGGCTCTTGATCCCGCCGCCCAGGTGATGGTGCTGACCGGCGCCAATGGGGCGGGCAAGACCAATTTGCTGGAGGCCATTTCGTTTCTCTCGCCCGGACGCGGCCTGCGCCGGGCCCGCCTGCGCGACGTCCTGCGCCAGGATGCAGTTCAGGATGGGGCGGACGGCGCGGAAAGCTGGGCCGTGGCGGCCACGGTTCAGGGACCGGACGGCCTGGTAAAATTGGGCAGCAGCCTGAGCCGGACGGAACGGGGCACGGACAAACGCCTGGCCCGCCTTGATGGCCAGACCGTATCGCCGGCATCGCTGTCCCAGGTGATCGGCGTGCAATGGCTGACGCCGCAGATGGACCGGCTGTTCCTGGAGGGGCCATCGTCGCGCCGACGTTTTCTCGACCGGCTGGTGCTGGGCCTGGACCCGGATCATGGCCGCCGGGTTGGTGCCTATGAACGCAGCCTGCGAGAGCGGGCCAAACTGCTGCGCGACGGCGGTGGCGATCCCGCCTGGCTGTCGGCGCTGGAGGCGCGCATGGCGGCGGATGGCGTCGCCGTGGCGGCGGCCCGGCGCGAAGCCCTGGTGCGGCTGCAACGGTTTCTATCATCGGCGAAGGGTCTTTTTCCGAAAGCCGGCCTGGCCATTGAAGGCCGCATCGAAAGCTGGCTGGACGAGCACCCGGCGGTTGAGGTGGAAAGCCGCTTTGCCGCCCTGTTGGCCGCCAGCCGGCACCATGAGGGGACGGCGGACGGACCGCACCGGTCGGACTTGGCGGTGCATCATCTGGACAAGGATATGCCGGCGGCACTTTGTTCGACCGGTGAGCAAAAGGCATTGCTGATCGCCGTGATGCTGGCCAATGCCAAGGCGGAGGCGGAGCGCCGGGGCGCACCGCCAGTTCTGTTGTTGGACGAGGTCGCGGCACATTTGGATAGCGAACGGCGAGAAGCCTTGTTCGCGGAGATCTTGGCCCTTGGCGGCCAGGCTTGGTTAAGCGGTACCGACCGTAACCTGTTCGAACCGTTGAGCGGGCAGGCACAATTCGTGACGGTGGACCGCGGGCAAGCGAAACTTGAAGGGTAGGATGCGTTGAGCGATCCGGTATTTGAAGATCCAGACATGATTCCCGGCGAAGACGGGGTTGATTACGATGCCTCGTCGATCAAGGTGCTGCGCGGCCTGGATGCGGTGCGCAAGCGTCCGGGCATGTACATTGGCGACACCGATGACGGTTCCGGCCTGCACCATATGATCTACGAGGCGGTGGATAACGCCATTGACGAAGCCCTGGCCGGTCACGCGGACAAGGTTCAGGTGGTGTTGAACCCGGACGGTTCGGCGACGATCAGCGATAACGGGCGCGGTATTCCGACGGAGATTCACGAAGAAGAAGGCGTCTCCGCTGCCCAAGTCATCATGACCGAGCTGCATGCGGGCGGTAAGTTCGATCAGAATTCCTACAAAGTCTCGGGCGGCCTGCATGGGGTCGGCATCTCGGTCGTCAACGCCTTGTCGTCGACCTTGCAATTGCGCATCTGGCGCGGCGGCGAGGAATTCTACATGTGCTTCCATGATGGCGACCCGGAGGCGCCCTTGGAGGTGGTTGGAGACGCGGGCGAGCGCACAGGCACGGAAGTGACCTTCATGCCGTCGAGCGAAACTTTCACCAAGACCGAATTCGATTATGGCACCCTGACGCACCGTTTGCGGGAACTGGCCTTTCTGAATTCCGGCGTGCTGGTGGTTTTGCGCGACGAGCGCGGCGTCGAGGCACAGGAGGATTCCTTCCAGTTCGAGGGGGGGATTTCCGCCTTTGTGGAATATCTCGACCGCAACAAATCGGCGGTGCATAGCCCGGCCATAGCCGTTCTGGGCGAGCGCGACGGCATTCGCGTGGATTGCGCCCTGCAATGGAACGACAGCTATCACGAAAACGTCCTCTGCTATACCAACAACATCCCGCAACGTGATGGCGGCACCCATCTGGCTGGCTTCCGGGCCGCCCTGACCCGGACCGTCAACGGCTACGCCAATTCCTCGGGCATGGCGAAAAAGGAGAAAGTCTCCCTCAGCGGGGATGACGCGCGCGAGGGTTTGACCTGCATCCTCTCGGTACAGGTGCCCGACCCGAAATTCAGCTCGCAAACCAAGGACAAGCTGGTCTCGTCCGAGGTACGGCCCGTGGTGGAAAGCCTGCTCTCGGAAAAGCTGACCCAATGGTTCGAGGAACATCCCACGGACGCCAAGAATATTGTCGGCAAGGCCCTGGATGCCGCCATCGCGCGCGAAGCCGCCCGCAAGGCCAGGGATCTGACCCGGCGAAAAGGCGCGCTGGATATCTCCTCGCTGCCGGGTAAGCTGGCCGATTGCCAGGAGCGTGACCCGGCGAAATCCGAACTGTTCCTGGTCGAGGGCGACAGCGCCGGCGGCTCCGCCAAACAGGGGCGGGCGCGGGCCAACCAGGCGGTGCTGCCCCTGCGCGGCAAGATCCTCAATGTGGAGCGGGCCCGCTTTGACAAGATGCTGTCATCGACGGAAATCGGCACCTTGATCACCGCCATGGGCACCGGCATTGGCCGGGATGATTTCGATATCGAGAAATTGCGCTATCACAAGATCATCATCATGACCGACGCCGATGTGGACGGGGCCCATATCCGCACCTTGCTGCTGACCTTCTTCTATCGTCAGATGCCCCAGATCGTCGAACGGGGGCATCTCTATATCGCGCAACCACCCTTGTACAAGGTCTGGCGCGGCACCTCCGGCGCGGGCCGGTATCTGAAGGATGACCGCGATCTGGAAGACTATTTGATCGATGAAGGATTGAAGGACGCGGTTCTGGCCCTGCATGACGGCAGCCAGCGCGCCGGTCCTGACCTCCGCGCCCTGGTCGATCACGCCCGCCGCGCCGCGACCTTGTTGGCGGCGATTGGCCGGCGCTACAACCAGAAAATCGTTGAACAGGCGGCTATTTTGGGCGTCTTGAACCCGGAGGTGATCGCGGATGCGGCGCAGGCCGGCCAGATCGCTGAATATTTGGCGGCGCGCCTGGATGGCCTGGAGGCCGAGGAAGAACGCGGCTGGACCGGGGCGGCGGCAACCGACGGCGGCTATGCCCTGCAGCGCAGCACCCGCGGCGTGGCCGAGACCCACGTCGTCGACGCCACCTTGATCCGCAGTGGCGAGGCCAGGCAGCTGGATGCCATGGCCAAGGAATTGCAGGAAAATTACGAACGCCCGGCGACCTTTAACCGCAAGGATGACAGCGTCCGTATCGACGGCCCCATGGATCTGCTGGCCACGGTCCTGAAACTGGGACAAAAGGGCCTTTCGGTGCAGCGCTATAAGGGCCTGGGCGAAATGAACCCGGAACAATTGTGGGAAACCACGCTGGACCCGGATGCCCGCACTCTTTTGCAGGTTCAGGTCAAGGAGTTGGACGACGCGGACGAGGTTTTCTCGACCCTGATGGGCGATGTGGTGGAGCCGCGCCGGGACTTCATCCAGTCCAATGCCTTGAACGTGGTCAACCTGGATATCTAGGCCGTGAATAGGGCTGCCGGGGACGGGCGGGCAGCGCCGGAACCGCCCCGGCGCGGCTGGTTCGCCCGCCTGTTCTATTGGCTGATCGTGTTGGCCGTATGGGGGGTGATCGCCGCCATGGGCATGATCGTCTGGTATGCCTATGACCTGCCTTCCGTGGACAAGCTATCGGCCATTCAGCGCAAACCCTCCCTGACATTGCTGGACTACAAGGGCCGGGAAATCGCCCGCTTTGGCGATGTCTATGGCGAACCGGTGCAGGCCAGCCAATTGCCGAAACATTTGCCCCACGCGGTCGTTGCCACGGAAGACCGCCGTTTCTACAGCCATTTCGGCGTCGACCCAATTGGCCTGAGCCGGGCCATGGTGACCAATCTGTTCGCCGGACGCATCGTGCAGGGCGGCAGCACCATCAGCCAGCAATTGGCCAAGAACGTCTTTCTGACCCATCAGCGGACCTTAAAGCGTAAGGTTCAGGAATTTCTGCTGGCCCTGTGGCTGGAGGCCAATTTCTCCAAAGATCAGATCCTGACCCTGTATCTGAACCGGGTCTACCTTGGCGCCGGTGCCTATGGCGTGGACGCCGCCGCCCGGCGCTATTTCAACAAACCGGCCACGAAGGTAAATTTGGCCGAGGCCGCCATGCTGGCCGGTCTGCTGAAGGCGCCGTCGCGTCTGGCCCCGACCCGCAATCTCAAAGCCGCGCGCAACCGGGCAGCGGTGGTGCTGAACAACTTGGTCGCCGCCGGCTACATCGCCGCGGGGACAGCCAAGGCCGCCAAGCTTAAACCAGCCGGTCTACGCCGGGGACGTAGTGCGGCGGGCACTCAACAGGCACGCTACTTCGCAGACTGGGTGATGGACCGTCTGACCGACTATCTGGGCCCGACGGAACGTAATCTGGTGATCAGGACAACCTTGGACAGGGATATGCAGGCGGCGGCCGAAGCCGCGATGACGCGGATAACCGGCCCCACCGCGCGCAAGCGGAAAATCGGCCAGGGTGCCCTGCTGGCCATGACGCCCAGAGGCGCGGTCCGCGCCATGGCCGGCGGCAAAAACTATGGCAAAAGCCAGTACAACCGTGCCACGCAAGCGCGGCGGCAGCCGGGCTCCGCGTTCAAGCCGGTGGTCTTCCTGACCGGACTGGAAGCGGGCATCCGCCCCGATGCCATGTTCCAGGACAAGCCGATTACAGTCGATGGCTGGTCGCCAAAAAACTACGCCGGCAAATATCGCGGCAGGATCAGCTATACGGATGCGCTGGCCTTTTCCTCCAACTCCGTCGCGGTGCAGGTGCAGGAAAAAGTGGGCCGGGATGAAGTCGCCGCCACCGCGGGGCGTCTGGGCCTGAGCGCGTCCAATCCCCGCCATCCTTCCATGGCCCTTGGCGCGGTGGAGACCAGCCTGCTGCGGCTGACCGCCGCTTACGCAGCCTTCGCCAACCAAGGCTACGGCGTCCTGCCCCATGGCATTCTGGAAGTGCGTGACGGCAACGGTAATGTTCTCTATCGCCGACAGGGCTCGGGCCGGGGCGAGGTGGCGCGGCCCTGGCATGTGGCGGAAATGAACCGCATGTTGGAAATCACCATTCAACGGGGCACCGGACGCAACGCCAGGATTGGCCGCCCCGCCGCCGGCAAGACCGGGACCAGCCAGGATTACCGGGATGCCTGGTTCCTGGGTTATACCCATCAACTGGTGGCGGGTGTCTGGATGGGCAATGACAATGGCGCGGCCATGAACCGGGTGACGGGCGGCGGCGCGCCGGCCCGGCTGTGGCGCGACTTCATGAAGGCCGCCCACAAGGGCCTGCCGGCCAAGGCCCTGGGCCGGACCAGCGGCAAGCAGCCGGCGGCCCGGCCCAGCGGAAATTTGCTTGATAAGCTTTGGCGCAGCCTTGGTTCCAGCGGTGATGCCCAGCCGGGAGAAGGCCGGGATTTGAACGACCCCGCGAACCGGGAGGGACAATAGCCCGGAAGTGCTATAAAAACACCGGACAAACCATAAGGGTGGAACATGACCATCGACAGTTTTGATTACATCATCGTCGGCGCCGGCACTGCCGGCTGCGTGCTGGCCAATCGCCTATCGGCTGATCCGAAAACCTCTGTCCTGCTGTTGGAGGCCGGGGGCAAGGATAACTACCACTGGATCCATATTCCCGTCGGTTATCTCTATACCCTGGGCAATCCGCGCACGGATTGGTGCTTCAAGACGGAGGTTGAGGCGGGCCTGAACGGGCGCGCCATCGATTATGCCCGCGGCAAGGTGCTGGGCGGCTGTTCCTCCATCAATGGCATGATCTATATGCGCGGCCAGGCCAGGGACTATGACCAGTGGCGCCAGATGGGCAACGTGGGCTGGTCCTGGGAGGATGTACTGCCCTATTTCCGCAAGTCCGAGGATCATTATGCCGGCGCCGATGATATGCATGGCGTGGGCGGCGAATGGCGGGTCGAGGAACAGCGCCTGTCGTGGGAGATCCTGGGCGCCTTCCGCGCGGCGGCGGCGGAGGTCGGCATTCCCAACACCAATGATTTCAATCGCGGCGATAACGAAGGCTGCGGCTATTTCCTGGTCAACCAGCGCCGGGGCAAACGCTGGAGCGCCGCCACCGCTTTCCTGAAGCCGGCCATGCAGCGGCCCAATCTGAAGGTCATGACCCATGCCCAGGCCAGCCGGATCATTATCGAGGATGGCCGCGCCACGGGCCTGGAATTCCGCCATGAAGGCCGACCGACGTCGGCCAGCGCAAAGGCTGCGGTGGTCCTGTCGGGCGGTTCGGTAACGTCGCCGCAATTGCTGGAATTGTCCGGCGTCGGACAGGGTGCCTTGTTGCAGCAACATGGTATCGAGGTCCGCCACGAATTGCCTGGCGTGGGCGAAAACCTGCAGGATCATTTGCAGGTGCGCCTGGTCTACAAGGTCGCCAATACCAGAACGCTCAATCTGCGCGCCAACAGCCTGTTTGGGAAAGCGGCCATGGGCCTTGAATACGCTCTGTTCAAGACCGGGCCCCTGACCATGTCGCCGAGCCAGCTTGGCGCCTTCGCCAAGAGCGATCCCGGCAAGGAGACCGCCAATATTCAGTATCATATTCAACCGCTGAGCACGGACAAACTGGGCGAGGATCTGCACCCGTTCGAAGCCTTTACCGCCTCGGTCTGTAACCTGCGCCCGGAAAGCCGGGGCAGCATCCACATATCCTCGCCCGACCCCATGCAACAGCCCTCCATCCGGCCCAATTACCTCACGGCGGAGGCCGACCGCACGGTGGCCGCCGATGCCATCCGCCTGACCCGGCGGATCTGCGCCGCGGATGCCCTGGCGCCCTTCAGTCCTGAAGAATTCCGTCCCGGTCCAGAGGTCGGCGACAGCGACGAGGACCTGGCCAAGGCGGCGGGCGATCTGGCCACGACGATCTTCCATCCCGTCAGCACCTGCCGCATGGGTGATGACAATCTGGCCGTTGTCGATGACCGCCTGCGGGTCCATGGCATTGCCGGCCTGCGCGTTGTCGATGCCTCGATCATGCCGACGATCACCTCGGGCAACACAAACTCGCCGGTGGTTATGATCGCGGAAAAAGCGGCGGAAATGATCATCCAGGATGACCGTTAGATGTTGAGGGGCGGCACTTCGTGCCGTAAGCTGCGCCACCATGCTTAGCCTGCCAAAAATCCTGCTGCTGCTTGCCGTGATCGCGGTGGTGGCCTTGCTGTCTAAATCCTTTCGGGGCCGGGTCGGCAAGAGCGATGACAATGAAGAGGTAGAGCAAAAGAACCAGGCCATGGACTTGAGCCAATGCGCGGTCTGCGGCAATTTCGTGGCCCCGGATAGCCGTGGTTGCGAGCGCGCCGACTGCCCCCTGGCGAATTGACCGAACAGGCATTGCCATTGGCGGAAGCGGCCATTAGGTTGCGGCCAAACTCTGCTCCATTTTTTCTGTTTCACGGGTAAGTCATTGCCATGTCGGGCACACCGCATTTCAACACCAAGACCTTTCAAGGTCTGATCCTGGCCTTGCAGCATTATTGGTCGGAACAGGGCTGCGTCATACTGCAGCCCTATGACATGGAGGTGGGCGCCGGCACCTTTCATTGGGCCACGACCTTGCGCTCCCTGGGCTCGAAAAGCTGGAATGCGGCCTATGTGCAGCCCTCGCGCCGGCCCACCGACGGCCGCTATGGCGAGAACCCGAATCGCCTACAACACTATTACCAGTTCCAGGTGATCATGAAGCCGTCGCCCCCCGATTTGCAGGAGCTTTATCTGGGCAGCCTGGCGGCGATCGGCCTGGATGCCTCGAACCACGATATCCGCTTTGTCGAGGATGACTGGGAGAGCCCCACGTTGGGCGCCTGGGGCCTTGGCTGGGAGGTTTGGTGCGACGGCATGGAGGTCAGCCAGTTCACCTATTTTCAACAGGTCGGCGGCTTTGACTGCAATCCGGTCTCGGGTGAGCTGACCTACGGTCTGGAACGCCTGGCCATGTACGTGCAGGGCGTTGACCATTTTCAGCAGCTGGCCTGGAATGAACCGGGCACGGAACGATCAAGAACCTATGCCGATGTCTATCTGGCGGCGGAGCAGCAGTTTTCCGCCTACAACTTCGACCATGCCAACACGGAGATACTGTTCCGTCATTTCGCCGACGCGGAAACCGAATGCGCCGCCCTGGTTGAAGCGGCGTTGCCCCTGCCGGCCTATGACCAGTGCATCAAGGCCTCGCATCTGTTCAATCTGCTGGATGCGCGCGGGGTGATCTCCGTCACGGAACGCGCCGCCTATATCGGCCGGGTGCGGGAATTGGCCAAGGCCTGCGCCACCGCCTATCTGATCGCCGAGGGCGAGCTTGTCCCCGAAGAAGCGATTGGGGGGGCGGCCTGACATGGCGGATTTGTTGTTGGAGCTGTTTGGCGAGGAAATTCCCGCCCGCATGCAAGCCCGCGCGGGCGGCGATCTGAAACGCCTGGTCACGGCGGGTTTGAAGGCGGCGGAACTGCCGTTCGAGGCCGCCGAAGCCCATGTCACACCCCGGCGCCTGATCCTGCATATTACTGGCCTGCCCCTGGCCCAGCCGGATGTGCGGGAAGAAAAGCGCGGTCCCAAGGTCGATGCACCGGAAAAAGCCATCGAAGGCTTTCTGCGGGGAAATGGCGTCAGCCGGGAGCAGTGCGAAGAACGGGAGCTGCCAAAAGGTACCTTCCTGTTTGCCATTATTGAACGCCAGGGCCGGCCCACGGCGGAGGTCCTGTCCGAAATCCTGCCCGCCGCATTCGCGGACCTGCCCTGGCCAAAATCCATGCGCTGGGGTACCGGAGCCACCCGCTGGGTGCGTCCGCTGCACTCCATCATCGCGCTGCTTGACGGCGCGGTGGTGCCGCTGTCGTTTGCCGGCATTGACAGCGGCGATCGCACGAAGGGTCACCGCTTCCATGCGCCGGATGAAATCACGGTCAGGAATTTCTCGGATTACCAGGAAAAATTGGCCGCCGCCAAGGTTCTGATCGATGCGGCCGAACGGCGCCAGCGCATCGCCGAAGGTGCTGCACAACTGGCCCAGGAGACCGGTCTAAGCCTGGTCGCCGACGATGGCCTGGTGGCCGAGATCGCCGGTCTGGTGGAATGGCCGGTGCCCATGTTGGGTAACTTCGACCGGCGTTTTCTGGATGTGCCGGCGGAGGTTCTGGTGACCACCATGAAGGTGAACCAGAAATACCTCTCTCTGCGCGATGGCGACGGCAAGCTGGCGCCGAACTTCATCACCGTGGCGAACCTGGAGGCCCAGGACGGGGGTAGGCAGATCATCGCCGGCAACGAGTATGTTCTGACCGCCCGTCTGGCGGATGCGGAGTTCTTCTGGACCCAGGATAATAAGAAGACCCTGGAAAGCCGCCTGCCGGCCCTGGACGAGATGGTCTTTCACGCCAAGCTGGGCAGTTTGGGCCAGAAAATCATGCGCCTCGAAAAACTATCCGCCGCGCTGGCGCAATTCGTGCCCGGTGCCGATGCGGAAAAGGCGCGCCGCGCGGCGCATCTGTGCAAGGCCGATCTGGTCAGCGACATGGTCTATGAATTTCCAGAAGTCCAGGGCGTCATGGGCCGCTATTACGCCTTGAACGATGGCGAGGACGAGGACGTGGCGCAGGCGATCATGCAGCATTATTCCCCAGCCGGGCCAGCCGACGATTGCCCCACGGCGCCGACCGCCGTGTGTGTCGCCCTGGCGGACAAGCTGGATATTCTGGTTGGTTTCTGGGCCATCGACGAAAAGCCCACGGGCTCCCGCGACCCATTTGCCCTGCGCCGCGCCGCCCTGGGTGTGATCCGCATGGTTTTGGAAAACGGCCTGCGCCTGCCCCTGAAAGAGGCCTTCGCCCTGGCGCTAGACGGCTATGAATTCGAGGCGGGTGACGACGATAGCCTGCTGGATTTCTTCGCCGACCGCCTGAAGGTGCATTTGCGCGAACAGGGTGTGCGCCATGATCTGGTTCAGGCGGTCTTTGCCCTGGGGGGCGAAGACGATCTGGTGCGCCTGATCGCCCGGGTCAACGCCCTGGATGGCTTCCTGGGCAGCGAGGACGGCGCCAATCTGCTGACCGCCTATCGCCGCGCCGCCAATATTCTGCGCATCGAGGAAAAGAAGGACGGCGCGGCCCATGACGGCGCCGTTGACGCCGGCCTGTTGCGCGAGGACCAGGAAACGGCCCTGGCAGACGCCTTGGCGCAGGCGGTGGATAAGATCGATGGTGCCTTGAATGGCGAAGACTTTGCCGGCGCCATGGCGGCCATGGCCGGCCTGCGGCGGCCGGTTGACCAGTTTTTTGATGCCGTGACGGTGAACGCCGACGATGCCGCCCTGCGTGGCAATCGCCTGCGTCTGTTGTCGCAAATTCGCGGCACCTTACACAAGGTCGCCGATTTCAGCGAGATTGAAGGCTAGTTCGCAAGACACCGAAGGGTACTGCCATGACGAAATGGGTTTACAGTTTTGGCGGCGGCCAGGCCGACGGTGGCGCGGGGGACAAGAACCTGCTTGGCGGCAAGGGCGCCAATCTGGCCGAGATGTCCGGCCTGGGGTTGCCGGTGCCGCCCGGGTTTACCCTGACCACGGAAGTCTGTACCGCCTATTACGATAACGGCGAGAATTATCCCGATGATTTGGCGGATCAGGTCGCGGCCGCCATGGGGAAAATGGAGGAAACCGCTGGCGCCAATTTTGGCGATCAGGAAGATCCGCTTTTGGTTTCCGTCCGCTCGGGTGCGCGGGCCTCCATGCCGGGCATGATGGATACGGTTTTGAACCTGGGCCTGAATGACGAAACCGTGCTGGCCCTGGCCAAGAGCAGCGGCAACGAACGCTTTGCCTGGGACAGTTATCGCCGCTTCATTCAGATGTATTCCGATGTGGTTCTGGGCATCGACCATTATATATTCGAAGGGCTGCTGGAAGATCTGAAGGAAGAAAAAGATCTGCGCCTGGATACGGACCTGTCGGCGGATGATCTGCGGCAACTGGTTGACCGCTTCAAGGCCGAGGTGGAGGGTGCCCTGGGCGAGGCGTTTCCCCAGGATGTGACGACGCAGCTTTGGGGCGCCATTGGCGCCGTCTTCGGCTCCTGGCAGAACGCCCGTGCCGTCACCTATCGCCGCCTGCACGATATTCCCGCCTCCTGGGGTACCGCCGTTAATATCCAGGCCATGGTGTTCGGCAACATGGGCGAAGATTCGGCCACCGGCGTTGCCTTTACCCGCGATCCTTCGACGGGCGAGAAGCGCTTTTTCGGCGAATATCTGATCAATGCCCAAGGCGAGGACGTGGTCGCCGGCATCCGCACGCCCCATCATCTGACATCCCTGGAAGAGGTGATGCCGGAAATTTTCTCGGAACTGGAAGCGATCTATCAGCACCTGGAAGCCCACTACCGGGATATGCAGGATATCGAATTCACGGTGCAGCGGGGCAAGCTGTATATGCTACAAACCCGGTCGGGCAAACGCACCGCCGAGGCGGCCATCAAGATCGCCGTGGAAATGACCAACGAAGGCCTGTTGAGCCGGGAAGAAGCTGTTCTGCGCGTGGCACCGGATAGTTTGGACCAATTGCTGCATCCGACCCTTGATCCCGACGCCGAACGGCGCGTTATCGGCCACGGCTTGCCGGCCTCTCCCGGTGCCGCCACGGGCAAGGTGGCGTTTTCCGCCGATCAGGCCGAAAGCCTGGCCGCCCAGGGCGAGAGTATTCTGCTGGTGCGGATCGAAACCTCGCCGGAGGACATACACGGCATGCACGCGGCCCGCGGCATCCTTACCTCGCGCGGCGGTATGACCAGCCATGCGGCGGTGGTGGCGCGCGGCATGGGCCGGCCCTGCGTCTCGGGCGCGGGGCAATTGCGCATTGATTATAAAAGCCAGACCATGCAGGTTGGCGACATTACCATTTCCGCCGGCGACGTCATCACCATCGACGGCAGCAGCGGCGAGGTCATGGTGGGCGAGGTCGCGACCATACAGCCCAAATTGTCGGGCGATTTCGGCACCCTGATGGGCTGGGCGGACGAGATTCGCCAACTTGGCATCCGCACCAACGCCGAAACCCCGGCGGAAGCGAAAGCGGCGATCGAATTCGGCGCCGAGGGGATCGGGCTCTGCCGTACCGAGCATATGTTCTTCGATGCCGACCGCATTCTGGCCGTGCGCGAGATGATTCTGGCGGAGGATCTGGAGGGCCGGCAGACGGCCCTGGCCAAGATATTGCCCATGCAGCGCCAGGATTTTGTCGATCTGTTCACCATCATGACCGGCCTGCCCGTGACGATCCGGCTGTTGGACCCGCCGCTGCACGAATTCCTGCCGAAGACCGATGACGAACTGGCGCAACTGGCCAGCGTCACCGGCGCCACCGCCGACGACCTGCGTTTCCGTGCTAATCAGCTGCACGAATATAATCCCATGCTGGGCCATCGCGGCTGCCGTCTTGGCATTTCCTACCCGGAAATTTACGAAATGCAGGCCCGCGCCATTTTTGAGGCCGCCGCCATTGTCAGCGCCGAGCAAGGCAAGACCGTGGTGCCGGAAGTGATGATCCCGCTAATTGCCAGCAAGGCGGAATTTGTCTTCCTGCAGGAACGTATTGCCGCCGTCGCCGGTCAGGTCGCGGCGGAACATGGCGGCGAGTTGGAGTATTTGATCGGCACCATGATAGAGCTGCCCCGCGCCGCCCTGCGGGCAGGTGAAATCGCCGAGGAAGCCGAGTTTTTCTCGTTCGGCACCAATGATCTGACCCAGACGGTGTTCGGTATCAGCCGCGACGATTCGGCAGGTTTCCTGGAGGATTACCACGACAAGGGTATTCTTGACGGCGATCCATTCGCAACCTTGGATAAGGACGGCGTTGGCGAGATGGTGGCACTGGCGGCGGAGCGGGGACGCGGCAGCCGAAGCGATCTTAAACTGGGTATCTGCGGCGAACACGGCGGCGACCCGGCCTCGATCGCATTTTGCCAATCCATTGGTCTGGACTATGTCTCGTGTTCACCCTTTCGGGTGCCCATCGCACGGCTTGCCGCCGCGCAGGCGGCGGTCAGCAGCGGCGGGTAATGTTAATCCTGCTCAATGCTGCCGGTAAACTCGTAACCGACGCCGCGGACTGATTTGATCAGGTTTTCCTTGCCGTCGTCAGAATCCAGCTTGCGCCGCAGACGTCCGACCAACACATCAATATTGCGGCTGCTGCTCTGCATATCGTAGCCCAGCGCCTCGCGGTGCAGGGTTTCCCGCGCCACGGTTTGACCCAAATTGTCGATCAAGGTTTGCAGCAATCTCGATTCGCCCGCCGTCAAAACCGTATCGCTGCCCTGTGGGTCGGTCAAACGTTGAAAGGCGCTGTCAAAGCGCCAGCCATCAAACCTCACAACAGCGCCGCCCGTCCCCGGCTTGGCACTGCGCGCCTGTTTGGTCCGGCGTAATACGCTGCGAATACGAGCCAGCAATTCCCGCGCCTTGAAGGGCTTTGCCACGTAATCATCGGCGCCGACTTCCAGGCCCACGACCATATCGACCGATGTACCCTTGCCGGTCAGCATGACAATGCCTGCATCAGTTTTCTCGCGCAGCACCTTGGCCAGATTTAGGCCATCTTCGTCGGGTAATTGCAGATCAAGAATGACCAGGTCTACCTCTTCCTGCTCAATCAAGGCCCGCATTTCAGCACCATTGCCGGCGTCCAAGACTTCGAATCCCTCGGGCTCCAGGTGTTCACGCAACACCAGCCGCATATCAGGGTCATCATCGACAATAAGAATTCGTCCCAGCATCTTAAGTCTCAACTCATCATTATCGTTACTGGATATGTGCAAAGCACAGGCAGTACTCCAGTATGCGTTCGGTTAATCTAACCCAATTCTCTAAATGTTACAAATGCCGCCGCTGGCAAGCAGGAAACATAAAAATATTTGTTTTCCGCCGTAATAGATTGAAATCATTGTAAAGTTGAAGCAATGCCTGTGACTTTCTCCTATTTACATCCCATATATCAATCGTTCGAACCTGCAATAGCACGGGCAAAATCTTCCGCCGCAAAGGCTTGCAAATCGTCAATTCCTTCGCCGATGCCAATGTAATGCACTGGCAATGCGAAACGTTCCGCCAAGGCGACCAGGACGCCGCCGCGCGCGGTGCCATCCAGCTTGGTCATGGCCAGTCCGGTTACATTACAAACTTCCGCAAAAACCTCCACCTGACGCAGGGCGTTCTGTCCCGTAGTGGCATCCAGCACCAGCAGACAATCGTGGGGCGCATCGGCATCCAACTTGCCCAACACCCGCACGACCTTGGCCAGCTCGTCCATCAGGTTGGTCTTGTTCTGTAGGCGTCCGGCGGTATCCACCAACAACACGTCGGCGTCCTTGTCCTGGGCCAGTTGCAGGCCTTCGTAGGCAACGGCGGCCGGGTCGGCGCCGACGTCGCGGCGAACCACCGTCGCACCGGTTCGCTGGCCCCAGATTTCCAGTTGTTCAATGGCCGCGGCACGAAAGGTATCGGCGGCGGCCAGAACAACCGTCTTGCCTTCCGCCGCCAAGTTGTGCGCAATTTTGCCGATAGTCGTGGTTTTGCCCGTGCCGTTCACGCCAACCACCAAAATCACATGCGGACGCTTCGCGCTATCAATGGCAAGTGGTTTCGCCACCGGCTCCAGTATCTCGGTCACGACATCCGCCAAGGCCGCCTTGATTTCGTTCTCGTCAACTTCTCTGTCAAAGCGGTCCGCCGCCAGTTTTCCGCTGACCCGATTGGCGACCGCCGGTCCCAGATCAGCGGCTATCAAGAGATCTTCCAGCTCTTCCAGAGCGGCGGTGTCCAGCTTGCGCTTGGTGAAGACAGCCGTTACGCCGGACGTGAAGTTGCCCGCCGTGCGGCTCAGACCCGCCTTCAGGCGGGAAAACAATCCGGGCTTTCCGTCACTCATGCAGCCAACCGCCCGATCAGATGGTTGTCCGCCGCCTCTACAATATCCACGGTGACAATACCGTTCTCAGGTATGGCCGCGGTTTGATCCAATTGAATTAGGGCAAATTGCTCGCTGCGCCCTTGTCCGGGCCGCTCCAACAGGACACGGCTGGAATTGCCAACCTGGCCGGCCAGGAATCCGGCCAACGCGGCCGCGCCCTTTTCGCGCAACAAGGCGGCGCGGCGGCGGCGTTCCTGCCCCGGTACCTGCGGCATCCGCGCGGCCGGCGTGCCTGGCCGTTCGGAATAAGGGAAGACATGCAAATAAGTCAGGCCGCAATCATCGATCAAGGCCAGGGAATTCTCGAATTGCGCTTCCGTCTCCGTCGGGAAGCCGGCGATCAAATCGGCTCCGAAGACCATGCCGGGCCGACCGGCGCGCAGGCGTTGGCACAGCTCAACCGCTTGGGCCCGGCTGTGGCGGCGCGCCATGCGCTTCAGGATCAGATCATCGCCCGCCTGAAGGCTAAGATGCAGGTGCGGCATCAGCCGTTCCTCGCCCAACAGCAGCTGCTCCAATTCCACATCAATCTCCACCGCATCCAGGGATGACAGGCGCAATCGGGGCAATTCAGGCACCGCCCGCAACAGCCGGCGCAGCAGCTGCCCAAGGCCGGGCCGGCCCGGCAGGTCGCTGCCATAGGCGGTAATATCAACACCGGTCAGCACCACTTCACTGTAACCGTTGGCCACCAGGGTCTTGATCTGCTGTACGATGGCGCCCATGGGGACCGAGCGCGAGGGGCCGCGCGCGAAGGGGATGATGCAAAATGTGCAGCGGTGGTCACAGCCTTGTTGCACCTGAACAAAGGCCCGGCTGCGGCCGTCAAAGCCGGGCACCAGATGGCCCGCCAACTGCTCCACCGACATGATGTCGTCAACCAGGATCTTGCCGTCCATGGGCGTCACGAAGTTGGCCCCGCGCAGCTTTTCCCGGTTGCCCAGGACCCGGTCCACCTCGTCCATGGCGGCGAAAGCGTCCGGCTCCAATTGCGCCGCGCATCCCGCCACCACGATGGTGGCGCCGGGTTGCTGCCGCCGCGCCTTGCGGATGGCCTGCCGAGACTGGCGCACCGCTTCGGACGTAACGGCACAGGTGTTGATGATAACCGCGTCCCGCAAGCCCGCGTCATGGGCCTGATCGCGCATTACCTCCGCTTCATAGGCGTTCAGGCGGCAGCCGAAATTGATGATCCTGTTGCCTTGCAGGCTATCTTGGCCGCCGCTCATGCCACGGACCGCCGCTGATCCTGCCGGGCGGCCAGCAGGCTGCCGTCCAAAACGCCGGCGTACGATGTTGCCACCGGGCCTGACATCAGGACATGGCCGTCCTCAGCCCGCCATTCGATGACCAGCTCGCCGCCATCGAGGGTCAAACGCGCCCGGCGGCCGCACTTGCCCCGCCGGTGCGCGGCGACCAGGGCGGCGCAGGCACCGGAGCCGCAGGCCAGCGTCAACCCGGCGCCGCGTTCCCACACGCGGAGGCGAAATTCGTCCGCGCCGGTCATTTGCACAAAACCGATATTGGCGCGCTCGGGAAACAGGGCATGATTTTCCAAAACAGGGCCCACGACCGGGATATCGATGGCATCCATATCATCGACAAAGAACACCGCATGGGGATTACCCATGCCAACGGCGCAGGGTTCAGCCAGGCCCGGGCCCGCCGCCGGTGCAAGGGATAAATCCAGCGACAACGTGTCCATTTCACTGGCCAGCGGGATCTCTTGCCAATCCAAGTAGGCCGGCCCCATGTCGACCTGAATCCAACCATCATCCGCCATCCGGCTTTGCAGCAGACCGGCAACCGTCTCGACGACCGCGCTATTTTGGCCGTTTTCCGCGAATATCAGACCGGCGACACAGCGCGTGGCGTTACCGCAGGCCTGCGCCTCGCTGCCATCGGGATTGTGAATGCGCATGAAGACATCGCCCCGTTCCGATGGCTCAAGCGAGATAACCTGATCACAGCCTACGCCGGTGCGGCGGTTTGCCAGGGCACGGGCAAGGCTTGGGTCCACGCGCCATGATGCCTGGCGCAGATCAAGCACGACAAAGTCGTTGCCCGCGCCATGCATTTTCAAGAATGGCTGTCCCGTGGTTTCAGTCATAAGCCGGATATAGGCAATTCCCGGCTTCCCGTCCAGGGCGCAATATGACAGCGGTCCTGGGTGTTGTTATGGATTTGTTAACCCGGTGGCCGCATAAATATTAGCAATTGAGGGCATCCAAATAATCAATGCGAAAAAATGCATTGAAGCTCAGGGTGCGGATGAAAGTAGCACGATTGTATTGCGCGATTACCTGCGGTATTTGCTGCCGGCGCCGTCAATTTTTCCCAAACATTTATCAATTGAAATTACACTCTGTTCGTCAGGGGGCCAAATGGCCGTAAACGTTGCATCCTCATTGTGCACTCTGGCCGAGGCGCCTGATGATATCACCGCCCTGCAGGCCCATTGGCAAGAGTTGCGCGGCACGCGGAAGGCGCCAGCCCGAAGCGACATCGAACCGGCAAAACTGCGCGCCTATCTGGGATATCTCTGTATTCTCAAGCTCGAACAAGGGCCATTTGATTTCAAATTTAGCCTATTCGGCAGCGGTATAGCTGATTTTCTGCATCGGGATCTGACCAAGCGCAGTGTCCGGGATTTCATGCCGGCGGAATTGGGAGAACGCATATTCGAACAACTCTGCGCCACTGTCGAAGGCGAAGAACCGACGGTTTACCGCGTGGAAGTGGGCTATGATAACCCGACGCGGGCATCCGCCTCCTACCGACTGAACCTGCCTTTGTCCGATGATGGCGAGAGCATCAACCGGATCCTGACCTATACCCGGTTTGACGCGATACCACCCGATTTCTGGGGCCGGATCATCCTCTAACGAAGCCCCGGCGTGGCTGATTGGATCGCCGACCAGACCCGTTCCGAGGTGGCCGGCATATCGATGTGGCGAATGCCAAAATCGCGCAGGGCATCAACCAGGGCGTTGATCACGGCGGGGGGCGAGCCGGCGGCGCCGGCCTCGCCACAGCCCTTGATGCCCAACAGGTTCTGCGGGCTGGGCGTGACCTGGGAGGCAAAATTCAAATCCGGTAGATCCCTGGCCTTGGGCAGGCAGTAATCCATGAATGAACCGGCCAGCAGCTGGCCGTCGTCGCCATAAGCGGTATGCTCCAGCAGGGCTTGGCCGATACCCTGGGCCAGACCGCCTTGAACCTGGCCAGCCAACAGCAGCGGATTGAGAACCACGCCAAAATCATGCAGGCAGCTATAGGCCGCCAGCTCGACCGCCCCGGTTTCCGGATCGACCTCAACCTCGGCAATATGGCAGCCATATGGAAAGGTAAAGTTTTCCGGCGTAAAGCGTGCCTCGGTATCCAGGCCGGGCGTTTCACCGTCGGGTAATTGCGCGGGATCAAGGCTGGCCGTCACCACCGCCTCCCAGGCGATATGCAGATCGGTTCCGGCAACGGAGAATTGTCCTTCGGCGAATTCCATATCGGTGACCGCGGCCTCCAATAAATGCGCCGCGATACGCTTGGCCTTTTCGATCACCTGTTCCGAGGCCAGGCTGATGGCGCCGCCGCCCATGGGAATGGACCAGGAGCCGCCGGTGCCCGTACCCGTGGCGATCACGTCCGTATCGCCTTCGACGACGCGGATTTTCTCGAACGGCAGATCGAAATAATGATGCAGAATCTGGCTGAACGCGGTCTCGTGAGCCTGACCATTGGCCATGGAGCCGGAATAGACCGTGACCCCGCCAGAGGCATCGAATTCCAGGCGCGCAGCCTCGCTCAAACCGGCGCCGCCGCCGCAGCGTTCAATATAATTCGCCATGCCGATGCCGCGCAGGCGGCCCCGGCTTAAGGCTTCCTGCCGGCGGTCTTCAAAGGCGGCCCAGTCCGCGTTCGCCATGGCGCCATCGATCACCTGGGCGAAATCACAGACGTCGTAATTCAAACCGGTGGGTGTGGCATAGGGAAAATCCTCGGGCGGTATCAGGTTGCGCCGGCGCAGTTCCACCCGGTCCATATTCATCTCGGCGGCGGCCACATCCATTAATCTTTCGATCATATAGAGCACTTCCGGCCGGCCCGCGCCCCTGTACGGATCCGTTGGCACGGTGTTGGTATAGCGGGCCCAGACCTGGGCATGAATGTGCGGAATGCGGTAGCAATTGGACAGCATGATCATGCCGTTTACAGGCGAAATGGCCCCCCGCCCGGCAATATAGGCGCCCATGTCGGCCTGGCTGGCAACCCGTATGGCCAGCAGATGGCCGTCCTCATCGAAGGCCATTTCGCCCTTCATCACGTTATCCCGGCCATGGAAATCCGTGACGAAGGCATCCGAACGCTGGCCGATCCACTTCACCGGGCGGCCCAGCTGGCGCGCGGCCAGGAGACACAGGGGATATTCCGGGAACATGGAATTCTTGCCGCCGAAACCGCCGCCAACATCGTGCACCAGCACGCGGACCTGTTCCCGCTCCACCCGCAGGATCTGATCGGCCAGTTGATCACGCATGGGGTTGGGCATCTGGGTCGTGGTGGTCAGGGTGTATTTGCCCCGGCCATCGCAGGCACCTGGGTCGTACTCGGCCACGGCACCACGGGTTTCGATGGCGGCAAGCACCAGGCGGTTATTCACCAGATCAAGGCTGGTGCAATGGTGCGCGTCGGCGAAGACCTTGGCCACTGCCGCACCGTCGCCCATCTCCCAGGCAAAGGACAGATCGTCATCGGCGCCTGTTGCGCAGCCGATCACGGCCGGCAGCGTTTCATAATCCACTTCGATCAATTCAGCGGCATCCTGGGCCTGGGCCGGAGTCTTGGCCACGACAAAGGCGACGCTATCGCCGACATAACGCACTTCGCCGCGGGCCAGTACGGCTGCAGGCGGGGGAGGTATTCATTTCCGGGCCGCGGGCTGGGTTGGGTGATGGCCTCGATATCGCCAATGCCGGCGGCGGCCAGATCAGCGGCGGTGTAGACCACCAATACGCCGGGCGCGGCACGGGCCTGGCTAACATCCAGCGCCGTGATGCGGGCGTGGCCGTGGGGCGAGCGCAGGACGTGGCCGTGGACCAGGCCATCGGGCGACAGGTCATCGATAAAACAGCCCCCGCCGCGCAGCAGTTTATCATCCTCGCGCCGCAACACCGGCTGGCTGATCCCGAACTGGCCCATGAGCCGTACTCCCCGTTTCGCTATTTCCCTATTTCGTCGTGGCGATGATAGGCTAGTGAGATCAACAAACAAGGAGAGAGAGCCATGAGCGCCGAAGCGACATTGAAGAATCTTGGAATTGAACTGCCGAACCCGCCAACCCCCATGGGCAGCTATGTGGGCGCGAAACGCGTCGGCAATCTGGTCTATATTTCCGGCCAGGGACCGCGCAATCCCGACGGCAGCTCCATCACCGGCAAGGTCGGCACCGATGGCATGAGCATCGAGGACGCCCAGGCCGCAGCCCGTCAGGTGGGTTTGAACGCTCTGGCTACGTTGCGGGCGGAAATCGGCGACCTGGATCAGGTCAAGCAGATCGTCAAGGTTCTTGGCATGGTCAACGCCACGCCGGACTTCAAGCAGCACCCATCGGTAATCAACGGCTTTTCCGATCTGATGTTCGAGGTGTTCGGCGAAGCCGGCCGCCATGCCCGCTCCGCCGTTGGCATGAGCTCGCTACCGATGCAGATCCCGGTAGAGGTGGAAATGATCGTCGAGTTGAGCTAGGCGTAAGCGTCTAAATTACAAGAAGGATGGCCCGTTCATGAAGATCAGATCGGTGAAGGCGACCTGGCTGGAAGTACCAATTCCGGAGGACAAGCAGCATACCTCGGACTTTGGGCGCATGCGCTCGTTCAATACGGTGCTGGTGCGTATCGAGACCGAGGATGGTCTGGTCGGTCATGGCGAGGCCAAGGCCGGGGTCGGCAACCTTGGTGACGGCAAGGCCCTGGTAACCCTGATCCAGGACGAGTTGGGGGCGCAGCTGGTGGGCCAGGACGCCCGCCGCATCGCCGGCCATTGGGAGGAGATGTATAACGGCAGCCGCACCCATTTCGCCGTGGAGCGCGGCCATGTCTTCCCCGCCCTGGGCCGGCGCGGCCTGACCGTCTCGGCTATCTCCGGCATCGATATCGCCTTGTGGGATCTGCTGGGGCAATCCCTGGGCGTACCGATCTGGCAGCTGCTGGGAGGCAAGTGCCGGGATGACCTGGTCGCCTACGCCTCCGGCGGCTGGGCGCCGGCGGAAAGCATTGGCGAGCAATTGGCCGGCTATATCGAGGGTGGCGGCTTCGGCGCCGTGAAGATGCGGGTTGGTTCCGCCGACGGTGATGCCAAAACCTCCGCCGCCCGCGTCGCCGCCGCCCGCAAGTATCTGGGCGACGATGTGGGTATCATGGCGGATGCCCATGGCACCTTTGATTGCGCCGAGGCCAAGCGTTTCTGCCGCCTGGTCGCGGACTATGATCTGGCCTGGTTCGAGGAACCGGTGACGGCGGATGATATTCCCGGCTGTGCCGAGATCCGCGCCAGCACCGATATTCCCATCGCGGCGGGGGAAAGCGTTTTCACCCGGTTTGATTTCCGCGATCTGGCCCTGGCGCGGGCGGTGGATATTTTTCAGCCCGACCTGGCGATCTGCGGCGGCATCACCGAGGCCATGCGCATTGCCGCCCTGGCCACGGCGCAGCAGATCCGCCTGGCGCCGCATATGTGGGGCGGGGCGATCATGTTCGCCGCCGGTTTGCAGATCTGCGCCACGGCGCCGGCGGCCTTCATCGTTGAATATTCCCTGGGCCATAACCCCTTGATGCACGACCTGGTGGCGGAAGCCTTCCCCGTCAAAGGCGGCCGCATCGATGTTCCCGACCGACCCGGCCTGGGCCTGACCATCGATCCGGATTTCGTCCGCGCCTATTCGGTGGAATAGGGTTTCCACAGGCGCTCGCCCATGAAACGCGGCCTGATCATCGCCCTGACCATGGGCGTCGCGCTTGCCTGCCTGGCCTTGTCCATGGCCTATATCTCGCTATGGCGCGGTGATCATGACGGTTTGAACCATGCGGTGGGCCGCGATTTTATCAACATGTGGACTGCCTCGCGTTTGGTGGAAGCGGAGCGCATAGGGGACATTTTCGATCAGGACAAATTCGCCGCCGCCCAGCGCCAGCATATGGGCGAGGATTTTCCTTTTCATTTCTGGTCCTATCCGCCCCACGCCCTGGTCCTGAGCGAGCAGCTCTCCAGCCTGCGCTATCGTGGGGCCTTCGTAATATGGACCCTCTGCGGCCTGGGCCTGCTGTTTTATGCGGCGCGAAATTTCTGGCCCGATAAGTTTTCGCCCTGGCTGCTGTTGCTGGCGCCCTCCAGTTTCGTGAATGTCTTTCTGGGCCAGAACGGGTTCTTCACGACCGCCCTGGCCCTGTCGGGTTTTGCGCTGCTGCCCCGGCGGCCTATTCTGGCCGGGGTGATGTTCGGTCTGCTGACCTTCAAGCCACAGCTGGGCATCATGATCCCCATCGCCCTGCTGGCCATGCGCCAGTGGCGGGCCATCATATCGGCCAGCCTGACCACGGGGCTTTTTATTGCCGCTTCGGTGTTAATGTACGGCGAAGAAACCTGGTGGCGGTTCCTATCCTCCACCCTGCCCCATCAGATGCGCTTCATGGCCGAGGGTACGGGGCCGTTTCAATGGATGATGCCAAGCTGGTTCATGGCCGGGCGGATTATCGCCCTGCCGATTTGGCTTGCCCAGGCGGTTCAGGCCGTCATGGCGGTAGCGGCGGCGGTATTGGTCTACCGGGTCTTTCGGGGTGGTGGAGACTGGCATCTAAAGATTGCGTTGTTGTTGGTGGCAACCCTGGTGGCCAGTCCGCAAGGCTTCAACTACGACATGGGTTTCGTCTCGGCGGCGTTGATCTGCCTGACGGCCTTGGCGTTCAAAACCGGCTGGCAGCGCGGCGAAATCGTTATTGTTACGCTTTGCTGGATACTGCCGGTGATCGTGATGCCCCTGAATGGCATCGGAGTACCCATCGGGCCGTTGTTACTGACGGCACTACTGCTCTGCCTCTATCGCCGCTGGGACATATTCCCGGAACCAAGCCGCGACATCACTTAGGGCCGGGTGGACCAGGGCCTGATTCAAAAACCGCCACAGGCGCGGCAAATGCTCCAGATATTCGGGCCTGCCCTGGGCCGCCAGACGCGCGAAGACCGCAATCACCCGAACATGGCGCTGGGCCGCCAGTACGGCATAGGAAGTTTCGAATGCGGCGCCGTCCATCCCTGGAAAGGCGGCGCAATAGCGTGACAGACAGGCCGCCGCGACGTCTTCGCCCACGTCCCGGCGGGCGTCCTGCAACAGGGAGACGAGGTCGTAGCTGACCGGGCCGATGCCGGCATCCTGAAAATCAATCAGGCCGCAGGCCCGCACACCCGGCCGTTCCGGCAGCCGGAACAGATTGCCCGCGTGAAAGTCACGCAGCAACAGGGACTGCGGCACCGTCAACGCCTGGTCCAGAGGCGTTTCCCAGGCGTCCCGGGAGTCATTCTTGATTGTTTCGTCCACGGGACCAAGAACGGTGGGAAGATAGGTCTCGCAAAACAACATGGTTTGCTGAAGGAACAGGACCTGATCAAAGACAGGTAAATCCGTCGTGGGCGGGGCGTTGAAGTTTCGGTGCAGATGGATCAGGGCATCGGTGGCCAGTTCATAAAGCGGCAATGCCGGCGCGCCCGCATCCAGAAGCGCGCTGTAGGTGTCGTCGCCGAAATCTTCCACCAATAACTGGCCCTGGCCCGGATCAACGGCCAGGATATTTGGCGCCGACAGGCCCGCGTCATTAAGCAATCCGGCAATCTTGATAAAATCATCATGGCTTTCGCCCGGCGGTATGATTGCCAGCAAAGCGCGTCGGTCATCCTGGATCAGGCGCTCATAGCGCCGGGTGGAAGCATCACCGGCCAGCGGCGTGCGAATAGCGCCGTGCCAATCGTGCCGCCGCAGAAAGGCAGTGGTTGCGTCCATATCTACCATGGTGTTCGCCAGCGTTCGGCGTCCGGACCTATTGCGCACAGCACCAATTCTCGACTGGCGCCGTCGTTGGTGTCGGAGAGATAAATTTCGATACGATTTTCGGGCAGCCAGGATCCCAGACGGTCCGGCCATTCGATTAGGCAGATGCCGTCGGCAAAGGCGTCCTCAATACCCAGTTCGATTACTTCATCGGATGTGCTCAGACGATACAGATCGAAATGCCAGACCATGCCCCGCTCGGTGTCGTAGGTCAGCAACAGATTGAAGGTTGGACTGGGAATTTCCTCCTCGACCGCCAGGGCACGCAGAAAGCCGCGGGCAAAGGTGGTCTTGCCGGCGCCCAGATCACCGTACAAGCAGAATACATCGCCCGGCCGGCTCAACCCTGCCAGGGCCGCCGCCACCGCCGCCGTTTCGTCCGCGTCCCGCAGGACGCGCCGGCATTCAACTGTTTGTGCGGCGGTCAATCCCCATCACCGTAGGCGGCGGCTGCAGCGGCGACATCCTGCTTTGGCGGCAGGAAACAGGTCACCCGTGTACCCTTGCCCAAAGTGGAGTCCAGTTGCACTCGCCCGCCGTGCAGCTCGACAAAGCTTTTGACCAGGGACAGGCCCAGCCCGGCACTGCGTTGACGGTCGGATGGATTGGCGCGGGCAAATTTCTCGAACACCGATTTCTGATCCGCCTCGCTCATGCCGATGCCGTTGTCGGCGATATACAAACCGATTTCGCCGTCCTGGCGCAGGGCGCCGATGTTGATGACACCGCCGGGATTGGAAAATTTCAGGGCATTGCTCAGCAAACGGTACATGACCTGTTTGATGCGGCGCTCATCGCCTTCAATGGCGCCGAAATCGTTGGGACATTCCAGCACCAGCCGCAGCTTCTGCTTACTTGCCGGCTCCCGCGCCAGGGTCATGACATTTTCCAAAACCTCGTGAACATCAAACAGATTGACGTCCAGGTCCATCTGCCCCGCCTCGACGCTGGCCAGATCGAGGATGTTGTTGATCAGGTCCAGTAGCTGGTTTGACGAGAATAGAATGTCGGCGGTGTATTCCTTCTGCTGCTCGTTCAGGGTGCCGAAGAATTCGCTGCCCAGAACTTCCGTGAAGCCGATGATGACGTTCAGCGGTGTGCGCAGTTCGTAGCTGACATTGGCCAGGAATTCCGACTTCAATCTGTCCGCCGCCTCCAACGCCTCGTTGCGCTCCACCAGGGCCATCTCGACATTGACGCTGTCGGTCACGTCCACATAGGTAAAAAGGGCATTGCCGTCGGGCAGGGCGACAGAGGCAAAATCGATGACGATGTCGTCACGCCGGCGCATGCGGCCCGAGATGTTTTCCCGCGCCGTTGCCTGGGAGATCAGGATATCGCGAATTTTCGGCCAATCCTCGGTTTCGGCCAAGACCGGGCGCACCGCCTCGACGATCTCGGAAATATGCGGCTCGCCCACCAAATCGCTCTCATCCAGTTGCCAGATGCGGGCGTAAGCGGAATTCGCCAGTTTCAACCGTCCGTCGCCGCCAAAAACGGCGACCGCTTCATACAGATTATCCAGGGTTTCCTGCTGCACCGCGATCAAGGTGTTGTAAGAGCGCTCTAGAACCAGGGAATCGGTGATATCCTCGGCCAGAAATAGCAGTCCGCCGAACGGATGCGGCGAGATCACCTGGCGCAGAACCCGGCCGTCGGGCGCATATATGACATCTTCGCGGGTTTCCAACAGGTCCGTGTAAAGCCGCATGAAGCCTTGCTTGTAGGCGGGAAAATCCGTCTGTTCCGGAATGCGTCGGCCTTCGCGCAGTTCCTCCAGGATTTCGCCATGGGTCGGGTCGCGGTTTAACCAGTCCTCATCAAGCTGCCACAATTCGGCAAAGGCCTTGTTGTAGTACGACAACCGCTTTTCCGGCCCGAAGATCGAAATCGCGGTGGAGAGATTATTCAAGACCTCGGCGTGCGCGTCGATATGACGGCTCAACTCGACCTGGGCCTCCTCGACTTGGGTGATATCGTGGACAAAGCCGATAACAGAGGCACCATCAGCGGCGGGCGTTTCAGTGACTTCCAGGGTGCGGCGCTGGCCGCGGACCACGAAATGACGGCTTTCACTGACGCTGATGCCATCGCGCTGGGCCTGTTCCGCCAAGGTTTGCGCTTGATGCGGTATTAGCGGCGTTTCAACTTCGAAGCCGCCCGCGGCGATGACGTCAGCCACGCTGGCATTGACCAACGTGGCATAGGCCTGATTGCACCAGACCATGACTAAATCCGCGTTTCGGCGGTAAACAGGCACGGGCAGATCCGCCAGCAGGCCGTTCAAGACGTTCAGGTCCTGGGTGACGGCCGCCAACTTGGCCTTGCTATCAAGAGCCGCCGTACGCACCGCGTATGCTTCAGCGCCGATATCACGCAGCCAGACGATAGCCGCGAAGGTGCCGCTTTCGTCGCCTGGTTGACCCCGCACTTCGATAATGGTCTCGCCATCGGCGGCATTTAATTCGCAATGAAACGGCTCGCCGTCCCGGCGCAGAGCGGAGACCTTCGCCTCCAAATCGCCATATTCATCAGCCGCTATGAAAGGCGACAGATCCTCCAGGGAGGTGAATTCCTCGCCCGGCAGATCGAACAGGGTCTGCAGGCCACGGGACCATATGCCGCCATCGGCCAGCCAGGCGATGAAACCGCCATCGGCCAGATTCTCCAGGGCCCGCTGGCGGGCAACCAGCGCGGCGGCGGCATTGCCGGCCTCCGCCAGCCTCCGCTTACTTTTCTGTCCCTGCAGCCATAGCCCGAGGGCGAGGGCAAAGCCCACGCCCGCGGCCACGGCGAACAAAGTGGTCAAGCCGGCCATCGACCCTGCCCTTATCCTTTATCCTGCGCCGCGAAAGCTTAAGCGTCTCGCGGCGGCAAGACAAGATAGGCGGCGTCGAAGGCTCTAGTAGCGATAGTGCTCGGGCTTGAATGGGCCTTGCTCTTGTACGCCAATATAGGAGGCTTGCTCGTCGCTCAAAGTGGTCAGATGCACGCCCAGTTTCGCCAGATGCAGGGCCGCGACCTTCTCGTCGAGAACCTTGGGCAAGGTGTAGACCTTGCGCTCGTAATCGGCGGATTTTTCCCACAGCTCGATCTGCGCCAACACCTGGTTGGTGAACGAGGCGCTCATCACGAAGCTGGGATGGCCGGTGGCGCAACCCAGGTTCACCAAACGCCCTTCGGCGAGCACGATCAGGCGGCGGCCATCAGGCATTTCGACTTCGTCGACCTGCGGCTTAACGTTATGCCAGGGATGATTGCGCAGGGCTTCGATCTGAATCTCGCTATCGAAGTGGCCAATATTGCAGACGATCGCCCGGTCCTTCATCTCGCGCAGATGATCGATGGTGATAACATCCTTGTTGCCGGTGCAGGTGACGAAGATATCGCCAATGGAGGCGGCTTCTTCCATGGTGACCACCTGGTAGCCTTCCATGGCCGCCTGCAAGGCACAGATCGGATCGATTTCCGTTACCATGACGCGGGCGCCCTGGCTGCGCAAAGATGCGGCGGAGCCCTTGCCCACGTCGCCAAAGCCGCAGACCACGCCGATCTTGCCGGCCATCATCACGTCGGTGGCGCGCTTGATGCCGTCCACCAGACTTTCCCGGCAGCCATACAGATTGTCGAATTTCGACTTGGTGACGGAATCGTTGACGTTGATCGCCGGAACCGCCAAGGAGCCGTCCTTCTCCATCTCATACAAGCGGTGCACGCCGGTCGTGGTTTCCTCCGACAGGCCGCGCACATCCTCCATCAGTTCGGGGTATTTCTCGTGCATCAGCCCGGTCAGGTCGCCGCCGTCATCCAGGATCATGTTCGGACGCCAGCCGTCGGGCCCGATGATGGTCTGCTCTATGCACCACCAGAATTCCTCTTCCGACTCGCCCTTCCAGGCAAAGGTCGGGATGCCCGCCTCGGCCATGGCGGCGGCCGCCTGATCCTGGGTGGAAAAGATGTTGCAGGAAGACCAGCGCACTTCGGCGCCCAGGGCGATCAGGGTTTCCATCAGCACCGCAGTCTGAATGGTCATGTGCAGACAACCGGCGATGCGGGCACCGGCCAGGGGCTTGGAAGCGCCAAATTCATCGCGCAATGCCATCAGGCCCGGCATTTCGGTTTCGGCGATGGTGGTTTCCTTGCGGCCCCAGTCGGCCAGGGAAATGTCGGCAACCTTATAGTCGGTAAACGTGCTCATGAATGGTCTCCCAAAAAATCATCGCGGCGGTTCATAACGGCGGTCCCATCGGCGCCGGATGCAAGCCCATATGACGGTTGAAAATCATAGTTGTTGAAGTCTGGAGCGCTATGTAGCAAACAGGCCGTCCAGACGCAAGCATAAAAAAATCTTTATATGTTTAATCGTTCATTTACTTTTCAAGCGCAGCGGACAAGCGCCGCGCCAGGGCAAAGATAATGCCGCTAAGCGCCAGGGCCGCCATCCACCAGGTTTGCCAGATACCAAAACTGAGATTGGCCACCACCAGGCCGCTTAACAGCAGGCCCGTGGCCGCCGCCCGCACGCTGGCTGACGGCAAGGCGGCGGCACGCAGCCACAGGCCGGCCAGCAACGCCGCCCACAACACGGCGCCGATACCGCCCAGTTCCAGCCAGATTTGCAGGCTGGCATTGTGCGGATGGACGCTCATCACATTGCCGCCACCTGGCAGTTTTCGGTCGCCGCCGGGCATGCGCCGGGCCGCATCCAGACCCCAGCCCAGCACCGGCGCCTCGGAGATGCGCTGGGAGGCGAAGTGCCAGATATGCAGCCGGTGCAGGCCGGAATAATGGTCCTCATCGAAATATCCCGCCAGGCGTTCCGGCGCCAACACGGTCGCCGGCAACAGCGGCGCCGCCAGCATGCCGGCCACGACAAGCACCGCCAGCAGCCGTTGCAGCCACGGCCCGGCCCACCAAGCCAACGCCGCCAGGGGCAGGGCCAGCAACAGCGCCGCCTGATTGCTGTTGGAGACGCCATGCAGGATCACAGCCGCCGCCACCGCGACCGCCGCCAAGGCGAAAGCCCGGCGGCCCCGTTGCCAAAGAATGAGAGCGGCGGGCCAGGCACTGAGCAGCAGCATCGCTTCGGCCCTGTTCAGGACGGTCAGGTCAAATTCATCGCGCCGGCCTTGCCAGGCCAGCCATTGATGCCCCGCCAGACCGGACAGGCTTTCCCCGCCCAGCAGCAGCGCGGCAAAAGCGAATGCACCTACCAGCGCCCAGCCCAGGATTTGGCCGTCGGCTTCGTCCAGATCCTTGAGGCCATCCAGGACGATCAGCGCCGACAGGCCGACGCCGGCCAGCTTGGCGAATGTGGTCAGGGCCGCCGCTCCGTCCAGGGCCCATAGGGCGGAGAGCAGCGCCCAGGCCGCGATCACGGCGACGGCCGCGGCGCCGACATTCGCGAATGGCCGCCAGCCCTGCCCTTGGCGCAATCGCCGTATCAGCAGCCAAAGCGCGACGACGAATAACAACGGCACCAAGCCCTTTGGCGCGATCACGCCCATGGGCGCCAAGAGAACGGATAACAGGAATAGTGGCCTGGCTTGGGCGCTTGGCATCAGCCCGCATCCGCCCTGGGCAATACCGCATCGTAGGTGGCCAGGGTATCGGCCACGAAGGCCTCGACGGTAAATTCATCCAGGGCCATTTGCCGGGCCGCCTGGCCCATGGAGCGGCGCAACGCGGGGTCTTCCAGCAGTTTGCCGATGGCTTCCGCCGTGGCCGCGCCGTCGCGGACGGGGACCAGAAAACCGGTCTCGCCATGGCGCACCACCTCGCGGCAGCCGGGCACGTCCGCCGACACGATGGGCAGGCCGCAGGCCGCCGCCTCGATCAGGCCGCGGGGCAGGCCTTCGCGGTAAGAGGGCATGCAGATGACATGGGCCTGGAGCAGCACCGCCGGCATGTCCGTGCGGAAACCCCACCATTCCACCAGGCCCTCGGCCTCCCAGGCGCGGATTGTCGCCTCCGGCACGTCCGTGGGATTGGCCGGGTCGCGGCGGCCAACCAGGACGAAGCGTGCGTTGGCACCAGCCGCTTTAAGGGTCCGGGCCGCATGGACGAATTCATGCACGCCCTTATCGCCCAGTATGCGGGCCGGAAACATCACCACCAATTGGTCACGAGTGGGTTCACTAGGTGGATCGACTGGCGAAAAAATCGCCATGTCGACGCCGCAGCCCTTGATCATCACGGTGATATCAGGGCGCACCAAATCCTGGCCGAGAAACATTTGCAGATCGTCGGGGTTTTGAAATATCACCCGCCCGTTCGGATGCCCCAGGGCATAGCGATACAGAGGCTTGATCAGGGTGCGCAGCAGGCGCGCCTGCCAATCGTCGCGAATAAACAGAAAGCCCATGCCGGTGATCGCATGCACCACCGCGCCCACGCCCAGCAGGCGCGAGATCAAGCCGCCGAAAATCACCGGCTTCATGGCCACGTGATGCACCAGGTCCGGCTTGATTTGGCGCAGCAGTCGAAAGCAGCGGGCCATCAGGCGCACTTCGCCGAACAGGTTGCGGCCGCCACGCTTGAGCGGCAGGTCGTGGTAGTTAAAGCCGCAACCGCGAATAACGCCGACCGGATCAGCCGCGAACGGGGTTGCCACGTGTACCTCGTAACCGGCCGCCTGGGCCGCCAGGGCCACGGGCAGACGGTGCGTGGTGAAGAACAGCGCTTCATTCACCAGGAACAGCAGACGCCGAGAACTATTGGGCTTGCTCATCGAGCTTGTCCATCCATCCAGGCCTGAAACATCAGAATATCCCACAGCTGATGCTGCCAATTGCGCCGGCCCGACAAATGTTCGGCCCAAGTGCGCCGAATGGGTTCGGGATCGAAAAAGCCGTCGCCCGCCAAACGCTCGGGCGCCAATAGGTTCTCGGCCCAGTCCCTAAGCGGTCCGCGCAGCCAGTCATGAATCGGCACGGCGAAACCCATCTTGGGCCGTTCGATCAACTCGCGCGGCACATGGCGGTAGAGCACCTGGCGCAGCAGCCGCTTCGAGACGCCGCCGCCCAGCTTCATATTTAGGGGCAACGACCAGGCGAATTCCACCACCCGATGATCCAGCAACGGCACGCGCGCCTCCAACGAGACCGCCATGGAGGCACGGTCAACCTTGGTCAGAATGTCGTCGGGCATATAGCTCATGGCGTCGAGATACATCATGGCGTGGGCCACATCCTTGACATCGGCGCCCAGATCGCGGGGCAGGCCGCCATAGCGGTCCAGCACCATGGCCTCGGCGCCGGGCCAATGGCTGGTCAGCCCTTCGTACATCTGGGCCGCATCGCGGGCGTGCAGAACACCGGCCAGCTTGTGCAGTTTGTCGCCCGGATTGCGTTGGCGGAGAAATCCCGCCAGGCGGTCCCATTGCTGTGGCGGCAGAGCGGTCAGCAGCGCCGCCATGGCCGCCTTGATGGGCCTGGGCAGCCAGCCGGCGGTATAGATCAGACGCTCGACCCAAAGATACCGGTTATAGCCGCCGAACATCTCGTCGCCGCCGTCCCCCGACAGCGCCACCGTGACCTGTTGCCGCGCCATTTTGGACACCAGATAGGTGGGAATTTGCGACGAATCCGCGAACGGTTCGTCATACATGGCGCCCAGGCGCGGCACCACGTCCAGGGCATCGGCCTCGGACAGATAAAGCTCGTGATGATCCGTGCCCAGATGTTGGGCGACGGCCTTGGCATCCTTGGCCTCGTCATAGCCGGCATCGCCAAAGCCAATGGAAAACGTTTTTACCGGGCGCGTGGACTGTTGTTGCATCAGGGCGGCGACGGTGGACGAGTCGATACCGCCCGACAAGAACACACCCAGCGGCACATCCGCCACCATGCGGCAGCGCACCGCCTCGGACAATAGGCGCTCCAAATCAGCTTCCGCGTCTGCCTGACTGCCCCGGAAAAGATTTCCCTGCCCGCCTTCGGCCACCTGGCGCAAGGACCAATATGGCGTCAGCTCGATTTCGCCGCTGGCATCGCAGCGCAGAATGGTGCCCACGGGCAATTTCTGGACATCGAGATAAATCGACATGGGTGCGGGCACGCAGTTGCGTTTCAGATACATCGCCAGGGCATCCCTGTCGATTTCGCCCTGAAATGCCGGATGGGCGCGCAAGGCCTGCATTTCCGAGGCAAAAATCAAATGCCGGCCAAATTGCGCGTAATACAGCGGCTTGATCCCCAGCCGGTCCCGGACCAGGGACAAGGTGCGCTCCCGCCGGTCCCACAGGGCAAAGGCGAACATGCCGACAAAGCGGTTCACGGCAGCCTCCAGGCCCCATTCCACGATCGCCGCCAAAATCACTTCGGTATCGGAATGACCATTGAATTCGTGGCCCTGGGCGATCAATTCCGCCCGCATTTCAGGAAAATTATAGACCTCGCCATTATAGGCGATGACATAGCGGTCATCATGCGAAGCCATGGGCTGGGCGCCATGTTCGGACAGATCGATAATGGCCAGACGGCGGAAGCCCAGGGCGATACCCGCCTTGGCATCAAGCCAATGGCCGTCGGAATCCGGCCCGCGGTGTTGCAGGGTATCGGCCATGGCCTTGACCTGGCGGGCCAAGGTTTCCGCCGGGGTGGCCGGCTCAAACTCCAACGATCCCGCCAGGCCGCACATTTATTCCACCTCCGCCAGACCAAGACAGGCGAAATCAACGCCTGGATAATGCCGGGTCAGCGCGTTGATGCGGGCCTTTTGCGCCGTGTTCAGCTCCTCCGCGCCCCGTCCCGCGACGCCCTTATTAAGGCGGCTGCCCTGGCCCCGCGCCTGTTCCAGGGCGCGTTCGATGTTCGCCTCGTCCGCCGTGATGCCATGAAAGGCTAAAACCCGCGCAACCGTACCCGCACCGTCATCAATCAGATCTTCATAGCGCAGCCATAGGCCGTCGTGTTTCGCATCCGCCCAATCGGCGACAAAGCGGATGTACCAGGGCAGGGCCAGATCGATCACCATGTCCAGGCGCGCCGATCGTTCGCGCCGCATGAAATCACCGGGCACGTTCAACAGCGGTGTTTCCGCCGACTCCCGCTCCAGATGATCGGTCAGGCTGACAGTGGCGTCATATGCGTTGCGGGTCAGGATCACGGGACGGATGGCGAATTGCCGCATCAAGGCCAGGTTCGGCGCGCTGGGCCGGGTATGCTGATGGCTGATCACGTTCATGGACCAGGCATCGATCAGATTGGGCAGATACAGATCCTGTTCGTTCAACTGATGATAACCCAGAAAAAAGGTCTGATAGCCGGTAACCTGCTCCAGCACCTTGACCAGATAGGTCGAGCCGGATTTTGGCAGGGCCGAGATAAAGACAGTTTTGCCGCGCCGGCCGAATAGTTTTTTCAGGCGCAGGTTCAGGCGCAAACCACGGCGCGAGGTGGTTTTCAGACCTCGTTCCAGACGTTGGTTTACACTGCGGCTCATGCCGCCAAGCCATAGCATTGATGGGCCAGAGGCGCCACACGGATACCTGAAAAGCGTCCCGAAACAGCCGACAGGCGCGCCAGTTCACGGCGCATCTCGTCCAGATCGAGGCCGGGGAATTTCTGCCGTGCGTAATCCGCGATTCGGGGCCGCAGCACCCGGCGCGCCAGATCGCGGGCCGGAATGGTCAGATAACCCGACAGCCGGCCCAAGGCATGGCCGGGCCCGCTGGGTTGCGGCAAGGACAGATCCAGGCCGGCAATCGCATCCAGCACCCGCTCTCCAGCTTCGGCACCATCCAGGGCGGCATAATATTCCGACGCCGCCGCCCGCCCCTCAGCGCCGCCGTCCAGTGTCTGTCCGGCCAGGGCGGCACCGACCGCCGCGATCAGCGGCGCCGTTTCACTTACCGCGTGGCTGACCACATTGGGTAAATAGGAATCATAAACCGCCGAATGTACCGGTTGGTAGGCGATCACCGGGCAGTCCAGCAAATAACCCTCCAGGCCGGTAGTACAGGAATTGTGCACCAGCACCTGGGCGGCCAACAGCCAGGGCACCACGTTGCCGCTGAATTCCACGCTGACATTGTCCAGCTCGGCGCATTCGCACATCCAACGCTGATGGTTTTCCGATGGGTGGGGCCGAAGAATTATTTGATGTCCGGGAAAGGCCTTTGACAACGGCTCCAGCATGGCGGCGAAGCCATGATACATCTGGCCCAGAAAATCTCGCCAGGCCAACAGGAACGCCTCGTCCTCCGCGCCATCGACGGTGCCCCTTTGGCGTTGGGACTGCAGCAAATAATCCTCGCCGTAGAAATGGTTGTAGCGAGCGAAGTTGGTATTGATCAAAATGAAATCGCCGTGCCGGTCCCGCAGGGCCTGGGCTTCATCCGCAAACAGATCGCGATAGGCGGGGCGCAACAGATCGAAACGGGGATTGCCCGTCGCCACCAGTTTGTCCGCCGCCCCCAAAACCTTCTCCGCCTTGCTCGCCACATCCCGCTGCTGCACCGCCCCCCAGCAGAAGAACCGCTCCGCTTCCGCCAAGGAGGCCAGGTCGATCCGCTGCCGCAAGTAGGCATCCCGGTCGCGGTAGACCAGACCCTCTTCGCACCAGGCGGCGACCTTGTTGCCCTGCCGGCACAGGCGTTGGAAATGTTTGGTCTTGGTCTTGGCAACAGATTTATCCACGTACAGGCCGCGCGGCAGATCAGCGATCTGGCGCACCATGGCGTTCTGTTCCCCCAGCACAACCCGATAACCTCGTTCGACGGCCATGGCGGCCAGCAACAGCTTGGCGTGGAATTCCCGTGCCTTGGTCTCCACGGGCAGCAACAGCCATGGCGCCCCGGTATCCAAGGTTTGGTTAGCCACCGCCTTAGCCACCACCGTTTCTGGAGGCATCAATTTCAGACAACACCGCCTGGGTAACCCGTTCCGAGGCCTTGCCATCCGGGTTGCCGGTCCATTTCTCCAGCAGCTCTATGGTCGCGGGCGATAACTCCATGCCTTGGACCGGCTGCTCCAGGCTGGCTTGCAGCTTGGCGGTTAGATCTTCGCCGGATACGGCGTAGCTGGCGGCTGTTTCGTAGTCGACGATAAAGGGCTCGTATGCTGGATCAAGCGCTTCGGCGAAATTCGGCACCACGATCGCCTTGCCGGCTGTAATCGCCTCGAACAGGCCGGTGGTGTTGAAGCCGCAGACCGTGTGCGCCGCAACCATCAGCTTGAACGGATCGCCCTTGTAGACAAGTTTCAGGTTTTCGGGCCAGGTCGCGGGATCGCCCAGCAGTTCGATTACCGGATCATAGTCGCGGGGTCGCGGCTTGGTCTTGATCACCACGTCGATATCGGGCCGTTCCTGGGCCAGACGATAGAGCGCCTGGTGGCTGTCACGGAACAAGGTTTCCCACGACAGTTTCGCCACCGCATCGTCCATGGGCTCGGCTAGATTGGCAAAGCCGGAACGGCTTTTGCGGCGAATTTGCGGCAGGCCGGTCTTGGTCGTGAACGAGAAGAACAACACCTGTTTACGATCGCTATCGTTAGCAGCGCCATTTGCGTCATTGCGCCGCCAATAGTGCACCCGGTCCAGGCGCGGCATACCGCAGATGGTGACACGATCGGGGGCGATAACTTCCGCCCTCGTCTGCACAATGCGCTCGATTTCGTTATAGACCAGGATCCGCCGGCCCGTGAACGGACCACGGCGGGTGCGGTAGAGATCGGCAAAGAAATCCATTCGGCCGGGGCTTTTCAGGTTTTCCTTGTGCAAAGCCAGAAACGGCACGCCCAGGGCCTCCAGTGCGCCGGCGAACTCGCGCTCGGCGTAATAGCCAAAATTGGCCGAAACCACGGCATCGATGCGCAGCAGGCGCGTCAGATGAGGCCACATTTTGGTGAGAAAGGCGCCGTAATCGCGTTTGGCCTGAATGGTTCTCGGATCGTCGCTGACGTAGAAATTGTCATCCAATTCGGGGGGCAGAAAGGCGGCGGCAATGGATTTCACCATCACCCGGTGCGCCACATAGACCCGCACATCCCGCGATGCGCCAAGCGACGCAAGGACATCTTCATAGAAAGTGTCCTTGTCAATCATCAGCACGGTGTAGCGTTTAGTACCGCCAGTGTCCGCCACGCTGGGCATGCGCCGGGTCAGCAGGCGGAACAGGATGGCCACGATGAAATGCTGATGCAGGCCCGCCATCAACCGCACCAGACGCTCCATCGCGCCCCGGCCCGCGACATGGACAAGAAAATGTTTCATAGCTGACAAGCCATACGGCCAAAGGATTGACCGCCCATGCTTAATCCCGTAATCGTCCGGCGTCCTGTTTCCACAATTGATTCGAATCGGCAAATCATAGAATGCCCCTGCTGCCGCGCAAACTGAGACTTTCTCTTAAGCCGTCGAAACAGTTGCTGTGGCTGTGGCTGTGGCGCGAGATGCGGGCCAGCCGCGGCCGCGAGGTCGGCATTGATGCCGGCTGCGGTCTGATGCAGAACCGCATGCTGTTCGAAACCAGGGACTATGTGGGTATCGACGTGGATGCGGCGCGCTTGCAGGCCAATGAGGCGAAATATCCCGGCGTACGCACGGTCTGTGCCGAGATCGAGCAGGCCGACATCGTCGGCGACGTGGTGCTGTGCGTTCAGGTCATGCATAACCGTTTTTTCGCCACCGAGCGTACGGTGCCGACGGTTCGGGCCATGTGCGACATGCTGCGTCCGGGCGGTATGTTGATCTTTAATCTCGGCGAGCGGAACATGCCGTTCGAGGCGGAGATTGATGCCCTGTTGGCGGCGCGCTTCACAAAAGTCAAAAAACGCTCTTACGGCGCCCATTCGGCCCGGGAAACCTATCTTTCGCCGATCCTGGCCGTTGCCATGTACCTGCTGCCGCCCCTGCGCCTGATCGGCGGGGCGCGCAAGGTTCTCTACGTTTGCCACGGCAGCAAATAACCGCTGCGAATAATTATTGATCATCGACATCCGCCGGCGCGATTTCGTCCACCTCGCGCCCTATCCGATAGATGGCATCGGCCTGTTTGATGGTCGAAAGCCGGTGCGCGATCATGATCACCGTCGCCTCGCCGGACAGGGCCTGTATGGAATCCTGGACCAGTCGTTCGGACTCGTGGTCCAGAGCCGAGGTAGGCTCATCAAAAATGTAAATATCCGGCTTACGCACAATGACCCGGGCCAGGGCCAAGCGCTGGCGCTGGCCCACGGACAGGGCCTTGCCCCGGTCGCCGACCTGGGTTTGATATTGTTCTGGCAGCTGGGCGATGAATTCATCCGCATGGGCCAGTTTTGCCGCCGCCTTGCAGTCGTCATCCGAGGCACTGGGCTGGCCCAGGCGGATATTTTCCAGCACCGTGTCGTCGAATATCTCCGGCTCTTGTGTCAAATAGCCGATGCGGCCGCGCAGGGAGGCCAGGCTGTACTCGCCAATCCCGTGACCGTTCAGGGAAATATCGCCGCGCTGGGGCCGCCGGAAGCCGGTCAGAATATCCACCAGAGTGGACTTGCCCGCCCCCGATGGCCCGATCAGCGCGGTGGTCTTGCCCTTTTGGATGGTCAGATCAAAACCATCGAAAACCACCCGGCCATCGGCATAGGCAAAGGCCACATCGCGGCAGACCAGGTCCGTCTCCAGGCCTTCGAAGCTCAAGCCTTCATCCAGCGTCTCCCGGTTCGGCGCGTCTTCGAGCAGTTGGTAGATCAGATGCAGGGACGGCAGGGCCGAGCCGATGATCATCCGGCGCGAGGTCAGATAGGTCACATTCGAGAGCAGCCGCTGCGCCACCAGGATGAAAAAACCCAACAACACGGCAACGCTTTGCACATCCTGGCCGGCGACCCGTTGCACCCAGATCAAGGCGCCGGCGACCATGATGATGACCGACAGCTCTGTCATCTGTTTGGGAATTTCGCTGACCGCCTGAAAAATTGCCGCCGCATCGGCGAAGCGCCTCAGACGGTCGTGAAACTGCGCGTAACGTTGCGCGTAGGCATTGAACAGCTTGATCTGGCGCATACTATGCAGGGATTCCGTGGCCTGCTCCGCTATCTGCCGCGACAGCCTGATGCGGATTTTGCCGAAACGCAGGGAGTAGCCGTTCAAGCCCCGGCGTATCAGGGCCAGCAGCGTCAGAGTGACCGCGCCGATGATCAAGGTCGCCTGCCAATGCACCGCCAACAGAACCGCGAACAACAGTACGGAAAGGATCAGCTTGTTGACGAAATCGACGATATTGGTCATGACCTTGGCGCCGATCTGGGTCTCGTTGACAACATTCTGGATCAAGGCACCCTGGGGCATCTGGTCCAGATAGGCATAATCGGCATGCAGATAGTGCTGTAGCAACTTGGAGGCCCAATCCTGGCGCAGACGATGGGAGAACAAGGCCGTCAGGCCCCGGTTCACCACAAGCAAACTGCCCTTGATGAAAAAGGCGATCGCGAACAACACCAGCAACCCTTCGATTTGCGCATCCTTGGGCAGGAGATCCAGGATCGAACTAATGATGCTGGCGAAGCGGCCCTGTTCGCCCTCGCCAATACCCATCAGGCTGTTCAGCAAAGGCAAAACCAGGGAGAGGCCGAGGCTTTCCGCCAGGGCGCCGACAAACAGCGCCGCCAGCAGAACCAGCGCGAAGCGCCGCCGCCCGGCGATCAGGCGAAGCAGTTTCCCCACCTTGCCGGTCGTGGGCGCCTTGGATTTAGCTGTTGCGGCAGTTTCCGCCATGGCTAGTGCATTATCCGCCGTCTTCATCAGCCGCATGGGCGCCGGAAGGACGCGCGCCGGCAAGATGCGCACCATCAAGATGAGCCTGGGCCAGATCAGCTGCGCGCCGCTTGGCTGCTTCATCGGGGGCATACAGCAGCGAGGTTAGAATACGGTCGACCAGCACCAGGGGCGTGCGTTTGATGGCCTGGCGCCAACCATGGCCCAACCGGCGGTCAAAGCCACTGTTCGGGCCTGAGGGAGCTGCCTGCGCCGCGCCCGTGCCGCGTCTTGCCACAAGGGTCAAATAGCGCGGCAGCAAGGCCGAACTGGGCCGGCCCGAGGCGCGCAACGAGATGATCTCGAAGCCATTGCCACCATACAGCTGCCGCAGGGAATCCTGCGAGAAGCAATAGGGATGATAGATGTGCGTAGAATTTTGCACCGTGGAATTGGGCGTTTCCATCAAGACCACGCCATCCGGTGCCAACCAGCGGTCGATGGCTTTGAAGACTTTGTTCAGATCGACCACGTTCTCCATGACATGGGAGAACAGGATCACGTCCATTTTCTGCTCCGCCTCCGGTTCCATCTCGCTCAACTGATCGATTGTCGGGGCGATGATCTCCACGCCGCCCAGGGTCTGGGCGAAACCGGCGGCCAACTCGGAAGGTTCCACGCCGAACGCTTCCGCCTGATAATGTTCCGCGATGGAGCTGATGATCAGGCCAAAGGCGCAGCCAATCTCCAGCAACCGGGCGCCGGGTTTGGGGCTGCAGCCGGCGGCATCAAGGCTGGCGCACAGCTTGTCCGTGCGCTGTAATTCCTTGACCAGCTGTTTTTGCCGGGCTTGAGTCTGTTCCGGCGCCGACTTGGCCGACTTGGTCTCCCAAAAGGCCTGGCCATACAGGCGGTCATACCAGTCCTGATTGGGCACCGGGTTCATAAATACCAGGTCACAGCCGCGGCAGCGCTGATAGGGAATGGTGATCTGATGAAAGGTCAGTTCGAAATAGGGCACCAGATCGTTGCCGCCGCAGACCGGACAGCGCGCGTGCGGGATCACATCGCCCGGTGTCAACGCGATGGCCGGCATGTTCTTCTGTTTCTTTTGAGGCGCGCTCATGTCGTCGGACTCATTTTAGTATCATTACCCAGTCGCGGCTGATTTAGGCCTTCAATGAACTTGATGCAAGCAATGCCTGCACAATATAGCATTGTTCGGTCCCAATTTACGCCCCGTCACGGATGCGCCGAATGCCCAGCCCTGTTCAAAGCCTTGATCTCCACCTCGCCCAGCACCGTGCCGCCGAGACTTTCGCGCCTTTCATAGCCCGCGAAATAGGCCCTGAAGATGACCGCGAATGGCAGGCCCTGTTGACTGGCCGGGGCAGAAAAATCCTTAAGCGGCGCCTGCGGCGCCAGTTCCTCGGCTGGCTGGACGGCGGCCGCCGTGCGCCCGAGGTGGTACAACAGGTCTACGGAAAAACCTGGGATGAAACCCCATTGGCGCATCTGGTTGATACCAACGCCCGCGCCGTGCCCATTTCTTGGGGCCAGCGGCGCATGCTGGCCGGCGCGCCGGGCCTAAAACGCGTACATCTGCTGCATATGATGCGGGTGATTGACGCTTTGCAGCCCAGATCCGTGCTGGAGGTGGGCTGCGGCATGGGTATCAATCTGTTCGTCCTGGCGGCCCGCTTTCCGGACATCACCTTCCACGGCATTGATCTGACGGCCAGCGGCATCAAGGCGATCCAGGACTGGGCGGCCCAGGATAACTTGCCGCAATATCTGTTGGACTATTCCCCCGAACCCAGCCAGGACCCCACGGCCCACCGCCGTCTCCAGGTACGCCAGGGCAACGCGGCGGAGCTGCCCTATGACAACAATAGCTTTGATCTGGTTTATTCCATCTCCGCCCTGGAGCAGATGGAAGCCATTCGCGGGTCGGTGATGGCGCAGATAAAGCGCGTATCCAACGGCCACGTGGCCATGGTCGAGGCCTTCCGCGATTGGAACCGATGGGGCATGCGGCGCAACTATATCGTCGCCCAGGATTATTTCGCCTGCCGTCTGCGGGATCTGCCGGGTTATGGCCTGGCGCCTGTATTCGTCACCGATGATCTGCCCTCCAAGGTCAACATGGCGCACGGCCTGGTGGTGGCGGCGGCCTGAAAAAGCGCTGCCTATTATGGGCAAAATTCGCTACCGTCATGGGACATCGAATTCCTGTTCCTAGCGTTGTTGAGGATTTTTTATGACCTATTCCGTCATCGCCCGCTGCCCTGATACCGGCATGTTCGGTATCGCCATCGCCACCCGGCCCATCGCCATCGGCGCCAAATGCCCGTTTCTGAAGCCGGGCGTCGGCGCCCTGGTGGTGCAGGCCAACGGCGATCCCCGCTTTGGGCCGCTGGGGCTGGATCTGTTGTCCATGGGCTACGGCGCGGGCAAGGTGTTGCAGGAACTATCGGACAATGATCCCTACCGTGAATGGCGCCAGGTCGCGGTGGTTGACCAGGAAGGCCGCACCGCCGCCTGGACCGGCCAGGACAGCGAGGATTGGAAAGGCCATGTGGCAAAAAAGGATTTCGTCTCGCTGGGCAACCGCCTGACGGGTGAGGAGACGGTCACGGCCATGGTCGATGTCTGGGATGCCACGGCGGGCGAGGACCTTGGCGACCGCCTGATGAAATGTCTGGAAGCGGGCCGGGACGCCGGCGGCCAGGTGGGCGGCGAGTTTTCCTCCGCCCTGAAGGTCGTCAACAAACGCAGCTATGCTTGGATCGACCTGCGCGCCGATCTGCATGACGAACCGGTGGGCGAGCTGCGCCGCATGTACGAGCATTACAAGCCGCTGATCCCCTACTACGACACCCGGCCCGGCAGTCCCGACATGCCCCGCGACGACGTCTGGCGGCAAACCGAGGCGAAAAGCTAACGCGGGCCGCAGCTAAAACTATTTTCGCTTTTTCTCTTCCGTCGGCCCTCCGGCGTCACGCCATGCCGGCAGTCCGCCGAACAGCTGCGCTACATTGTTGATACCCATGTCCTGCAGTGATTTGGCGCATAGGGCCGAGCGCCATTCGGCATTGCAGAACAGAACATAGGTCTTGCCGGCATCGCCATAGATATCCCGATGATAGGGGCTGTCGGGGTCGAACCAGAATTCGATCATGCCGCGCGGAGCAATTTGTGCACCTTTAATGGTACCGCTCTTTTCGACCTCGCGAATATCCCGCACATCAACGAAGACAAGATCGCCATCAGCGTACCTTGGCAGCGCCTCGTCCACCTGCATGGCCTTGATTTCGGTTTGCGCCTGTTCGGCAAGTTCGATTATTCCCATGCGCCTCTACGTCCTCGACTTCCAATTCATCCATTGCGTCTGCCGAGATCCTTCCGCACCGCGCGATATTTTTGCGGCACGGAAGGAACGGCATGCGCCATTCGAACGTCCTCAGGCGGTTTCGGCCTTGAACTGCTCGAGCTGCTGCTTTGCGCTGGCGATCATGCAGGCGAGATCGGAGGTCAGCATCACCATGTCGAAACCACGCTTGATGGCGCCGGCAGCGAATGCCCCGCTGGCACAGTGCATGACGGCCTTGATGCCATGCTTGTGCGCTGTCTCGAGGATTTTATCACAGGTAGCGAGATGGGTTGGGTCGGGATTATCACCGCGCGGTTCCAGACCCAATGCGAACGACAGATCGGCCGGGCCGATATAGACCGCGTCCAGGCCCGGCGTGGCGCAGATGGCATCCAGATTGGCAAGGCCTTCTTTAGTCTCGATCATTGCCATGATGATGATCTCGTCATTGGCATTGGCCTGGTAGTCGGCGCCGCCGTATTGCGCCGCGCGGATGGGTCCCGATGAACGCATGCCCACCGGCGGGTAGCGGCAGGCGGCCACCGCCATCGCCGCTTCCTCGGCCGTATTGACCAGCGGCACGATGATGCCGTAAGCGCCCAGGTCCAGGGCCCTCATAATGGCTGCCGGCTCGTTCCATGCGACGCGCACGAACGGGGTCGTATCCGTCTGTGAGATTGCCTGCAGCAGGGGCCAGACATCGCTCATTTCGTTTGTGCCGTGCTGCAAGTCGACACACAGGGCGTCAAAACCCTGACGCGCCATAACCTCGGCCGTGAAGCCATGGGATATGGAGAGCCAACCCAGGCTCGCGTGCTTACCGTCTTGCCACATCTGTTTGATCTTGTTGGGTCGCATGGTTAAACCTCTAGTGTTGTTCCTATCGAAGCGGGGCCGTCGGCGCCGTGGACAGCGCCCGGATGACCGGCCCGGCGCTTTTTACAGCGTGCCTTTATAGGGCAATGCGCGCATGGAAAGTAAGCGGCAGAGTTGCGCCATGGACAATGTACTTTCATAGAGTCCGCTCCGGGTCAACTTCAGCCTGCCAACATTTGCCTATAGCGCGCCCGATGCCGAAGGTAAAACCGGCGCCGCCTTGTGGTATCGAAACAGGAAAATATCGAACTGTTACAGGATCCTGATAGAATTGTGCCGCCCGCGGTCCCGACCATACACGCACCTAGCCGGAAAGAGATCCCATGCCCCTGACCATTGACCCCATATCGCCCGTGTTCGGCGCCCGGATCTCCGGCGTCGATATCAATCAGCCGCTTGATGAAGCTGCTTTCGCGGAAATTCGGGCGGCCTTTGATGAACATCTTGTCCTGGTATTTTCCGGTCAGGCGATGACCGACGAACAGCAGATCGAATTCAGCGAATGGTTCGGGCCATTGGAAGGTACGCGGGGCGTCAATCCGGGCTCGGGCACGCCCTTCGCGCGGCAATCGAATCTGGACATCAAATCCGGCGAGGTCATTCCGGCGAATGACCGGCGTATGTTCTATCAAAAGGCCAATATGTTCTGGCACGCCGACAGCACCTTCAAGGCGGTGCCCTCGTTATGTTCGGTGCTGACCGCGCGCATCGTGCCGCCCGAGGGCGGCGCGACGGAATTCGCCTCTACCAGGGCCGCCTATGCCTCGCTCAGTGAAAGGCAAAAGGCTGAGATCGAGGATCTGGAAATCGAGCACGATTTTGCCTATTCCCGCAGCCTGGCCGGCTTCACCTTCACGGCGGAGGAATTGGCCCATATGGCCCCCGTCCGCCATCGTCTGGTGCGCAGCAACCAGGCAGGCGGCGAAAAATCCGTAATGATTGGCGTTCACGCCAAATGCGTCGTGGGCTGGCCGGAAGACGAAAGCCGCGCCCTGTTGGATGATCTGCTGGCGCGGGCGACGCGGCCCGAAAACAGCTATCGCCATGAATGGCGCGCGGGAGATGTCATCGTCTGGGATAACCAGGCCACCGTACATCGAGCCACCGCATACGATACGGCGCAGCATCAACGCCTGATGCAGCGCACCACTATTTCAAGCGGCATTCCGAACTACGTCGTCACCTAAAATCTAGAGCGGCGGTCTTCCACGTTGGCATCCACGTCGATCAGCACGGTTTTGCCATCGGCGTTCAGGCGTTGCGCTTCCTTCAGCGCCGCCGCCATTTCGCCGACCTTGCTGACCTTGATGCCGACGGCGCCCATGCCCTCGGCAATCTTGGCATAATCGCCCTGCATGTGGGATACACCGTAACGCTCCCGCGCCTCAGGCCCGATGGCGCCCTGGGTCGGGCCGGAATAGGTCGCCATGGCGCTGTTGTTGAGTAGCACCGTGGTAATGGCGGCGCCCGAGCGGGCCGCCGTTTCAATGTCGGTGCCGGACATGCCGAACGCGCCGTCGCCCATCAGATTGAGGCAGAATTTATCAGGTTGGGCCATCTTGGCGCCGATCATCAGAGGTATACCGAAACCAAGATGGGTGGTCTTGCCCCAGCCGATAAAGCTGTGCGGCGTGGTGGCGTTATGGAACGGCACGATGGAATCACGCGGCGCGCCGGCATCGTGGGTAACGATGCTGTTTTCCAGATCCAGGTTTTGATTGATTTCGTGAATGACCCGGTAATAGGTCAATGGCTCGTCATCCGAGGTCAGGGCCGGTGTCCATTCCGCCATCCATTCGGCCTTGACGGCGGCGACCTCTCCTTCGACTTGCGCTCTATCTTCGGCGCCCTTGCCGCCCGTCTGGGCCTTAACCGCCTCGATCAGAGCCTGGATGGTCAACAGAGTGTCGCCGATTAAGCCGATATCCGCCGCTTCATCCTTGTTGATGTCATCGGGATTGATGGAGTTGTGGATCAGGAACTTGCCGGGCTTGACCCGCTGGCCGTAGGGCGTGCGCGTCAGGCTGGAACCCAGGGCCAGCAAAACATCGCTGTCGGTCAGCCAGCGGTGCGCCGCCAGGGTGGTGGCGCCGCTGCCCGCGCCCAGAGCCAGGGGGTGGCGTTCGTCAATGGCCGACTTGCCGGGCATCGTGGTGAAGACGGGCGTGGCGGTTAGCTCAGCCAGTTCCCGCAGGGCATCCGTGGCGCCCGAGAACAGCACTCCGGCACCGGCCCAGATCATTGGCTTCTTGGCGTCGAGCAAGGCCTTGGCCGCCGCCGCGATGTCGCCGCCCTCGGGTGCCTGCCGGGCTAGTTTTGGCGATTGGTAATTTTGCGCGGCTTCGGGAACCTCTTGGGCGCAGACATCGCCGGTCAGTTCCACCACCACCGGGCCCGGGGTGCCGTTGCGCAGGGCATGAAAGGCACGGCGCATGACATCGCCGACCTGATCTGGCGTATAGATTGCCTCGATCTGTTTGGCCCAGCCCTGGTATTTCTGCACGGCGGAGAAATTCGGCCGCACCGAGATCTGGTTCAGATTGTTGCCGCCCAACATGACCAGAATGGGAATATTGTCCGCATAGGCCTGGGACAGCCCGCCCATGACATTTTCCGCCCCGGCCTGGGCCTGCACCGCGACCACGCCAAAGCGTTGCCGGTCACTGATACGGCTGTAGCCGTCGGCGGCCATGACCGCGCCGCGCTCGTGGCGAAAGGCGATGGGACGGATACCCTCCCGCGCCGCCGCTGAAATCAACGGGTTGGATGGGAAACAGGACAGCCATTCGACGCCTTCTTGCTTCAAAATTTGCGTTATGTAGTCGATGCCGTTCATGGTCTACTCCCCTCAACCGGCCCGATCCTGGCGATGGGCCTCTCCTAACGGATCATAGCACACCAAGGTGTAGGGATCATCGCTGCTCGGAAGGTTTCCTGGAAATGCTGTTTTCCACCCCTAGCTATCGCCACGGCGTATTCCTGGTTTTGTTCGCCGGCGTCTGCTGGTCGTCCATGGGCCTTGGTATACGCTTTATCGAGACCGCCAATGTCTGGCAGATCCTGTTTTACCGTTCGTTGTTCCTGGCACCGTTTCTGCTTCTGGTCATTGCGCTGCGTTCGGGCGGCAAACCGTTTCAGGTGGTTCGCAAGGTTGGCATGGCCGGTCTTATCGGCGGCGTGGCGCTGGTCTTTGCCTTTACGGGCGGTATTCTGGCCATACAGGAGACGACGGTGGCCAATGCCATGTTCCTGTTTGCCGCGGCACCGTTCATGGCTGCGTTGCTCGGCCTGTTCATATTGCGCGAACGGGTGCGCACCGCGACCTGGTGGGCGATGGTCGCCGCCAGCGCCGGTATCGCCATCATGGTCTGGGAAGGCATCTCGCTGGGCCATATGGCCGGCAACATAGCGGCACTGATCTCTGCCTTGGGGTTTGCCGTCTTCACCATCACGCTGCGCTGGCGCAAGGTCGAGGATATGATGCCAACGGTTTTCCTGGCCGGCCTCTTTGCGATCGTCATAGCGGCGGGGGTTTGCCTATCGGCCGGCTATTCGCTGGTCCTGCCGATACGGGATGTCCTGATCGCCGCCGCCTTGGGAGTATTCCAGGTTGGCGCGGGAATGGTGATCTATACCACCGGTTCACGCGCCGTCCCGGCGGCGGAACTAGCCCTTCTGTCCATGACGGAAGTCGTGCTGGGCCCGTTCTGGGTCTGGCTGTTCCTGGGCGAAACGGCGGGGGTCTTTACGTTGCTGGGCGGCGCTGTGCTGATGGCCGCAATCGCCGGCAACGCGTTGTCGGGACTGCGAAACAAACCGGTGCCGATCCTTTGACCTTCGCGATCAGGCGATCCCGACCATTTCGGTGCCGCTGTAAAATACTTCCGGATCAACGATCAAATGCTGCATGCCATCCGGTTTGATTTGTTCCCGGTAGCGGTCCCAACCGGAGGCATCGGGAAAGTATAGTTCCGCCATGCCGGCATAGCTGTCTCCCTCCGGCTCCAGACCATGACTGATCACATAGCGGAAACCGCCCACGGCCTCCATCGTCCGGGTTACGTTGGGCACATGCACATCCAGCCAATGATCAAACAGCGCGCCGTGATCGCCGCCCTGCTTGATGCCGACCAGAAACGTGACCTTGAAAAAGCCGCTTCGGGTGCAGGGAAAGGGGGGATTCAAGGTCGGTGGGTTCAGGGGCAGGGCGCCGTCCATGACGACGTACTCGCGCGTTGCCCATGGCATATAAGGTTCCGCCTTTTCCTGAAAGGTATCGGTGGGTTCCATGCCGTGGGCCGAATAGGGCCGGGGCAACGGCTTGCCATACCACAGCTGCGCAACCCCATCCCAGGTCTGCGACTTACTGTGTTTGGGGTTGAACAATGTCGCCACATAGTGCTCCGCGTGCAACTTGCCGGCGGCGGCGGCCTGTTCGGCGCGCGCAATGACATCGGGCATGTGATTGGCGAACCAATGCGCGATCAACTCTTCGCGTGTGGTTGTTGCCTTGCGCTTGATCAGATACATCATCTTCGCACCGGGCGTCGCCGATGGCCTGGTTGGCGCCATAACGTAGTCTCCTCGCCTTTTGTTCTTATGCCCGTATTTCAAGCCAGTACATGCTGCCGGATTTGGGCGGGGCCGGCAATGTGCTATTGCTATCATCCCAGCGCATGCCGGGGCACAAGAGGAGAGCGGATTTGAGACCCGAGAAAGTGGCCGTGACCGGCGGCAGCGGGCGCCTGGGTACCCATGTGATGCGGGCCCTGAGGGCAAACCATGCGGCAACCGCGCTGGATATCGCACAGCCGCGCGAAGATTTCCCCTTCATTGCCGCCGACATCCTCGATCTGCCGGCCCTGACCAAGGCATTCCAGGGCCAGGATGCGGTGATCCATCTGGCCGGTTATGACGACGGCCAGGCGCCCAATGAACAGGCCTATATGGCAACCAATGTGCAAGGCGCCTGGAATGTCTTTCAGGCCGCCGAGGATGCGGGCGTGCGCCACCTGGTGGTCGCTTCCAGCACCGCTGCGCTTGGCCTGTACCACGACCGTGCGCCTGATTATTTGCCCATTGATGAAGCCCATCCCCTGCGCCCCATCGGCGCCTATGCCCTAAGCAAGCAGGTGATCGAAACCATGGCGCGGCATTACGTGGCGCGCGGCTCGATGAGCATTGTCTGCTTGAGGCCGACCTTGATCGTCCGCCCGGAAAAGGAAGCGCAAATTCTGGCGCAGCTCCGCTTGCCCGACCCGGACAGCGAGCCGCCGACGCAATTGGATGGCGATGGCGTGCAGCCCTATGGCGCGCTTTCCGCGATCCGGACCTACGTCCGCTCCCGCGATGCGGCGCGGGGTTTTGTCGCCGCCCTGGATTACCAGGCGCGCCCGTTCGATATCTTCACCCTTGCCGCCGATGACTCTATTGGCCGGGTCAATACACTGGAACGGATGGCCGCCGTCTATGGCACCTGCCCGGAGCTGCGCGATCCCGCGCGTTACCAGGCCGACCCGCATGCCTCCGCGCTGGATAACCGTCATGCCCGCGATGGCCTGGGCTGGCAACCGCAAGGCGACTGGCGCGATGTCGTGGCCGGCCACGAAAACTGAAAAAGAACCGAAAGGAACCGCCCGTGAGCAAATCCGCCGCCCAAGTCCTGGCCGCCTCGTTGCAGGCCCATGGTGTCGATACCGCTTATTGCGTGCCCGGTGAAAGCTATCTGCCGTTGACCGACGCCCTGATCGACTTCCCCGATATGAAGCTGGTGGTTTGCCGCCATGAAGGCGGCGCCGGTTTCATGGCCGTGGCCCATGCCCGCCTGCGCAACGAACCCGGTGTCTGTATCATCAGCCGGGGACCAGGCGCCATGAACGCCGCCATCGCCTTGCATGTCGCCTACCACGACGCCGAGCCGTTGATCTTTCTGGTTGGCCAGGCAGAGCGCGACGAATTGGGCCGCATGGCCTTGCAGGAAATGAATTATGCCAGGGCCTTTTCGGAAACCGCCAAGATGGTCATCGAGGTGATCGAGCCAAGCCGGATCAGCGAGTCCATCGCCCGCGCCTTTCATGTGGCCCAGGCCGGCACGCCGGGCCCGGTCGTGGTCGTGCTGCCTGAAGATCTGCTTTACGGCCCTTGCGAGGCAGAGGTGCTGGGCCCCAGAAAAAAGGCAGTCACAGCGCCAACCCCGGAGGACGCGGCGGCGGCGGTCGAAATGTTACGCGCGGCCAAGCAGCCTTTGGTGATCGCCGGCGGGCGGCTGCACGGCCCGGCGGCCCTGGCCGACCTGACCACATTTGCCGAAAGTTTCGCGCTGCCCGTGGCGACGCCGCAGCGACGCTTTCATGTTTTTGACAGCCAGCATCCAAACAGCGCTGGCAGGCTGATCAACCGGGCGCCGGGCGAGTTGCTGGATGTGATGCGGGAATGCGATCTGCTGCTGATACTGGGCGAACGGATCGGCCCGTCCATGAGTCAGGGTTTTAAATTCCCCCGCGCGCCTGTACCGGAACAGCCGATGATCCATGTCTGGCCCGACCCCGAAGAAGTCGGCCGGGTGTTCGAGCCGGCCCTTGGTTTGGGCTGCGACCCCCATGAATTCATAAAGGCCATGCTGGCCATGGGGCCCGAAGAAACCTCGGCGGCGCGGTCCGGTTGGGTCGAACGTTTGAATACGGCGCATCGCGCGGTGATGACCTGGAGCCCTGTGTCGGCCAATGACGGCGTGGTCTTTGGCCATGTGGTCGCCGCCATTAACAACCATTTGGACAAGGATGCGGTCGTCACCACGGACGCCGGCAATTTTTCCAGCTGGCCGGCGCGATATCTTCATCTGGGTCAGGAGAACATGTTCATTGGCGCCACTGTTGGGGCTATGGGGCCGGGTGTGCCGTCGGGCGTGGCTGCGGGGTTATCGACGCCGGGCCGGCAGATCGTGGTGTTCGTCGGCGATGGCGGCGCCATGATGACCGGCAACGAGCTGGCGACGGCGGTGCAGTATGGCGTGCCGCTGAAGATTTTCGTCGCCAACAACAGCGCCTATGGCACCATTCGGATGCATCAGGCCCGCAGCTTTCCGGGCCGTGTCACCTCCACGGCATTGCAGAACCCTGACTTTGCCGCCTGGGGCGAATCCTTCGGCGCCAAGGGATATTGCATCACGGCGGAAAGCGAGGTCGAACAGGTGGTGGCCGAGGCCATGGCCCACGACGGCCCAGCCGTGATCGAGACCCGGATCAGCCTCAATCACATCTCGCCCAGCGCCCGCATCGACGAGATCGAGGCGCGGTGACGGCTGTCTGTTGCCACGCCACCCACGCCCCCTCCCGGCCACCCACGGGACGATGATCAATGGGTGGCCGGGAGGGGGCGTGGGCGGTTTAGCCCGTACTGAAAATGCTCTAAGACAACAACCAGCCGCCGTCCACGTCGACCGTGGTGCCGGTGACGAAGTCGTTCTGAATGACGAACAGGATGGCTTGTGCCACTTCGTTCGCCGTGCCGCCGCGCGGGATCAGATTCTTGGCCGAATTGGCCGCGACCATTTCGTCGCGCTTTTCGCTGGCCGGGCCGAACATGTTCGTATTGATAAGGCCGGGCGACACCACATTCAGGCGCTTGGGCACGATTTCCGGCGCCACCGCGCGGGCCAGAGCCTCCACCGCGCCACCGACCGAGGCCAGGGCGACCTGGCCCGGTTTGGCCTTGCGCGCCGGCGAGCCGCTGACCAGGACAATACCGCCGCTCTCGCTTAACCGACCCCCGCCCAGGCGAACGACATTGGCATAGCCCCACAGTTTGTCGAATGACGCCTGATAGCCGTCCAGGTCCATCTCCATGAACGGGCCGGCGGCGCGATCGCCCCCGGTCGCCGCCGTGACCAGAATGTCATAGGGGGCACAGTCCGCGAACAGGGCCTCCAACGCATCACGGTCGCGTACGTCGCACTGCCTGAATTCCACGCCCGCCGGCAGTTCGCTGGCTTTTTCCGGGCTGCGGCCTATGGCGACCACGTTGGCGCCCAGGGCCACCAACTGTTCCACCGTGGCCAGGCCGATCCCCGACGTTCCCCCAAATACCAATGCTTTCTTGCCTGCGACATCCATGTTGCTGTTCTTTCCTTTGAAAATAATTGCCCGATGGTACCACGGATGGCCCACCGTCAAGGCTTAAGATAAACTGACTTTCGTTATTGCAATTTCGAATGCTGCGCGGGCAACATCAGGGTGGAATGCATTTCCTCGATCAGCCCACCCGCCTTGGGCAGAAAAGCCTGCCAGGCCGGATCTTCCGCCACCTTGCCCCGGACCTCCAGGCGGGCCTCGAAACTTGGATAGGACCAGATATGGCAGACCTCGTTGGGCTGTCCGGCCTCGGTCGACCACAGACCGACGATGCGGGAATATTTCTCCCGCGCGGGCAGGGCATCCATGAACAGGCCCAGCCATTCCTTCATGGCGCCGGGGCGCAGGCGATAGTTTCTGAATTCGTACAGATTGCCCTCGCTCTCGGGCGCGTTCGGGCCGATAACACAGTTCAACAGGCGAATATCCTGGCGCAGCAGGTTGGGCCGCATCGCCGGCAGGTATTCCTTGTTCCAGCGTTCGTTGGTCGATAGCGCGGCACGCAGGCGGGCCCGTTCGTTGAGGTCGGCATAGCTCCACAGATGCATGACCTGGTTCAACGGCCCGATCTCGGTCATCCAATAACCTTCCAGCCTGCCGTATTCGTCGCCGCGGACATCCCGGCCCACGGTGGCTGAATGGGCCGCCGCCTGGGCCGCCGTACCGGGTTTCATGGTGTAGGTGCGCAGTTCGTAAATCATGGTTCTAGCTTCCCTTCGCAAGTTAATTCCTAGCGCCAGCCCATTTCCGACAAGGCTTCGGCGGAGGCCGGGATCTCCCGGTCGGGATCGTCGCAGATGATTTCCAGCATGGTCGGGCCGTCATAGCCTGCCGCCCGGCAGGCCTTGGCGCCATGGGCAAACGGCACCGAACCTTGCCCCACCGCCGCATGCAGGTAGACGTCGGTCGGTGTGTCCGAAACATGCACCAGGGCCAGGCGCGGCGCCACGGCGCGAAAGCCTATCGCCAGATCCTCGCCACAAAAATGGCCGTTGGCGATATCGTAAACCACGCCCACATCCTCGACGGCGTATGGCTCCAGCGCCGCCATCATCTCTTCGGCGCCGGGCAGGAAGGCAAAGGGCATGTTCTCCGCCAGCAATCTTGTGCCGGCGGCACGGGCGGCGGGCACCAGGGTTTCCATGGCCTTGTGAAAATGGCCGAGCAGAACATCTCTGGGCGCCGGCATCAGGGGATTTTGTTTGCCGGGACCGATCACCACGCCCGGCACCTCCAGATCGCCCGCCAGGGCAAGGATGCGGCACAGGGTATCAATACTGTAGGCACGCATGTCCGGCGTCGCGGCGGCGATGTTGATGTCTATGTTCGGCATGTTCAGGCTGATAATGGGCAAGCCGGCATCGCGGCTTTGTTTCGCCAGGGCGCGGCGGGCGCCCTGGTCCAGGTCGTCAGGCCAGGCATGGCCCGGATACATCATGACCTCGAGCCCCTGGGCGCCGGTGCCGGCGTAGGTCTCGATGCAGTCGCCAGCACTGTGGGAAAAGGTATAGGCGTAGGTGTTGACGGCAAAGCCGTTCATGTCGATCACGGTCATACTCCTGCTGATTGGCGGTCCGCCAAGGCGCGTCCTGGCATCCAGGTTGCCTGATACGCCTTCGTCGTGCAAGCTGGCCGGCATGCGCGCAATAGCTAAAACAGAGCCGGCTCCGGGCCATATCACGGAGATCGAGGTGGCGGAGCCGACGCTGGCTGCGGGCCAGGTGCTGCTTCGGGTCAATGGCGGCGGCCTGTGCGGCACCGATCTGGCGATCCGGCGCTGGGATGACGATATCGCGGCGGAATATGCGCCGGCCTTTCCCCATGTCCTGGGCCACGAATTCGCCGGCCGCATCGAAGCTGTGGGCCCTGGTGTGGAAGGCATCGCCGTCGGTGCCCTGGCCGCCGTTACGCCGCACCTCAATTGCGGCCGCTGCTTCTATTGCAACAGCGGCCGCCACGCGCTGTGCACCCAGCGCAGCATCATGGGCTGCCACGCCCCCGGCGGCCTGGCGGAACGGATTGCCGTACCTGCCGACAATGCATTCGTCCTGCCCGACGGCACCGATCCTCTCGTGGCCGCGGTGATAGAGCCGTTGACCGTTGCTAGTCATGCCGTCCTCGAACGGGTGCCCATGGGCGCCGGTGATGTGGCACTGGTCATGGGCGCGGGGCCGGTGGGTCTGCTGCATCTGTTGGTCGCCCGCGCCGCCGGCGCATCGGAAGTGATCGTCGCCGGCGTCGCCGCCGATGCCTCCCGCCTGGCCCTGGCCCGAAAGCTTGGCGCCGTCACGGTGGATCAGGACAGCGAAGATCTTGCTGCCGCCGTTCGCCGCGTAGCACCAAGGGGCGCCGATGTCGCCTACGATGCCAGCGGCCATCACGATGCCCTTGCCGCGGCCCTGCCGGCCCTGCGCCGTGGCGGGCGGCTGGGCATCGTCGGCTACTGTCATGCCGCGGCACCTTTCCATTCCCTGCCCCTGGCCCTGGATGAAAAAGAGCTGATCGGCTGCCGCGCCTATAACCGGGGTACCTGGGTCCGCAGCACAACCCTGGCCGGCGCGCTGGCGGGCGAGTTGCGCCAGCTGGTGACCCATGTTCTGCCCTTTGCCGAGATTGACCGGGCCTTCACGCTTCTGGAACGGCGCGAGTGCATGAAAGTGGTGGTTTCGCCGGACGGCTAGCGCAGGCTGTTTAGCGCGCCTCCCGCTCGATCCGGGCGAACAGCTCGCCCAGGCCGCGTTCCGCCGCCACCGTGCGGGCGATGGCCATTTCCTCGTCGCTGATACTGTCCTGTCCCAGACCGACACGGTTCTGGCTTAGCGGATGCGCGATCTGCTCCAGGGTGGTTGAGGAATGCCCGGTCAGGCCGAGGACCCGGTCATGCTCGTCCGCCTTGCCGTCGAAGCGGCCCACGGCGTCTTCCCAGTCCTCGCCCAGAAAGCTGATCACCGCCTGCATCTGACCAATGGGGTCGCGGACCAGAGCCTCATAGCGCAGTTCAAGATAATTGCCGTCGTTGAGCGGCAGCGCGCCCTTGAAACGCTCCACATCGCCCAGGTAGTCGCACCATAGGTTGGCAAAGTCATCAATGCCGCCGTATTTCTTACTGCGCCGGAACGAGGCGAAGATGTCCCGGGGGTCGCGCAGCACATGAATGATCATTGCCTGGGGCCAGTGGGCCAGGATGGCATCCAGGTGGCGGATATTGCCGGTGGTCTTTTCGGCCCAGCGCCGCTTGCCCGCCGCCATTGTGACGGCGCCCATGAACAGATCCAGAAAGGCCGCCGCGCTATCCGCCGCCGCCATCTGGGTATCGACCGCTTCGCCGCCAACAGCGAAGAATTCACCTATGCGGTGCAGATAGTCCCGCAACGGCTCCCCGCCCCTGGCCTGTTGGGCCGGCCAGTCGATGTCGAACCAATGGGTTTCCAGGCCCGAGGCGATGGCCGAATGCTGCGCCAGCATGGCACGCAGCAGCGTGGTGCCCGAGCGCATCAGGCCGCCGATAAAAATTGGTATGGTATTGTCCATGGGCGATATCTTCTTGATGCACCGGAGGAGAGTTTCGGACTATATAGTGCCATGTCTTGGATCAAGCAAAAACTCGCTATCATTTATCGCAAGATCGGTGTGGCCATCCTGAATTTCCGTGGCTGGCGGCAACTGAAAAAGCGCGGCTACCTTGCGCTGTTCGATGCTCGCCCGCCGACGGCCAAGCCGCCGGTCTGGTCGGACCTGTGGGCTATCTACAGCCAGGTTCGGGCGCGCCGGCCAAAGGTGCTATTGGAATTCGGCAGCGGCTGCTCGACGATCATTTTCGCTCAGGCCCTGGCCGACAATGCGGCCGAGGGCGCACCTGGTTTCCTGCATTCCCTGGATGCCGACGCCCATTGGGGCCAGGTAACAATTGACAGCATGCCCGAGCATCTGCGCCTGTTTTGCACGGTGACGCTGACCGAGCGGGTGGAGGACGATCTTGACGGCACCCCGGTATGGCGCTTTGCCAACGTGCCGGACGTGGTGGCCGACATGATCTATCTGGACGGCCCGGCCCTGACGCCGGAACGCCGCGCCGCCATCGATGTCCTGGATATGGAAGCGGATTTCCCGCCGGGCTTTCGCCTGCTGGTGGACGGACGCAGCTTTAACCGCAGCTTGCTGGAAAAGTACTTCAAGCGCCGCTACCAAAGGAAACATCGTCCCATTCTAAAAAGTACGACCTACGACCTGCTGCCGGACTGAGCCATTTTTCCGGCTGCTATTGCGGTTTCGCCGAACTCGGTGCCTGGACAAACGCTGGGTAAAAACTATTTCCGATTAAGTCATTGTTTCGATTCGATGAGACCATATGGGTCACGAATCGAAAGATCATTTTGGCTGCAAATTGGAAGATTGCCGCATGAAAATTAGCACGATAACCACGATGACGGCGCTGATGATGATTTTCATGGCGCCTGTTTGGCAAGCCGCCGCACAATCCTCATTGAGTGGCGAATGGAAGGTTACGATTGAGTACTCCAAGCGTTCTTCGAGCAGTCCCCATTGTGCCGGTTATCTGTTTCCGGATCCTTTGGTGGTCAAGGCTGGCAAGGTTACCGGCATCCTGAACCACAGTGAGAGGGGACCGGTGTATTTGTCGGGAGAGGTCACGGCGGATGGCGCCTTCACCGCAAAGGGTGCCGGCAATAGCGTGGAAGGAATGATAACCGGCAAGCTGTTCAAGGCTGGCGGAAATGGCACCTGGAAGGAAACGTCGCGGACTTACTGCGACGGTAAATGGTCGGCTGTGCGCAAGTAGCCCCATCGGCAGTTGATTCGTCAGGCAAATCCGGTTTGATAAATCTCGTCCAGGCGCGATATGCTTGACGGGCAGTTGAACTATTGGATGTGGTCCGATGAGTTATTATGAGACGTACACGGCGTGCATTTTCCAGCCAATTCTCAAATGGGCCTACAAGCGCGAAGACATCGCCGAAAACCTGGAAAAATATCTGGGCATCATGGATGGCTGCATGCGCCGTTTCGGCGAGGTGGCCGCGCCGCTGAAATTGTTCGCGTTTCCGGAATTCTTTCTCCAAGGCTTCACCACCCGGCACGACGTGGACATGGATTATTGCCGCCGGGAAATCCTGATCACCCTGCCCGGCAAGGAAAGCGACGCGCTGGCGCAAAAAGCGCGGGAGCTTGATGTCTACATCTCCGGCTGCGCCCTGGAATATGATCCGGAATTGCCCGAATACTATTTCAATTGCGCCTTCGTCATCAGCCCGAGCGGTGAAATCGTCCATAAATACCGCAAGGCCATTCCGGCCATTCATGCGGAAATGGCCATGAGCCCCCACGACATGATGGACCGCTATATGGAGCTGTATGGCAAGGGCAAGAGCAAGCTGGAGACCTTCTTTCCGGTCACCGAGACCAAGGTCGGCCGGCTGGGTACCTTCATTTGCATGGACGGCCATTTTCCCGAAGTCACACGGGCCCTGACCTTTCAGGGGGCTGAGATACTTCTGCGTCCGACGGCCTATCCCGAGCCGCTGGTCTCGCCGCTGATGAATACCTGGGAGATACAGAACCGGGTCCGGGCGCATGAAAACATCGCCTATGTCATCGCGCCGAACACCGGCGGCCTGATCACGGATGAACTTCCCGCCGACTTCACGCCGGGCGACAGCATGATCGTTGATTATAAAGGCGTCATCATGGGTCGGGCGCCGTACCCTGGCGAGACCGTCGTGGCCTCGGAAATCAATCTGAAGGCTTTGCGGGCGCGGCGGCAGGAACCGCGGCGAAACTTCCTGGCGCAGATCCGCTCCGAGATGTTCGACGGCCTCTACAGCGACGAGATTTATCCCGCCAACATGTTCCTGCAATCGCCCATAAAATCCCGTGCCGAGATGTCCCGGCGCAGTCCGAAGCCGGTAATCGACGGCTTTTTCTCCTCCGGCCGATTCCTGCCGCCCTGAGGCCTTGGAGCACGGCTTCGCCCGCCAATAGCCATTCTGCCAAATAGGGTGCGCGATTGCCGGCATCGTCCAGCTTCAGGGATTTGTGCGGCGCAAAATGCGCCGCTGTCGGGCCCAATGCCGCGGCAGCCGATTTTTGATAGCCCCTAATATTTGATAGCCCCTAATAACTGCCGACATCGCAGATTTTTTGGTCATTGCAACTGGGCTGGACAACTGTAGCGAAAACTCTATCTACGATTCAGTCTTAATTGCAAATCAGCTCGATGGGAGAGCCTAATGCCGTGGCAGGGTCAATATAAATGGAAATTCGCAACACTGTTGTCTTGGACAATGGCAAGCGTCGTAAGTCTTGGAATTATTGGCGTGGGGGCGTCAGCACAGGCGCAGAATAAAAAGCCCAATATTCTGGTGATCTGGGGCGACGATATCGGTTTGACCAATATCAGCGCTTACACAATGGGCTTGGTTGGCTACAAGACACCAAACATCGACCGCATCGCAAAAGAGGGCATGATGTTCACTGATTATTATGGCGAACAATCCTGCACCGCCGGCCGCTCCTCCTACATCATGGGCCAGAGCGTATTCCGCACCGGTCTTTCCAAAGTCGGCCTGCCGGGCGCCAAGGAAGGCATGAAAAAGGAAGACCCGACCATTGCCGGCCTGCTTAAAGCGCAGGGCTATGTCACCGGCCAGTTCGGAAAGAACCATCTTGGTGACCGGGACGAGATGTTGCCGAGCAATCATGGCTTCGACGAGTTCTTTGGCAACCTTTACCACCTGAACGCCGAGGAAGAGCCGGAGAACGAGGATTATCCCAAGAACCCCGCCTTCCGGAAACGTTTCGGCCCACGCGGCGTCATTAAGTCATCGGCGGGCGGTGCGGTTGAGGATACGGGTGCCCTGACCAAGAAACGCATGGAGACCGTGGACGATGAAACCCTAGAGGCTGCACTGGGCTTTATCGAACGGGCGCACAAGGCCGGCAAACCCTTCTATGTCTGGTGGAATGGCACGCGGATGCATTTCCGCACCCACGTGAAAAAGGAACTACGGGGCATCTCGGGCCAGGACGAATACGCCGATGGCATGGTCGAACATGACATGCATGTGGGCAAGCTGCTCGCCAAATTGGACGAGCTTGGCATTGCCGACAACACAATCGTGCATTATTCGACCGACAACGGCGTCCATATGAACACCTGGCCGGATGCCGGGATGACACCCTTCCGTGGTGAGAAGAACACCAATTGGGAAGGCGGCTGGCGGGTGCCGTCCATGGTGCGCTGGCCTGGCAGGATCAAGTCCGGCCAGGTGTCGAACGAAATCATGCACCACATGGACTGGTTGCCAACCTATCTGGCCGCCGCCGGAGATTCCAATATCAAGGAAAAGCTCAAGAAAGGCGGCGTGGAGGCAATTGGGCGTAGCTACAAAGTCCATCTCGATGGCTACAACTTCCTGCCCTATCTGAAAGGAGAAACCAAGGAAGGTCCGCGCAAGGAGATATTCTATTTCTCCGACGACGGTGACCTCACGGCTTTGCGGTACGGTGATTGGAAGGCCATATTCATGGAGCAAAAGGCAGAAGCCACCTTCCGCGCGTGGGTCGAGCCATGGACGCCGCTTCGGGTGCCGTTGATATTCAACCTGCGCCGCGATCCCTATGAACGGGCTTATTCCACCTCGAACACCTACTACGACTGGCTGGTTGACCGGGTTTACCTCCTGGTTCCAGCGCAGGTCTATGTGGGTAATTTCCTGAAAACTTTCAAGGAATTCCCGCCGCGTCAAAAGCCGGCAAGTTTCAGCCTCGAGAAAGTGATGGAAAAGATGATGCGGCCGTCCGGCGCACAGTAACCGAGGCCCGACAATGGCCGGCCCGCCCTGCCTTCGGCGGCGCCGGCCTGGTGGCCCGCACCACCACTATTCGGAACATCCAACTGCTCTGACGATCGCAGGGTCGGTCATGGTGTGGAGATTCTTGCGTGGGGTATTGCTTATTGTCCGCTACGAACGCGTGGCGGCTTCCCGCGCCAGCAGCCATTCCGCCAATTCCAGCTCGAACGGCTCGTCGATATTGACGATGGGCCGGTCGATGACGACGCCGATGCAGTCGTCTTCCATGATGTGGCCCTCGTCCACCAGGGTGGCGCGGCGCAGGGCATAGCAGATGCCGTTGCAATGATAATAGTCGGGAATGCCTTGACGCAGGGCCTTGCGTCCCTCAGCCAGATAGGGCGCGAGGTTGCCGCTATCATCCAGCTTCAGGGTTTTATGCGGCGTGAAATGGGCCGGTGTCGGGCTGAGGGTCGCCGCCGCCTTGTGGCCGCTGTCCAGCAGAGTTTCGACACAGCGGGTCAGATCCTCGGCCCGGCGCATGGGCGAGGTCGGCTCCAACAAAATGGAAAGATCAAAGCGCATGCCGTAATGTTCCTCCGCCGCCAGCCAGGCGTGGCGCCACATATCGGTGGAGGTGGATTTGTCGGCGGCAAGCTCCTCGGGCCGCTGAAACGGCGCCTCCAACCCATGGCGCGTGGCTTCCGCCGCGATTTCAACATCGTCCGTGGAGATGATCGCCCGGTCGATCCAGGGCATGGAGGCGGCCAGTTCGCCGGCCCGGCCCACCAGAGAGATGCCGCCCACCTTGGCCAGATTCTTGCGCGGTATGGATTTAGAACCGCCCCGCGCCGGCACCACGGCCAAAACCGTTTGTCCCGCTATGCTCATGCTGACGATCCCGGCTCGATGCGGCGGCCCTCGGCATGACTTTGCCGGGCCGCCTCCAATAAGGTCATCACGCCAAGGCCGTCAGCAATGGCACAGGTGTCGACGGGCGCGCCGGCCAGAACCGCCAGATATTCCCTGGCCACGCCCATGAACATATCATTGCGTTCGCAGTCAAAGCGTTCCTCGTTCCAGTTCTCGCCGGCCTCCACACAGACCGCGATCTGGTTTGGAGCTTCCGACCATAGAATAGTCCCGCCCTCGCCAATGAAGCGGATCGATTTGCGGTGCGGCCGGCCATATAGATCCAGATGCAGGTTGGCGCGAAGGCCGTCGGCGAAATTGATCATCATGTCCACGTTGTCGTCCGAGGTGATGTCCAGATCGGAGATCTTCTCCACCCGCGCCGAGAGGCTTTCCGGCATGCCAAAGAACCACAGCATCAGATCGACCCAGTGGCTTTCGTCCAGCAGGGCACCGCCGCCCAGTTCGGCGGACGACATGAAGAATTCCTCCAGCGGCTCGCCCGGATGCCAGTCCGCCAGATGCGCCGACATGGTGAAATCCACGTAACGAATGGCGCCGATGGCATTCTCCGCCAATAACGCGCGGACCTTGGCCAGGGGCGGCCACCAGCGCCAAGTATAGCCCAGCAGCAGCGGCGTGCCGGTACGTTCGATGGCCTGGGCCAGGATCTCGGCCTCGGCCAGGGTTTTGGACACGGGCTTTTCCAACAGCACCGGCAGGCCGGCTTCCAACGCGGGCAGGCATTGTTCCACATGAAAGCGGGTGGGCGAACAAACCGCGACGCCATCCAGGCCGCCTGCCGCCAGGGCCGTTTCCAGATCCTCATAGGCAAAGCAGCTAAATTCGTCGGCGAAAGCCTCGCGCCGGTCCTGGCGCGGGTCCATGCCCGAGACGCGGCAACCCAGTTCAGAAAGATTACGGCCATGGCGCAGGCCGACACTGCCGGCACCGACGATCAATATGTGTGGCACGGAAGAAGAACTGCTCATCGGACGCCTCGGATCATGTCTTGATAGGGCTCACTCTCCATGGGCAGCAGAGCAAACATCGGGCCGTCGTTTGGCCGCCAATCCGTCAAAGCCGCCGCCAGGGCATCGGCGCTGCCTGCCTCGGCGCCGGCAAACCCCATACCGTCGAAGGCGCCTCGCCATGACGCGCCCGGTTCCAGCATGGGCGCCTGGGTCAGGCCGTCGGCAATGGCCCGGGTGCGGACCGAGCCATAGCCGCCATCGGACATCTGCAAGACCGCCAGCGGCAGGTTCAAACGGCGGGCCAGGCGGGCCTCGGCCAGGAACGGCGCAATGCCGCCGTCGCCCACCGCCAAGATAGTCGGCACCGATGGGTCATGTACGGCGGCGGCGATGGCTTGCGGCAGGCCCATGCCCATATAGCGGCCCGAGCCCGAGGACAGACACCAGTTCCCTTTCGGGGCCTGCCAGATATGTTCGCCGACGGTGCAGAAATAACCGGTGTCGATGACCATGCGGACGCCGTCGGGAAAGGCCTGGGCAATGGCGGCAAAGGCATGGGCGGGCAGGAAGTCGCCCGGTCGCAGCAAATGCTGGCGCAACTTGCCCACGGCGCGCGCGCATTCTTCCACCCCCCAGGCCTTTTGCGCCAAACGTTCCAAGGCGGGTGCAGAATCCCGCAGGACACCGGCAAAGGCAAAGCCGTCATGGCCCGGCGCATCAATAGGATCAAGATTGACCGCATCGCACGGGAATGGCCCGGCGCCCAGTACCTCGCCGGGCCGCAGGCCGATGCCGACGATCAAGTCCGCGCGTTGGATCAGGTCGGCTTCGGGCGACAGTTCCTGGCCGACGCCGGTGTAGACACCGGCGGCGTGGGGCAGAGCTTCATGCACCGCGCCCTTGGCGGCGGCAGTGGAGAACACCGGAATTTGCAAACGGTTCAGATCCGGCGACAGACCAAGTCGCAACGCCAGAGTGCCGGCAATGACGATGGGCCGTTCCGCCTGTTCGATCAGACCCGGAACATCGCCCTGATCGGGCAAGGCCCCGGCTTTGGGTACGGCGTCGGCCAGGTCGATGGCTCCCGCCAGTTCCAGGAACACCGGGCCAGGAGCCTCTTGCCCAGCCCAGCCAGCCAGTTCGTCATAGCCGGGACCATTCGTGGCCAGATAGCGCCGGCCTTTCGATACGGCAGCGGTCAGCGCCCCTTGGTCCAGCCGCTTGTGCGCCTTGGCCAGGGGCACGTTCAGGCCGTAAGCCTCGGTCACGGCCAACATGGGCAGGTTCTCGTAGGTGCAGGCCGCCATGCCGCCAACCATGTTGGCCAGGCCCGGCCCCTTGATGGCGATGGCCATGCCGGCTTTTCCCGTCAGACGCCCAACGGTACCGGCCATGATCGCGGCGGCACCTTCGTGGTGCACGGAATGAAAGGCAACGCCATTACCTTCCAGGGCATGGATAAGGTCCAGGCTCTGCCCCGATCCAGGCACCCCAAAGGCGTGGCCGGGGCCGTTCTTGGCGGCAGATGTGGCCAAGGCTTGGATTGGCATGGTCTATAACCCCAGCTTCGCCATGATCTTTTCCGCCGCCCGGCGGCAGACCACGCGCACCGCATCCGGACTGAAGCCGCCGATATGCGGCGTCACGATCAGATTGTCATGATTACGGGAATAAACGATCAGAGGGTGCTGGTCGATCTCCGGCTCGCCATCCAGCACGTCCAGCCCGGCGGCGCCGATACGGCCGCTTTCCAGACCGGCCAGCAAGGCCGCCTCGTCGATGATGGCGCCGCGCGAGGTATTGATGACAATGGCGCCGGGCTTGATGCCCGCCAGCAATTCGGGCGACAGCAGGCCGGTGGTTTCCTCGCTCAGATGCACGTGCACGGAAACAACGTCCGACTGGGCCATCATCTCGGCCAGTTCCATTTTCTCGATACCGTCGGGCCATGGCTCCATATAGGGGTCGTGACCCAGCACGCGCATGCCGAACGCCGCACCGTAGCGGGACATCCATTGCCCCAGGCGGCCGCAGCCGACCAGGCCCAGGGTGCGGCCATTCAACATGGTGCCGGGAAATTCCTCCCGCACCCACTGCCCGGATTTGGTATGGCCGGCGGCGGCGGGCAGGCGGCGGGCACAGGCCAGGACCAGAGCCCAGCTCAATTCTGCCGCCGGTGTGATGCCCTGCAATAGATCGCCGTCCTCGCGCAGGGTATGGACGTTGATGCCCCGGCTGCCGACCTCGCCGCGCGCGATATGGTCTGAACCCGTGGTGGCACAGGATATGACCTGTAGATTGGGCGCGGCGGCGACCATGGCATCATCGATGCGCACCTTCATGGAGGCGTCCAGCAGGCCATGGGCATCCTTCAGCGCCGCCGTCAGGGCATCGTGTTCGGCTTCAACATGGATGCAGTCCGCGGCAGTTGCGGTTTCGGCCAGTGCTTCGAAACCTTCGGGAGCGCCGACGTAGATAATTGTGGGTTTGGACACGCTGAAATAAATTCCTGTTCGTGGGTTTCCGTTTGGCCGCACCATAATCCGCTAAGACCATCAGCGCCATGATAGACAGAGCGGACGGCCAATGATAATGCTCCCCGAACTCACGTACCAACGCCCGCACTACAACACAAGTGATCTGATCTTTTGAGCTCTTCGCCCCCCCTTTGGCGCAAACTTGCCTGGATGGTGGCCCGGCCCTTGCTGGGCCTGGCCCGCACCATGGCCAATATCCATGGCGGCTGGCGTTTGCGCCGCCTGGGCTATCTCGATTTCGTTGAAGCGCGCCCGGCAGGCGCATTGGCGCCCCAGGGCGGCGATCTGTGGTTCCTCTATCGCCTGATACGGCAACTCAAGCCGCGCCTGGTGATAGAGTTGGGCAGTGGCTGCTCCACGGTGATCTTTGCCCAGGCCCTGCATGACAACGCTCAGGACGACCCGGAAAAAGCCGGACGGATTATCAGCGTTGACGGCCTGGCGGAATGGGCCGACGTCACCCGCGAATCCCTACCCGCGCACCTCGCACCCTATTGCGGGGTTCGTTACGTGCCGGCGATGGAAGAGGACCGGGGTCAGCGCCCGAATTTGGACCTGGGCTACCGCTACGAGGAATTGCCCGAAGGCAGGCCGGACTTTCTCTATGTGGACGGCCCGGCCTTGCAGCCGAAGCGGAAGATCTGTTTTGACGCTATGTATTTAGAGGATCGTTTCGAACCCGGATTTACCATGGTTGTCGATGGCCGCCATGACACGGTGCGCTATTTGCGCAAGCACCTGTCGGGAAACTACCGGGTGACGCGGAACCTTGTGCTGCACAACACCCGCTTTGATCTCTTGAGCTAACGCTAAATCTGCGGCGGCACGGGCGTGAGGACCGGCTTGCCGTCGAAATGCGCGCGGATGTTGTCATAGACCAGATCGGCCATGGCGCGGCGGGTTTCGTGGGTTGAGCTGGCGATATGCGGCGTCAAAACCACGTTTTCCATGGCCATCAGTTCCGCCGGCACCTCCGGTTCGCTATCGAAAACATCCATTGCCGCACCGGCGATGCCACCGTCGCGCAACGCCGCGATCAAGGCTGGCTGATCAATAATTGGCCCCCGGGCGGCGTTGATCAGGAAACCGTCCGGCCCCAGGGCCTTCAGCGCCGCCGCATCGACCAGCCCGCGGTTGGCCTCGCCGCCTTCACAGGCGACCAGAAGTATGTCGGAGGCATCGGCCAGGTCTAGCAGGCTTGGATAGGAACGATAGACCAGATCGCCCATGGGCTTAATGTCGTGATAGGCGATGTGCAGGCCGAAAACCTCGGCCCGGCGCGCCACCGCCTTGCCGATACGGCCCAGACCGAGAATGCCCAGCCGCTTGCCCCGCACCGTGGTGCCCAGGTCCATGCGCCCGCCCAGCCATTTGCCGCTGCGCAGATAACGTTCCGCCTCGCCAATGCGGCGCGGCGCCATCAGGATGAAGGTCATGGCCAGATCGGCGACGTCGCCGGTCAGCACCTCCGGCGTATGGGTAACGATCACGCCGCGGGCCTGGGCCGCCGCCACGTCCGTGGCGTCGTAACCGACGCTGAACGACGAGATGATCTCCAGGTTTTCCAGCCGGTTGATCAGATTGGCGTTTGGACCTTTCATGCCGCCCGCCAAAATGCCGCGAATGCGCGGTCCGATTTCGTCCAGCAGCTTGTCGGGATCGGCCGGATCGACAAAGTCATGCAGGGTGAATTCCTTTTCCAGGCGCTCCACCAGAAAAGGCGGCAATTGGGAAACCTGCAACAGATCGATCATGGACGTGCCCTCCGCATGCCGCATCCGGCACTGTATTGAAATCACCAGAAGATTAAGATGTGGTGCCGCCTGGGTGACTCGAACACCCGACCTCCGCATTACGAATGCGATGCTCTACCAACTGAGCTAAGGCGGCCTAAAGCATTTCCGAATTGGAAATGCTCCGATACTTAAAATAGAGCAATTTTTCCGATCTAATGTGAATCGCCCAAGGCGATCGGGCGGTTCACATTAGATCGGAATTGCTCTAGGGCAGTATTATAGCCCGAAAGGCGGCGGGACAATAGGCCGGCTGCCGTGGATTTGCAATATGATTTGAGCGCTGAACAACGACCAGAATCCGGGCCTCGGTTTCACCCATTGCCAAGGTGTGCGATGATCGCGTTGAATCTATCGCCCCGCAATTATCGAGAGCAGCCCGCATATGTCCTTGGTTCAACGCCTGACCGGCCTGCATTGGCGCGAACAGGGGCCCGTCGTGCTGGTCGGCATGGGCCATGGCGCCACGCACTGGTTGTTGGGCACCTTTTATATCCTGCTGCCCTTTATCGCGCGGCAATTGGACTTGAGCTACACCGAAGCCGGCTTGCTGGTCTCCGCCGTGCATATCAGCTCTTTCGGCACGAATTTGTTTTCCGGCCTGGTGGTGGATGTCACGGGCCGGCGGGTACCGATCCTGGTCGTCTCGTTAAGTGTCGGCGCCCTGGCCATGGGCGGCTTCGGCACGGCAAATGGCGTTTTGGGCCTGTTGCCCCTGGTGGTTCTGATCGGCTGCACCAACAATCTGTGGCATCCGGCCGCGATCTCTTATCTCTCCCGCCGATTTCCCGAAACCCGGGGCTATGCCCTGTCGATCCACGCCCTGGGTGCCAACGGCGGTGATGCCCTGGCCCCCCTTGCCATCGGCGCCGCCCTGTTATGGTTGAGCTGGTCCCAGGCCGCCATGGCCGCCTGTGTGCCGACCTTGGTCGTGGCCTTGATATTGTTCATCGCCCTGCCGCGCAGCACGGCCCAGCAGCAAGGCAGCAGTGCCAGTGAGGGCATGAGCCTGGCGGCCTATTGGAGCGGCCTGACCTCTTTGGTCCGAAACCGGTCCGTATTGAGCCTGTGCCTGGTGGCCGCCCTGCGCACCATGACCCAAGCCGGCCTGTTGGCTTTCCTGCCTTTGTATCTAAGCAACGATCTGGGCGCCGGGCCGTTGTATCTGGGCGTGGCCTTGGCGGCGATGCAGGCATCAGGCGTGGTGGCCGCGCCCATCGCGGGCACCTGGTCGGACCGCATCGGGCGCCGGCCCATCGTCCTGGCGGGCCTGTCCGCCTCGACCGTGGTCGTCGCCTCGCTGGTGCTGATCGGCAACACGGAGGTTTTCGTTGCCGGCATTTCGGTACTGGGCTTTGTCCTGTTCGCGGTCCGCCCGGTGATCCATTCTTGGATGATGGATCTGACGCCGCCGAACCTGGGCGGCTCCGCCACCTCGTTGATGTTCGGCAGCCAGGCGATCCTGGCCACCACGGCGCCGATCGTGGGCGGCATGATTGCCGATACCTGGGGCCTGGTCTCAGTGTTCTATTTCCTGGCCGGCGGCCTGCTGGCAGCCAATATGGCCCTGGTGTTCCTACCCCTGTCGGCCAAAGCAAAGACGGCGGAGACCTAGCGTATTTCCAACGGCGCGTCCTATTCCGCCGGCAGGTTGGTGAAATCCGCCGGCCGTTTCTCCTTGAAGGCGGCGATGGCCTCGCGGTTGGCAGGCGCCCCGACCAGGCGGCCAAAGGCTTCGTTCTCGCGCTCGCGGGCGTGACGGGTGGCATCCAGGCGGGCCGCCAACAGCAACTGCTTGGTCGCGACCAGGGAAGGGATCGGTTTTTGCGCGATGAATTCGGCCATCTCCATGGTCTCTTCCATCAGTTGCTCATCGGGCACCTGCCGCCAGGCCAGGCCGATCTCCACCGCGTAATCGGCATCGATCCAGGGCGCGGTATAGAGAATATGCGCCGTCGCGGCCCAGCCGATCAGGGCGGGCAACAGGAAACTGCTGCCGGCCTCGGTGGTGACGCCAAGATCCACGAAAGGTGCCTTCAGGCGCGCCTCCTCGGCCATCAGAACCAGATCGCAGTGCGGCAGCAAGGTCAGGCCGATACCCACGCCGATGCCATTGACGGCGGCGATCAAAGGTTTGGGAAACGCCTCCACCACCTCGATAAAAGGTTGGAAGCCATGGCGCAGGCCATCATCATGCACCCGCGGGCTGCCCAGCTCACCCAAATCCTGTCCGGCGGAGAAGGCCTTGTCCTGGCCGGTGATCACGACCACGGCCAGATCAGGATCTTCCGCCGCTTCCGTCAAAGCCGCCGTGGCCGCGTCATAGACATCGTCGTTGAAGGCGTTCAACGCATCCGGCCGGTTCAGGGTCAACAGACGGACCCGGTTTCGATCCTTGATTTTGACTAGTTCACTCATGACATCGCCTCCACGCGTTCAGGGGCGCCAGACCAGCGCCAGGCCAAGGTTGGCCGTGATAATCCCAACATCATACCGCCCAAGGCCGGCGGATGCAGAAAGATCGTCTCCGCTGTGCCGTTATCTTTGGCGTCTGGGGAAGGCACCGGCGTGAAACCGTCGCCGCGCTCCCGCGCCCGTTCCGCCACCGCGTCCAACTGACCGCATTCGGCGAAAGCCATGTAATAGCTGGGGCCCGTTCTGGCGAAAAAACGGCCCAGGGTTTTCTCCGCATCCGTCGGGGTGATGACCTCGAAGCGAAACAGCTGGTTCGGCTGAAACAGGGTCAGACTGCCGTCATAGCCAAATTCCTCCGACCCGATGGGCACGAAGATCTCCGTATTCAGGGCAAAGATTTCCGCGCAACGGGCAATGGCCGCCTTTGGCTCGTCAACCAGCAAGGTCGCCTCGTAAAGAAAATCGATGGCGCCAACGGGGGGCAGGGTTTCCTCCGCGCTCAACACCGCACGCAAACCCGGCACCCCCATGCTGCTCGGATCAACATAGGCTTGGCCGTTCTCGGCCACGGCGGCAACGCCAAGGCTGTCCAGATGCGCGGTCAGGGCGGCGACATCGTCGGTCGACAAACCGGCGGCGAACAGATGGCTACCGCGCTGGGCAATGGCATCGGCCACGGCGCCGGTGCCATCGGGTTCCAGTATCTCGATATAGCCCGTGCCCAGGCGCAGGCGGCTGCGCCGCGCGCCCAGGGCGGCGATGCGGTCCTCGCCCGCGGCTTCGGCGCCCAGCAGGGCGATCCAGCGTTCAACGGCGGCGGCGCGGTCAGGTACGGCGAGCTGTACCCGGTCAACTCTTTTCAACATGACGGCAATCCTGTTCCAGCAAATGCACTCTGTTACGGAATGAACTATAATATCGAGCGCAAGCGGCGGATAGCGGCGTTTTGCCGGGCTTTCTAAAAGGAGGGTGTTGATGATAGACAAAAGGAACAGCACCATGACCGATCAAAGCCGCTGGCAGGCCGTACAAGGGCGCGATGGCGCCGCCGATGGCCGCTTCGTTTACGCCGTAACCTCCACCGGCATCTATTGCCGCCCGACCTGCGCCTCGCGCCGGCCCCTACGCCGCAACGTGCGTTTTTTCGATCTGCCCGAGGCCGCCGAACAGGAGGGTTTCCGCCCCTGCAAGCGCTGCAAACCGACGGAAAGCGTCAGCCCGGATGCAGCCGTGCAAAAGGTACGGGCGATCTGCGGCTTTATCGAGGAGGAACTGGAGCAGGGCGCCGACGGCAGCCCCTCGCTGGCCGCTATCGCCCAGCGCGTCGGTGGCAGCCCGCATCATCTGCAACGCACCTTCAAGCGCCTGCTGGGCGTGACGCCGGCGCAGTACGGCGATGCCCGCCGCCTGTCGCGCCTGAAAGCCGGCCTGAAACAAGGCGAAAGCGTGACCAACGCCATGTATGACGCGGGCTATGGCGCCGCCTCGCGCCTGTATGAACGCTCCAACAGCCAGCTGGGCATGACGCCGGCCAGCTACGCCAAGGGGGGCAAGGGCGCGCGCATGGGCTATACCATTACCCCATCGCCCCTGGGCCGTCTGATGGTGGCGGCGACGGCGCGGGGCGTCTGTTTTCTGTCCCTGGGCGAGGATGCGCATCTGATTGCCGAATTGCACCGGGAATATCCCCTGGCCGAAATCGTTGCCGACGAAATCGTACTGGGGGACTGGGTGCGCACGGTGGTGGCCTATCTGGAAGGCGCCATACCCCATCCCAATCTGCCCCTTGATGTGCAGGGCACCGCTTTTCAACGCCGGGTCTGGCAGGAACTGATGCAAATTCCCAGCGGCGTAACCAGGACCTATAGCGAGTTGGCCGAGCAGATCAGCGGCAAGGCCACGGCCCGGCGCGCCGTGGCCCGGGGCTGCGCCACCAACCCGGTATCCCTGATTATTCCCTGTCACCGGGTGGTGCGGGGCGACGGCGGGCTGGGCGGTTACCGCTGGGGACTGGAACGCAAGGCGGCCCTGATCGCGGCGGAGCGGGAGCGGCGCGAAGGAGCCGGATAAAATTAGAAGCAGTGGTGTAATGCGGCGACGAATCGCCGCATACCCTTGAACTTGACGTCAGACCTCGGGACTGTCCTAATTGCCACACCTGACCGAAGGGGACCGGCAATTAGGGCAGTGACGGGGTAGCGAAATGTTCATTCAAACTGAACCCACACCAAATCCTGAAACCTTGAAATTTCTGCCTGGCGTAACCGTGCTGCCTTCGGGCACTTTTGATTATCGCAGCGAAGGGGAAGCGCAGGCCTCGCCCCTGGCGCAGAGCCTATTCGCCATCGAAGGCGTAAGTGGCGTATTCCTGGGCCATGATTTCGTTTCGGTTACCAAGGACGAGGCCGAGTGGTTTCATCTGAAGCCCTTGATCCTGGGCGCATTGATGGCGCATTTCAGCCAGGGATTACCGGTTATTATCAATGCGTTAGTAGACAACGACGACGCATCAACCGGTGCTGAAAAAATTCTGGAAGGGGCCGGGGCGAACGGAGCCGACGGTGAGGTGGTGGCGCAAATCAACGAGCTGCTGGAAACCCGCGTGCGGCCCGTGGTGGCCCAGGACGGCGGCGATATTGTCTTTCATTCCTTCGAAGAGGGCGTGGTTTATCTGCACATGCGCGGCGCCTGCGCCGGCTGTCCCAGCGCTACCATTACCCTGAAAAACGGCATCGAAAGGATGCTGCTGCACTTCGTCCCGGAGGTAACGGAAGTTCGCGCAGTCTGATTTGCGGTCTGATATAATGCGGCAGCGAACCGTGGCCATGAAAATTGGAGGTTAAATCTGGCGGAGGTCAAATCTGGTGATATTTGGATTGCTTTGGGCGCCAACATAACGGCATGACTCGGCTTGATTATTTTTTATTTTTGGCGTAACCAAGGGCGTGAAGAAGCAAAGACGCCGGCTAGAATGGCCGGTCCGGCCACCGGAAACCGGTATGGCGCATAGTCTCGTTTAATTCGACTTAAGCGTCAAAAGCCAAGCAGAATCGCCAAAATTTTTTCAAATCGACCCAACTGGTGTCACCAATTTGGGGTTAAGGTCCGACATAACGGCCCAGAATTTGAAAACACTTCGGCAGTCAGTTGCGATAATAACGAACAGTGTATGAATAAACTGTTAAGAAAAATTAAATCTGTGATGTAGGGCGTAAGCGTAAGGATCGGGCCGAGGTGTGTTGAATGTGCCGGATCACAAAACTAAATGGCCGACGAACAATGGTTTGAACGGCCGGGTGTAAGGGGATTGGCGGCTAGCCGCCAATCGGGAATGGCGTTGACGATGAAGATTGGAAATCAGGCTGTCATGGCCGCCGCACTTGCCGTTGTCTGTGCCGGTCAGGTTTTTGTGGGTCCGACCCTTTCAGGCCCATCTTTCGCCGTGGCGAAAATGGTGCGCGGCGCGGCATTTGGCGTCAGCGAGATAAATTTGTTCGCCACGCCCGCTTTTCATCCCGCGATCAGTGGGATCGCATCCATGCCCGCATTGGAAATGCCCCATCTGGGCCAAGGCAATGATAAACCATTGCAGCTGGCCAGTTTGGCGGCCCTGCCCGGACAACGCCTTGATTGGCGCCATGGCCGGCGCTTCAACAGTCAGGAATTGCTGGACTTGTCCCTGACAGCTTTGCGACGGGGCAAAGCGGCGGTGCCGCCGGTGTATTTGAGCCGCTTCCCGGCGAAACTGGCGAAGTTGCGCTCGCCCAAGCTGCGCAAGGAAATTTTTATCAAGACCGTGCTGCCCCTCGTTCTGCGCGCCAATGAAGAGGTGCGGGCGGAACGCCAGCGCATGCTATCTCTGCTCGCACGGAAAGGCAGGCAAAACAAACTATTGCCCAGCGAAAAGGCATTTCTGGTTCATTTGGCGGCGCAGTACGAAGCGCCCGAAGGCGATCTGGACGAGCTGCGCCAACGGGTCGATGTTATCCCGGCCTCGCTGGCCCTGGCCCAGGGGGCGGAAGAGTCCGGCTGGGGCACTTCGCGCTTTGCCCGCCAGGGCAACGCGGTATTCGGTCAACGAACCTTCCGCAAAGGCGCTGGTCTGGTGCCTCTACGCCGGGCACAGGGACAGCGCTATGAGGTCAAGGCGTTCAACAGCCTGTACACCTCGGTACGGTCCTATGTTTGGAACCTAAATACTCATTTCGCTTACAAAACATTGCGCAGTAAGCGCGCGGCCTTGCGTGACAGTGGCAAACCATTGAGTGGTTATGCCTTAACCGGGGCCTTGGAACGCTATTCCGAACGGGGTCATAAGTATATCAAGACCATCCGCGTAATCATGCGGGCCAACCGCCTGCACGATTTCGACGATGTGCGGTTGCTGCCCGCCGATACAGGTCTAAGCGGCGGTCGCCAGCCGTCTTAATAATATCGAAATGAAGCGCGACCTTGCCTGGCGGCCATGTCCCGGGGATGCTTATTTCTTGGGAATGCCTATTTCTTGGGAATATAGAATGGTGTTCCGAACCAGCGCCAGCGCGCGTCTTTTGCCCGCAGTGTACAATTGATTCTGCCCCGGCCGGGAGCGAAGGGCTTTTCCAGGCGGACTTCGAAACGACGGCTGCCCAAACGCTCCAATTGCGCCGCGGTTGCTTGATTGGAGGCGAAACAGGCCAGGGTTCGCAGGCTGCCGATGCTTTCCGCCACGGTGAAGCCAAAGGCCGGCGGATTGTCGCCGCGCAATACCGTATCAGCGGGCAGCACATCGCTGACCGGCAACGGCAGGCCGTTGCCCGCAAGGCGAAAGCGCTCGACCCCGGCAAAACGTTCGTTTAAGGCAAACCGGGGCAAGCCGTAAAGATCCTCGCCGCTGTGGGCAACGCCCGAATGCTGGCCAAAGGCCGCGATGAAACCCGCCGCCTGGGCCGCCTTTTTCTCGCGCAGGCCGAATTCGCCATAGGGATAGGCCAGCAATTTCGGCGCGAAGCCCAGTTCGGCACGAAAGCGTGCGTTGGAGCGGGTCAGTTCCTCCTCCAGGCGCTCCTGGCTGGCATCGGGCAAATGGCCGTGACTGCCGGTATGGTTGCCAATGCTTACGCCCGCCGCCGCCATGGCCCGCAACTGCGCCCAAGTCATGTGCCCCGGCCGTTTGGCATCAATGGCGTTGGTGGCCACGAACAGGGTAAAGGGCAGGCCCGCCTTGGCCAGCATGGGCCAGGCCCGGTCGTGCACCGAGAGAAAGGCATCGTCGATGGTCAATGCGATGGTGCGCTCGGGCAGGGTTTCCTGGCGGCGAAACGTAGCGATGATATCCGGCAAAGGCATGACATTGTAGCCGCCCGCCTTGATCTCGGCCAGATGGGCCGCGAATTGCTCTATTCTGACATTGGTCGAGGGATAGTCTGCTTCGCCAAAGCGGTGGTACATGAATATGACCGCCGACGAGACCATCTCGCCCGCCTGGGCACGCCGTGCCATCAGGCCCGGATTAAAACCGCCCAACAGTATAAAAAGCAGAATTAGGCCCGGACAAATCAGCTTTTTGCCAGTCCAGGCCCCAATGATCGAGAGTCGATATTTGCCGCACATAAATTGCATGATAGATGTGTTTAAGGCGTTTGCCTAATTAGACCAAAGTATCTTAATTCCAATTTATTCTTATCACTGTAAAAATGGCCAGTGGAAAGATAGCGAAACCGGATATCCCGGCGGGACAGCGAGGAAGGCAAGATGAGCGGAATTGTAAACGACAAGAGCTTCGACATCATTTTCCGCGACGGGCGCACCCATGGGGTTTGGCTAGACCGGCCGGTGTCGGAAATTACCTTGCAGGCGCTCTATGAACTATTGAGCCTGGGACCAACGTCGGCCAATGGTTCACCGGGACGCTTCCTGTTTCTACGCTCCGACGAGGCGAAGGAACGGTTGCGCCCTCACCTAAGCGCCGGCAACCTGACACAGACCATGACCGCCCCCGTCGTCGCCATTGTTGCCTATGACCTCGCCTTCTGCGACAAGTTCGAGACCCTATGGCCAGGCAACGACGAAGTCCGCACCTGGTTCGAGGGCAACGACGAAAAATTGCTGGAAACGGCGTTTCGCAACAGTACCCTGCAGGGCGCCTACATGATTATTGCCGCCCGCGCCCTGGGTCTGGATTGCGGACCGATGTCCGGCTTTGATGCGGATGGGGTCAACAATGAGTTCTTCGCCGACAGCAGCCTGCGGGTGAATTTTCTGTGCAATCTGGGCCATGGCGACCCCGCCGCCTTGCCGCCGCGCAAGCCGCGGCTGGCCTTCGACGACGCCGCCGAAGTGATCTAGATCCGCCATCCGGTCCGGCAAAGGGACGCGAGGCATTCGGGCCATGCCCATTCTGGCTTTTGACACCACGCAACAGGCCTGTTCCGCCGCGATTTCCCACGGCGGTACATTGCTGGCCCAGCGCCATGTATTGATGCAACGTGGCCACGCCGAACAATTGCTGCCCATAATCGAGGCGGTGCGGCAGCAGGCGGGGGTAGATTTCGCGGAACTGGACTTGCTTGCCGTGACCATTGGCCCTGGCACCTTTACCGGCGTTCGCGTCGGCCTGGCGGCGGCCCGTGCCCTGGCCCTGGTGCACGAGTTGCCGATCCTCGGCGTCGGCACCTTGGAACTGTTGGCCCAGGGCGCCGTTCGCACACAGCCGGCATTCGACGGCAACGGCATCATTGCCGCGATCGACGCCCGCCGTGGTGAGCTCTATACCCAGGTTTTCGATGCCGGCGGCCAACCTTTGACCGACGCCGCGGCAAGAAAGCTTGGCAGCGAAATCATACCGCTCGCCGCCATATCCGACGCCGCCCCCGATCTGACACCTGGCCTGATCGTCGGTACCGGCGCGGCCCTGTTGCAGGCCGAAATGCCTAGCTGGCGGGCCGCCGAGGGTAGCGAACAGCCCGATGCGGCGGTTCTGGCCGTGGCGGCGGAAGCATGGCGCCAGCGGGCCAGCCGCCAACCGCCGGCGCCGCTATACTTGCGGGCGCCCGATGCCCGCCTGCCAGACCCAGCACCAAAATGATCCCTGAAATCAACCCTGCGGGACCAAGCAGTTGCGCCTTGCTGGCCAGGCTGCACGGCCTGTGCTTTTCCGAAGCCTGGACGGAGGATGCGTTCGCCGCGCTTTTGGCCATGCCCGGCGCCTTTGCCTTCGTTGCCAACAGCTACGAGTTGGAACAGCCGATACCCGCCGGCTTTGCCTTGGCGCGGGCGGGCGGCGGCGAATGCGAAGTCATCACCCTGGGCGTCGTGCCTGCCAGACGCAATTTGGGCGCCGGCGCCGCTCTTTTGGATGCGATCGTGGCGCAGGCCCGATCGCTGTGTGTCGAGGATTTGTTGCTTGAGGTTGCCGCGGACAACGCGCCGGCGATCGCACTCTACCACTCCGCCGCCTTCATCCCCGTTGGGCGAAGGAAGGGTTATTATCGAGGGACAAAAGGCGAAGGGCCCGATGACGGGACGGACGCCATAATCATGCGCCGGTCCCTAGGCTATTCTCGAGATTGAGCGACCCGCCCCCGCCCTCTCCCGGCCACCTGTTAATGGTACCCTGTGGGTGCCACAAAGCTCTTGGGGGGAGGGGCGGGGTCGGTTCGCTCAATCTCGAAAATGTCTAGCTATCGTACGGATCGTCCACGTTGGGCCAGAACGGCGTCGCCAGCTTGCTGAACCCCATAGCGGCGAAATCCATGTTCAAGGTACCGGGGGAGGTGGCATAGAGGACCTGCGCCGCGATCGGCGCGAAACCGGCATGGAAATGCTGTGACGATTTCGGGATGATGATCTTCAGGCTGGCCAGGTCAATGCCGAACTGGCTGAAGGCGTCCGGGTGAAAGGTCTGGCCCCGGATGGAGTTCAGGACCAGATTGACATTGTCCGCCGCCCGCAGCCAGACCGCATCGCCCATCTGCTGGGTGACGCTGCCGAACGGCTGCGTGGCATTTTCGATGATGCCCTTTACCTCGACATCCAGGTCCACGGGGGCGCCGGATTCCCGGCAACATTTGCCGCCGATGCGCAGGTTCAGCCGCGCGCCGGTGCCTGCCTCCTTGCACAGGCGGATCGCCAAGGGGTCCCAATACAGGCCGCTGATATTGTCGGTCAGGCCGGTGTCGAGAATTTCCCGCAACAGGAAAGTCGAATCCGATGGTGCGCCGCCGCCGGCGTTGTCCGCGATATCCGCCACCACCACCGGGCCCGACGCCGCCGCCGCCGCCCGGCGCAGGGCGTCTTGGTACGGCATGGTGATGGGCGCGGTTTCATGGCGCAGACCCCAGATCTCCTGCCCCAATTGCCGTGCCAGGTCCTTGGCCTTTTCCCCGTCGCCATCGGCGATGACCAGCATCCGGGCCGTGACGCAGGGCACATCGCCCCAGGGAAAGCCATGCCCGAACGAGACCGATAGAATGCCATCCCTGCCTTCCAGGGCCTGCATGCGGGCGACAAAGGCCTTCATGGGCTCCACCGGGGTGCGCCAGGTGCTGACCATGCGGCAGTCATGCACGGCCATTACCGGGGCGGTCTTGCCCAGCTTGGCATCGCGGCAGAGGGCGTACAGCTCGGCTGCCCGTTCCTTGGTGTCGATATGGGGATATTCCTTGTAGGTGATCAAGGCATCCGCCGCCGCCAGCATCTCGGGCGTGATGGAACAATGCAGGTCCAACTCGCCGCCAATCACCGCATCCGGCCCGGCAAGCTCCCGGCAGCAGGCCAGCAGGTCGCCCTCGCAGTCGTCGTAGCCGTCGGCGACCATGGCGCCATGCATGTTCAACAGCACCAGATCCACTGGCAGGGCGGCCTTCAGGTCCGCTAAAATCTCATCGCGCAGGGCTTCATAGACCTTGCGCACCGTGATGCCGGCGGGCTGGGCAAAGGTAGCCAGGCTTTCCACCACCTCGCCGCCATCGGCTTCGGCTAAATCGCGCCAGACGATCAGGGGCGCGGTGTGCAGGTCCGCCGGCGCCTGGGTGGCATCGCCATGATGCAGCATGGTGTCCTGAAAGTTCTGCAGACCCGTTGGGATTGGCGAGAAGGTATTGGTTTCCGTGCCTAGGCAGGCAATGAAGGTCTTCATGCTTATTTCTTTCCGTTGCGCAGCGTAGCCCGCGCCGGCGACAGATCACCCGCCGCAACGCCGAATGTTTTCAGGTCGTCGGGAATTTCCCGGCCCAGTGCCAGGGCCGCCGTGACCCGCCCCATGGATGGCGCCGTCTGAATGCCATAGCCGCCCTGGCCCGCCAGCCAGAAAAAGCCATCCACCTTTGCATCGAAGCCGACCACCGGCGTCTTATCGTCCACGAAGGACCGCAGACCCGCCCAGCTGCGGATTATCCGGGGAATTTCCAGGCTGGTCGCCTGTTGCAGACGGTCCACCGCAATGGCGATGTCCAGTTCGTCGGGCTGCACATCGCATGGCTCCATTGGTGTCTCGTCCGCCGGCGAGCCCATCAGGGCGCCGCTTTCGGGCCGGGCATAGAATTCCTCGTCGGCATCGATCAAGGCCGGCCAGGCGGCGAAAGCCTCTTCCGCCGGCCCGTCGAACAAAATGGCCGTGCGCCGTTTTGGCACCAGACCAACCGTTTCGGCGCCGGCCAAAGCGGCGATTTCATCGCACCAAGCCCCGGCGGCGTTGATCACCACTCTGGCCATGATCTCGGCATCGCCAATGCTGATCCGCCAGACATCATCGACCCGGATCAGATTATCAACCCGCGCATTCGTCCTCAATTCAGCACCGTTGCGGCGCGCACCGCGCAGAAAGCCCTGATGCAGGGCGTTCACATCCATATCCATAGCGTCCGCTTCCAGTACCCCGGCGGCGGCGTAACCGGGGCGCACCGCTGGTATGCGCCCGCGCACCTCCGCCTCGCTTAAGCGCTGCATGGTTTCCACAAGCTGGGCGGCGGAGGTATAGACCTCGTCCAGGACTGCCTGTTGATCCTCGCGGCCAATGAACATGACGCCACGGGGCGTCAACAGCGGCATCTCGCTGAAGCCTTCTGGGGGGTTCATAAGAAAATCCCTCCCGGCGGAGGTCAGGGCGCGGATCGCGGCATTGCCATAGGCTTCCGTATACAGGGCGGCGGAGCGGCCCGTGGTGTGGTAGCCGGGTTGCGCCTCCATCTCCAGCAGCAGCACGCGGTTTTCCCCCGCCCCCTCGCCCTCCTGGGCAAGGAAGTAGGCGGCGGAGGCGCCCGCCATGCCGGCGCCGATAATGACGAAATCGAATATTTGTTCCTGCAACGGTGAATTCGACGCCAACCCGTGGCGGCCTCCCTTGGCGCAATTGTTTGTCTCGCGGTTGAGTTCCGGTAATTATATCATCACCGGGCACTAGGGATATCGGTTTACACGATTAGAGGTGGTGCGAAACCATCCGCGAATACGGAGGCGACATGCAAATTTTGGCGGGTCTGCGGGTACTCCAGATCGGGCCCGGCCTGGCGGCGGCGGCATGCGGGCGCGCCTTTGCCGATGTCGGCGCCACGGTCGGCTGCATCGCTGCCGATGACCATATGCCGTTGGCGGATTTCCTCAATGACGGCAAACATCGTGCGGCGCCGGATTGCACACCAGCCGCGTTGGCGGAACATGCCGCCACGGCTGACCTTGTGATCGTTGAAGGCGGACCGGAGGATCTGGCGGCACGCGGCGTCGATGGCCCCGCCCTGCGCAGGCTCAATGAGGCGGCGGTTATCGTCCTGATCTCGCCTTTTGGCCAAACTGGGCCGGACGCCAACCGCCCGGCCTCCGACCTTACCCTGTTCTGCGCCAGCGGCATCGCGCGCATGCTGACCGGCCAGGTCGACGATCTATCGGAACCGCCGACCCGTGCCGTTGGCACTCAATCAGCCTTCATCGGCGGTCTGGCGGCGGCCGCCGCCGCCATGCATGCCCTGTTGCTGGATGAGCCGGCGGATCGAACCGGCGCCAGTATCGACATATCGATCCAGGAAGCATTGGCGACCCTGGCGATGACCGAGCTGACGCGGGTCGGCATGCAGGGCAAGGTCTGGTCACGCCGGCGCCTGACCGACGGCAATGGCGCGACAGTGACCATTCTGCCGGCCAGGGATGGCTATGTGGCGATTTCACCGCGCGAAAATCATCAATGGGCCGCCTGGCTGCAAGTCATGGGTTCGCCCGATTGGGGCCAGGAAGCGCGGTTCGCGAGTAAGCCGGACCGGATCGAGAATTGGGATGCATTGCATGCCCTGATGTCCGATTGGAGCCGGGAGCACGATAAACAGTGGATTGCCGACGCCGCCCAGGCCGCGCGCGTCCCCAGCTTTCCCTTGCAGGAACCGGCTGAACAATTTGCCTCTGCCCAGCTGGCGCATCGGCAATTTTTCAGGCCGATGCAGGTCGGGGGCAAGAGCATGATGGCGCCGGGATCGCCTATCCACGCTATCCCCTGGGACAAGCAAACGCCCGACAACATCGAGAAGGCCGCCGGCGCTGGTGGGCCGCTGCCCCTATCGGGCATACGCGTGCTTGATTTTTCCTGGGTTATCGCCGGGCCCACCACGACGCGCTATCTGGCCGCCATGGGCGCCGAGGTTGTCAAGGTTGAAGCTCCGGGGCGTGGCGATCCGGGGCGGGGTATGGGATTGCATGAAGTGCTTGGCCAGGCCAAGCGCGGCATCACCCTTGATCTGCAACAGCCCAAGGCGGTTGCCGTCGCCAAGGCGTTGGCGGCCCGCGCCGATATCGTGATCGAAAATTTCGGCACCGGCGTCATGGAGCGTCTTGGCCTTGGGCCCGAGGATCTGGCCCGGGAAAACCCGGAATTGCTCTACCTCTCGGCCTCGGGGCATGGCCGCAGCGGCCCGGAAGCGGGCGCGGTGGCCTATGGCACCCTGTTGCAATGCTATGCCGGTTTCGCGGGCCTGAACGGCCATCCGGGCAAACCGCCCCGTGTCGGCATGGCCTGGCTTGATCCCATGTGCGGCCTGAAGCTGGCCTTTATCGCGGCAGCCGGAATCTGGCATCGGCGGCACACCGGCAGCGGCATGCGCATCGACTTCTCGATGATGGAGGCATTGCTCTGGACCATGGCGGAACCGTTGCTGGCGGCGCAGCTTCAAGGCCCGCCCAAGCCCCAGGGCAATGGCGATGGCGCCTTCGCGCCGCACGGTATTTTTCCTGCTAATGGCGACGATGCCTGGGTCGGGATCGCGATACCCGATGACGAGCGCTGGCGCGCCCTGTGCGCCGTGGTCGAGGCGTTGGGCCCATTGCGCGGCCTCGACCTCGACGCCCGGCGCCAACGAGGTGCCGAGATCGAGCGAACCTTGACGGAATGGACGCGCGCCCGCTCGGCTGCTGCTGCCACGGAAAGACTTCTGGCGGCGGGCATTCCAGCGGCGGCGCTGGCCTCGTCGCTTGATCTCAAGGCGAGCGGGCATCTTCACGCGCGCGGCTTTTGGCAGGAAAACGATGCTGGCGTCTTGCCGGGTCTGCCGTGGCTTGCCAGCTTTGGGCGCAAGAACGGTCCGGCCCCAGGGCATGGCGCTGACACGGATGCGGTGCTCAACGATGTGTTGTCGCTCTCGGCGGGGGAAATCACCGCTCTCCGTACCTCCGGCGCACTCGGTTAGAGGCCTATTCGCTGCCGCGCCGTTTGGGACCGGTGTAGGCGTCATCGGGCAGGCGCCGCCGGTCCGGGCCGACATATCGCGGTACGGCAATCTGCGTCATGGGATTTTCAGACAGGTGCTGGGCCAAATCGGACAGGGCGGTGGCTGAAATCGGCTTGATCATGACATGGTCAACACCCGCCTTGACCAGGCCGCGGACCCGCTCGGGGCTGCTTTCCGCCAACAGGCATATCACCGCCAGGCCCTTGCGTGGCGTGGCGGTGGGACTGCGCAGCCCTTCCAACAAGGCCATGGTCTCGTAGTCCGATGTGCTTGTGTCCGCGACCAGGACATCGGCGGGAAATTCCCGCAAGGCAGCCATTGCCGCCTCCGCCGACTGCGTTGTCCTGATTGATAATACGCTCCCCAAGGCTATCCGGTCCGTCGTGCCGACCCGTAGCAACAACGCCTTTAGAGGCGTCGTGCGCAACGGTGCTTCGGATGTCTCATCAGCAGATGTGTTCGATACCTCGGACAAGAGAAATTCCCATTTATGAATCAAAGTGATCGTCGGCAAGGCCGCCATCCCCGCCTGGCGGCCGACCGATCCTAGCCCATGGCGCGCGGCTTTTAAACCATCAGTGACAGGAGAGGGGAAACCGGTTAGTACAACGCCATGACAGTCACCATGCGAAGCGGCGCCAAGGCCGACAATGGAGAATCGGCCGCGCCCAGGATGGCGGGTCCGCGCGCTGACGGCCGGGTTATCGGCTTGATCAGCGGGGCGCATTTTCTCAGCCACTATCTGATTTATTTGTTACCGCCGATCCTGCCGTTGATGAAAGCCGACTTCAACGTCAGTTACGCCGCCCTGGGTTTGATCATGACGATTTTTAACCTGACCTCGGCCTTGACCCATGTGCCCATGGGCTTCGCGGTCGATCGGTTTGGCGCCCGGCGCTTGTTGATCGTCGGCGTTGCCGTATCGACATTGACATATGTCGGCATGGGGGCCTTCGCCGGCTACACGGCCATTTTGGTTCTGGCGGCCGTTGCCGGTGTCGCCAACAGTGTTTACCACCCGGCTGACTACGCAATTATGTCCGCCACGGTCTCGAACCGGCGGATCGGGCGCGCCTTTTCCCTGCATACGTTCGCCGGTTTCGCTGGCGGCGCCGTGGCACCGATGGTCATGGCCTATGTCTCGATCCAATGGGGTTGGCGCGCCGGCCTGATGCTGACCGGCATTCTGGGTACGGCGATCTGGCTGTCCCTGCTGCTGAACCGGCGCGCCCTGTCGAATGGCGCCTCCAGCAACGCGTCCAGGCCCGCGCGCCAGGACGACGCCGGGGCAACACCGGGCCAGGCGCCGGAAAAAAGCGGTATCGCGCTGTTGCTGTCCTTGCCGGTTTTCATGTGTTTCCTGTTTTTCATTCTGCTTTCCGTATCCCAGAACGGCTTGTCCACATTCGCTGTCGCGGCGTTCGTTTCGATCCAGGATATTTCCCTGGAAGGGGCGCAGATGGCCCTGACGGCATTTCTGGTCGGCAGTGCCCTGGGCGTCCTGGTCGGCGGCCAGATCGCCGACCGCACGCGGCGTCACGAATGGGTGGCGGCGCTGTCCTTCATTGCGACAGCGGTGGTGATATTCACGGTCGGCAATGTCCTGCTGTCGGCGGGCTGGGTGATCGCGGCCATGGCCCTGGGCGGCATGACCTTTGGCGCCATCATGCCGGCCCGGGACATGCTGGTGCGCGCGGTGACGCCGGAAGGCTCCATGGGCAAGGTATTTGGCTTCGTCTCCACCGGCCTTAATATTGGCGGCGCGGCGACGCCGGTGTTTTTTGGCTGGCTGCTGGATCAGGGAGAGCCGCGCCTGTTGTTCTGGTTCGGACCCATAAGCATGCTGGTTGCGGCATTGGTTGCCGTTATTATTCCCATGACCCGGCGCAAGACGCAGCCATAGCGCGCCAATGCGGCGGTACGGCGGCTTATTGCCGCGATGACGGCAAAAAAAGGGCTCTATTGCACTTCAATTGCGGACGCCGAGCCTCTATTTTGCAGTAGGAGTATTTCCGGGTCATTAGCCAGGTCATTAGCCAGCTCATTAGAAAGTCGCCGAATGGTATCGCCTCTTAAGAATTTGCATTGTGCCGGGCTCTCCTCGGGTTTCCGTCGGCGTGGATTTGTCTTTCCCCTGATCATCGCGACGGCGGCTGTCTTCGCGGCGCCGGTGTTGGCCCAGGATGTTCAGCGCATCGCCGCCATCGTCAATGACGAGGTGATCTCGCGCTATGATGTGGAACAGCGCATCCGCTTGGTGATCGCCACCTCGCGCCTGCAGGACAGCGCGCGGACGCGGCGCCGTCTTCGCCAACAGGTTTTGCGCGGCCTGATCGATGAAAGCCTGCAGCTGCAAGCCGCCAAGCGCCATTCCATACGGGTCCGCAAGTCCGATTTGGAGCATGCCTTCCGCTTTATTGAAAAGCAGAACAAGGTGCCCATGGGCGGCCTGGAACGCTACATGCGGCAAACGGGGATTCCCAAGCCGGCCTTGGAAGTGCAGCTGCGGGCGCAAATTTCCTGGTCCAAACTGGTGCGCCGCCGGCTTAGCCGCAATGTGCAAATTGGTGATGAAGAGGTCGATGAGGCCCTGGCGCGGTTGCAGGCCAATGCCGGGCGGTCGGAGCAGCGGATTTCAGAGATATTCTTGCCCATCGATTCGCCGGATCAGGTCGAAGAAGTACGCCGCGCCAGTATCGCCTTGTTGCGGCAGCTTCGCGAAGGCGCCTCCTTTGCCGCCATGGCCCGGCAATTCAGCCGTGGTGCCACGGCGGCCCAGGGCGGCGCGGTGGGCTGGGTGCAGCCGGGGCAACTTTCCACCGCCCTGGATCAGGCAATCGGCAAACTACAGCTGGGTGCGATTTCCGAACCTATCGAGGCGGCGGGCGGCTATTACTTGGTCCAGCTGCATGAGCGGAGAAAGATCACAGCGGCGGCCCAGAGCAGCATGAAGCTGGATTTGAAGCAGATCGTACTGTCCTTGGACCAGGATGCGAAGGAAGCGGATTATAAGGCCCAGGAGACATTGGCCCGAACCGTGGCGGAAAGCACCAAGGGTTGCGGCAATGTCGAGGCTGCCGCAAAGGAACAGCAGGCGGCCAGCGCCGGAGATCTGGGCAGTGTGAAATTGACCGATCTACCCGCGAACATAGCCGCGGCTGTTAAGGACCTGGCCGTCGGCAGCTTTAGCGGGCCGATCCGGGGCAAGGGCTCGGTCATGCTGTTGATGGTTTGCAAACGTGAGAAAATCAAAGGCCAGGGGCCGAGCCGGGAGAGTATTACAAAAAATCTTACGCAACAGCGCCTGGCCATGCTGGCGCAGCGCTATTTGCGGGATTTACGGCGCTCGGCGGTCGTGGAATTGCGTTAATGGCCCAAACCCATTCCGACCTCCAGCGCCCCATTGCCCCGCCGTTGATTGCTCAACAGCCGATCGCAATGACCATGGGCGAGCCGGCCGGCATCGGGGTGGAGATCGCTCTGAAGGCCTGGAGCCGGCGGGCGATTTATGATTTGCAGCCATTTTATCTGATCGCCGATCTGGATCTGGTGCGGGAAGCGGCGGCGGTCTTGGCCGCGGCAATGGCGCCAACGCGCGGCAAGACATTGAAGGTGATCGAAATCGCTTCGCCGGCGCAGTGCATCGATCATTTCGAACAGGGCTTGCCGGTGTTGCCGCGGCCCCTGGCTGAAAAGCCCGTGCCCGGCGTGTTGAACAAAGCCAATGCGGCGGCCGTGCTGGGCGCCATTGAGACGGCGGTCGAGCATGTGCGCTCTGGCCAGGCCGCCGCCATTGTCACCAACCCGATCCAAAAATCGGTTTTGCACGAGGCCGGCTTCGGGCATCCAGGCCACACGGAATACCTGGCCGAACTCTGCGGGGCCGAGCATCCGCCAGTGATGATGTTGAGCTGCCCCGGCTTGAAAACCGTGCCGGTGACCATTCACCTGGCGTTGGAGGATGCCATTGCCGCTCTGACGACCGAGATGATTGTGGAACAGGCCGTAATCACCGCCGAGGCCCTGGACCGGGACCTTGGTTTCAGGCCGCCGCGCCTGGCCATCGCTGGATTGAACCCCCATGCGGGCGAGGCCGGCGATATGGGCCGGGCGGAGATAGAGATCATCCAGCCGGCCATCGAGCAACTGCGGGCCAGGGGTATTTCGGTGATTGGACCCATGGCATCGGATTCCATGTTCCACGAAGCGGCCCGGGATACCTACGATGTAGCGATCTGCATGTACCACGATCAGGCGCTGATCCCGGTCAAGGCTCTGGGTTTTGAATACGGCATCAACGTGACCCTTGGCCTGCCCATCGTCCGCACCTCGCCCGATCATGGCACGGCGCTGGATATTGCCGGCAAGGGCCGGGCCAATTCCCTGAGCTTGACCTCCGCCGTGGCATACGCCGGGCTGATCGCAAGGTACCGGGCCCAAACAGCCGGGGCGCCCCAGGGCACGGCCCAAGGCGCAATTTGACGTGACGGATGCCCTCGCCGAACTGCCGCCGCTACGCGAGGTTCTCGCCCAACACGAAATCCGGGCCAGCAAGACACTGGGACAAAACTTTCTGCTCGATCTGAATCTGACCCGCAAGATCGCCCGCGCCGGCGGCCCGCTTGGTGGTCAAACCGTGCTGGAAATCGGGCCTGGGCCCGGCGGCCTGACCAGGGCGCTGCTAGCCGAGGGCGCGGCACACGTGGTCGCGGTGGAGCGGGACCGCCGCTGCCTTGCCGCGCTGGAGGAACTTGCCGCCGCCGTGCCCGGGCGCCTGACCTTGGTGGAAGCCGACGCCCTGGAGATCGACGAATATAGCCTGTCCCCCCGGCCCAGCCGGATCGTCGCCAATCTGCCTTACAACATTTCAACGCCGCTGCTGTTCAAATGGCTGGACCGGCTGGAATTGTTCGAAGGCCTGACCCTGATGTTCCAGAAAGAGGTCGCCCAACGCATTACCGCGCAGCCGGGCGGCAAGGCCTATGGCCGCCTGTCGGTGATGGTGCAATGGCGTTGCCGCGCCGCTGCCCTGTTCGACCTGCCGCCGCGCGCCTTTACCCCGGCACCCAAGGTAACCTCCACGGTGATCGGTCTGGAACCGCGGAACGAGCCCCTGGCACCGGCGGATGCGGCAAGGCTGGAGGCGGTTGTTGCCGCCGCCTTTGGACAGCGGCGTAAAATGCTGCGCAGCAGTCTCAGGCAGCTTAGCGCCGATCCGGTGGGCCTGTTGCAGGCCGCCGGGCTGGAGCCCACCCTACGGGCGGAAAATCTAAGCGTCGAACAGTTCTGCGCCCTGGCCAGGGCCGCAGTCTGACTACTCGATGGCGGGATGATCGAAAACGCCTGTTTCGGGATCCATGACCCATAGCTCGCCGCTGGATATATCAAACCAGGCGCCGTGCAGGCTTAACCGGCTCTTTCCCTCCAGAATGGAGACACAGGGAAAGGTGCGCAGGTTTTCGATGGAGTTGCCGATGGAATGGCGCTCCAGGGCGGTCTGCCGCTCTGCCTTTGTCATGCCGCGTATGGTTGAGATGGCCTCGACCGCCGGGTTGAGCAATCCCATCCATTTGCCGATGAAATCGCCTGGCGATAATGGCTCTGCCGCAGGGTCCAGCGCCGCCATGATACCGCCGCAGCGGCCATGGCCGAGAACCACGATATGCTTGACCTTCAGGCTCTGGACGGCGAATTCCAGGGCGGCGGAGGTCGAATGATATTCGCCATCGGGATTGTACGACGGCACCAGGTTGGCGACATTGCGGATGACGAAAATTTCGCCCGGCATGGCATTGAAGATTATTTCCGGCGCCGCCCTGGAATCGCAGCAGGCGATGACCAGGGTTTCAGGCGTCTGGCCCTGCTCCGCCAGGACGCGGTAGCGCTCGGTCTCGCTGGCCAATCTGTTTTTCTTGAACTCGTGATAACCCGTCAGAAGCGCGGTTGGGAAAGCTGTCATGGCCTTACTGCCCATCACGCAGACGTTTCACGAAATCGCCCAGACCTGCCTGGCGGGCCCGCTTTAACCGCTCGGCCGTCAAGATGGCGCGCACTTGATCCAGGGCCGCCTCAGCATCCCTGTTGACGATGACATAGTCGTATTCCGGCCAGTGGCTGATTTCGTCCGCCGCCTTCGCCATGCGCCGGGCGACCACGTCGTCACTATCCTGGGCCCGGTTTTTCAGGCGCCGTTCCAATTCCCTGGTCGATGGCGGCAGGATAAAGATGCTGGCGACATCATCGCGCATTACCTGCTTCAAATCCTGAGTGCCTTGCCAATCGATATCGAACAGCACATCCCGGCCCGAGCTCAAGGCATCTTCGACCGGTTGCGATGGCGTGCCGTAATAGTGATCGAAGACTTTGAAATGCTCCAGCAACTGCCCTTTGTTCACCATCAAATTAAACTCGATGCCATCAACGAAAATATAATCGACGCCTTCCTGCTCACCGGGCCGTTTCGGCCGCGTGGTGACCGACACTGACATGGTCAGGCCGGGGTCTTCCGCCAAAAGGCGGCGGGACAGGGTGGTCTTGCCCGCTCCCGACGGGGACGAAAGCACCAGCATCAGGCCACGGCGGGAAATCCCGCCGGCAACGGCGTCGTCGTCGAGAGCCTGATCTTCGCTTGGATTACTCAATATTCTGCGCCTGTTCACGGAATTGGTCGATCACGGTTTTCAGCTCTATGCCGATGTTCGTCAAGGCGGCGTCCTGGGACTTGGAACACAGGGTATTGGCCTCGCGGTTGAACTCCTGCGCCAGAAAATCCAAGCGCCGCCCGATGGCGCCGTCATCGGCGAAAAGTTCCCGCGCCGCGCCTACGTGTGCCGTCAGGCGGTCCAGTTCCTCCCGTACGTCCGCCTTGGTGGCCAGCAGGGCAGCTTCTTGTAACAGCCGTTCCTCCGACAAACCGGCGGCGGCGCCCAGGATGTCAGCGACCTGCTGTTGCAGGCGCGCCTTTAAAGCAGCCGGTTGCAGGGCGGCCAGCTTGCCGGCGTCCTTTGTTAACCGGGCGATGGTGTCGACCTGACCGCCGACAATTTCGCCCAGGCGACTACCCTCGGCCTCCCGGTCCGCGACCAGCAAGTCCAGTGTTTCTTCCAGGCTAGCCAGTACTCCGGCTTCCAGCGCCTTGCGTTCGGCCTCGGATTCTTCCGGCTCCACGGTTTCGACAACGCCGCGCAGGGAAAGCAGGCCGTCAACCGTCGGCGGCGCGGCATCGATGCGGGCCGCCAGATCGTTGGCCACGGCAAGCACGGTTGCCAGAACATCCTCGTTGATTTGCGCCGTTGGCTCGCTGCCGGCCCGGTTCAAGGTCAGGTTCAAGGACAAATGACCCCGGTGAAAGCGCCGGGCCGCCGCCGCGCGCACCGCCACATCCAGGCCATCCAGGCCGCCTTGCAGGCGCGTGCGCAGGTCAAGGCCGCGGCTGTTGACGCTTTTCACTTCCCAAGCCCAGGAATAGTCGCCTATCGCGCCTGCCGCCCGTGCGAAGCCGGTCATCGAGGAAACTGCCACCCTTATGATATCCTTCCGTTCACCAGCGATTCCTGGCGCACTATATAAGATGTCAGGGTCCTTAGGGCAAAATTTAGAGGCAAGAACATTAGCGGCTCTTCGCGGCCTTGGCCCGGCGCCAGCGTTGGACGTTGCGGCGGTGTTGGGCAAAGGTGGTGGCAAAGGCATGGCCGCCTGTGCCGTCGGCGACAAAATATAGTTCCTTGCTGGCGGTTGGATGCAGCACCGCGTGCAGGGCGGCACGCCCTGGATTGGCTATGGGTCCGGGCGGCAGGGCCGAAATCCGGTAGGTGTTATAGGCTGTGTGCTGATCCAGATCGGCCCGGCTCAGGGGGCGGCCAAGGGCTTTGCGGCCCAGGGTCATGCCATAGACCACGGTGGGGTCCGATTGCAGGCGCATGCCCTTTCGCAGGCGGTTGATGAATACGCCGGCAACACGTGGCCGTTCCTCGCCAAGAGAGGTTTCTTTTTCCACCATCGAGGCCAGGATCAAGGCTTCGTCTTGACTGGCCAGCGGCAGTCCCTGCTGCCGCGCCCGCCACAGCTTGGCCAAGGTCTGGCGCATGGCCTCCGTCATGCGGTCCAGCAGCGCCGCCCTCTCGTCGCCGTATGAATAATGATAGGTCTCCGGCAATAGCGTGCCTTCGCCGGGAATATTGCCGATGTCACCACGCAGACCGTCGGTTTGCCGCAACAAAGCGACTATTTGCGCGCTGCTTAACCCCTCCGGCACGGTAACGCGGCGCACCACGGTTTCACCTCGGCGCAGGATGTCCACGGCGCCGCGCATGCTGATCCGGGCCGGGAAGTTGAATTCCCCGGCCTTCAAATCTCTCGACCACCCGCCCAGGCGCACGCCGAGACGAAAGACCAGGGGCTGGTTGATGATGCCGGCACCGGCCAGACGTTCGGCGATGTCACGCAGGCCGCTGCCCTTGGCCAGGACCACCGCGTGCTCAAAGGTGTTGGGGCCGGGACGGGTGAATTGCGCATAGCCCCAGCCGAATGCGATGCCGGCGGTGATCAGGCCGAGCGTTAGACAGAGAAGGAAAAACCTGACCAGGCGCCGCGCCATGGCAGATACTTTATGGCGCCGGGGTCAGCACCAGTGAGGCGTTGGTGCCGCCGAAGCCAAAGGAATTCGACAACGCGGCCCGGATCGGCCGTTCCTTCGGTGTATGGGGCACCAGATCCATATCCAGGCCGTCCGACGGATCGTCCAGATTAAGTGTAGCCGGCGCTACGTTATGATTCATTGCCAGGATGGAGAAAATTGCCTCCACGCTGCCCGCCGCGCCCAGCAGATGGCCAATGGCTGATTTGGTTGACGACATGGACAGTTGGTTGACCGCATCGCCGAACAGGCGCTTCACCGCACCGACTTCGATCTCGTCACCCAGCGGTGTCGAGGTGCCGTGAGCATTGATGTAATCAATGTCGCCCGGGTTCAATCCGGCCCGGCGCAAGGCGCCCTGCATGGCGCGGTAGCCGCCGTCGCCGTCCGGTGCCGGGGCGGTAATATGGTGGGCATCGCCGGACAGGCCATAGCCGGCTACTTCGGCATAGATCTTGGCGCCGCGGGCCTTGGCATGTTCCAGTTCTTCCAACACCACGATGCCCGAACCCTCGCCCATGACGAAGCCGTCACGGTTTTTGTCATAGGGGCGGGAGGCTTTTTCGGGCGTGTCCTGAAAGCCGGTCGAAAGGGCCTTGCAGGCGGCGAATCCAGCCATGCCGAGGCGGGAGATCGCCGCCTCCGCCCCGCCCGCGATCATGACGTCGGCATCATCGAGCATAATCAGACGTGCTGCATCGCCGATCGCATGTGCGCCGGTGGAACAAGCGGTAACCACCGCATGGTTCGGTCCCTTGAAGCCGTACTTGATGGAGATGTTGCCGGAAAGCAGATTGATCAGAGAGCCGGGAATAAAGAACGGGCTGATCCGCCGCGGTCCCTTTTCGTGCAGGGTGATGGCGGCCGCCTCGATGCTGGGCAAACCGCCGATGCCGGAGCCAACCAATACGCCCGTGCGCAGACGAGATTCCTCGTCCTCGGGCTTCCAGCCAGCATCCGTCAGGGCCTGCTCCATGGCGCAAAGGCCAAAGATGATGAAATCATCGATCCGCCGCTGTTCCTTCGGCGGAATCCAGTCATCGGCATTGAAGTCCGGCGCGCTGTCGCCCAGGGGAACCTCGCAGGCGATTTTCACGGACAGATCAGTGGTGTCGATCTTTTTGATCTGCCCGGCGCCGGATTCGCTATTCAATAGACGTCCCCAGACGGCATCAACTCCCACGCCCAGCGGCGTGACAAGACCCATTCCGGTGACAACGACCCTGCGTTCGCTCATCTCCAGCCTCCGTCGGCACAGCTTACTCTAACCCAACGCCCCACGGCCCATCCGAAATGTGGCCGCGGCGCAACCCCGTGGCGGGCCGGTTCAGGAAGCGTTGGCGTCGATAAATGTGATAGCGTCCTTGACGGTGGCGATCTTTTCGGCGGCATCATCGGGAATTTCGATACCGAACTCTTCCTCGAATGCCATCACCAGTTCAACCGTATCAAGGCTGTCGGCGCCAAGGTCGTCAATAAACGAAGCACCCTCGGAAACTTTGTCTTCTTCCACGCCGAGATGCTCAACGACGATCTTTTTTACGCGATCGGCTGTATCGCTCATGTGTTAATTCCTTCGCGCTGTCTGGTTTGTAAAATTAGTCTGCGTAACATTATTCTGCATAACACTGTTCATTGCCTTTGTCCGTATCGTGCCGACCGAATCAATCGGCAACCGGGAAAAGCGAGGCTTGGTACCATGAACATTGACAAAGGCCAAGACCCCAATGCCACGAATGGCAAGTTGCCGAAAAGCACCTCAAATCATCGCCATGCCGCCATTGATATGCAAGGTCTGACCGGTGACATATGAGGCTTCCTCGCTGGCCAGATAGAGCACGCCGGCGGCGATGTCATCGACCACGCCAAGGCGCCCGGCGGGGATGGATGCCAACAGGCTTTCCCGCTGTCCTTCGTCCAGGGCATCGGTCATCGGGGTTTGGATAAAGCCTGGCGCCAGGCAATTGACGGTGATATTGCGCGAGGCGACTTCCTGGGCCAGGGATTTGGAAAAGCCGATAATGCCGGCCTTCGAGGCGGCGTAATTGGTTTGTCCGCCGTTGCCGGTTACCCCGACGATGGAGGTGATATTGACGATTCGGCCCCAGCGCCGCTTCATCATGCCGCGCAAGGCGGCCTTTGACAGGCGAAAAGCGGCGGTCAGGTTCACCGCCATGACCTGTTCCCAATCCTCGTCCTTCAGACGCAGGGCCAGATTGTCCCGGGTCAGGCCGGCGTTGTTGATCACGATATCAACGGCGCCGAGCGCTTCGTCGGCCTGCCCAATCAGGGCGCTGACCGCGTCACCGTCACCCAGGTCACAGGGCAGCACCGCACAGCGCTCGCCCAAGTCCCCGGCCAAGGTTTCCAGGGCGTCGACACGTGTGCCTGACAATCCTACGTTGGCGCCGGCCTGATGCAGATGCCGCGCTATGGCGCCGCCGATACCGCCCGAGGCGCCGGTGACAAGGGCGGATTTTCCGGAAAGATCAAACATGGCTTGCGGTTCCCAATTCTAGATCGATTTATTCTATATTGATTTGAGGAAGGCTTCGATATGGTCCGGTTCGTTGATCGCCAGACCGGAAATCTCCTTATCGATGCGCTTCAGCATGGTGGTCAGTACCTTGCCGGCGCCGACTTCGACCAGATTATCCACGTCCTGGCCGCGCAGATACAGCACGCTTTCCCGCCAGCGCACCATGGCCGTGACCTGTTGCACCAACAGATCACGGATTTCGTCCGGGTCGCTCACGGCCTCGGCCGAGACATTGGCGATTAGAGGCACCGCCGGCGCCACCGGGGGGGACGCCGCCAAGGCTTCCGCCATGACTTCGGCGGCCGGCTGCATCAGGGCGCAATGAAACGGTGCGCTGACCGGCAGCAGCATGGGCCGCCGGGCGCCGCGTTCCTTGGCCAGCTCCACGGCGCGTTCAACCGCCTCTGTATTGCCGCTGACCACGACCTGGCCCGGTGCGTTATCATTGGCCGTGTCACAGACCTGGCCCTGCGCGGCATCGTTGGCGACACCCTGGGCCGCCTCGAAATCAAGGCCCAGCAGGGCGGCCATGGCGCCGACGCCGACGGGCACCGCCTGCTGCATGGCCTGGCCGCGTTTTTTCAACAGGCGCGCTGTCACATCCAGGGGGATGGCATCCGCCGCGCAGAGGGCGGAATATTCGCCCAGGGAATGCCCGGCGACGAATTGGCAATGCTTGCCGAACTCCAACCCGCCGTCATCGCGCAATACCCGGACCACGGCCAGGCTCATGGCCATCAGGGCGGGTTGGGCGTTTTCCGTCAGCGTCAGTTCCTCGATCGGGCCTTCGAACATCAGCCGCGAGAGGTTTTGGCTCAATGCTTCATCGACCTCTTCAAACACCTGACGGGCGGTCGGCAGGGCGTCCGCCAGTGCCTTGCCCATGCCAACGGCCTGGCTACCCTGACCCGGAAATACAAAGGCGCGCGCCATGGCTGCCTCCCTTACTGTTACCATCCAAAATTGCTGCCTTTCATAGCCGGTCGCCTTGTGCTGTCAAGCCGGCTTGCACGGCTATTGCACGGGCAGTGCATATGTGTATATATGCCGCGCCTTGCCTGGGTCACCGGGCTTGAGATTATCATATTCGGTCGGCCGCGTTTAATCGCGCGTCCGCAGGGCATCCCAACGGGGGGTGCCACCGACCATACCGAAGGAGCGACGGACAAGAATGCCGTTATACGAAAACGTGTTTATTGCACGCCAGGATGTTTCATCCCAGCAAGTCGAAGCCATGACCGAGGAATTCACCAAATTGGTGACGGACAATGGCGGTTCGGTGCCCAAGAACGAATATTGGGGCGTGCGCGGCCTGACATACCGCATCAAGAAAAACCGCAAGGGCCATTATGTGCTGCTGAATCTGGATGCACCCTCCGATGCGGTGCAGGAGCTGGAACGCAACATGCGCCTGCACGAAGACGTGATCCGCTATATGACCGTGCGCGTCGAGGAGCTGGAAGAAGGCCCCTCCGTGATGATGCAGTCCCGTGGCGGACGCGGCGACCGCCGCCCCCGTGAAGGTGGCCGTGACCGTGATGGCGGTCGTGAAGGCCGTGGCCGCGAGGATGCCCCGGCGGATACCGCGGCTGCCGACGGTGGCGAAACCGAAGCCACAGCTAGCGTCGAGGAGTAAGGCAAATGGCACAGGATGTGAGAATTTCCCAACTGCCCCTGCGGCGTCCTTTTTACCGCCGGCGCAAGACCTGCCCGTTCTCGGGCGCCAATTCGCCCAAGATCGATTACAAGGACGTGCGCACGCTGCAACGTTACCTGTCCGAGCGGGGCAAGATCGTGCCCAGCCGCATCACCGCGGTCTCGGCCAAGAAACAGCGCGAACTGGCCCGGGCCATCAAGCGGGCGCGGATCCTGGCATTGTTGCCGTTCGTCCTGCAATAGGACGTTCCGCAATAGCCCGACGGGCGGAATTATTGGCCGCCGGGCGATAACCGGCGGCCAATTGTCATGCTGCAGAACAAATGTCGCACTTTAATCTGATCGCCATCGCGGCCGGCGTGGTCAGCGGTCTGTTGCAGGGCGCCCTGGCATTGCCTGCCGCGGGCGGTCTGCTGCTGGCCTATATCGCGCCGCTGCCGCTGTTCCTGGCCGGTTTGGGGCTGGGCGCGCGGGGTGCCGTCATTGCTGTTCTGGTAGCCGGTGCCTTGGGTACGCTGTTCGGTGGACCGGGCTTTGCCGCCACCCAGGCAGTGTTTTACGGCCTGCCGGTGATCGTCATCAGCCGTCAGGCCCTATTGTCGCGCACTGATGATCAGGGCCAGGTGCATTGGTATCCGCCGGGCCATATGTTGCTGTGGCTGGCGGGCATGGCCGTGGCGGGGCTGGTTTTTGGCCTGGCCGGTTTAAGCCTGTTCGGCGATGGCCTGATGGCGTATTTAAATGCGGTCATGACGCCGTTCGCGGATCAGTTTCCAGAGCCTGGGCAGCGCGAAGTGCTGATGAACTTGGTGGAGTATCTGCCGGCGTTCTTTGCCGTGTCCTGGAGTTTGGGCCTGATCTTCAACGGCGTGCTGGCCCAGGGGCTGCTGGTACGGTTCGGCTACAACATTGCGCCGAGCCCGGAATTGGCGGATATCCGCCTGCCGATGGCCTGGATCGGCACCTTGTTGGCGGCGTTGCTGCTGGCGTCCTTGACCGGTTTAACGGGCGTCTTTGGTAAAACCCTTGCAGCGATCGCCATTGTGCCGTATTTCGTGCTCGGTTTGGGCGTTGTCCATGGTTTTTTCAAACCGTGGAAAGGCCGCCTGGCCATGCTAATTTTGTTTTATGGACTTTTGTTTTTGTGGCCCCTGCCGGTCCTGGTTGCCGGCCTTGGCCTTTTCAACGCGGTGCTGCGCCTGGCGCGCGGCGATAAATTGGACACCACCGGCGGTGCCGGAGATAGCGGCGGTAGCGCCGACAAGGAGGAATGATGGACGTCGTCCTAATGGAACGAATTGAGTCACTTGGCCAGATGGGCGATGTGGTCAGTGTCAAGAACGGTTATGCCCGCAACTATCTGTTGCCCCAGGGCAAGGCCCAGCGCGCCACGGCGGAAAACCTGGCCGCGTTCGAAGCCCGCCGGAGCGAGTTGGAGGCGCGCAACCTGGAACGTCGCGGCGAGGCCGAGAAGGTCGCGAAAACCATGGAGGAAGTGAGCTTCGTGGTCATCCGGCAGGCAGGCGGGTCCGGACAGCTTTATGGCTCCGTGCAGGCCCGCGACGTGACCGAGGGCCTGGATGGCGCCGGCTTCAAGGTCGATCGCAATCAGATCGTGCTGACCCGGCCGATCAAGACCCTTGGTCTGCATCCGGTTCAGGTCAACTTGCACCCGGAAGTCAGCGTCGAAGTCATTGCCAATGTGGCCCGTTCGGGTGCGGAGGCGGAGCGTCAAGCCGCCGGCGAGGATATCAACGCCGAGGAAGAAGACGATCTGGCCATGGAGGTCTTTGACGACGCGGACGATGCCGCCGATGATGGCGAGGAAGCTGCCGCGGACGATGCCTCCGATGCCGAAGTGGCCGAGGCGGAAGTTTCGGAATCCGAAGACGACTGATTTCGATAGCTTATCGATTACAAATTCAGGGCGGCTCGGATATCCGGGCCGCCTTGTTTTTTGTCCGGAGGCGATATTTGTCATAATCGAAATTTCTTTACCCCAGGACCGGGTTTGAGTTAACCTTTGAGCATCCACGGCGCGGGCCGCGGGAACACTGAAAGGAACCGATCACAAGAGATATTTGCTGCGGGGTAGGTCATGATTTTGGCGAGTTTTCTGCGTAGTTTAATCCATACGGGCAGTTTGACGGTCATCGACGCCACGGGACGCCGGCACATCTTTAAGGGCGTCAGGGATGGCCCGGAAGTCACGATCCGGCTGCACACGCGGGATTTACACTGGAAATTGTTTACCAATCCCATGCTTTACACAGGCGAGGCCTATATGAACGGCAGTCTGACCGTGGAAGATGCCGAGCTCTATGACTTCCTGAATTTAACATCCATGAATATCGGCTGGCGGCAGCCGGACCATTGGCTGCAGAAGCAACTCATTACCCCCCTGCGGGAGGCTGTCCGCCGTTTGCGGCAATACAATCCCGCGCACCGTGCCCGTGCCAATGTGGCCCATCACTACGATTTGACCTCCGAATTGTACGATCTGTTCCTGGATTCGGACCGGCAATATTCCTGTGCATATTTCCAATCTCCCGAGGATGATCTGGAAACGGCACAATTGCGCAAGAAGCGGCACCTGGCGGCCAAGCTGGCGTTGCAGCCGGGGCATAGAGTTCTCGACATTGGTTCGGGCTGGGGCGGCATGGGGCTGTATCTGGCCCGGACCGAGCAGGTGATGGTTCACGGCGTTACGTTATCGGAAGAACAGCATAAGCTGTCCAACCAGCGGGCCGTCGAGGCGGGCTTGGCGGGCTTTGTCTCGTTTGCGTTGCAGGACTACAGGGCAGTCGAGGGGCCGTTCGACCGCATTGTCTCGGTGGGAATGTTCGAGCATGTGGGATTGAACCATTACCGGGAATATTTCGAAAAGGTGCGGCAGCTTCTAACCGACGACGGCATCGCCGTTCTGCATACCATTGGCCGGGCCGATGGTCCCGGCGCGACCAATCCCTGGCTCAACAAATACATCTTTCCCGGCGGCTATAGCCCTTCGCTGTCGGAAATTTCCGCTGCCGTGGAAAAGGCCGATCTGTACATCACGGACGTGGAAATATTCCGTCTGCAATACGCCGAGACACTGCGGCACTGGCGGCAACGCTTTTATGCCAATAGGGAGCAGATTACCGCCCTATTCGATGAAAGATTCGCACGCATGTGGGATTTCTACCTGTGCGGCGCGGAAGTTGCCTTCCGCCACGGCGGCCATGTGGTTTTCCAGGTGCAACTGGCCAAGAACCCCGACGCGGTGCCAGACACACGCGACTACATATTCGATGGCGAAAGACGCCGGTCTGGGCAGGCGGTGAAATCTGATTCGCGCGCGGCTTGATGCGGCGGTCGGGATTTTTACCGTTGGCGAAAATTTTTTACCCGCTAGTTATCCCCAATACCGGTCCTATAGACGGCCCTGTTTTCGGGGTTCGGGGGCAGTTATCCACGGCTTTCCGGGGAAAAGAGTTTTGTTGCTAACAAGGCCTGAAAAATTCACCACGAGGATTGCCGCTGTCCGACGTGATAGGTTGCCCGCAGATGAACGCAGACAACACAAATAATCCGGTTCTGGCCACCATTGGCGATCCATCGCTCGAAGAGCACGAGGTCCCCGGCGCCGAATACCGCACCCCGCCCGCCAATCTGGAGGCCGAACAAGCCCTGCTTGGCGCGATCCTGGTCAATAATGAGGCTGCGGCCCGGGTTACGGATTTCCTGCGCCCGGAACATTTCATGGAACCGGGCCATCAGCGCATTTTCGCCGCCGCCCTGAAATTGATCGAGCGGGGCCAGATCGCCAATCCGGTGACATTGAAGTATTTCTTTGATCAGGACGAGGCCCTGGCGGAAGTGGGCGGGGCGCAATATTTGGCCCGTCTGGCCGGCGCCGCCGTGACCGTGATCAACGCCCAGCATTATGGCCGCGCCATATTCGATTTGGCCCTGCGCCGGGGCCTGATCCAGATCGGCGAAACCATGGTCAACGAGGCCTACGAGGCCGATGTGGATATCGAGGCTACCGATCAGATCGAGACGGCGGAACAGGATCTGTTCCAATTGGCCGAGCATGGTCAGACGGATCAGGGGCCGCAAACCTTTGACAGCGTCCTGGCCAAATCCATAGAGATGGCGGCTGCTGCATTCCAGCGCGATGGCCAGATGATGGGGGTGTCATCCGGCCTGGCGGACCTGGACCAGAAACTGGGCGGGTTGCACCCGTCGGATCTGATTATCCTGGCTGGCCGGCCCGCCATGGGCAAATCCGCCCTGGCCGCCAATATCGCCTTTCATGCAGCCCATAACATCAAGCGCAAGCGCCAGGAAGACGGCCAGGAGGTCGTCGTCGACGGCGCGGTGGCGGCATTCTTCAGCCTCGAGATGTCGGCCGAGCAATTGGCTACCCGTCTGCTGGCCGAGCAAGCCCGCATCAGCTCGGAAAAGATCCGCCGTGGGGAAATCTCCTCCGATGAGTTTTCCCGCCTTGTCACCGCCTCCCAGGCGATTGAACAGGCGCCGCTGTATATTGACGATACGCCGGCGCTGACCGTTTCGGCCCTGCGCACCCGGGCCCGGCGCCTGATGCGGCAACACGACCTGGGTCTGGTGGTGGTCGATTATCTGCAATTGTTGCGCGGCACCGGGCATGGTGAAAACCGGGTACAGGAAATCTCCGAGATTACCCAGGGCCTGAAAGCGCTGGCCAAGGAACTGGATATCCCCGTATTGGCGCTGTCGCAGCTGTCCAGGCAGGTGGAGGCGCGGGAGGACAAGCGGCCCTTGCTGTCGGATCTGCGTGAATCGGGCTCCATCGAGCAGGATGCCGACGTGGTGATGTTCGTCTACCGGGAAGAATATTATCACGAGCGCAAACAGCCCGAACCCGATACGCCCGATCATGCCAAATGGCTGGAAAAAGCGGATCAGATCCACGGCATCGCCGAGGTCATCATCGGCAAACAGCGCCACGGCCCCACAGGCACCGTGCGCCTGCAGTTCGAGCGCGAATTCACCAAGTTCTCCAACCTTGAGGTGGGCCACTACCCCGATGGCCACTAGCCTCGGCATCGAACAAGCTGTTGCGATCCTTGAGGTCGATCTGGCCGCCCTGGTGGCGAATTATGAAATTCTGAAACAGCGCGCGGCACCTGCGGAATGCGCCGCCGTGGTAAAGGCCGATGCCTATGGCCTGGGCGCCGATCGTGTGGCGCCCGTATTGGCGGCGGCGGGCTGTGAAACTTTCTTTGTGGCCCATCTGATGGAGGGTATTGCCCTGCGACGGGTGCTGGGCGGGGAAGCGTCAATATATGTTCTAAATGGTATTCTGCCGGGCACGGAAGGTGATTTCGCGGCCCATGATCTAAGACCGGTACTCAATACATTGGCGCAACTGGATATTTGCCCAGGCGCCGCAGCCCTGCATCTTGATACAGGCATGAATCGCCTCGGATTGAGCCCGGATGATGCCGCCGCCCTGGCTGCCGCGCCAGGACGGTTTGAAAATATCGACCTGCGTTTGATCGTCAGCCACCTCGCCTGTGCCGATGAAGCCGGCCATGAAATGAACGAACAACAGCGGCAATTGTTTGACCGCCTGCGCGTCAAGCTGCCAGCAAAACCGGCATCTTTGGCCAATTCCTCGGGCATTTTCCTTGGGCCCGGCTATCACCACGACTTGGTTCGGCCCGGCATCGCCCTCTATGGCGGCAACCCCACGCCAGGGACCGCGAACCCCATGGCCCAGGTGGTTCGTCTGACGGGCAGGATCATCCAGGTGCGGGAAATTGACACCCCCCAGAGCGTTGGCTACGGTGCCACCCATCGGGCCACGGGGCCCCGGCGCATCGCCACGGTCCCGGTGGGTTATGCCGATGGCTATTTGCGCTCATTATCCGGGCAGGGGATGGGCCGTCTTGCCGGGATTTCGGTACCAATCGTGGGGCGCGTTTCCATGGATCTGATCACACTGGATGTCACCGAGGTGCCGGAAGAGGCAGCGCAGGCAGGGGCATTGGTGGATCTGATCGGCGGCGGCGGCGATACGATTGACGAAGTGGCCGCCCGCGCCGGTACCATCGGCTATGAAATTCTAACTTCTCTAGGCCGGCGCTATCACCGGCGCTATGTGGGTCAGGTGCCGGGAAACAGCCAAAATGAGTAATCCATTGGCGGCTGTCGGCCGCATTTTTTTGAGTTTTCTGGCCACGGTCGGGCGGCTGTCCATGTTCACGGGCCGATCATTGTCGGCAGTGGCGACGCCGCCGTTCTATTGGCGCCTGTGTCTGCAGCAGATGATGACCATTGGCTATTATTCCCTGCCCGTGGTGGGCATGACGGCGCTGTTCACGGGCGCGGTGCTGGCCTTGCAAATCTATCTCGGCTCCGCCCGTTTCGGTGCCGAAAGCGCGGTGCCGAATATTGTTGTCGTGGGCCTGACCCGCGAACTGGGCCCTGTCCTGGCGGGCCTGATGCTGGGTGGCCGGGTTGGCGCGGCGATCGCGGCGGAACTGGGCACCATGAAAGTGACCGAGCAGTTGGACGCCCTGATCACCTTGCAGACCAATCCTTTCCGTTATCTGGTCGTTCCTCGATTGGTCGCCGCCACCATCACCACGCCGATCCTGGTGCTGATCGCCGACATCATCGGTGTCATGGGCGGCTATCTGGTGGGCATTCACCGCCTGGATTTCAACAGCGCCGTCTATCTGAAGAACACCTACGATTTTCTCGAGGCCATGGACGTCACCTCCGGCCTGGTCAAGGCGGCGGTGTTCGGTTTCCTGATCGCCCTGATGGGCTGCTACCACGGCTTCAACTCCAAGGGCGGGGCCCAGGGCGTGGGCAAGGCGACCACGGATGCGGTGGTCTCGTCGCTGATCCTGATCTTGATCTCGAACTATTTCGTCACCGAAGCCTTCTTTTCGCAGTGATGACTTGAATGATGACCGATACACCGCGCCTGGAACTGATTGATGTGCACAAGTCATTTGGCCCGAAAGTGGTGCTGAATGGCCTGAACCTGGCACTGGCCAAGGGCGAATCCGTGGTGGTCATCGGCGGTTCGGGCACCGGTAAATCGGTGATGTTGAAATGCATCCTGGGCCTGTTGCACCCCGACCGGGGCCGCATCCTCATTGACGGCGAAGACACCGTCGATTTGCGCGGCGCCGAGCGGGAGCGGATTTTGACCAAGTTCGGCATGCTGTTCCAATCCGCCGCTTTGTTCGATTCCCTGACGGTTTGGGAAAACGTGGCCTTTGGCCTGATCGAAGGTGCGGGCATGGAGCGGGAGGCGGCCCGGATCATCGCCATCGACAAACTGGCCAAGGTCGGCATGGGCGAGGATATGGCCGAGGCCGATCCGGCGGGCCTGTCAGGCGGCATGCGCAAGCGGGTCGGCCTGGCCCGCGCCATCGCCACGGAGCCCGATATTATCTTTTTTGACGAGCCAACCACCGGCCTGGACCCGATCATGGGCGATATCATCAATAATTTGATTACCGAATGCGTACAGGATCTGGGCGCGACGACCCTGACCATCAGCCATGATATGTCGTCCGCCCGCACCATCGCCGACCGGGTCGCCATGCTGTATGGCGGGCAGATCATCTGGGCCGGCGGGGTCGATCAGATCGATCATTGTGGCAATGAGTTCGTTGATCAATTCATCCATGGGCGCGAGGAAGGTCCCTTCGCCCTGGAAGTAACCTAAGAGTAGGAACCAGGTGGCCAAGGCAGCCGAAACTTTTGTCTGTCAAAGCTGTGGCGCGGTTCACGGCAAGTGGTCCGGGCGCTGTTCGGGCTGTGGCGAGTGGAACTCCATCACGGAAGAAGCCGCGCGGGATGCACCGCCGAAGGGCCTGGAAAGCTCGGGCCGCATGAAGGGCCGGGTGCTGGACTTTCGCAAGCTGAACCAGCATGGCGAAATGGAAGGCCCGCGTACCGTTTCGGGCCTGGGTGAGTTCGACCGGGTTTGCGGCGGCGGCCTGGTACCCGGTTCGGCGATTTTGATCGGCGGTGATCCGGGCATTGGCAAATCCACCATTTTGTTGCAGGTCGTCGCCCGTCTGGCCCAGCAGGGTGTCGCCTGCGCCTATATCTCGGGTGAGGAGGCGCCGGCCCAGGTTCGTATGCGGGCACGGCGTCTTGGCCTGGAAGGCGCGCCGCTGGATCTGGCGGCGGCAACCTCGGTGCGTGACATTGTCGCCACCATGGACGGCCCGGATAGCCCCAAGGTGGTGGTTATAGACTCGATCCAAACCATGTACGTGGACAGCATTGAATCGGCGCCCGGCACCGTCAGCCAGGTCCGTACCTCGGCCCAGGAATTGATCCGCGCCGCCAAGCGCAAGGATATTTGCCTGCTGCTGGTGGGCCATGTGACCAAGGACGGCCAGATCGCCGGGCCACGGGTGTTGGAGCATATGGTCGACAGCGTGCTGTATTTCGAAGGCGAACGCGGCCATCAGTTTCGCATCCTGCGCGCCGTGAAGAACCGGTATGGCCCGACGGACGAAATCGGCGTGTTCGAGATGAGCGATGCCGGCCTGATGGAAGTCAGCAACCCCTCCGCCCTGTTTCTGGCCAATCGTGGCGAGGCGGGCGATATCTCGGGCAGCGCCGTCTTCGCCGGCCTGGAGGGCAGCCGCCCGGTGCTGGTGGAAATTCAGGCCCTGGTCGCGCCCTCGCCCCCCGGTAATCCGCGGCGCACGGTGGTGGGCTGGGACGGCAACCGCCTGGCCATGGTGCTGGCCGTGCTTGATGCCCGCTGTGGCCTGGGCATGGCCGGCCATGACATCTATTTGAACGTGGCGGGCGGTTTGCGCATCAATGAACCAGCCGCGGATCTGGCGGTGGCCGCCGCGTTGGTGTCATCGTTGATGGAAGTGCCGGTGCCGCAAGAAGCGGTTTTGTTCGGTGAAATCAGCCTATCGGGTGAGGTGCGAGCCGTTGCGCAGGCGGAACTACGTATGAAGGAAGCGGCTAAACTGGGCTTCACCCGGGCCCTGACGCCCACCGTCCGCAAACAACGCAAGAGTCCCCTGGCGATCAGCGAAATCAGCCGTTTGCCGGAATTGGTGGAACTGTTTGCCTCCCATGGTGTGGAGGCCGTATAGAACCGCCATGTTAAGCGATTTGCCCATAAATGTAACGGATCTGGCGATCCTGGCGATCCTGCTGGTTTCGGGCCTGCTGGCGTTGAGCCGTGGTTTCGTCAAGGAAGTGCTGTCCATCGGCGGCTGGGTCATTGCGACCGTCGCCACGATCGGATTGTTCCCTCATGTGCAGCCCCTGGTACAAAACTATGTCAATCAGCCCTTGATCGCCGGCAGCATCGCGACGGTGGTCATCTTTGTCGCCGTGCTGACCGCGGCTTCATTTCTGTCATCGGCCATATCGCGGCGGGTACAACGCAGTGAAATCGGCATTCTGGACCGCTCACTCGGGTTCTTGTTTGGCTTATTGCGCGGTGTCGTGGTGATTGCGCTGGCTTACATCGTTCTGTTGCAATTCCTGCCGGCCAAGGACCAGCCCGATTGGTTGCGCCAGGCGCGGGCCATGCCGGCCATCAAATACAGCGCCCAAATGCTGGCGGGCGTGGCGCCTGAAAATGTCCGCGAGGGTCTTGCCGGGATCGGTGAACTGGGCAAGGAGGGCGGCCAGAACCTGGATTCCATTCTCGACAATGCCATCAAGGCCGGGCGCTCGGCGGAACAGCTAAAAGATGCAGTTGGCGGTTCGAAGAGCGGAACTGACAAGCAGAGCGAAAGCGGCTATACATCGGGCTCGCGCGAAGATATGAACCGCCTTATTCAGAACCGGACGGACAATTGAAGCAGCGCTCCCCAAACGATCATAATGACGACTGTATCAATGACGCCGGCCCCGTGCCCGCAAAGGACCTGACCTTGGATCTGACCACACATCCATTTGCCCGTCCCCATGACCGACTTGGGGCGGACGGTGACAAGTTTCACGAAGAATGCGGCGTCTTCGGTATTTTCGGCAGCAGCGATGCCGCCGCCCACACGGTTTTGGGCCTGCATGCCCTGCAACACCGCGGCCAGGAAGCCGCCGGCATCGTCACTCACGATGGCGGGCAGTTCTATTCCCACCGCAGCCTGGGGCACGTGGGCGATAATTTTAACTCGGAAGCGGTGATCAGCCGTCTGCCGGGCGACGTGGCGTTGGGGCACAATCGCTATGCCACCACGGGCGATACCGTATTACGCAACGTCCAGCCCTTGTTCGCGGAGTTGCAAACTGGCGGTTTCGCCATCGGCCATAACGGCAATCTGACCAACGCCGGCACCCTGCGCAGCGAACTGGTCAAGCGCGGCTGTATCTTCCAATCGACCATGGATACCGAGGTGATCATCCACCTGATCGCCACCTCCAGCTATCATGACCTGATCGACCGTATCATCGATGCCCTGAAATCCGTGGTCGGGGCGTACAGCCTGGTTGCCATGACCGAGGATCAATTGATCGGCGTGCGTGATCCCATGGGTGTACGGCCGCTGTTGTTGGGCCATCTGGACGGGGCGCCGATCCTGACCTCGGAAAGTTGCGCCCTGGATATTATCGGTGCCGAACTGGTGCGCGAGGTGGCGCCGGGCGAAGTGATCATCTGCAGCCGCCGGGGCATCGAAAGCCTGACGCCTTTTCCGCCCGCCAAATCGCGGCCCTGCATATTCGAATATGTCTATTTTTCCAGACCCGACAGCATCGCCCAGGGCCGCTCCATCTATTCCGTGCGCAAGGCGATCGGCGCGGCGCTGGCCAAGGAAAGCGCGATGCCGGCGGACGTGGTCATCCCGGTGCCTGATTCCGGAACGCCTGCCGCCATTGGCTATGCCGAAGAGGCAGGCGTGCCCTTCGAATTGGGTATTATCCGCAACCATTATGTGGGCCGGACGTTCATCGAGCCGTCCCAGAATATCCGCAATTTCGGCGTCAAGCTGAAGCACAACGCCAATCGGGCCGAGATCGAGGGCCGGCGCGTGGTGCTGGTGGATGATTCGATCGTGCGCGGTACCACCTCGAAAAAGATCGTGCAGATGGTCCGCGATGCCGGCGCCACCGAGGTGCACATGCGTATCGCCTCACCGCCCACCGCCAATCCCTGTTATTACGGGGTCGATACGCCCAGCCGGGAAGAGCTGATGGCCGCCAATATGGATGTGGCGACCATGGCGCGGCAAATCGGCGTCGACAGCCTGGCCTTTATCTCCATCAATGGCCTCTATCAGGCGGTTGGCGGAGTGGACCGTGACGGTGATGAACCGCAATATTGCGATGCCTGTTTTACCGACGATTATCCGGTGTCGTTGGTTGATCTGGCCCAGGGCCGGTCGCCGGCGCAATTGTCGCTGCTGGCGGAACATGGTTGAAGGGCCGGCGTGATGGGCGGGATAGTGCGATGAGCCAACGTTTAAAGGACCGTATCGCCCTGATCACGGGCGCCTCCCGCGGCATTGGCGCCGCCATTGCCAAGGCCTATGCCGGCGAAGGCGCCCACGTCATTCTGGTGGCGCGGACCACCGGCGCGCTGGAGGAAGTGGACGACGAAATTCGGGCGCAAGGCGGCAGCGCCACGCTGGTACCCATGGACCTGAGCGATTTTGGCGCCATCGACGATCTGGGCGGGCAGATCTTTAAGCGCTGGGGCAAGCTGGATATTCTGGTTGGCAACGCCGCTATTCTTGGTGATCTGTCGCCGGTGGGCCACATCCGCCCCGATGTCTGGCAGCGCGCCTATGACCTAAATGTCACCGCCAATTATCGCCTGATCCGTTCCATGGATGCGCTGTTGCGACAGTCCGATGCGGGACGGGCGATCTTTCTCAGCTCCGGCGCGGGGCAATCCCTGCCGCCCTATTGGGCGCTCTACGCCTCGACCAAGGCGGCCTTGGATGCCATCGCCCAGACCTACGCCAAGGAAACCCAGAACACGGCCCTGCGGGTTAATATTGTCAATCCGGGCCCAACCCGATCCGAGATGCGGGCAGCCGCCTTCCCCGGCGAAGACGCGGAGCAACTGCCGCCGCCCGAACATGTCGCCGAGACCATGATCCGCCTGGCCGAACCCGGCTTCACGCAAACCGGCCTCTGGGTCGCGGCGGATGCGCAATTGAGCGCGCCGAACGCCGACGATTCCGTGCATTGAGCAAGAACCCGCTTCGTTTAACTTCTTCGCTCGACCCCGGCCTGCTGTAAAAACTGTTCCAAGGCTTCGTATGGCTGTGCCCCAACCACGCCTTGGCGGCCGGCGACAAAGGTGGGAACGCCGGTAACGCCATATTGCCTGGATTTCGCCCAATCCTCGTCCACCGCGTCCGAGAAGCTGCGGGATTCAAGAACCTCTCGCGCCGCCTCCACGTCCAGGCCGACGGCGGCGGCCACTTTCAGCAACGCCTCCACATCGCCAACGTTCACGCCATCGACGAAATAGGCCCGGTAAAGGGCGTCATGGATGGCCTCGCCTCCCTGTTGGGTGTCGGCCCATTTGCCCAGTTCCTGGGCCAGGCGGCTGTTGTAGGTGTGGGTACGGTGACTGTACGGCAGGTCCTCTTCGTCCATCAGGCCTTTCATGCGGGTATACATGGCATCCAGGTCCACGCCCCGGCCCGCGAACAGCTCTTCCAGGCTGCGGCCCTCCTGGGGCGTTTCGGGATGCAGGGGAAAATGCACCCATTTCGCCTCGATGTTGAAATTCCGCTTCAGTTTTTCAATACGCCCGGTACTGAGATAACACCACGGTCAAACGTAATCGGTGAATATTTCCAATACGATAGGTTCCGACATTATCGCCGCCTTCCTGTCACTAAATGTTCCCTAGGGAATAAAGATATAGTTCTCCCAGCTCCTTATCCGCAATAGAATTTTGCGCAGGATTGCCAGGAACCGCACCCGCTCCGTATAGATCGCAACGGAGGCGAGGGTGCCAGCGGGCAGGTCCAGGGCTTCGACATCGTCGCCATATGCGAACACGACCGGTATCCGGCCCAGGGATTTTGCCGACGGCAAGGACCTGATGGTGCCGCTGGCGGTGGCCTGACCCTGGGATATGACCGGCAGAATGCGGTCCACTTTCGCCTTGAAAATGCGCCCTGGGTAGGCCTTGAAGGCGAGCTCGGCTTCCTGTCCGGGTTTGATCGCGGTGATCACATTCTGGGGGAAGCTCGCCGCCAACAATGGGCGCTCGGCGTGAACAAAGATCATGACCGGAGCCAACGGCAGGGGGACGGCCATCTGACCTGGGCGCAGGGCCACTTGCGTCACATATCCCGCCGCCGGTGCCTTTATCTCCGTTTGTGCCAGTTCCCAGGTCTTGCTGTCCAGCTGGGCGGTAATACGCCGAACTTCCGGATTCAGGCCGCCGCTCTCAGATTCAAATGCCAGGCGCGCCTCCCGTTCTTCTGACCGCGCCTGGGTCAATTTCTCGCGTGCCGCCCGCATCCGGCTGCCGCCTGCCGTCAGTTGTTCCCGCGCCTTGCGTTCCCCGGCCTGGGCTTCGCGCAGCTGCGCCACAAGGCTCTCGACCTTCTGTTGGTCCCGCTCATGGCGCGTCCGCGTGATCGTGCCCCGTTGCAATAGGGTACGGCTTCTCGTCTCGTCTTTTCTGGCCAGGGCGAGTTCGGATTTTTTTCGGGTAACAACGGCACGGGCCTGTTCCAGCGCTTCGCGGGCCTGCCGGTCCAGTTCGGATTCGGATGCCAGCACATCCGCCTTGGCCTGGGCAGTCACGGCCTTGGAAGCGATCAGCTTTTCCTCGAGCTGCGAGGCCCGCGTGACGGCATCGGCCAGCATGGCGTTCAGCCGGTCGACTTCGTATTGGATGGGATCGGGATCAATACGGAACAGCACATCACCCTTTTTCAAAGGCTGGTTTGCCTGCACCGGCACTTCGATCACCTTGCCGCGGACCTGGGGCACGATGGGGGTTGTCAGTGCCAGGGTGCGGGCGTCATTCGCCGCCGGATGAAACAGCATCAGCAACAGCGCCATGAAAGCCAGCTGAAGCACGCCGATCACGATGGCCGTGGCGATGGTGTAGGTGTTGGTTGGTATGAGTTTGAGTTTCTTGAAGAGCAGCCAGCATAAGGCGCCATAGGTACCGATGATAAGTTCAACCATCGGCGTTCTCCTCTTGTGCGGCGGCCGGCAAGGGCTGTTCCAGCGCCGCCAAACGCCGTTCCAGCTGCAATAGTCTTGCCCCGGTGTCGTTGCCATCGCCATCGCCATTGGTAATCGCAACCCTCAATGGCGCTGGTTTGAAGACGGCCCACATGAAGACCAGAGGCCATATGGCGTGCAGGGTAAAGAGGCTTAAAAGACAGCCGATATGGATCGCCTCGACCTGGGGGTGGTTTCGCTTTTTCGCGATCTCGTAGGGAATATCGTGGATATAGATGAAGGTGTAAAACGTCAAAGAAAGGCCGACACAGAGTATCCCTAATGTTAAATATTCCAACATGATGCCCGTTCCCCGATGCATTTTTGGCGTATTCAATCTGTGGATATAGTGCCGTGCCCGCCCCGGACTAGGGCAGGTTGATAATTGCCGTGCCGCCGCGGCCTATTCCGCGTCGTGAAAAATGATGCCCAGGGTAAAGCGCCGGCCTGTATGCAGGCGGCTGACGCCGTGGCGCATGGGCGCGCGGAAATAGCCGCGCTTGCCCCTGACGGGTCTTTTGGGGACCGGGCGTTCGCGGACCGGAAAAATCACCATTTCGCCCAGTTCCGGCGTGACCGCCTGACCAATGGATTGGGCGCGGGGCTGTTGTTCCACCAACAGGAATTCACCGCCGGTGAAATCGATGCCAGGCCGGCTTAACAAGATAACCGCTTGCAGGGGAAACAGCTCGCCACCATACAGGTCCTGATGCAGCCGGTTGTAGCCGCCCGCCTCGTAACGCAGCAGCAACGGCGTCGGTTTGGTCTGACCGGCGTCATGGCAAATCTCGCGGTAGGCAGCCAACGTGGCTGGATAGTGATTGTCGCCGGGCAGATTGGCGGCCATTTGGTTGGCGATTGGAGCTAGATGTTGATAAAGCCCTTGCCGCAATTCGGCCACCAGATCAGGCAATGGATTGTCGAAATAGCGGTATTGGCCCTCGCCAAAGCGATAGCGGGCCATCTCGATGGTATTGCGGAAGTATTGATCCTGGCCATACAAGCCGATCAATTCATCGCATTCCTCGGCGCCAAGCAGCGGTTCAGTCCGGGCGTGTCCGCCGTCTTCGATCCGCGCCGCGATTTGTCTCCAGTCCAGGCTGGTCAGGCGGTCGGTTATTGAATGTCTCATATCAATCTATTTATGCCGGCTGCCGCGCCAAGGCTATCCGGAACCGGCGCTTGATGTAAAAGCGGGCGCGGTGTGGCACTGTGTGCGGGTAGCGAATCAGTGAATATCATTGAGGCGAGACCGGAGTTTTTATGTGAGTTTCCTGCATCTGATCATTGTTGCCGTGGTTCAGGGCCTGACCGAGTTTCTGCCGATCTCGTCTTCGGCTCACTTGATCCTGGTACCTTTGGCCGGCGATTGGCCCGACCAGGGGCCGACCATCGATATCGCCGTGCATTTGGGGACTCTGGGCGCGGTGATGTTGTATTTCCGCCAGGACGTGGCGGCCATGGTCATGGGACTGGTATCCCTGTTGCTGGGACGCTTCGATGCAGGCGCCAGGCTGTTCCTGATGATCCTGGTCGGCACCCTGCCTGCATTGGCGGCGGGGTATTTTCTCGCCAGCCAGGGCATTCTGGATCTTCTGCGCTCACCCCTGGTCATTGCCTGGACCACCGTGATGTTTGGCCTGTTGCTGTGGACCGTGGACCGAACCTGTATGCGGATCAACCGAATGGAGCAACTGGGCTTCACGGCGGTTCTGCTGATCGGCCTGGCCCAGATCCTGGCGCTAATCCCCGGCACCTCGCGTTCCGGCATCACCATCACGGCGGCGCGGGCCCTGGGCTTCGAGCGGGAGGACGCGGCGCACATCTCGTTGCTGCTGTCGATGCCGATTATCCTGGCGGCGGCCGGTTATGCCGGCCTGGAGGTGGTGCAAAACGGACAGCTGAGCCTGGGTCTGGATGCCCTCGTGGCCGCCGCCCTGGCCTTTGTGATGGCGTTGTTGGCGGTGGCCCTGATGATGCGCTGGCTGCGCCATGCCTCTTATACGCCGTTCGTGGTCTATCGACTAGTGCTCGGCGCCGGACTGCTATATTGGCTTTACGCCTGACAAAGCGAAGGGTTACAGAGCATGGAAATCTGTCTGATTACCGGCACTTCGACCGGCATCGGCCATGCCACGGCGCTGCATCTGGCGCGCCGGGGCTACAAGGTCTATGCCAGCATGCGCAATACCGCCAAGGCCGAACCGTTGCGCGAGAGGGCGGCGGCGGAAAACCTGCCGCTGGTGATCGAAACCCTGGATGTCTCGGACAATCAGTCCATGTTGGCATGTGTGGAACGTATCATCGCGGAAGAAGGCCGCATCGATGTTCTGGTCAACAATGCCGGTTTGTCCTCGTCATCGCCGATCGAGACCTACCCGGAGGACGAACACCGGGCCATGTTCGAGGCCAATTACTGGGGCCCGGTGAAATTGACCCAGGCCGTTCTGCCCGGCATGCGTGCGCAGGGGCGTGGCGCCATCGTCAATATTTCATCCCTGGTAGGACGCCTCGCCTGGGCCAATCAGGGCGCCTATTGCGCCTCGAAATTCGCCATGGAGGCGTTTTCCGAAGCCTTGGCCCAGGAGGTCGCGCCCCTAGGAATACGCGTTGCGATCATCGAACCGGGCGTTATCGCCTCGTCGATATTCGAAAATACCCCGGTGCACTACGACAAGGCCTCGCCCTACAAATCGGCCATGCGGCGCAGTGGACGATTCTTCAATATCGGGATCGCCAATGCCACGCCCGCCGACGCCGTGGCCGAGGTGATTGCCGAGGCGCTGTCGACGGAACAGCCCAAGCTGCGGTATCCGGTTGGTTTCGGGAGCGAAATGATGGCCCGCCGCGCCGCCATGAACGACGAAGACTTCGTCGCCCTGGGAACCTTGGACGACCCCGACTATTACCAGGCTTTACGGGACCACCTGGGCGTTGAGTTGGAACCGAATAAGAAAGACTAGACCTGCTCGGTCGAGGGCAGGCGCCCGGCCTTGCGGTAGCGGTACAGATAGCGCGGCAGCACCGCGTTCAGGGCCGTCGGCGTCACACCCAAATCATCCAGGCCCGGCAGTTCGCCGCTGGCGACATTGTCCACCTTCAACATCTCCACCTGATCCATGGTCAAGATCCGCCAGGGCAGCAATTGCAGGAAAAAGGCGTAAAACTTGATCAGGGCGAAGGGAAACCATACCAGCAGGCGGTCGCGCCCGGTCTGCTCGCAGACGAGAGCCATTATTTCGGCCATGCTCAGGACCTGAGGGCCGCCCAGCTCATACAAGCCGCCGGTGGGCGCCCCGTCCTGCGCCAGGGTCGCTATGGCCTGGGCCACATCGCCCACATAGACCGGCTGCATGCGGCCCTTGCCGCCGCCCAGCAGGGGCATCACGGGGGTCAGCGTCGCCAGCAGGCCGAACAGATTGAAAAAATGATCCTCGGCGCCAAAAATGGTTGATGGCCGAACGATAATGGCGCCGGGGCAGGCCGCCCGTACCATGGCCTCGCCCGCCGCCTTGCTGCGGGCATATTTGCTGTTCGCCTCCGCATCGGCGCCAATGGCTGAAACGTGGATCAGGCGGCCGGCGCCGGCAGCGGCGGCAGCGCGCGCCACCATCTCGGCGCCGTCTTCATGCACCGCCTGAAAACTTTGCGCACCGCCCGGGAACATTACGCCGGCCAGGTTGATGACCACATCGGCGCCGGCGACGGCGCGGGCGATCGAGGCTTCGTTGCGGATGTTGGCCTGGACAGGCTGCACCTGTCCGACATCGCCCATGGGCTTGAGGAAGCTGGCCGCTTCGGGGTCGCGTACCGCGACGCGAACCTGCAATCCCTGCTGCGCCAGCCGTTTGACCAGATAGCGCCCCAAAAATCCGGCGCCGCCGATAACCGTTACTTTACCCATGTCGCTGTACCCGTATCACTTTGACGATGTTGTCGTGCTCTCGTGGGCCGCATCATAGTGATCTTGTCCAAATTACGCCATCCCAGTTTGGCTTCCGAGAGCCATGCTATAACGTTACTGGTTAATTCAGTCTGGCGTGGAGAAAACGAATGGCGATGGAAGAGCAATTGCGGGAATTGGCGGCGCGGCGGGAAAAAGCACTGGCCATGGGATCGCCCCGCCGCCTGCGCGAATTCAGCGATGCGGGCGTAATGAACGTGCGCCAGCGGATCGCCTATTTGTTCGATGAAGGCTCGTTCACCGAACAGGGTTTGCTGGCTCTGCCGGCCCGCGTGGAAGATCATGACCGGGCGCCGGGTGACGGCAGCGTTGACGGCACTGGCACCATCAATGGCAGGCTGGCGGTGGTCAACGCCGCTGATTTCACCTCCATGGGTGCATCAAGCGCGGAAATCGCCGGCCAGAAAATGGTCCATAGCCGGCAAACCGCGATCGAGAATGGCTTGCCTCTGATCATGCTGTGCGAATGCTCCGGCGGACGCATACCCGATATCATGGGCGCGGTAGGCATCCATAAGACGGGAGAATATTTCGATCTTAGCCATGACCGGCAAATTCCCAGGGCGGCTGCGGTATTGGGGCAAAGCTATGGCGGCGGCACCTGGCGGGCGGCGACCTCTGATTTCGTGGTGATGCGAAAAGGCGCGGTGATGGCGGTATCCTCGGCCAACGTCACTTCGGTCGCGATCTCGGAAGATCCCGACCCCGAGGAACTGGGCGGCTGGCGCATGCAGACCGGCGTCACGGGCCAGGCGGACCTGGCCGTCGACAGCGATGAAGAGGCGCTGGATGCCATCAAGGCCTTCCTCAGCTATCTGCCATCGCACAACGGCGAAATCCCGCCCGAGCTTGAACCCGCCGCCGATGCCGAACAGGACCAGGATGCTTTGCTGACGGTGGTGCCGGAAAGCCGCAGCAAGGTTTACGATATGCGTGACGTGGTCCGCGTGATTGTCGACAGGGACAGCTATTTCCCCATCAAGGACCGCTTCGCGCGCAATATCTCCACCGGTCTGGCCCGCCTGAACGGTCGCAGCGTCGGGGTCATGGCGCCGAACCCGAAATTCAAGGGCGGGGCCCTGGATGCCGACGCCTGCGACAAGGCGATCAGTTTCATCGCCCTATGTGACAGCTTCAATGTGCCGCTCATCACCCTGGCTGATACGCCGGGCTTTCTGGTCGGCGTGGCGGGCGAAAAACTGCGCCTGCCGGGCAAGATCATGAACTATACCCAGGCCCTGCAAATGGCCACGGTGCCGAAACTATCGGTGATCGTGCGCAAAAGTTACGGCCAGGCGCATCTGAACATGGGGGCCGGTGTCTGCGACCATATGGCGGCCTGGGTGACAGCCGATATTTCCTTCATGGACCCTAACGCGGCGGTGAACGTTGTCTACCGGGTGCGCGAGGAGGACGAGCCCGAGCGTTACCGCGAACTGATCGCCAAGGTCATGCAGGATAGTTCAGGCTATGATTTGGCGGCCTGCTACCGGGCCCAGACCGTGCTTGATCCGCGCGAAACCCGCGATTGGCTGAGCCGGATGCTGGAGGTTCACCGGCGCCGGCCCACGGGCGGCATCGGAAAACACCGCCTGGCGACCTGGCCGACAACTTTTTGACTTTATTGAGGGGCTAATGGCCATCGCCGCCTTGACAATGGCGGGCCTGGGCAGTATCGATGCCGCCCTGAGGCCCAGGTGGCGGAATTGGCAGACGCGCTAGCTTCAGGTGCTAGTGGGGGTAACCCCGTGGAAGTTCGAGTCTTCTCCTGGGCACCATTCCCCTTCTTTCTCCAATATGGGGCATTTCCCAAATTGGGGTGCGGGGAATGGCAGCAAGAAAATTGGGCCAACTGCCGGGCCGTCAGACCAATCCGTCAATTAGAGGCAGCATCAGATAATGGCCAATCATCTTCACAAGGGCGATCTTCCTGACGGTTTGTCGTTCGGCGGCATGGTTGCCATCGATTCCGAAACCATGGGCCTCGACCCTCACCGTGACCGCCTCTGCCTGATCCAACTCTCCGCCGGCGACGGTGATTGCCATTTGGTGCAATTCGCCAAAGGGGTTTATCAGGCGCCTAATTTGTGCGCCATGCTGTCCGATCCCGGCGTCACCAAGCTGTTTCATTACGCCCGTTTCGACGTGGCCATGATCAAACGTTATCTGAATGTCGACTGCACGCCGATCTATTGCACCAAAATCGCCTCGAAACTGGTGCGGACCTATACCGACCGCCACGGCCTGAAGGACCTCTGCCGGGAGCTGTTGGGGGTTGATCTGTCGAAACAGCAGCAAAGCTCCGACTGGGGCGCGGACGAGCTTTCGGCCCAGCAATTGGATTATGCCGCCAACGATGTGCTGCACCTGCATCGCCTGCATGGCGTTTTGCAGGATATGCTGGCCCGCGAAGGCCGCGGCCATCTGGCCCAGGCCAGCTTCGACTATCTGCCCATACGGGCGGAACTGGACCTGGCGGGCTGGTCCGAAACGGATATTTTCTCGCACTAGAGTTTCAGCCGCGACGCGGGCTTGATTGGGCTACAAACCTATTTTTCGCCTGTTGTTTGCGAGTTTGACCATACCTATCTTATTGCTCATACTGAATTAATTCGAAAGTTGGCACGATTTTCGCATGGGAAATTGTGCCGCTTTCTGTATGATCTAATGTATGTTTGTTAAAGTAATTTATTATCAAAGGCTTGAATAGTGCCCGCAGAAACCCGGGAAGAGGCGTTGACGACGGAAAATAGCAGCGAGCGCGCGGCGGCGGCGCGGGTTTTGCGCCTGGAGGCGGAGGGCCTTGGCTTGCTGGCCGACGGCCTGGACGAGACGTTTGATGCCGCCGTGGATCTGTTGTCGCGAATTACCGGCAAGCTGGTCGTCAGCGGCATGGGAAAAAGCGGCCATATCGGGCGCAAGATCGCCGCCACCCTGGCATCCACCGGGACGCCGGCGCATTACGTTCATCCGGGCGAGGCCAGTCATGGTGACCTGGGTATGATCGGACGGGACGATGGCGTTTTGGCCCTGTCCAATTCCGGCGAGACGGCGGAGCTTAATGATCTGGTGGCCTATGCCAAGTTCCGCGGCATTCCGCTTTTGGCGATGGTTGGCAAGGCGCCCTCGACGCTTGCCGCGGCGGCGGATGTGGCGCTGGTTCTGCCGGTAATGGCCGAGGCTTGTCCCATGGGTCTGGCGCCGACCACATCGACCACCATGATGCTGGCCCTGGGCGATGCCCTGGCCGTCGCCATGATGGACCGGCGCGGTTTTTCCCCCGATCAATTCCAGGTGTTGCACCCTGGCGGCCGCCTGGGCCGGGAATTTGTCCGGGTCGATGATCTAATGCACAAGGGCGGCGAGCTGCCGCTGTGCGGGTCGGAGACGGCCATGTCGGCGGCTATTTTGACCATGACCGAGAAACGCTTTGGCTGTGTCGGCGTGGTTGATGGCGCCGGCGCGCTGATTGGTATTGTCACCGATGGCGACCTGAGCCGGCATATGGGTGACGGCTTGATGCGCAAGGCGGTGGGCGAGGTGATGACGTCCGCGCCCAAGACCATTCGTGCCGGCGCCCTGGCGGCCGAGGCCCTGGGCTTCATGAATGCCAACAAGATCACCTGCCTGTTCGTCACCGACGATAGCCAGCAGGGCGATGGCGGGTCGGGCAACATGCCGGTGGGTATCCTGCACGTTCACGACATACTGCGCGCCGGGATCGCCTGATGGAGCGCACGCAAGATATTGCGGCGGGCGGCCCACCGAGGGGCATCGGAGATAGTGCGGCGCCAACACGGCGTTTTCAGTTCGATCCGGATCGCCGCCGGGGGCGGGTCTCTGCACAATACAGCCGATTTGTCGGCATGATGAAACTGCTGCTGCCCCTGCTGGCATTTGGTCTGGTGGTCGCGGTGGTGATCTGGCCCAACGAGTTTCGCGAGGCCACGGGCTTTCATCTTTCCTATGTCTCCAGCGAAGATGGCAGCGCCACCGAACTGACCATGCTGCGGCCCCGTTATCTGGGCACCGACGCCCGAAACCGGCCATTCGTGGTGACCGCCGACCAGGCCACCCAGGATCTGCAGGATCAGCGCCAGATCAGCCTGACGCGGCTGCAGGCGGATATGTCCATGGCCGATGGCCGCTGGTTTACCGTCATGGCGGATACCGGCGTCTATCATCAGCAGCGGCAGCATTTGCGCCTGCGGGGCGCCATCAACCTGTTTTCGGATCAGGGCTATGAGTTCAACGCGGAAATCGCGGAAATCGATCTTAACACCGGGCAGGCGACCTCCGATCAACCGGTGCGCGGCCAGGGCCCATTCGGCACCTTGAGGGCGGATCGGATGGAAGTTGAGGATTTCGGCCAGCGGCTGTTTTTCAAGGGTAATGTGAAGATGCACATCGTGGCGCAGGGTAACGGTTAGGCCATGGCGGAACTGATAGGTATACGAAGAAAAAACTTGCGGGCGCTCGTTAAGGCCCTGCCGGTCTTGCTGTTGCCGGCTTTGCTGTTGTCCGCGTTCATGCTGATCGCCGGCACCGGCATGGCGCACGCGCAGGGCAAGCCCGCAAGCCCGGATGCCGATCAACCCATCGATATCAACGCGGATAACCTGGAGGTCCAGCAGGACAAGAATCTGGCCGTTTTTTCCGGCAATGTGATCGCGGTTCAGGGGCGCATCAAGTTGCGTGCGGAACAATTGAAGGTCTGGTATCGGCCCGCCGATTCCGCCGCCAGCGGCGGCGCCAACGGCACGATCATTCGTATTGATGCCATTGAAAAGGTCTTTGTCTCATCGCCGGCGGAGACGGCCCAGGGCGATATCGGGATCTATGAAGTGGCCGATCAGCGCCTGACCCTGACCGGTACCGTGGTGCTAACCCGAGGTGAAAACGTGCTGCGGGGCAACAAATTGGTGATGAACCTCGCCACCGGGCAGAGCCAGATCAGCGGTGGCCGGGTGCATGGCCGCTTCGTGCCGCCAAAACGAAACGGCAAAGGGGCGAATTGACCGGACAACAGGCCGAAAATGGGCCCTAAAACAGTGATATGAATATTTTCTGAATGCGAAGGTAAGTGATCGGTAACCCTGTTCTGTTACGTCAATAAAGGCAAGAAAAATGACCAGTGACAACGGACACGACAATATGCAGCCCGAGGGCAATTCCAACGCCGGCGCCCGGCCGACAACGGCGGACACACCGACAATTGTCGGCGATGACCAGCCGCGCCTGGTGGCTGAGCGCCAGGGCCTGCGCGCGGAAAAAATCGGCAAGGGTTTCCGCAAACGTCCCGTGGTCCGCGATGTCTCCCTGGTGGTCCAGCGCGGCGAGGCCGTCGGCCTGTTGGGGCCCAACGGTGCCGGCAAAACCACCTGTTTCTATATGATCACCGGCCTGCTGACGCCGGACAGCGGTTCCATCTATTTGGATGGCGAGGATGTGACCGACTTGCCCATGTATCGCCGGGCCCGTCTGGGCGTGGGATATTTACCGCAGGAAGCCTCTATATTTCGCGGCCTTTCGGTGGAAAACAATATTCGTGCCGCCCTCGAGGTAGTCGAGGCCGACCGCGAGCGGCGCGAGGCCATGCTGGAAGGCTTGCTGGCGGAATTTTCGATCTCGCATCTGCGCCGCACCCCATCGATTGCGCTTAGCGGCGGCGAGCGGCGGCGGGTGGAGATTGCCCGCGCCTTGGCCTCGCACCCCAGCTTTATCCTGCTGGACGAGCCGTTGGCGGGCATTGACCCAATTGCGTTGGGGGAAATCAGGGATCTGGTCTCGCACCTCAAGGACCGTGGCGTTGGCGTGCTGATCACCGACCATAACGTGCGCGAGACCCTGGATATCATCGATCGCGCCTACATTCTGCACGAGGGCCGGGTTCTGACCTCCGGACCGCCGGCGGATGTAGTTGGCCATGACGACGTACGCCGTGTGTATCTCGGCGAGCGTTTCTCACTGTAAGGCTTTTCCGCATGGCTATGGGTCCAAGACTGGATATTCGCCAGACTCAGGCTCTGGTCATGACGCCGCAATTGCAGCAGGCCATTCGCCTGTTGCAGTTGACGAACCTGGAATTGAGCCAATATGTGGAGCAGGAGCTGGAGCGAAACCCAATTCTTGAGCGGGCCGATCAGGATGGTGTTAGCGAAGTCGCGGCGATTGAAGACGGCAACCTGACTGCGGACCCGCAGGTCGATAGTCTGGGCGAGGCGGTAGCGGCCAGTGATGGAATTGTCGACGAAGGCACGGTGGGTGACGCCGCGGCGGTGGAATTGGGCGATGCCGACCTGCCCGGCACCAACAGCCTGGATGGCGCCGACGGCGCTTTGGATGCGGATTATACGGATACCTACAGCAACGACAGCGTTGCTGACCGCCCGAACGTCGAGGATAAAGGCGCCTCAGACGACGGCTATGAGGTCGGTGACTGGTCCGGGGCCGGATCGGGTTTGGGGGGCGGTGAGTCCAGCACGGTTACCCTGGAACAGGTGTTGAGCAGCGAAATCAGCCTGAAAGACCATCTTTTGGAGCAGATGAACGTTTTGTTGCAGGAGCCCGTGTTGCGTTTGGTCGGCGGTGATCTGATCGAGCATTTGGATGAAGCGGGCTATTTGAGCGAGGACACCGCCTTTATCGCCGAGCGCCTGGGCTGCGAGAAGATACTTGTCGATGAAGTCCTGAAACAGATGCAGCGTCTGGATCCGGCGGGCGTTTTTGCCCGTGACCTGAGCGAATGCCTGGCCCTGCAGTTGATGGAGAAAAACCGTTATGACCCGGCCATGCAAAGGCTGGTGGAAAATCTGCATCTCCTCGCCGCCATGGACCTACCGCAAATATGCGAGGTCTGCGAAGTCAGCGGCGAAGATGCCGAGGATATGATCGCCGAGCTGAAGGCGCTGAATCCAAAACCGGGCCTGGCCTTTGACTATGATACCGCCGCGCCGGTGGTGCCGGATGTCTTCATCACGGAAAAGGCCGATGGCGGTTGGAATGTCGAATTGAACAGCGACAACCTGCCCCGCCTTTTGGTCAACCGGCAATATTATGCCGAAGTGAACGAAGCGGCCCGGCGCAAGGAAGACAAGGCCTATATCTCCGAATGCCTGCATTCGGCCAACTGGTTGATCAAGGCCCTGGATCAACGCGCCCGGACAATTTTGTCCGTGGCCTCGGAACTGGTGCGCCAGCAGGACGCCTTCCTGGCCAATGGCGTGCAGGATCTGCGCCCCTTGAATCTGCGTGCTATCGCCGAGGTCGTGGGCATACACGAAAGTACCGTATCCCGGGTCACGTCGAACAAATATGTGGCGACGCCCAGAGGCGTGTTCGAATTGAAATACTTCTTCACCTCGGCCTTGTCGGCCGCCGATGGCGGTGACGACCGCTCCTCGGAGGCGGTGCGCGAACAGTTGCGCGGGCTGATCGACAAGGAAACGGAGAACAACATTCTGTCCGATGACAAGCTGGTGGATATTCTGCGCGCATCGGGCGTTGATATAGCGCGGCGCACGGTGGCGAAGTACCGCGACGGCATGGGCATTCCTTCGTCAGTACAGCGCCGCCGGGCCAAGAAAATGGAAGCGCGCGCAGCCGGTTGACAGCTCATCATGCCGGCACTATGTTCCCGGCTCTTCGTTGCCGGGCCGATCGTTTGTAGCATTTGTTGTTATGGTGCGGTGGTAATAGGAAATAGCGTCAACGGCAAATTCAGTTGACAAATTTGACCCAAAACCAGCTAAAGTAAAACGTCATGCAAATCCTAGTTTCAGGCAAGCAGCTCGACGTGGGTGATGCCTTGCGCAGCCATGTCGATGAACGGCTACAAAGCGGCGTAGCCAAGTATTTTTCCAATACCCTGGATGCCCATGTGGTGTTTTCCAAGGAAGGCCCAGGCTATCGCGCCGATTGCGCGGTCCATGTGGGACAGGGCATGAACGCCCAGGCCCGCGCCGAAGCGGGCGATATTTATCAGGCCTTTGACCAGGCGGCGGATCGTTTGGAGAAGCGCCTGCGCCGGTATAAGCGGCGACTGCGCGACCATCATGGTCACGAGCGCCCGGCGCCGGATGGCTATATGGCACAGAATTATGTTCTGGCGCCGGAGCCGGAGGCGGAAGAAGCGCCGGAAGAGTTCCAGCCCGTTATCGTGGCCGAACACAGCGCGGAAATTCATCGCCGCAGCGTGGGCGAGGCAGTGATGCAAATGGATTTGGCGGAGTTGCCTGTATTGATGTTCCGCAACAGTGGCAACGGCCATCTGAACGTGGTTTACCGCCGCCCGGATGGCCATATTGGCTGGATTGACCTGGTGGCCGACGGCGACGTCGTCGACGGTGCCGTGGAAAGCCAGACGAAATAGGGACGACGGCCAATGGAGATGGTTGAATTGCTGGCTCAGGACGGGGTTGTCGCCAACCTCAAGGCCAGCAGCAAGAAACAGGCACTGCAGGAGCTCTCCCAGCAAGCCGCGTCCCTGACCGGTTTGCATGAACGGGTGATCTTTGACGTTCTGTTGCAGCGGGAAAAACTGGGCACCACGGGCATTGGCCGGGGCATCGCCATCCCGCATGGCAAGATGCAGGAGTTGGAGCGCCTCTACGGCCTGTTCGCGCGCCTTCCCAAACCGATTGATTTCGATGCCATCGACGAACAGCCCGTCGACCTGATCTTTCTTCTTCTTGCCCCTGAATCCGCCGGTGCCGATCATCTGAAGGCTCTGGCCCGGATTTCCCGCCTGTTGCGTGACGAGGCCGTTTGCGCGAAATTGCGTGGTGCCGATGACCCGGAGGCGCTGTTCGCCTTGCTGACGGTACCGGCTGTTTCTCCCGTCTCCTGATTAATCGCCTCATTTGCTGCTAGACTGCGGGCATGAAAACCGCTCTAGACAGATCATTAGCCGAGGTCGTTACGTGGTTGTCCGATGGCGATCCTTTGGCCGCGCCAAGGGTGGAGCGGCGCGCGCGCTTGCTGTTCCTGGATACCCTGGGCTGCATGATCGCCGGCCTGGCCAAGCCCGAACCGGCGGCAATGACCCAGGGCCTGGCGGCGTTGGAGCCGGGCAATGTCGTCTTGCCGGGGGCGGAACGGCCACTGACGGCGGGCGCGGCGGCCTATATGGCCGGTTTGGCGGCCTGCTGGGACGAAGCCTGCGAAGGCCTGCCCCGGGCCCATGGCCGGCCCGGCCTGCATAGTTTTGCCTCTGTGTTGGCGTTGGGCCTGGCGCGCAAGCACAGCTTGGCTGAATCCCTGGCCGCCCTGGTCGCCGGTTTCGAGGTCGGCGGCCGCCTGGGGGAATATCTGCGCATCCGCCCCGGTATGCATGTGGACGGCATCTGGGGCAGCTTTGGCTCCGCCATGGGCGCGGCCCGCCTGTTGGGGCTGAGCCCGGCGCAAACCATGGCCGCCCTGCAAGGGACGGCATGTCAATTACCCTTCAGTTTGTATCTGCCCATCAGCCATGGCGGTACGGTGCGCAATGCCTATGTGGGCGAAGCGGCGCGGCGGGGTATCTATATGGCCATGGCGGTGGAGGCGGGCGTTACCACGCCGCCCGGCCAGGCCATCGAAACCTTTGATCAACTGGCATTGGGCCATGGGGGTGATGCTAAAACCCTGGCGCCGGCGGGTGAATGGTTGATCGAGCAGGGTTATCTAAAGCCGTTCGCCGCCGTCCGCCATGTTCATTACGGCGCCCAGGCCGCGCTCGATTGGCGCGCCGGGCAGGACGAAATCGACACCAGGAAAATCACCGCCCTGAATCTGGAGATCTATGGAGAGGCCATGACCTATTGCGGCAACCGCGCACCCACCACGCCGATCCAGGCGCAGTTCAGCCTTAGTTACGGTCTGGCCTGGGCGCTGTATAGCGGCGATCTGGGGCCGGAGGCCTATCATGAAGCCGCCTTGAACGACGGCGAAGCGCGCCGCCTGGAAACCTTGGTGACCATCGTCGAGGAACCGGCCTATACCAAGGCCGAAAAACGCGCTGCCCGGCTAACGGTCACCACCGCCGATGGCGGTGAAACCTTGCTGGCCGATCGTGTTCCCGGCGACATCGATCTGCCGCTGCCCGCGGCGGATGTGGCGGATAAATTTGTCCGCTACGTCACGCCGATCCTGGGCCCGGCGCGGACAAAGACCCTGGCCGCCGCCTTGTTGGAGGCGCCGCTGTCTTCATCTCTGGTGGATTTGCTGTCGGATTGACCGCTAGACCTTTTTCGGTATTCATCGAATCGCCGCGCCGCCCGCTCCCCCTCCCGGCCGCCCAATGAGTATGATCCCGTGGGCGGCCGGGAGGGGGAGCGGGCGGTTAAGCCAATTCCGAAAAAGGTCTAATTCAGCGCCATGGCTTCCAGCTCGTGCTCGAAACAGGCGGCGAGCGCGCTGGCCCGGTTGTCGAAGCCGGCTAGTTCCTTGCCGTTGGCGCCGTGCACCACATAGATGGTCTGACCCTTGATCTGATGCGGGCGGATATAGGCGATCTGGTCCGTGCCCAGCATGGCCAAGCCTTCAGTCGACAGGTCGCGCAGGCCTTGTTCCACGATTTCGTTCTTGGGGCTGTCCATGATCTACTCCTTCCGCTGATCGGTACTGACCGACATTTTACCGTTGCCTCCCGGCGGGCCGGCGTCGATTTCGATGATACGCGAAACCACCTCCGGTTCGGGGCGCACCAGATCGATATGCAACAGGCCGTTGTCCAGGGCGGCGCCGGCTATCTCGATCCCTTCGGCCAGGACGAAACTGCGTTGAAATTGCCGCGCCGCGATGCCGCGGTGGACATAGACCCGTTCCTCATCGTCCTTTTGCCGGCCGCGCACGATCAATTGGTTATCTTCCGCCGCGATCTGCAGATCCTCGCGGGCGAAACCGGCCACGGCGAGGGTAATGCGCAGGCCGTCGGTGGCGATACGTTCGATATTGTAGGGGGGGTAGCCGTCGTTGGCGGATTTCGCCACACGGTCCAGCAATTGTTCGAAATGATCAAAACCCAACAACAGCGGACTGTTAAAGGCGGATAATCTGTTCATGGCGCCACCTCCTCCTGGATATGAGCGGGCATGGCGGTCCTAAAATTAGGTCCTACACCAGTATTCTTACGCATAACGGACCCAAGGGGAGGTTGATCCCAGCAGGCGTCCGCACACGGCCCGGAACGGCACCGTGCATACCATATGTAGGGATGGCCGGCCGTCGGCGCAAGCGGTGGCGCATTGGCGGGAACAAATGTTCCTGTTATTTTCATTATATGTTCTAATTTATGTGATTAAATGCGCGCATGGTTAATGAAGCGGGGCCACGATTGCGGGATTTGGCGGGTCAGGATGTCCCCGTGGCGGCCTGGTGCCTGGACTGCGGCCATCACCGGGTGCTGGCGGTGGCGGATTTGCTGGCCCGGCTAGACGGCCGCACGGCGGTGGCGGCCGTGGCCCGGCGTTTGAGCTGCGGCCGCTGCGGCGGCCGGGCGATCGAAACCCGGCCCCATTACGCCGGCCTGGGCGTGGTCGCCGGCCATCGCTGGCACGAGGACTAGCGAGCCGCTCGGGGCTTTTGGCACGTGACAATTCGCCTCAATAGGTGCCACCGATTTCGTCGTTGCTGGCGGGCCGCAAATGCCTATACTCCGCGCCGCAATTACTCCCTTTTCCAAACCTAAGGCGCAGCACCATGGCAGGCGATGTAAACAAGGTCGTATTGGCCTATTCCGGCGGACTGGACACCTCGGTCATTCTGAAATGGCTGCAGGAAGCCTATCAATGCGAGGTGGTGACCTTTACCGCCGATCTGGGCCAGGGCGAGGAAGTGGAGCCGGCCCGCGCCAAGGCCGAAATGCTGGGCATCAAGGAGATTTATATCGAGGACCTGCGGGAAGAATTCACCCGCGACTTTGTCTTCCCCATGTTCCGCGCCAATGCGTTGTACGAGGGCCTGTACCTGCTGGGCACCTCCATTGCCCGGCCCTTGATTTCCAAGCGCCAGATCGAAATCGCGGCGGAAACCGGCGCCGATGCGGTGTCCCATGGCGCCACGGGCAAGGGTAATGACCAGGTCCGCTTCGAACTGGGCTATTACGCCCTGAACCCGGATATCAAGGTGATCGCGCCCTGGCGGGAGTGGGACCTGCAATCGCGCACGGCGCTGATCGAGTTCGCGGAAAAGCACCAGATCCCTATTCCTAAGGACAAACGCGGCGAGGCGCCGTTCTCGGTCGATGCCAACCTGTTGCATATTTCCGCCGAGGGCAAGGCCCTGGAAGATCCCTGGCACGAGCCGGGCGAGTTCGTCTACTCCCGCAGTGTCTCGCCCGAGGCGGCACCGGACACGCCCACCTATGTGGAGATCGAATTCAAGAACGGCGACGCCGTCGCCATCGACGGCGTCGCCATGACGCCGGCGGAGTTGCTGACCAAGCTAAATCAATTGGGCGGCGCCAATGGCGTTGGCCGCCTGGACCTCGTTGAAGGCCGCTTCGTCGGCATGAAAAGCCGGGGTATTTATGAAACGCCGGGCGGCACCGTGCTGTTGGCGGCCCACCGGGGCATCGAAAGCATTACCCTGGATAGGGGTGCGATGCATCTGAAGGACGAGATCATGCCCCGCTATGCGGAGTTGATCTACAACGGCTTCTGGTTCTCGCCGGAGCGCTACATGCTGCAGGCCCTGATCGACAAAAGCCAGGAATGCGTAGAGGGCACGGTGCGGGTCAAACTGTTCAAGGGCAGCGCGACTGTCGTTGGCCGCAAATCCCCCATGAGCCTGTACAGCCTGGAACATGTCACCTTCGAGGAAGACACCGTCTACGACCAGCGCGACGCCGAAGGCTTCATCAAGCTGAATGCCCTGCGGCTACGATTGCTGCACCGGCAGAAGGGCTAGGGGCGAGCTACAAATGTTTCGGGGCGTTTTGTTGGCTACCCAGGACGCGAATGATAATGACGCCGTGCTCCTCCAATCTGTAAAAAATTGAGTGACGTTTGTATTCGTAGCAGAAATATCCTGCGCGGATATGGCTAACACTCCGGCCGATATGACTGTGATCCGTGATAACCGTGAACGCGTCAAGTAGGCCGTTTGTGTAGCGTTCCGCTTGCTCGTCTCCAAAATTCTCGGCGCTGTAAGCGTGAATATCGAAAAAATCAGCGGCTGCTTTGGGCAGCAGCCGGTATTTAGTCAGCATGCTTCATGGCGACCCGCCGCCGTGCCTCCACCTGCAGTTCTTCCCGGGTCCATTCACGGGGCGGGCCGCTTTCCTCGCCCTCGATGAGCGCCTGAACAAGCGCTTCGCGTTGATTCTTGCGGCTTTGGTCCTGGCGAACCAAATCCCGAATATAATCACTCACCCCGCTGAATTGGCCATTGCTGGCTTGGCCTTCGATCCAATCCTTCATGGGTTCGGGCAGGGAAATCGTGACAGTGGGCATGAGCAAGTCCTCTACATTCTGATATCCAAGAATATAGCAAATATTCTTAATATTTCATAATATTACTTAAATCGTTTTTGTTTCATACCTGCCGATAAGCTGCGTCATGCGGGCCCGCTTAGGCGCCGTAACGAAACAGGTTCAACAGCATGGGCTGGCTGAAGACATAGTCATCGCCGTCGCGTTGGCCGGTTTCGAACAGGGCGCGGACTTCGTCGGTTTCCACGTTCTCGCGGGCGATATCCCTGAAGGTCAGGCCCGTGACCCTTTCCACCATGGCTTCGAAGCCGGCGTATCGGGGGTATTGCGTATAGCCGTAGGTGCTCAACGCCATGCCCAGATTGTCGGCGGCCCGGGCCAGGGCGGCCTGGGCCTCCCCCCGGACGATGGTCTCGTCATTGAAGGGCCGCATGACGGGAAAATGGCTGCCCGTCATGGCCGGTTCGACGATGTAGAGAAAACCACCCATCGGTTTTACCACCCGCGCCGCCTCCGCCAACGCAGCGTCCATGTCCGCGATGGGCACATGGTGCAGGGAGCGGAAGAAAAACACCCCGTCCATGCTGCCATCCGCCGCCGGCAGGCTGGTTGCCTCTGTTTCGGCGAAGCGCAGGCCGGATACTTCGGGCGCGGCGCGGTTTTTCGCCGCCTGGATCGGGTCCGGCTCGATACCCAGCACGGAGGCGCCCCGTTCCACCAGCGCCTTGGAGGCCCGGCCCGCGCCGCAGCCGACGTCGATCAGGGTCAGGCTGTCCACCGCCAATAGTTTATCGATGACTTGTGTATCGTTGAGGTCGCCCAGTTCTTTTCGCATGTCTTCTTTCTGAAATATTTAGTCAGGAGCAGGGTGGGCCCTACATTCCCAGGACCCGCTTGGCCACGATGTTGCGCTGGATTTCATTGGAGCCGCTGTAGATAGAAGCCGCCCTGAAGTGCAGATATTTCGCCACCGACGAAACACCGGGCCCCGGTGCGATGGGCGTGACGTTGTTGCCGGGCTTGCGCGCCTCGGGCTGGGAGGGCGCGGCGTAATATTGCAGGGCCTCGACCGTCAGTTCGGTGATGTGCTGGTTGGTCTCCGAACCCATCACCTTCATGATGGAGGAGGCATGCCCCGGCCGACCCTGGCGGGTGATATCGGCTATCATCCGGTGCTCGGTATATTCGGCGGCCTGCTGCTTGATCGCCGCCGCCGCGATTTTGTTGGCGAACAGGGGATCGTCCGATGTATCTGCGGCAACGGCGCGCAACTGCGCCAGGGAGGCGGCTACCATGGCCCCGAAGGCGCTGCCGCCGCGTTCGAATTCCAACAGATATTTGGCCACGGTCCAGCCGTCGTTTTCCTCGCCGACGCGGCTTGATTTCGGCACCCGAACGTCATCGAAAAAGACCTGGTTGAAACTGTGATCGCCGGCGATGTTGATGATCGGCTTGACGGTGATGCCCGGCGTGGTCATGGGAAACAGCAGGAAGCTGATGCCTTCCTGGCGTTTTTCCCCCTCCGCCGTACGCACCAGGCAAAAGATCATGTTGGCGTTGTGCGCGCCCGTGGTCCAGATCTTGGTGCCGTTGATGACATAGTCATCGCCCGCCGATACCGCTCTGGTCTGCAACGAGGCCAGATCGGAACCCGAGCCCGGCTCGGAATAGCCCTGGCACCAGATATCCTCGGCCGAGAGAATACGGGGCAGAAAATGAGATTTTTGTTCTTCGGTGCCGAACCGCATCACCACCGGACCAACCATGGAAATACCCATGGAGAAATAAGTCGGGGTGCCGGCCTTGGCCGCTTCCGTGTCATAGATATATCGCTGCATGGGCGTCCAGCCGCAGCCGCCATGTTCCGTTGGCCAGGAGCGCGCGGCCCAGCCTTTTTTATACAGCGCCTGATACCAGCGTTGCGAGATGGTGAAATCCGCGAACGAGCTGGCGTTCAGGCGGCCCGCCTCGCGCATCTCGTCCGTGAGGTTCTCGGCAATGAAATCCCGCACTTCTTCCTGAAAGGCCGCGTCCGCTGCCGACATCTTTAGATCCATCGTCCCGATACCCCTTACTGACACCGCTACATGCTGGACGTGCATTATAGCGCGGAATCAGCAGTGCGGGCCGATGTTCTAGTGTTTTCGTGTGGGCTTTGCCCGCTGCCAGGACCAGGCGGCCTTGCTTTGCCGCGCGCGGTTCAGGTCGGCGGCGGAGATGGCGCCATAATGATGCTGGTTTGGGGTGATCTGCTCCTGGGCGACCTCCCAGAATTCCTGCATCTTGCGCCGGACATGATCCGTGCCCAGGGCCAAGCCCTTGCCTTGAATATCACCCCAGACCTTGGCGAAGACATCGTCATGGCCTGGCGTCTCGAAGTTCGCGGCAATCACGCTGTTGGCATACGCGGTGGCGTCCGCGCCTTCCAATCCCAGCTGTTGCGCCACCCAAAGGCCCAGCAGCTTGTTGCGCCGGGCGCCAATCTTGAATGTGGTTTCCTGATCGAAGGCGAACTTCGCTTCGAATGCCTTTTCTCGCTTGTCGAATGTGGTCATGGTACCGCCGCTCCCGCGCATGAATTACACCGATGCCCCATCCATTCGTCCGGCGCCGAGCTAGCTATTTGTTATGTGGGGCTTCCTGGAGGAATTTCCAGTCCGCGCCATCAGTCCGCATCGTCAGCCCCCATCGTCAGTTCAGGCCACCATTCAGAAATTCAAAGGCGACGGCGGCATGGGCGGCGGCGCCGTTGGCCATGGCGTCTTCATCAATCGCCATATAGGGGGAGTGGTTGCCGGCTGCTTCAACCGGGTTCACCCCCTTTGGCGCGGCACCCAGAAAGACGAAGGCGCCGGGATAGCGTTGCAGAATATAGGAAAAATCCTCCGAACCCATGCGCGGATGAGCATCGCGGGCAAAGGCGCCTTGGCCGAAATTCCTGGTGACGGCGGTTTCCACCAGATCCACGAAGCGGCCTTCATTGACCGTGGGGGGATAGCCCTTGGTCACCTTGACCTCCGCCGTCATGTCATGGGCCTCGGCGGTTTTCGCGGCCATGTTGGTGATCAGGCGTTCCGCCAGATCGCGGGAGTCTTCGGAAAAACTGCGCAGGGTCAGGGCCATATCGGCGAATTCCGGAATGATATTGCGGCGGGTGCCGGCCTTGATCACGCCGACGGTCAGAACGATGGGGTCCCAGACATTGATGCGCCGGGTCACCATGGTCTGCAGCGCGGTGACCAGGTGACAGGCCACCGGCACAGGGTCATTGCCGTCGTGGGGCCGCGCACCATGGCCGCCGGTGCCGATGATCTTGATCTCGTAGGAATCCGCCGCCGCCAGCGCGTTGCCTTCCCGGCCGCCAATAACGCCCGATGAACGCCTGGGATCCACATGCAGACCAAAAACCGCATCGGGTTCGCCGCCTACGGCCAGCACGCCCTCGTCCAGCATCACCTTGGCGCCCTTGTAGCCCTCCTCGCCCGGCTGGAACATGAACTTGACGTTGCCCTTCAGGCGGGCGCGGTGGCCGCATAGCAAGTGGGCCGCGGTGGCCAGCATGGCGGTATGGGCGTCATGGCCGCAACTGTGCATGCAACCCTCGATCTGGGAAGCGAAGTCCAGGCCTGTTTCCTCACTCATGGGCAGGGCATCCATATCGCCGCGCAGCAATATGGTCGGTCCCGGCGAGTTTCCGCGCAGGGTCGCCACGATGCCCGAGGTCTGCTTGCTCTCGACGATTTCCAGATCAAGGCCGGCGATGGCTTCCATCACCACCGCTTTGGTCCGGGGCAGATCGTTGCCCAGTTCGGGATGTTGATGGATGCGCCGCCGCATGGCCACGGTCCGTGCCTGCAATTCCTGGGCCTCGGCTAATAGATCGATGTTCGTGTCCATGTTAACGCGTCCACTGTTTTGTCCCCGTTGCTACTGAGTATAGGCGATGTTGGAATTATTGTTCGGCTTTGCCTATCGTGGTGGTGCAAATATATGGGGTGGCGAATGGCAAACGATACGGAGTTCGGGCTGGATGTTGGCGTCTATGGCCCCTTGGCGGTGCCCGGCGAGGTTCTGAAACTTGCCCTGCTGGCCGAGAACGAAGGCTTTCATTCCGTCTGGCTGGCCGATCACGTGGTCTTTCCGGCCAAGGTCGCCTCGAAATATCCCTACAGCGTAGACGGCAGTTTTCCAGCGCCATTGGACGAACCGCTGCTTGAACCCATCGCCACCATGGGCGTTCTGGTGGGGGCGACGAAGCGGGTGAAAATCGGCACGGCGGTCCTGGTGATGCCTCACCGCAATCCCATTCTGCTGGCCCGCATGTTGACCACCCTGGATGTGTTCTCCAACGGCCGCATCATCCTGGGCGCCGGCGTGGGCTGGATGGCCGAAGAATTCGCCGCCCTGGATACATTCGATTTCGCCCGGCGCGGCAAGGTCACGGACGAATATCTGGAGATTTTCAAGGCCATCTGTGCGGGCGGCGAAGTGGCCTACCAGGGCGAGACCTATCGGTTCGATCCGGTGCACTCCTATCCGGCCTCGGCGCAGCGGCCGCACCCGCCAATCCTGGTCGGCGGCACCTCGAAGGCGGCCTTGCGCCGGGTGGCGCGATTGGCCGATGGCTGGCTGTCGGTCGGCCTGGGTATCGCGGCCCTGGCCGAGCGCCTCTCCGCCCTGCGCGGTTTTTGCCAGGATGCGGGGCGGCCATTTGACGACCTGGCCCTGCATCACAAGCTTTTCATCAATATCGATACCGCGGTGGCGGCCAAGGATGGCGGGCGGGAGCCGGGCACCGGATCGGTTGGCCAGATCATTGATGACTTCAAGCGCATCCGGGACCTGGGCTACCGGGGCTTCATCGTCCGCTATCGCGGCGAGGACCCAGAGGAGCAGCAACGGCAGATATCCCGCTTCGCCGCCGAGATCGCGCCGAAGGTCTAAGTTAGCCGCCCCAAATCTCGCCAAGCACGCGGGCGAAGTTGGCGCCCAGGTAGGCTTCGATATCCGCCTCGGCCCAGCTGCGTTCCAGCAGTGCGGCGGTGATGTTGGGCAGTTTGCCGTGGTTGTTGGCGCCCATCGCATAGCGGGCCGGAATGTCATGGCCAAAACAATCGCCATATTCGGAAATGCCTGACCACAGGCGCCGGTTCAGCGCAATCTGCGCGGTGCGGCGCAGATCGTTGGAGACCGGAATATCCGTGCCGAAGCCCACATGCTCAATGCCCACCAGCTCGATGATATGGTCCAGGTGGCGGATGAAATCGTCGATGGTTGGGCGGCGGTCGCGGTCGCCGTCCCACAGCATGGGGCCATAAACGCTGACCCCGATGACACCGCCGCTGTTCGCCACTGCTCGCAGAATATCGTCATCCTTGTTGCGCGCCAGGGGCGTCAGGGCCCGGGCATCCACATGGGTCGCCAGCACCGGCTGGGTCGACAGCTCCAGAATATCGCGGGAGGTATGATCGCCCACATGGCTGATATCGATGGCGATGCCCAGTTCGTTCAAAATACGCACCGCGTCCCGTCCCAGTATGGAGAGGCCCGCGTCCTCGGTCTCCAGATTACCATCGCCCATGAAGTTGCGGTAATTGTAGGTCGGTTGCATCACCCGGACGCCCAATTGGTGAAACAGGTGGATGCGGTCCAGATCGTCGGCCACCGGGCGCATGTTCTGCCAGCCCATGATCAGACCGATTTTTCCCGCATCCTTGGCCGCCGCCAGGTCCGAGGCCTGGCGGATCGGGGCCCATTCGGCGTCAGGGGCCGCCATGTAGGCCAGCCAGCCCGCGATTTTTTCGCAGCTTTCGGTAAAATCCGCCTCGAAATGGTTCATGGTGACGTTCAGGGCATTGATGCCGCCCGCGCGCAGATCGCCGGTATAACCGTCGCTGTGATAGGACAGGCCGTCGATCACCAGGGCCTTATTTTGAAGTTCCGCCGCCGTCATGCCAGATACCCTTTGCTAACTCGTTCACCGCAATGCTAACGAGCATATACCTTAGGCCATTGGGAAGGAAAAAATCATGCGCGGCGAACCGGATATCGACGAAGGCTTTGACCCCAGCAAACACGCCATGTGCGAAAGCCACTATTTCGAGGATGTGGCGGTTGGTGACAAATTTCCCATTCCCTCGCGCACCCTGGCGGATGCCAATTTCGCGGCCTTTCAGCTGGCCTCGGGCGACAATCATCCGATCCATTATGATCTGCCCTACTGCCAGGCCCGGGGACACGAAAACCTGTTGGCCCATGGTTTTCAGGCCCTGATCCAGACCGCGCCGGGGGCCGGCATGCTGCCGCATTATTTTGGCGATGCCCTGATCGCCTTTATCGAACAGTCCTCCAAGTTTCTGAAACCGTTGTATGCCGGCGACACCGTCTATCCCATGCTGGAAGTCATCGCCCTGGAGCCGGGCCGCAGCACGGGCGTGGTCGTTTTGCGCTCCACCCTGCACAACCAGCGCCGGGAACTGATCCTGGAAGGCGAACAAAAACTGCTGGTGAAAAAGCGCGGTTAGCCACCGGCCCCCGGCCCCGGACTCCTGGCTTTTGCGACCGGGGGCTTGCCCTCAGGCGGCGGCGGATAGTTCGGTCCGGGTTTCCCGCGTGGCCAGGGCGGTATTCTCGGCCACTCGGCGGGCAGCGGTAAAGGCGGCCCAGGACAGCAGACGGATCAGGCTTTCCTCGTCACAGCCGTGTTTCAGGACCTCTTCGACCATGGTGTCGTCCACCTGGTAGGAGGCCTTGCCGATGACCAGGGCCAGGCGCGCCATGGCCCGTTCCCGGCCTGTCAGTCCGCCGGTTTCACCATCCACCCAACTGCGGCTCATGGGCATGCGCTCGCCTTGCCATTGGCCGATATTGACCTCGACCAAGGCGCGGACGGAATCCGGTACGGCGCGGGGAGCCTCCCGCCCGACGGCGGCGGCCCAGCGGGCGAAACCGTCCTCGATACGCGGATTGGGCGCGGCCCAGGTCATGTCCGCCGGCGGTTCGGCGGCGGGCAGCAAATCGTTGGCCAGGCCCGGGGTGATGTTCCGTTCGGTGGTGGTTTTCAATTCCACCCCAAAGAGGCGCAACATCAAGTCCTTGATACCGCGGGAGCCAAACAGCGGCACCACGGGCGAGCCGTCCATGATTACGTGACTGTAGCGGTTGACATAGCTGGACATCATCAGGGTTCCCAGGGCCTCGGGCATCTGCGCCTCGGTGTAGGGCGATTGCGTCAATTTCTCCCGCTCGCCGCCGGCGGCGGCCACGGCCCATTGCAGCTGCGCCCGCATCACAGGGTCGCTGATCTGGTCCTCCGCTCCATTCAGGATCAACGAGGCGATATCATGCTCGCCGCCGCCATGCACCAGGCTGACGAACATATCGCCGCAATAGGGGCAATCATTGATGCGCGACAGAATCCCGCCCATGGCCTCCTTCAAGGTACGGGATAGTTTGTCGCTGACCAGAATGGCTTCCCGGCCGCCGGTCCACATACCGGCCATCAGTGCGGGCACCTTGGAATGTGAGGTGATGGAGCCGTTGATAAAGAAGTCCCGTGCCACCTGTTCATAAACGGCGGCAACCTGGCCCGTGGCCTGCCGCCGGGGGACGGCCTTGACATAGCGCATGGTCTTGACGGACATGCGGTCGAACAAATCGAAGCGAAATTTTTGCGGTAACATCGGTGATCTCCCTTGCCGGATTGAATGATGGCGCGATTATTGGCTTGGGAGCTTGGTGAAACTAGTTCTGGAACTGAACTAGGCAAGACGTGGCCATGAAGTTAAGGTCGGCGCATGACCAAGAGCTACAATCAATTTTGTCCCGTCGCCAAGGCGGTCGAGATCGTTGGCGAACGTTGGACGCCGCTGGTGCTGCGCGAGATGTTGCTGGGCGCCTCGCATTTCAACGATATCCGCCGGGGCGTGCCCTTGATGTCGCCGGCCCTGTTGTCCAAACGCCTGAAGGACCTGGAAGGCGCCGGCGTGGTGGAGCGCATATCCGCACCCGGTAAACGCGCCACCGAATACCGCCTGACTGATGCTGGCGTGGAACTGAAACCAATTGTCGTCGCACTGGGCCTGTGGGGCCACCGCTGGCTGGAAAACAAGCTGGGCCGCGATGAACTGGATGCGGGCTATTTGATGTGGGACATGCGCCGCCGCGTTGATCCAGCCGCCATGCCCGATGGTGAGCGCCAGGTTATTCAGTTCGACTATCCGGATGCGGCCAAGGCCATGCGCCGGTGGTGGTTGGTGGTCGAGGGCGACGAGGTCGATCTGTGCCAGAGCGATCCCGGCTACGAGGTGAACCTGTATGTCAGCGCCGGCCTGGCGGCAATGACCCGGGTCTGGCTGGGTGACCGCGATCTTGCCCGGGCCATTCGCGAAGACGAAATCGAATTGATCGGCGACCGCGCCCTGCGGGACGGTATCGGGAATTGGTTGCAGCTAAGCGCCTTCGCCGAAGCTGCCCTGGCGACAAGAGGATAAACCCATGCTGACAAAACGTTTCGACGATGCCTTTCGCTACGCCCATGAATTGCACAGGGCGCAGACCCGAAAGGTCGCCGCCGTGCCCTACATCGCCCATTTGATGACGGTTGCCTCCCTGGTGATTGAACATGGCGGTGATGAGGATCAGGCCATCGCCGGCCTGCTGCATGATGCGGTCGAGGACCAGGGCGGCGTCAAAACCCTGGCGGCGGTCAGGGCCATGTTCGGTGACGGTATCGCCGATATGGTCGCCGACTGTACCGATAGCTGGGATGAACCGCGCCTGCCTTGGCGCCTGCGCAAGGAAAGCTACATCGCGGCCCTGCCGGACAAGCCGGAACGTTCCCTGCTGGTCGTTCTGGCTGACAAGACCCACAATGCCGAAAGCATCCTTGCCGACTACCGCATGTTGGGCGAGCCCGTCTGGGACCGTTTCAACGGCGGTCCCCAGGGTACCCGCTGGTACTACCGCAGCCTGGCCGAAGCCTTTCCGCAAACATTGCCCCGGCAATTGCTGGACCGCCTGGGCAGGGCGGTCGAGGGGTTCTCGCTCTAACTCGGCTTGGTACCCACGGCGCAGTGCAGCCAGCGGGCCAGCAGGATGGATTTGTCGGCGATGGCCTGGGCCTTGGCGGCATGCCATTCGGCGGTTTCGGCATCGTCCAACATGGAAAACAGATAGGGCTCGTAATATTTCCAGGTATAGCCCTCGGGGTCGGAGACGGTCATGGTGGTGGGGAACAGTTTTAGATCCATCAGGCCGCTTTTACCGAAACGGCTATACAGCGAGGCATCGGCGCAGCCGCCCTCGCCCACGGACGGTACCGGCGCTTCCACCTTTTCCTTGATCGCCGCCGATACCGGCAGGTTCCACAGGCTGCGCATATCCACGGCCCGGACCATGACCCCGACCCGGCCGCCCGGTTTGGCGACGCGGATCAACTCGGCCAGCATTTTGTCGGCGTTGCATTCCTCCATCACCGTATGTGACATCACCACATCGAAGCTGTTATCGGCAAATTGCAGATCCTCCGCATTGCCGGGGCCGAAGCTGATGATATCGCTCAAGCCCTCCGCCTCGGCTATGACGGCGGCCTCGCGCAGGAAATAGCCATTCACGTCCACCGCCGTGATCGGGTTGGCGCCTTCGGTCTGGCGGGCCAGCCAGCGGTCCAGGGAACCGGGGCCGCAGCCCACGTCCAGCACCGTTTCGCCCGGCTGTATGCCGAGTTCGTTAACATGCATGGCGACGCCGCGCAGATAGCCCGGATCCGTGCCCCGGCCATCGATAAAGGCGACGCCACCCAGATGCCGGCCACCCAGCGAGATGACGCAATAATGCTGTGCCAGACGCTCGACGATCGGTTCCCATTGCGAGGCAGACAGCAGCATGGGCAGCAGCACCAGGGCCGGGGCGCTGCCGTCGATAGGGCCTGCAATGCGGTAGGTGATGCCGGCGGCCTCGCCCTCGCGCTGATCCGTACTGGGCCGGCTGGCGGGCGTCCGCGCCTCGGACCGTTTCAGGAAATCCAGCCATCTCGGCACGATTTCGGCACCTCGGTCGCCGGCCACGTCGGACCAGGTCAGGACCGTATAGTCCTTGAAGCAATGGCTTTCCGCATTGGGCAATGACGGCATCGAGGCCGCCATGGCATCGACCCCGGCGCCACCGTCGCCATACATCAATAGCAAGCGGTCTTCGACTGGCATGACAATTTCCGCCTGCAAGCGATTAAGGCCGCTTAAAGTCAGGGAGGCGAAGCGTTCGGGCTGCGCGGCGATGATCGGATCCAACTCGGCGGTGTTCTGCACCCCGAAATGGGCCCGCTCCAGACCCAGATGATCAAACAGCGCGTAGAGACGCTGCTCGGCAGTCAGATCATCATCTGCCATGACTAGACAAGATTGACCCGCACGCCGCACAGCATGAGTTGGTCGCCCGCGTGCCGCACCTCGAACTTGTCCGCCATGGCCAGGATATTGGCCCGGTTGGCAGGCAACACGTCGATGGCGCAAATGCCCACGCCGCGCCCGTCCGTATCCTTGCTGAAGCGGATATGGGCATTGTCCAGTTTCACCGCCGGCATGCCGTTGATGTTCTCCACCGCTTGATCCAGCACCTCGCCCCAGCGCTTGGCCAGGGCGTCGGGATCATCCGATTGGATTTCCACGGCCACCAAGGCCTCCGTATCCTGGGTCTGCACGAAATCCTGCCAGTTCGGTCCGGCCCATTTCCAGCGCGACAGCTTTTCGTTCGGATTACCTTCCGGCCCCATGTCGTCAATGGAGAGAATGGCGCCCGGCACGTCGGCGGGATGAAAATGCGTGGCATGGGCATCATCGTCGTCATGGCGCCAGATGGCGCGCACGCCAAGGGCTTCGATGCGTTCCCGATGGGCCAGGGCGTCATCACATTCCATGATGATCATATAGCCGCCGTCGCCCCCGCGCCGTTCCAGATAGCGTCCGGCGGTGGTGCCGTCCTTGATCGGGGCGACAACCTCGATCAGATCGCCGCCAATGGGCAAAAGCGCATTATGCAGGCCGAATTCAGCCACATTGGGATCATTGTAGCAGACCGCCAGGCCCAACGTGGCGCCGATATCGACCACCGCCGTTTTCAAATCCTGGGCCACGAAAACAAACTGCCGTAAACGCATCTTGCTACCTCCAACTGTACAAATTCATGCCGTGGGGACGCTGTCGATACCAGCCGCCCAGCAGGCCGCCGTTACCGTGTTGACCATCAGACAGGCGATGGTCATGGGGCCGACACCGCCCGGTACCGGGGTGATGGCGCCGGCGATCTCTTTCGCCGCCTCGAAATCCACATCACCGGTCAGCCGCGTTTTACCGTTGCCGGCATCTATCCGGTTCATGCCCACATCGATCACCACGGCGCCCGGTTTGATGCAATCGCCGCCCAGCATCTCCGGCACGCCGACAGCGGCGACCAGAATATCGGCCTCCCGGCAGAGGCCGGGCAGGTCCTGGGTCCGGGAATGAGCGATCGTGACGGTGCAATGCTCCGCCAGCAGCAATTGCGCCATGGGTTTGCCCACCAGGTTGGAGCGGCCCACCATGACCGCGCGCAAGCCGCTCATGCCGCCCTCGCCGAAGCGGTCGGCCAGCAGCATGGAACAGCCCAACGGCGTGCAAGGCACCAGGGCGCTCTGCCCGCTGGCCAGGCGTCCGGCGTTGATCGGGTGCAAACCGTCCACGTCCTTGTTTGGATCGATGGCCAGAATAATCTCGCCTTCATCGATATGATCCGGCAGCGGCAATTGCACCAAAATACCATGTACCGCCGGGTCCTGGTTCAGGCCCGCGACGACCTCGAGCAACCGATCCTGCGTCGTTTCCTCGGCCAGGCGGATGGTGTCGGACAGAAAGCCCATTTCCACCGCTATCTTGCCCTTGTTGCGGACATAGACCTGGCTGGCGGGATCCTCGCCCACGATCACCACCGTCAACCCCGGCACCAGGCCATGGTTGGCTTTCAACTGCCCCGTTTGCAGGGCCACCATGCCCCGCAGGCCCACGGCAAAGGCCTTGCCGTCAATAATGTCCGCCGTCATTCGATACTTGTCCGTTTCACTAGAGGTGTGGAGCGCCGACTATACAGTCAGGGCGGCACGGATCAATGGCATGCGGTCATTGCCGAAGTACATATCATCGCCATCGACAAAAAATGTCGGCGAACCATAGCCGCCACGCCGGCCCAGCTCCTCGGTATTTTCACGCAGCTCGGCCTTGATCTCGTCCGTTGCCATCGCCGCTGCCATCCCGTCCGCATCCAGGCCGGCGGCAGAGGCGATTTCGGCCAGAATGCCGTCTTGGGTGATATCCCGGTCATCGCCCCAATAGGCCTCGAACACCGCTGTTGCGTAGGGCACAAGCTTGCCCTGACGGCCGGCGGCGATACAGCCGCGCATGGCCTTGACGCTGTTGATGGGAAAGATCGTCATGGGCCAGGAGATCTTGATGCCGCTATAGCGGGCCCAGTCCTGCAGATCCTTGTGCATATATTCCTGTTTCGCCGGCACCGGATATTCCCGGCTGTGGTAAACGGATGGGTTAACGGTGTTGAACAGCCCGCCGACCAGGATCGGGCGCCAGGTAATCTCGACACCTAATTCGGCGGCCAAAGGTTGCAGATTGTGAAAGCCCAGATAGGTCCAGGGGCTGGAACAATCGAAAAAGCATTCCAATTTGGCCATGGCGGTTTTCCTCACATACAGCAGATGACATTGGCTGCGAGTGTGCCCGAAAGACCGCCGGCTGGAAAGTGCCCCTAGAAACTAGCTGAGATCGAAGCCGGCGTAACCGTCTGCCGCGACCTGCTGTAGGCGCTGGCGGAAACGCGGCGCGCCGCCATTGTAGATCATATAACGCAGCTTATCGTGTCCCGCGACGTTGGAGTTATAGCCGGTGAACCAGGACTGGCTGTTGCCCAGAAGGGAATATTTGTAGGTATCCTTCACATGCGCCGTCCATTCGTCCTCCGCCGCCTGGCTGGCCTCGATGCGGCTGATATCGTTTTCGCGCATGTGCACCAATAGATCCGTGGCCCAGTCCACCGCTTCCTCGATACCGCGCGGGAAATTGGTCGAGACGGAACCGCCCTGGGGGCCGGCCAGGGTAATCAGATTGGGGAAGCCGACGACCTGCAGGCCCAGATAGGTAATCGGCCCGTCCATCCATTTGTCGCTCAGTTTCTGGCCGCCAACGCCCTTGATTTCGATACGGTCAAAGGCGCCGGTGATGGCGTCAAAACCGGTGGCATAGATGATGATATCGAATTCATGCTCTTTATCTGAGGTCTTGATGCCCGCGGGCGTGATGCATTCGATCGGCGTCTCGTTGATGTCCACCAGATGCACGTTATCGCGGTTGTAGGCTTCGTAATACTTCGTCTCCAGCGGTACCCGGCGGGTGCCGAAGCCGTGATCCTTGGGGATCAGCTTTTCCGCCGTGGCGGGATCGTTGACCCGCTGGCGGATCTTGCCGGCGATGAATTCACTGAAGGCTTCGTTGGGGCCTTCCTCGACCAAAACATCGCGGAAATTGCCGATCCAGACGCCAAAGCCGGGGGAGGCGTAAAGCTCTTCCCAGAATGCCAAACGATCTTTTTCGGAGACTTCCTCGAACTTGCGCCGGTCCGGGCCGTGGATGAAGCCGCCCGGCGTCTCCTTGCAGCGGGCGAAGATCTCGTCGTACGAGGCCTTGATCTTGGCCATCTCTTCATCGCTGATCTTGCTGTTATGCAGGGGCGCGCACCAGTTCGGGCGGCGCTGGAAGACGGTCATCTCGCCGACCTTGTCGGCGATCTCGGCAATGATCTGCACGGCGGTGGCCCCGGTGCCCAGCACGGCGACCTTCTTGCCGCTGAAATCCACCGGCTCCTTGGGCCAGTAATAGGTGTGATAGGCCTCGCCCTGATAGCTCTCGACGCCCGGAATGGTCGGCATGGTGGGGGCGGACAGCATGCCGATGGCGGTCAGCAGCACCGGCGTGGTCAAGGTGCGGCCGTCGGCCAGGTGCACGCTCCAGGTATTGCTGTCTTCATCAAAGACCGAGGATTCCACCTTGCAATTAAACTGCATGTGCTTGGACAGATCGAATTTGTCCACCACGTGGTTCAGATAGCGCAGGGTTTCCGGCTGGCCGGCGAAATGTTCGGACCAGTTCCACTCTTCCAGCAATTCCTTGGAGAATGAATAGCCATAGCTATAGCTCTCGGAATCAAAGCGGGCGCCTGGGTAACGGTTCCAGTACCAGGTTCCGCCGGGTCCAGCCCCGGCCTCCAGCACCGTGACATCGACGCCTTGTTCCAGTAGCCGGTAAAGCTGATAGATACCGGTTACACCGGCCCCGATGATGATGACTTCATGTTGTGTGGACGCGTTATTACTTGAGCTCGGCATTTCCCCATCCCAATGTGCTTTTCTACTGTTGGCCGCGAGAGAGGCCAAACTGACGGTACGGTGTTGGCGGCACAGCGTACCGCACTTGTTAGGACTATTCTAACAAACGTTTGAAATTCCGTCCATGCCGGGACGCGCCTTAACGCTGGCCGATCAGACGGGTTTCGATGCTACGGCCAAAAAGCCGTTCGGCGTTCTTGTAGGCGATCTTTTCGGCGATGGAACGCGGGAACTGACTCAGCCACAACCGGTTTATCGCTATTAGCTGCCCATAGTTTGCCCACTGCCCATTAACCCAGGTATCGGATCCGACCATGAAACGGTCGGAAAAGCGCTCCAGCACCCTGCGCCAGGCCGGATCAATCGTGCCCTGGGAGGTCAATATATCGCCCTCGCGGTACGATGTGTCCGCGTACAGCATCTCGTACTTTGCCATCATCTCGTCGACGATATGGGCCGGCTCGGACATGCCCGCATGGGCCCAGATAATCTTCAGCCTTGGCTCGAGCGAGAACAGCAGGTCCACCGGTGCCTTGCCGGAGTGCGCATGAACATAGATATCTCTTGCCACGGCCAGTTCCGCAATTTGCCGCAACAGGATTTCATCGGCGGGATCGACCCTGTGCAGATGAAATTCACCGATGCCCTCGTGGGGATAGTCGGCCAGCCGCTGCTTCAGATAGTCGATCATGCCCGGCGCTTTCGTCCAGTTCGAAGAGCCGGCGGTGCCATGATAAGGGCGCAGTTCCGGGACGATGCGGTTCGGTGCATATTGCCATAATTTTATGGTGCCCTCGTCCGGTGTCGATGACACCAGCGCCATGGCCACCCCGGACTTGTCCATCAGTTGCAAAACGGTCGATGGCGGATAGGGCTGCCAGGCCGGTTCCTTGTAATGAACATGGGCATCGAACAGGGGAAGCGCCGCGATGCCTTCGCCGATATGTTTGGCATTATCATCGGCGGAACTGGAGTTGCAGATACCCATCAACAGCGATGCCGCCAAGGCCCTGGATATCAGAGCGCGAAGAATTTTTCTCATGACAACCACCTCCTTGCCGACGAGACCGACGCAATACTGGATAGGCTGCTAACGTTCGAAGATCTAACTCTACACTGTACCGACGCCAATGCGGGCATGCACGCGCAACTGCACCCGGTCGCCGTCGAGTAGCTCCACATAGGCCTGGCGCATGGCGTCGTCGATGCGGCCTCGTTCCTGATCCGACATCTCGCCCAGGCGCGCGCCCAGGCGCAGGGCCAGTTGCGGGCGCCAGAAGTTGCTGTCCAGATCGACGCGGGGACTGAAGCGTAGCTCCTGCTCCTCCCAGGCGCTGAAACCGGCGGCCTCGAATATCTCGGCCAAGGCGCCGTTGGCACCCAGGCGTGTTGGCGTGAAGGCGCCTTCGTGGGGGTCGATGCCCGCGACCTCTCCCAATACCCTGTCGACAATACCGAATTGGCTGTTGTCCGCCTTTGGGCCCCAGACCAGGAATGCCGCCCGCCCGCCGGGACGCAGCACGCGGCGGGCTTGCGCCAGGGCGCGCTCGGGGGATGGAGTGTACATCAGGCCCAGGCGGCAGGTGACGGCGTCGAAGCTGTCGTCGGCGAACGGCAACTCCTCCATGGGCGTAACCTGGAATGCCATGTTGCTGACGCCTTGCTCATTCGCCCGGCGCTCGGTCCCGGCCAGCATTTCGGCCACCAGGTCCGTGGCCGTGACGGTGCCTTCAGGGCCGACCAGGGCGGCCATGGAGATCGCCGGCTCCCCCACGCCCGAGGCGATGTCCAGCACCTGCTGTCCCGGCGCGACGCCGGCGGCCGCGATCAACGGCTCGTTCAGGCCCCTGGCCAGCCGGGCCAGATGGTCGGCCTGTTCATTCCAGGCGCCGGCGCGCAGGACCCAGTTGTCGCGGGTTTCGTCCCTTTGCCGTGCGGCATCATCCTGACTCATAGGGCTACCGGCTGAATTCCTTGGCCATGTCGCGCAGTTTAAACTTTTGGATTTTGCCGCTGGGAGTGCGCGGCATTTCCTCGATCACTTCCAGATGCTCCGGCCAGTACTGCTTGGCCGTCTTGGTTTCCTCGAGATAGCGGACCATGCCCGCCATATCCAAACTGTCGCCGGCTTGCAAAGTGACAAAGGCACAACCCAGCTCGCCCATGCGCTCATCGGGGATGCCGACCACGGCCACTTCGGCCACGGCCGGGTGGCGGTAAAGCACGTCCTCGACCTCGACCACGGGAATGTTCTCGCCGCCCCGGATGATGATGTCCTTGGCACGGCCGGTGATGCGGATATAGCCGTCGGGGTGCATGAAGGCCTGATCGCCGGTATCGAACCAACCGTCCGCATCCGTGCCGTGCATTTCGGGCTTTTTCAGATAGCCGACAAACATGGATTGACCGCGCACCTTTAAGACGCCTTCTTCGCCCTGGGGCAGGGGCTTGCCGTCCGGCCCGTGGACGATCACTTCCGAATGGGGCAGGGGGCCGCCATCGGAGGTCCAGACCTTTTCGTCCGGGTCATCGGGGTTGCAAATGGTCGGGCAGGCGCATTCCGTCATGCCCCAGCCCGACAACACCTTGAAGGTGAAATTCGCCGCCGCCTTCTGCACCAGCGCCGGCGGGATCGGCGCGCCGGCGGAAACAAAGGTGCGCAGCCTGGAAAGATCAAAATCCGCCACATTGGGCATTTCGACAAGGTCACTGAGGAACGGCGTCGCCCCCATGGTGAAGGTGGCGCCGTGCTTCTGGATCAGTTCCACGCCGACGGGAGCACTCCAACGGTCCAGCAGCACCACTTCGACGCCCAGCATGATGGGCATCAGAATGGCGTAGAGAAAGCCGGTTTGATGGGCCAGGGGCGAGGCCATGAAAACCTTGTCATCGGCGCCTAGCCGATGATGGGTTGTCCAACTGCTCAAATGGCTCAAGGTGCTGTTGGCGGTATGCATCACGCCTTTTGGCTGGCCCGTGGTGCCGGAGGTGTAGATCACCTCGTTGACATCGTTGGGGGTGGGACGCAGGGCGGCCAGGGTGGCCTCCGCGTCCGCCGCCTCTTCCAACGGCTCGTCCAGCAGGGCGGTGGCAAAATCGTCATCGCCGGTACCGCCGACATAGAAGGCATGCTGCAAATTGGGCAGATCGCCGCGGATCGACTCGATCATCGGCTTGTACTCAAAGCCGCGAAAGACATGCGGCGCGATCACGATCTTGCTTTCGGCGAAGCCCAGCATGAAGCTTAGTTCCCGCTCCCGGAAAATCGGCATCAACGGGTTGGTGATGGCGCCGATACGGGCACAGGCCAGGTGCATGGCGGTGAACTGCCACCAGTTCGGCAGTTGCAGCGAAACCACATCGCGCTTGCCCACGCCCAGTTTGATCAGGGCCAGGGCGAGACGCTTGGACAGCCGGTCCAACTCGCCATAACTGAGGGAGGTGCTCTGTCCCGTTTCGCCATTGTAGTCGGTGATCGCGGGCAGGCCCGGATCGCGGGCCAGCACGTCGTCGAGATAGTCAAACAAAGTCCGGTCAACCCAGGCGCCTGATTTTACAAGTTCGTCAATGCGTTCCTGCGGCAGATCCAAGCCAAGATCCATTTCGTCCTCCCAGACATAACTGCGTTCTAAACTGTTTCCCGGATCATAGCGCAATTTTCGATTTGTTGGAGTCGCTTGCGGATTGCTAAGAATACGCTCATAAAACCATTGCAGACTTGGTGTCCGCGTTGGGCCCCCAGTCTCGTGGAGTAGGGGAAGGAAGCTGACATATGGCGCCTATCGATTTCTATTTCTGGCCCACGCCGAACGGCTGGAAAATCGCCATCATGCTGGAAGAGTGCGATCTGCCCTACAACATCAAGCTGGTGGATCTGTCCAAGAAAGAGCAGTTCGCGCCCGATTTCCTGGCCATTTCGCCGAACGGGCGCATGCCCGCCATCGTCGATCCGGACGGCCCGGACGGGGAGCCGATCTCGGTCTTTGAATCCGGCGCCATTCTGCAATATCTGGGCAACAAGACCGGCTGGTTCTACCCCGTCGAACAGCGTGCCTGCACGGAAGTGGAACAATGGCTGTTCTGGCAGATGGCGGGCCTGGGCCCCATGGCCGGCCAGGCGGCGCATTTCCGCAATTACAAGGCGGATAAGATCGACTACGCGATCGAACGCTATACCAACGAAGTAATCCGCCTGTACGGCGTGATGAACGACCGCCTGGCGGACCGCGATTTTCTGGCCGGCGACTATTCCATTGCCGATATGGCCTGTTGGCCCTGGATCAGGGGCTACAAGGCTTATGGCATTGATCTGAAGGAATTCGAGCATCTCCGCGCCTGGTTCAAACGGGTCGGCGCCCGGCCGGCGGTGGAGCGCGCCGCCAATATCGGCAAGGACCAGTTCAAGGCCTCGCAAAGCCGGGCCCAATCTTCCATCTAATGGGGCTTCCATCTAATGGGGCTTCCATCTAATGGGACGTCAATGTGATGGCATTGCCTCTCGCCACGGGGCGCCGCAGATGCTAGATCGATAGCATGTCAAAAATCATTCCCCCGCCGCCCTTGGACGGCTACATCATCTATGATCCGGTTGATCCGTTCGAGAACGAGGCCGGACCCTTTTATTGGCGGCGGCTGGAAGACGGCGGCCATCACTTCGTACTGCGTACCGAGGCGCGCCATGCCAATTCACACGAAGTGATCCATGGCGGTCTGTTGATGACCATGGCGGATCTGACCATGGCGGTCACCGCCAAGGGCGAACCGGACGACGCCTATGTCACCGTGGCCTTCAATTCCGAATTCGTCGCCGCCGGTTTTGCCGGCGATCTGGTCGAATCCCGGGGCGAACTGGTCCGGCGTACGGGCAGCATGGCCTTTGTCCGCGGCCATATTTCCGTGGGCGAGACCACATTGTTCGTTTGCAGCGCGGTGATGAAGCGGATCGGCAAGCGCGGCGAAACGAAAAAGAGTTAGATCAGGACGTGGCGGCGGCAAGACATAGTGCCTGGAAACGGCTGCAACGGCTGATGCGCCTGCGTCTGGTCATCCCGGTGCTGCGCTCACCGGACGCCGCCGACTATACCGCGCGTGGTGTCGCTGTGGGTTTGATGGTGGCGATGACGCCCACGGTAGGTATCCAGATGGCGATCGTGGCGGGCATCTGGGCCGTTGTGCGGGTGGTCCGCCCGTCATGGGATTTCAATGTCGTGGTCGGCATGCTGTGGACCTGGCTGACCAATATCTTCACCGTGCCGCCGATCTATTACACCTTTCTGATTACCGGCGAGGCCATGTTGGGCCGCTGGGGCGAGGCGGGCGGCTATGCCATGTTCTCGGAGCGGCTGGTGAAACTATTGCAGACCGATGCCACCTTCCTGGATTCCCTTTGGATTTATGCCGTCGGCATCTTCGATGCCTGGGGCGCGCCCATGCTGGTCGGCTGCGTACCCTGGGCCATTGGTTCGGCGTTCGTAGGCTATTGGTGGAGCCTGCGCCTGGTCCGCCGTTTTCGCAAACGGCGGCGGAGTTTGTGACACCTACTGCCGCAGGGGCGGCTCCTCGGCCTGCTCGGCGAAGATTTCCTGGGCCCGGATTTTCTGGCTCAAGGCCAGATTGTCGCCAATGACTTCAAGATATTTTTCCGCGTCTCGCGCCACGGGAATGTTCAGGCCAGCGCAATAGTACAGCAATACTTCGGAAATGAACTCCGCGTTTAGATTGAAACGTTTCAGCCGCCCTTCCTTGGCGTCCTCGACATCCAGCAGCACCTTTACCCCGCCGCCGAATTTCTGAAAGACGTGTACCCCGCGCACGGCGCCCGGCGGCACCGCTTCAGTATTTCCAGGCAGGTTATTGGGCCGTTTCTCGAACGCTTCCAGCAATTCCCGCTGGGAAAATATGATCTTTCGCAACTCTGTCGGCATAACAGCGCCCCTTCACGTTTCATCCCCCAACCATCATGGTTCAAAGCACCCAATGATGGCAAGCCGGCACCATAATGTACGCCGTCCCATTGCATCATGATCGAGTTGAGAAAATCCTAAAATTGCCGCTTGCATAGGCGAAGAAAAACCCTATCTTCCCCTCCGCTCCGCCATCCCGAGGGCATGCCGGCGCTCTGTTCTGGTGGCAATTTCTGGATATTTTGGAGGGCGCGCCGATGGCGGTCATTCAGCCTCAAGTGTTGGCGGCCAGTGCCGCGAACGAAGATCTGCTTCCCAAGGATCACTTCAAGAGCCATGACGGCGTGCGGTTCGCCGGCAGCCATTTGCTGTTGGATATATGGGGCGCGGCGCATCTGGACGATCCGGATCATTTAGGCCGTGCCATGCGGCAAGCCGTGAAGGCGGCCGAGGCCACGCTGCTGCATCTGCACCTGCACCACTTTTCGCCCCATGGTGGCGTTTCCGGTGTCGCCGTCCTGGCGGAAAGCCATATCAGCGTCCATACCTGGCCCGAACATGGTTTCGCCGCCTTTGATATTTTCATGTGTGGCGCGGCCGAACCTGAGCGTGCCGCCGCCGCCCTGCGCGCCGCCCTGCGTCCCAGCCGGACCGAACTGATCGAGCAGCGCCGGGGCGTGTTGCCGGCCACCGCCACGGCGGAGCCATCCCGGTGATCGAGAAAATCAGCCGCTTTATCGCCAAAAAGAGCCCCACGGCGGAGGTTGATCTGGTGCCGGCATATTACATTTAGGGCGGACGGAGATCGCGGAAATATTCAGCATTTCTCCATGAAATCTCCGCCTCTCCGCCAAGCTTGCATGGCTGGCAACGCCTAATCTGCCCAGCATGGACGCGGCGTTAATGGATCGCGTCACGGCAAATGCAGGAGATGAAAATGTTGAAAAAATATGTGATCGAACGGGATATTCCCAGCGTCGGCGCCATGGTGGAACCGGATCTGGGCAATGCCGCCAAGACTTCCAACGGCGCCTTGGCCAAGATCGACGGTATTCAGTGGCAACACAGCTATGTCACCGCCGACAAAACGTTTTGCATCTATTTGGCCGAGAACGAGGACGCAATCTATGAGCACGCCCGGCTGTCTGGCTTTCCCGCCAACAAGGTGACCGAGGTTCGTACAATAATCGATCCAACGACCGAGCAGAAATGCGACCTGGCCGTCGCGGCGGCTTAGATCAGGCTTGAATGGCGGTGGGGCCCAAACCAAGGGCCTCACCCCCCCAGGTCAGGTTTCGGGCACCCCCGCAGCCCTGAGGCCGGCTAGGTAGCGTTCTTGATTTTCCGTATCATCAAGGAAAAAGAAATCATCCCGCGCCACGGCAATGGAATAGCCGGGCCTGCGTTCATACAATCGGGGCAACACGGCCTGGGCGGCATCGATCTGGCCCGAAGCACCCAGCACCGCGACCAGTGTCGCGAACGGCCAACGGGTGACATTCGGCTGGCCGACGGAACGGCGGGCATAATCCTCCGCCGCCGCCAGATCATCCAACCAGAAATGCGCCATGGCGCGCATGTGATGGTTGGTCCAGCTATGGGGATCCCAGGGGCTCAAAACCGAGAATTGCTCAAAATAGGGAATGGCCTCGGCCGGGCGCCGGCTGCTGACCAGGGTAAAGCCCTGCGCGAAATGAGCCTGGGCAAAACTCGGGTTGATGTTGAGGGCGGTCTGCAGCGCGGCCTCCGCCTCGGCGGTTTCGCGCCGCAGGCTATGGGCCCGACCCAGGGTGAAGTGGCCCAGGGCATCACGGGTATCCGCCGCGACCGCGCGCCGGGCTGTCGCCAGGGCCGCTTGCAAAACCGCCGTCCGCTGCCTTGGGTCGCCATAAAAGGCATCCTGAATATAGACATAGGCCAGACCAGCATGGGCCCGTGCCAGGCCCGGATCAACCGCAACGGCGCGGGCGAACAGGCGTTCCGCCTCGACCTGGCCTTTTTCGGTGAAGTTGAACAGCTGGGCCCGGCCGCGCAGATAATAATCCCAGCCGGTCATGTTTTCCGGTGCCTTGCGGCTGGCCAATGCTTCCTCGACGCCAGCCAGTTCCGGTTCCAATGTGCCGGCGATGGCTTGCGCGATTTCATCCTGTAATTGGAAGATATTGGCCATTTCCCGGTCATAGTGTTCCGACCAGATCTGTGTGCCATCGGCGGCGTTGATCAATTGCACGCTGACCCGCAGCTGCGCATCCGCCCGCCGTATACTGCCCGCCAGCAAATAACGCACGCCGAGAGAGCGGCCAACCTGCTGACTTTCCTCAACCTGATTCTTGAAGACGAACGAGGAATCCCGCGCGATGACCCGTAGCCAGCGCAGGCGGGAGAGCAGCAGGGTGATCTCGTCCGTGATGCCGTCGGCAAGATAATCCTGATCGGGCCCGTCGCTTAAATTTCGAAAAGGCAGAACGGCGATGGAGGGCCGGTCAACGATATTGTCGTCGTCCTCGACATCTCCCGGAGCGGCAGCCGGTTCCGGTTCAACCACGGGCGCGGCGTTGACGACCGCCGCGATAAATCGAAAACCCCGCCCGTGCAGGGTTTTAATCATGCGCTGCTCGCGGCCGTTGTCGCCGATGGCCTGGCGGGCTGATTTAATCCTGCTGCTCAAGGCGGATTCCGAAACAATACGGCCGTTCCAGATTTCCTCGTAAATTTCGTCCTTGGTTATGGCCCGTTCGGAATGCTGCACCAGATAGCGCAGCAGGTCGAAAACCTGCGGTTCCAGCGGCACCGGTTCGCCGGCGCGGCGCAGCTCAAGGACCCGCGTATCCAGTTCGAAATCACCGAAAATGTAGTTCATTGAGCCGCCCAATTCCCGCTACCGGAATGGATTATCCACCCGGCGGGGCACAACCGCAATACGGCCCGCCAGTGAAACGGCGAAATCCAGAAAATATCCAGCTCATCTTCAGGTTTGATCCAAGTACCACCGGTCCAAAGTCCCTAGGTTGGACATCTGCAAGCCATGCTCAAGAAAGGACAAAATGATGACCTATTACCAATTCAGCCATGGCCGGGATCGGGCGGACCTGTTTCTGGCCTTCTGGACTGTCGTCCTCGCGGTGCCGCTTTCCCACCTTCTGCGGTTCTATCGCGTTCGTCGGACCGTCAGGCAGCTTCGCGCACTGTCCGATCAGCAACTGCATGATATCGGCGTCCGGCGTTCTGATATCGATAAGGTCGCGCGCGCCGCCGTCGATCCAGCGCCTTAACATCATGCTGCTCCCATCGCCGCAATGTGATATGAGTGTGCTGTCAGCCGGATCAACGATACCGGCGTCAATCGCATCTTCAGGTGTCCCGGACAGGTTTTGACTTGTCGGGGAAGAATCGGGAAGGCGGCGCAATTCCGCCACGTGCCCAACGCTGTAAGGGGGATTGACCGGGCAATGGACCCACTGGGGGCAACCCTGGGAAGGGGCGCGGTCAAGATGAACCCAAGTCAGAAGACCGGCCTGAGGAATTTGCAAGGTGGCGTATGGAGAGCGCCGCCGATGTTTTCCATGAAGGGGTCTGAAATGGAAACTACCGATCAAACAGAATCCACCAACCATTGCCTCAACGACGCTGAACGCGAGGCGTTCTACCGGACAGTATTTTCCCGCCGGGACGTGCGGGGTCAATTTACTCCGGCGCCGATCCCGGAGGATGTCCTGAGCCGTATTCTGATGGCCGCCCACTATGCGCCGTCCGTCGGCTTCATGCAGCCATGGAGCTTTATCCTGGTGCGGGCCGAGGCGACCAAACGAAAAGTCCACGAACTGTTCGAACAGGCCCACGCCGAGGCGGCGGAGATGTTCGAGGGGGAGCAGCGCGAAACCTATCGAAAGCTGAAGCTGGAAGGCATTCTTGAATCTCCCATCAACATTTGCATCACCTGTGACCGGGACCGTGCTGGTCCCGTCGTCATCGGGCGCACACATATCAAGGCGATGGATGTCTACAGTAGTGTCTGTGCCGTGCAAAACCTGTGGCTAGCGGCACGGGCCGAGGGCCTGGGCCTTGGCTGGGTCTCGATCCTCGACCAGGAGCGATTGCGGCAGGCCCTGGAGATTCCCGAGCATGTCATTCCGGTCGCCTATGTATGCCTTGGCTATGTCTCTCACTTCCATGACCGGCCGGAGCTGCAATCGGCGGGTTGGCGTCCGCGCCTGCCGCTTGATGAACTGGTCAACTTCGAGGCCTTTGATAAAGGCATGGATGATAATGGAACGGGCGGCCCCTATGGCGCCGGTCTGCTGGAACAGCTGCGCAAGGATCAGCGGAAAATCGAGAACGGCGGCTATCACGGCGACTTCACAACGCCCTGAGGGATATTGCTCTAAAGGAGGCCGAGCGCCCGCAGTTCGGCGGCCATTTCGGGCGGCGGGCCATCATGATCGTCCGGGTCCCAGCCGCTGGCTTGCATATGCTCCGGCAGGTCCGGTGGCACGTCCTTGGCCTCGAAATAACGCCAGCCCTGGTGCGGGCGGCGGGCGCGCAGTTCCGTGCGCACCAGATCCGGGTGCAGCACGAAGCCGCAGCGCTTGCCGCCCTCGTCGTCGTGTAAATGATCCAGGCGAATAATGGCCTGGCGCGCCCGGATGAAGCCTTTAATGATCCAGTACATGGAACCGCCGTCCAGAACCTCTTTGTCCCGGCGCGGACGGTGGCGGGTGCGGTGGATGTTTTCCGCCGGCAGGCCCATGGCCGCGAACTGGTCCCGGCGGTTTTCCTGGAAACGGGCAAGATGCTCGATCGAATCGATGCCGACGCTAAGTTTGACGATATGCACGGTCATGGCAGCCAGCCTAGCAGGCGCCACCAAAGATAATCCAGAGGCAGCAGGACAAAGACCGTAACCGCCAGTAACCAAAGGCATAATTTATTTCCCTGGCGCATGGGCACGGCGCCCAATTGCATGGCGACCACCAGGGGCGGGGCCTGATAGGGCAGAATCACCGTGCTATAGCCGACCACGGTCAGCATCAGCATGGCCATGATGGGCAAATCCGCCGCTTCCGCCAGATGACCGACCAGGGGCACCAGGATCGCCGGTACGCCGGGCTGGGTCGCGAACATGGCCAGCCCGCTGGACAGACCGGCCACGGCGGCAAAATTCCAAACGCTTTCGCCCGAACCTAGGTTCAGTAGGGGCAGCACGGATTTCGCCAGCAAATCGCCGGTGCCGCCATAAGCGACCAGGGCGCCCATGCTCAACATCCCCGCGACATAAAGCAACGTGCTGAGCTGTATCCTGTCGTCGAAGTCCCGCGCGCCGACGATGCCGACAAACGGCAGGACAATAATGCCGGCCACGCCGAGGGAGACCCAGGCCGGTGAAATATGATGCAGAAAGTCCGTCATCCACAGGGCCAGGGCCAGCAACAACATACATGCCATCAAGCGCTCCCGCCCCGCCATGGCGGCTGGTGCCTCCGCATGTTTCGAGGGCGCCTTCGCATCTGCCTCGGGAAACAGCCAGATCACCAGAACGCCGATTACGACTGCTTTCAAGGCGCCCAGGATGGGAAAATGCAGCAGCAGCCAGATGCCATAGGTCGGCACCTCGCCATACAGGGTTTCCGAGGCGCCGATTACCACCATGGCCGGCACGGTCGCTGACATGATGGCGAAACCTGGAATCATGGTGGAAAAGGATATCGCCAACACCATGCCCGCGCGGCCGTTGCTGCCGGCTTGGTAACCAAAGCCGTCCGCCATCGCCAGCACAATAGGCATCAGGATCATCAGCCGGCCCATGGTGGAGGGCATCAGAAAGGCCATGACCAGGCCCAGGATCACGGTGCCGGAAATGATCGCGGCGTAGCGATGGCCAAAGCGCCGGCCGACGCCATGGGCCAGACGTTCCGCCAGGCCCGTGCCGCGCACGCCGACACCAATCACCAGCCCGCCGAATACCATCCAAAAGCCCGCGGACTGGAAGCCAGCGAAAACCACATTGCCAGGCGCCAGGGCGAACAACGTGGCAATGGCAAAAAACAGCATGGCGGTGATGAATTCCGGCAGCGCGCCGGTGGCGAACAGCACCACGGTGGCCAGGGCCAGGGCGCCGGTGCGGGCCGTCTCGGGCGCCAGGCCCTCAATGGGTATGATGGCCAGCGCCAGGGCCGCCAAAATGCCCAGCGCGGCAATCCAAACCGATATTTTCATCAAGCTGCCGTGCGCCCCTTGCCTCCGAGGGCGTTAGCCACGCGGCTGACCGGTGGGCGGCCCAGATAATCCGAGATGAACCAGGCTGTTTCGACCAGGCTGTCCAGATCTATGCCTGTCTCCACCCCCATGCCGTGGAGCATATAGACCACGTCCTCGGTCGCCACGTTGCCGGTCGCGCCCGGTGCATAAGGACAGCCGCCCAGACCGGCGACCGAGGCGTCAACCGTGGCCACGCCCATTTCCAGACAGGCCAAAAGGTTGGCCAGGGCCTGGCCATAGGTGTCGTGGAAATGCAGCGCCAGGGCCTGCAATGGCACCTCTTTGGCGCAGGCTTCGATCATGGCGCGGGCCTTGCCCGGCGTGCCGACGCCGATGGTATCGCCCAGGGATATTTCGTAACAGCCCATCCCGTGCAATTCCCTGGCCAGATCCGCGACCATTTCCGGCGCCGTCTCGCCATCGAAGGGGCAGCCCATCGCGACCGAGATATAGCCGCGCACGGCGACGCCCTGGGCCAGGGCGGCTTCAGCCACCGGGCGGGCGCGGGCCATGGACTCGGCAATGGTGCAATTGGTGTTGGCCTTGGTGAAACCCTCGCTGGCGGCACCGAAGACGCCGATTTCCTTGGCCCCGCACGCCAAGGCGCCTTCCAGGCCCTTCATGTTTGGCGTCAGGACCGGGTAGGTGACGCCCGCACCATGTTCCAGGCTGGCATGAACCTCTGCCGTATCGGCCATTTTAGGCACCCATTTCGGCGAGACAAAGCTGCCGGCCTCGATCCGCGTCAGGCCCGTGCGGGCCAGCCGCTGGATCAGTTCCACCCGAACCGCCGTGGGCACATCCTGGGCCTCGTTTTGCAGGCCGTCGCGGGCACCGGCTTCGAACAGGGACACATTCCGGGGCAGAGTCATAAGCGCCTCCTTACAATTAACCTGAACTTTGTTCAGTCGTGCTACACTGCGCCGATGTTGGAAACAATAGATATTGAACCGCAGCGCGCCGGTTTCGCGCCATCCCGTTTGTCCGACGCGGTGGCCTTCGCCCTTGCCAATGAAATCAATTGGTCCCGTAACATTGACGATCAACTGGGCAAGGGCGAGTTCGAACCACCGCCCTGGAACGAGATCCTGGGCCCGACCACGCCGCGGGGCGGACCGGCCGGAGTGATCCTGCGCCAAGGCCAGGTGGCTGCCACCTGGGGTGACGTCATGCGCGCGGACATGACCTTTTCAGTGGCGAAAAGTTATCTCGCCATCCTGACCGGATTGGCGCTAGCGGACGGTCTGATCGGCGATGTCAACGACCGGGTGGCCGAGACGTCGCTGGACGATCATTTTACCTCTGCCCAGAACCGGGACATTACCTGGCTGCATCTGCTGCAACAGACCTCGGAATGGGAAGGCACGTTGTTTTCCAAGCCGGACCTGATCGACCGCAACAGGCAGCTCGGACCGGAGCCGGATAATTCCCGCAAGGGCCAGCATCGGGATCTGGGCGCGCCGGGCAGTCACTGGGAATATAACGATGTCCGGGTCAACCGCTTGAGCCTGTCGCTGTTGCACTTGTTCCGCCGGCCTTTGGCGGATGTCCTGCGGGAACGCATCATGGAACCCATCGGGGCCTCGAATGATTGGTCCTGGAACGCCTACCGCAATGCCCTTGTGACCATTGATGGGGTCGAGATGCCTTCGGTGCCGGGCGGATCGCACTGGGGCGGCGGTTTGTGGATCGGCGCGCTGGATCAAGCCAAGCTGGGGCAATTGATTTTGCAAAGGGGCGCCTGGGACGGCCGGCAGCTGCTGTCGGAAGCCTGGATCAAGGCGATGCTGACGCCCTGCGCCATCAATCCCGAGTACGGTTATATGTGGTGGCTAAACACGGACCGGGCCCGTTATCCCAGCGCCTCCGCCGGGGCGGTGGCGGCTGTCGGCGCCGGCGGTAACACGATCCTGGTCGAACCGGCCCATGATCTGGTGCTGGTGGCCCGCTGGCTGGACGGCGCGGCCTTGGACCCGCTGATCGCCAAAACCGTCGCAGCGATTGGACAGTAAGGGGTGGATCCTATGGTTCGATCAATGTAAGCGGGGCTATCGTCAATGGCGGAGCGAAGCGATCCGGATTCTCGGAGCTTTTACAAGAACGCGGCCATTGGCCTGTGCTGTTTCGGCGTTGATCTGCGGTTCCTTGATGTCAATGATTGGCTGGCCGGATTAAGCGATCTGTCAGTGGCGGATCATTTGGGCAGGACGGTCGGCGACATCTGGCCTGAAATCGCGCCGGGTGTTGAAGGCGCGCTCCGCCAAGTTATCGCGACGGGTGAACCGGTGCTGGATAGACGGTTCACGCTCGAAAATCCCACGCGTTATCCAAACGCTAAAAGCACCTACAAGCATAATTATGCGCCGGTCCGGGCGGCGGACGGGAGCATTACCGGCGTCAGTGCCGTTATCGAGGATATCACCGACCGTTCACACCCGGCGGCCGGACGGGGGCAACAGGAAACCTGGATGCAAACATTCCTGGAGCAGACGACCGATTGGCTCTGGGAGATGGATGAAAATCAGAAATACACCTATTTGTCGGACAAATATTATCAGCTGACCGGCGATACCGTTGATGCGGTTATTGGCAAAACTTCGGTCGAATTGGGCCGCATCTACGAGAGCCAAGAAGCATTCGCCGAAGTGGACCAGGCAATGGCAAATCAACAGCCATTTCGGGACGTTGTTTCCAGGCGCAAGGTGCAGGGTGGCCGTGACTGGTGGACCCAGTCCAGCGGCACGCCGATATTCGACGGCCAGGGGCGTTTCCGTGGTTATCGTGGTATCAGCCGGGATATCACCGAAAGCAAGCAGCGCGAGGATGAGCTGCGGGCGACAATGAACTTGCTGCATACGATCCTTGAGAATATGCCCGCCGGCATCTCGTTTCGAGGCAGCGACGGAAAAATCGTTTTCATGAACAGTTACGCCGCGGACAGACTTGGCTCGAAGCCGGAAGACTTCATCGGCAAGACCTTGCTGGAAGTGCTTGGTTCGGAAAGAAAAGCCATCACCGAAGAACAGGCATATCGCGTCATTGCCTCCGGTCAGCCGATCCGCAACTACACGTATCATTCAACGCTACAGCCAGATCATGAATTCCTCAGCAACTCTATCCCCGTACATGATGACGGTGGCCGATTGATTGGCGTGATTTCGATCGCTCAGGACATCACGGAAATTCGTAAGACCGAGGATGACCTCGATAGATTATCCAAGGTTCTCGAAAGCATTCCTGATGTTGTCACGATCTTCGACCCCGATGATCGGATCATCTACGCCAATAGATCATTATTCCCGGAAATGAGCGAGTACGACATCAAATCCAGTATCGGCACGACATACGCGGAGGTAATCCAAAATATTGTCGATGAGGGTCTGGTGTTGGATGCGATCGGGCGGGAAGAGGCCTGGTTGGAAGAACGCCTGGCGGCCCATCGCGAGTCCCGAGGCCCGCACAAAATTCGTCGCCAGGATGGCGTCACTTTTCTTATGTATCGGCATCGTCTGGATGATGGTTCCACCTTCACGATCGGCCATGATATTACAGACGCCGAAGCGGCACTGGATGCCTTGCATGAAAGCGAGACCCGGTACCAAGACCTTGTCGAAGGATCCTTGCAAGGCATTATCGTGCACCGTGATCTCGTGCCGCTATATGCCAACGATGCAATTGCCGAGATGTTTGGCTACGACAGTCCGGAGGATTTTCTGCAAGCCGGCTCAATCGGATCTTTTGCCGATGCCGATGATGCGCGGAGAGTGGAAAGCCGCGCCACGCGAAGGTCAGCTGGCGAAGAGATTTCAAAACTCGCCGAGTTCAGAGGTATCCGTAAGGACGGCGAGCAAATATGGTTTATGACTTCCGGGCGCACCATCCAGTGGCAGGGTAAGGCCGCCATTCAGGCGACGGTAATTGATATTACCGAAATCAAGAAGCTGGAGGGGCAGCTTCTGCAGGCCCAGAAAATGGAAGCCATCGGCCATCTGACCGGCGGCATCGCGCATGATTTCAATAATCTTCTGGGCATCATGAAAGGCAATTTGGAATTGCTGCAACGCCGTGTGCCGATGAACGATCAGAGTACGGACTACCTTGGCGAGGCCTTGGACGCGGTCGAGAGGGCTGCCGCATTGACCCATCGTCTATTGGCATTTGCCAGCCGGCAGCCGTTGCAGCCGCGCCCCAGCGATATCGCCGGCATCATCGGCGGCATGGAAGATCTGCTGCGCCGTACGATTAGTGAAAACATTGCCCTGGAAGTTGTGCTGGATTCCGACACCGGCTTGGTTTTGATCGATCCCCAGCAACTTGAAAATGCCATTCTGAATCTGGTGTTGAATGCGCGCGACTCGATGGCCAGCGGCGGCCGATTATATCTGAAAACCTCGGTTGAAATTCTCGACGGCGCGGAAGGGCTACCTGAATCGCCTATCGAAGCAGGAACATATCGGGTTATCTCGGTTAGTGATTCCGGTTCCGGCATGTCGGAAGCCGATCTGCAGCAAGCGTTCGATCCATTTTTCACCACCAAACCATTTGGTGTGGGCAGTGGGCTTGGCCTGAGCATGGTGCATGGTTTCGTCAAGCAATCCGGCGGTTATGTCCGCATGGAAAGTCAGCTTGGTGTTGGTACCATTGTGCGGCTGTATCTTCCCCTTGCTGCGCCACTGGGCACGTCGCCGGCTGATGCGGAGGAGCTGCCCGCACATACGACGCCGGCCCGGGATACTCAGATCGGCCGAGGGCGAACCGTACTCGTTGTGGAGGATGATGCCGATTTGCGGCATGTCGCGACCGAAGTATTGGAGGACCTTGGTTTTACCGTACTAGAGGCCGGCGATGGCGAGGCCGCCGCGGCAATTCTGGAAAGTCAGGCAGACCTGGATCTGTTGTTTACCGACCTGGTCCTGCCGGGCTCGATTGGAGGGTTGGAATTGGCGGATTTGGCGCAGGTGAAATATACCGATGCGATGATTTTGATGTGCTCGGGTTATGCGCAAGGCACGATTGAGACTAACAGAATGGATGAAATTGGCTTAGACTTCATATCAAAGCCGTACGGCATTAATGAACTGGCTTTGGCGGTTGAACGGGTATTGCTTAATGGTTGAAGACATTCCGAGCAAACGCTTGCTGGTCGTCGACGATGAACCGGCATTTTGCCGCTTTGTCCGCAATGTCGCGCAGGAGCTCGACTTTACCGTTGAAATGGCCGTCTCGGGCGAGGAATTCAAGACGATCTACACTCTGTTCCAGCCCACCACCATCGTCATGGACATTGTGATGCCGGATATTGAAGGCGTGGAATTGACCCAATGGCTTATCGAGCAGGGCTTTACCGGCCAGCTCATTCTGGCAACCGGTTTCGCGCCCAATTATGCCAACGTCGCCCAGCGCCTGGCCGACGCATCAGCCCGGTTCGCGACAGAGACGCTGCTGAAACCAATTGGTATCGATGATTTGGAAGCAGTGTTGCGGAAGCTCTAGGGCAGCTCCGGGCAGGAACGAACAAAAAAATACGTAAGGAGGAAACTAAGACAATGATCGATTACAGTGTTTACCAGGACCTGTTGATTGAAAAAGACAATGGCGTCATGACCGTTACGCTCAATGTGCCGGATGCCATGAACGCCTTCACGCCAGGCTTGCACAATGCCATGTCGCGCATTTGGAGCGATATTCATGATGACCCGGAGGTTGATGTTGTTGTCCTGACCGGGGCCGGGCGGGCGTTTTCCGCCGGCGGCAATGTTGTCGCCATGCAAAAGAAAATTGATGATCCCGCGCAGTGGGACGAGATCGTGCCCGAGGCCAAGCGCATCATTTTCCGCATGCTGGAATGCGACAAACCGATCATTGCCCGGCTCAACGGCCATGCGGTCGGCCTGGGCGCCACCGTCGCGCTGTTCTGCGATATCATCATCGCCGCCGATCACGCCAAGATTGGTGATCCCCATGTCAACGCCGGCCTGGTCGCCGGAGATGGCGGCGCCGTTATTTGGCCGCAACTGGTCGGTTTTGCCCGGGCCAAGGAATATCTCTTCACCGGTGACTTGATGAGCGCCACGGAGGCCGAGCGCATTGGCCTGATCAACCATGTGGTCAGCGCCGACGAACTGGATGACAAGGTCTACAGCCTGGCCCGACGTCTTGCCTCGGGCGCCTCGAAATCAATTCGCTGGACCAAGCAGGTGACGAATATTCCGTTGCGCCAACTGGCCCATTCGATGATGGACCTGAGCATCAGCGTCGAGACCCAATCAAACTTCTCGTCCGATCACCAGGAGGCGGTCACTGCCTTCACCAACAAGCGGAAGCCGAACTTCACCGGCGGCTAGACGAAGGTCAGTAGGCGGCGCGGCGTTTCCACGATGATGCGGTTGATTTCGGCTTCAGAGAAGCCGCGACGGCCCATCAGGGGGATAACGTTGTCGAAAATATGGCTATAGCCATGTCCGCCAAAACGGTTGAGGCGGCTGCGGTAACAGATGTCGTGGGAGATTGCCACCTGATCCAGATGGCCGCGGTCTATCAGGCGGCGGATCCAGCGCAGGCGGTCGGCGTCATTGGGTAGGTCGATCTTCAGGTTAAGGCCATAGAACGATTGTTCCTGGCCGAATAGGTCCAGCTCAATGACGCAGCCGCTATCGGCCAGACGGAACAGACGCTCGTCATCAAACACCGTGCGGTCAACATGACTGATAATCAGGCGCGAGGTATCACCACCCTGGGCAGCGATAAAATCCGCGACCTCTTGCGGTTGGTCGGGGTCGCGGCCGGGATGGATGTTCAGTGCCGCGCCGGTTTCCTGTTGTGCGATCAAGGCGCCGGCCATGACCCGCCGCTCCAGCTCGGTCCAGGGCGACTGACAACCAATTTCACCGATGATGCCCGCGCGGGCTTCGCTGCCCCAGGCACCTTCGTAAATCTGTGCCACCATCTCGGCCGCGAAATCGTCAATATTGCGCTCCCGGTTGGCCGGGTCCTGGTAGTCGTCAACATAATGTCCGCAACCCATGATGATATGGGCGCCAGTGGCGCGAGCAATCTCCATCAGGCCGTCGGGGTCGGGCGCCAGGCCGCCGGTTGATAGTTCCACAATGGTCTCGCCACCTGCCGCGCGCATGCGTTCAACCTCGGCGATGGCGATCTCGCGGTCAGAGAAGACATAATTGTTGGGCGCCTTGAGGCTGCCATAGCTCATTTGCCAGCAGTTACACAGGCTGATCTCCGGCCCCTGGTCGGGGTTCGCCTGCATGGCAGGGGTGCGGATATCCCATAACAGATGTTCATGCATCAAGGTCTGCCCCAGCAGACTTGGGTCGATGACGCCGAGCACGGTTTGCGCCTTGCCTTTAAGATCGCCGCGGGTCAAGCCTGCCATGGTGATGTTACCTCATACCTTGAATACCAGGACACTAGCATGGCATTGCGCCACCTGGTGAACAAGGCGATGATGCCCCAAGGATGACAGGCGAGGAGATCAAGCATGACGGATGGCACCCAGCGCCCTTCACTTTACGGCAAGCACCCGGACTACGATGTGCATTTCGAGGCCTGCCCGAAACGCATTCGCGTTGCCTTCAATGGCGAAACCGTCGCGGACTCCAGCCGCGCGCAATATCTCTGCGAAACCAAGCACGATCCGGTCTATTACTTCCCCCTTGCCGATGTGCGCCAGGACCTGCTGGTCGCCACGGACCATTCGACTCACTGTCCCTTCAAGGGCGATGCGGCCTATTGGACCGTGAAGGTGGGCGATCGGCGGGCGGAAAATGCGGTCTGGGGCTATCTCACGCCGTATCCCGAGACCGCCGAGATCAAGGATTATGTGGCCTTCTATTGGGACCGCATGGATCATTGGTATGAGGGAGACGACGAGATTTTCGCGGTCCGGAAGGATTAGCATGCTTCTGAACGACGAACAGCGGATGATCCAGGACACCGCGCGGCGCTTCGCCGAGGCGGAGATCCTGCCCAATATCAAGCAGTGGGACAAAACCGGCGTGCCCAGGGAACTGCTGCGCAAAATGGGCCAGGCCGGCCTAATGGGCATCTGCATCGATCCCGATTGGGGCGGCGCGGGGGCTGACTTCGTCTCTTACGTTTTGGCCATGGAAGAGATCTCGGCCGCCGACGGCGGCATCGCCAATCTGATGGCGGCGAATAATTCCCCCGTTCTGGCGGCCTTGCGGAACCATGGCACCGAGGCGCAGAAGCAGCGCTTTTTTCCGGGCCTGACCAGCGGCGAGACCATTGGCTGCATCGCCCTAACGGAACCGCACACGGGTTCGGATGCAGCGTCAATTCTGACCCGCGCCGAACGTACGGGGGGGGATGGCGAAAATTTCATTCTGAACGGCCACAAGAGTTTCATTACGGCCGGGCGCCGCGCCGATGTTGCCATGATCGTCGCTGTCACCGACCCGGATGCGGGCAAGCGGGGTATTTCGACCTTCCTGACGCCGACGGATAACCCCGGCTATCAGGTACTGCGGGAAGAGGACAAGCTGGGCCACCGGACCAACGATACCTGCGCCCTGGCGTTCGAGGACATGGTGGTTCCGGCCACGGATCTGTTGGGCCAGGAAGGCCGGGGCCTGGGCATCGCGCTGGCCAATCTATCGGCGGGCCGTATCGGCGTCGCGGCTCAGGCGGTGGGTGGCGCACGGGCCGCGTACGAGGCCGCCCTGGCCTATGCGCAAGAGCGGGAAGCCTTCGGCAAGCCGATCATGGAGCACCAGGCGGTGGCCTTTCGCCTGGCCGACATGGCGACCCAGATCGAGGCGGCGCGGCGCCTGTATCTGCATGCCGCACAAATTCACGACAGCGGCGCGCCCAGCCTGAAAGAGGCCTCCATGGCCAAGCTGTTCGCCTCGGACATGGCTGAAAAGGTCGCTTCCGCCGCATTGCAGACATTCGGCGGTTACGGCTATCTGGAAGATTTTCCGGTCGCCAAGATCCTTCGCGACGTGCGTGTCTACCGCATTTATGAAGGCACCAACGATATTCAGAAAATCGTCATTTCCCGGGCGCTGACTGATCAATAGACGGGGCCGCCGGGCTTTGATAGCGGCCCCGTCTTGGGGAATCCCCGCCTTATTTTCGCACTTCCAACACCATGTTGAACGGTGTCCGGGCCGCAACCCTGAACTGCGTCAACCCAGCCGCGCGGCAGAGGGAGCGCAGCCGGCTTTGGCCCGCCTGGGCGCCAAGCACCACTGGACCCCGCTCTGAAATCGCGTGGGCACAGCAGAGCACGGTCGAGGCCGCGTAGTACATCCGTGATGTGGCGTTGAAATTATCCTCGACCCGGTCTTCCGCCGCCGGTTCGATCAATAGCAGGGTGCCGTCGTCCGCCATGGCCGTGACGGCATGTTTCAAAGCTGCCAACGGATCGCCCATGTCGTGCAGACAATCGAAGAAACAGATCAAATCGTATCCCAGCCTGGGATAACCGTCGGCCTTGCCCGTCTGAAACAGGACCCGCTCTTCCAACCCTGCGTCTTCCGCCAGGCTTTCAGCGATTTTCAGGGAACCGTCATGGGGCTCGAAACCATGGAAGATTGAATTTTCAAAAGCCGCGGCCATCAACAATGTTGAGTGGCCGTGGCCGCAGCCAATATCGGCGACCCGTGCGCCGGCCCGCAGCTTTGCCACCACGCCATCCAGGGCCGGCAGCCATTCCTGGACCAGGTTCGCCACGTAGGCATTGCGGAAAATCGCGGCCACGCCGCAATAGAGCCGGTCGCTGTGGCTGCCCCACGGCACGCCGTCGCCGGTGCGGATGGCTGCGATCGCCTGTTCTTCATCGAACCACATGGAGGCCGGGATTTGCCAGGCATTGGGTAGGAAAACGGCGCTGCCCTCGTCCGCCAGAACCAAGGCCTGTTCAGGCGATAACTGATAGGTTCCGTCATTGGCGTAGTAATCGACATAGCCGCCCGCCGCCTGGATATTCAGCCATTCCTGCACATAGCGGTGGGAACAGCCGGCTGCATCCGCGACTTGTTCCGAGGTCATCCGCCCGGCACCGGCCATGGTCTTGAACAGCCCCAACTTGTGGCCAATGCTGATCAGAACCCCGGCGTATCCGGCGGACAGTTCGCCAAAGGCACGCTCCACGAACGCTTCCAATTTGTCTTCATTGATCACCCGCGCATCCATTTTCCATCTCCTTAGATTGCTTGCCGTTGTCACAATTCTTAGATGCACCTTGCTTCCCGGCTCAGTAAGAGGGAAAATGGGAAGTAACGGTCCAAATATGCCATTTTGACGATAGGGTCCAAAATGCCCGCGCCACTGCACGTCAGTCTTCTTGCATTTCCCGATGCCTTCGTTTCGACGACCACGGGCATATTCGACGTATTGAATTCGTTCCAGATGCTCTCCGGCCACGATGGTATACCGGCCACGGCGCCCTTTCGGATTGATATCGTGGCCCAGACGGCCGGACCCGTGGACCTGGCAAGCGGCATGCCCATTGTGGCCAACCGGTCCATTGATGATCTGCCCGCCACGGACATCATCATCATTCCGTCGGTCGTGGTGCGGAATAGCTGGGACCGTGGCCGTTATCCAGGCCTTGTCGACTGGATGTTGCGTATGCATTCCCAGGGCGCGGTTCTTTGCTCCGCCTGCTCAGGCGTTTTCCTGTTGGCAGAAACCGGGCTGTTGGACAGTCTTGATGCCACTGTGCACTATGACTACGCGGATATATTCGCCGCTACATTTACTGGCATTAAGCTGAAATCCGAGCAGGTTCTTGTGGTATCAGGGCCGCGCGACGAGTTCGTGATGTCCGGGGCCGCGACCACCTGGCATGATTTGACGCTGTATTTGATTGCGCGCTTTGTCGGTACAACGGCGGCCCAGTCCGTGGCGCGGTTCTTCGCCATTCAATGGCACGCCGACAGTTTGGCGCCCTATATGGTTTTTGATCCGCCCCTGGATCATGGCGATGCGGTTATCAACGACATTCAGGTATGGCTAAAAGACCACAGCGCTATCGCCAATCCGGTGCGGCAAATGGTGTCGCGGTCGGGTTTGCCCGAACGCAGTTTCAAGCGCCGTTTCAAAAAGGCGACGGGACATGCGCCGATCAACTACGTGCAGCGTCTGCGGGTCGAGCTGGCAAAGCGCCTGCTGGAACGCGAAACCATATCCATCGACGAGATTAGCTGGCAGGTCGGCTACGAGGATGGGTCCGCCTTTCGCCGTCTGTTCAAGAAACTGGCCGGTGTTACCGCCGGCGCCTATCGCCGCAAGTTTCAGCTGCCAAGCCATATTTCCGGAGAAGGTTGAGGGCGGCGCCACCCTGGCCTAGTATGCGGCAAAGGTTGGAAAAGGAGCAGCGCCGTGAGCACGGTTGAATATATGAGGACCATTCGGGAGAAGTATAGCAAGATGGGCTATGCTCCCTATGGCTGGCACGAGGCGACGGATACGCCGCCCTGGACGCCGTTGGCCAAGCCGTTGTCGGAATGCCGCGTCGGTATGATGACAACGGCGGGCACCTATGTGGCCGGGCAAGAGGCATATTTCTACAAGGACGATACCTCGTACCGGCCAATACCGTCGGATACGCCGGTGGAAAATCTGCGCTTTTCCCATCTGACGGAAAACTATCTGCCCGATGCCCGGCGTGATCCCAATTGCGCCTTTCCCATCGAACCATTGCGCAAGCTGGCCGAAGAAGGCGTGATCGGCGGCCTGGCGGAGAATTTCTTCTCCTGCATGGGCGCGGTCTATTCCAAACGCCGGGTTGACGAGGAAGTCGCCCCGGCGATTTACGAGGCCTTCGCCGCCGAGGGCGTGGATGTTGCCTATCTGGTTCCATTGTGACCCGTCTGCCATCAGACCGTGTGTCTGATCGCGCGTTACCTGGAAGAGCGGGGCATTGCCACCATCGTCGTGGGCACGGCCCTGGATATTGTTGAACGTGGCCTACCACCCCGCGCCGTGTTCATGGATTTCCCCCTGGGCCATGGCGGCGGGCCGCTGTTCGCGGCCGAGCAACAGCTCGCCATTGCACGGGAAGCCGTGGCGGCGCTGGAAAGCCTGTCCGAGCCAGGTCAAATCATCAATCTGAACCAAGCTTGGCCTGAGGGCGATGTCTGGAAATCAGCTGCCTCGGATGAAAGCGCCGACGATGTGCGCTCGCCCCGGGATCTGACGCCGCGCTATCAATTGGAAGAAGACCGCCGCTTGGCGGAAGCCGCCGCCGGCGACTAGACCGAACCAGGGTTTGGGGCCGGCGTGATCCGGCCGCGTTTCCGCGGCTGATCGCGGCCGGTGGCTTGTATTCGCCAATAGCACGCGTTGGCTTTACTCGTCGATTGTGCTTGGGGAAATTGGGAATTATGATTGGTGCCGTGTAGATGCTGCGCCCCGCGTGGCCCTGGGGAGTGCACGTGAATGACGATTGTAGATGACGGCGCGGGCCGGGTCGACTTGTCGCCCGCTGTATCGGACGAAATCAAATACACCACCTGTTACATGTGCGCCTGCCGTTGCGGCATCAAGGTACATCTGCGCGATGGCGAACTGCGCTATATCGAGGGCAACCGCAATCATCCCGTCAACCGCGGCGTGCTCTGCGCCAAGGGCTCGGCGGGGATCATGCAGCATCATTCTCCGGCCCGCCTGTCCCAACCCCTGTTGCGGGTGGGCGAGCGGGGCAGCGGCGAGTTCAAGGCCATCGGCTGGGACGAGGCTCTGGATCTGGCCACATCCTGGCTGGAACCCATTCGCAAGGATGATCCGCGCAAGCTGGCCTTTTTCACGGGCCGGGATCAAAGCCAGGCCCTGACCGGATGGTGGGCCAGTCAGTTCGGTACCCCCAATCATGCGGCCCACGGCGGCTTTTGCTCGGTCAACATGGCGGCGGCTGGGCTTTATTCAGTAGGCGGTTCGTTTTGGGAATTTGGCGAGCCTGACTGGGAGCATTGCCGTTATTTCATGATGTTCGGGGTGGCCGAGGATCATGATTCCAATCCCATCAAGACCGGCCTGGCAACCCTGAAACAGCGCGGCGCGAAATACGTCGCCGTCAATCCGGTACGCACGGGCTATGCCGGCATCGCCGACGAATGGCTCGCCGTGACGCCGGGCAGCGACGGTTTGCTGGTCCTGGCCCTGGTGCATGAACTGCTGCGCGCCGGCCAGGTGGATCTGGACTATCTGGCCCGCTATACCAACGCACCCTGGCTGGTGATCGAGGATCCCGGCGCCGATGACGATGGCCTGTTCGCCCGCGACGGCGACGGCAATCCACTGTGCTGGGACAGCGTCAAAAGCGCGACGGTCAACGCCTTGGCGACGGATATCAACCCCTCCCTGAAAGACCGGGTTACTTTGCCCGATGGCCGCGCGGGGGTGCCCGTGTTCCATCTGTTGGCGGAACGTTATCTGGATGCGCAATACGGCCCCGACGCCGTGGCGGCCCAGACAGGCATTTCGGCGGAAACAATTCGGCGTGTCGCGGCGGAACTGGCCCATGCCGCCTTCGCCGAGGAAGTGGTGCTGGATGTGCCCTGGACCGATTGGGCCGGACGCCGTCACGAACAGATGATCGGCCGTCCTGTGGCGATCCACGCCATGCGCGGTATTTCCGCCCATGCCAATGGTTTTCAGACCTGCCGCGGCCTGCACGTGTTGCAAATGCTGTTGGGCAGCATCGATGTGCCCGGCGGCTTCCGCTATAAACCGCCCTTTCCGAAACCAGCACCGCCCGGTTTGAAGCCCGCCGGCAAGCCCGGCGATGTGGTACCGGGCAAGCCCCTGGGCGGCCCGCCCCTGGGCTTTCCTCAAGGGCCCGACGATCTGCTGGTCGAGGCCAATGGCGCGCCCTGCCGGATTGATCACGCATTTTCCTGGGAAGCGCCGATCTCGGCCCACGGCATGATGCATACGGTGATCGCCAATGCCCATCGCGGCGATCCTTATCCGATCGATACCTTGTTCATGTACATGGCCAACATGGCCTGGAACTCGTCCATGAACACCTCGGAAACCATGGACATGCTGACGGACAAGGACACCGACAGCGGCGAATACAAGATCCCCCATATCATTTATGCCGACGCCTTCTATTCCGAGACCGTGGCCTATGCGGACCTGATCCTGCCCGATACCACCTATCTGGAGCGTTGGGACTGCGTCTCCCTGCTGGACCGTCCAATCTCCAACGCCGACGGTCCGGCGGATGCTATCCGCCAACCGGTTCTGACCCCGGACCGCGATGTAAGGCCATTCCAGGATGTGCTTTTGGAACTCGGCGTCCGCCTGGGTCTGCCCGGTTTGATCAAAGACGAAGGTGCGGCGCGTTATCCGGGCGGCTATCCCGACTATCTGGCCAATCACGAACGCAGCCCTGGTGTCGGTTCGCTGGCCGGCTGGCGCGGCGAGGATGGTCAGAGCCAGGGTCAGGGTGCGCCAAACCCCGATCAACTGGCCCGCTATTTGGACAACGAATGTTTCTGGCATGACGAACTGGCGCCGGAGCAACGCTATTTCAAACATGCCAACCGCGCCTACCTGGACTATGCGGTCCAGATGGGCTTCATCGGCCACGGCGACCCCATTGTGTTGCAGCTGTATACCGAGGCTTTGCAGAAATTCCGCCTGGCCGCGCGGGGCCATGGCGAACAGCAGCCACCCGATCAACAGCGTAGGCGGATCGAAAGATTCTTCGATCCCCTGCCGATCTGGTATCCACCAAGCGCGGTGGACGGTACGGCGGCGGAGGACTATCCCCTGCACGCCATCACCCAGCGGCCCGCGGCCATGTACCATTCCTGGGGGTCGCAGAATGCCTGGCTACGGCAGATCCATACCGCCAACCGCCTCTATATTTCCGAAGGCGTGGCCAGGGAACACGATATCGCCGACGACGGCTGGGTTTATCTGGAAAGCCGCCATGGCCGGATCAAGGCGCAGGTGCGGATCATGGTCGGGGTCAACGAGCGCACGGTTTGGACCTGGAACGCCATTGGCAAGCGGGCCGGTGCCTGGAACCTGGCCCCGGATGCTCCGGAGGCCGAAAAAGGCTTTTTGCTGAACCATTTGATCGAGGATCTGTTGCCGCCTGATGATAGCGGACATCGCCAAGCCAACGCCGATCCCATTACCGGACAAGCGGCCTGGTTTGACCTGCGCGTGCGTATCTCCAAGGCGCCGGCGGACACGGCGGCGACGGAGCCCGGCTTCAAGCCTCTGCCCCTGCCGCCCGGCGTCGGGCCGCGCCCCGGCCTTCTGCGCTATGGCGCCAAAAAGGGGCGTGGCAAATCATGACATCGCTGCCGAAAACAAGGCCGGCCAAGCGCCTGGGCCTGGTGATCGATCTCGACACCTGTGTCGGCTGTCATGCCTGCGCGGTGAATTGCAAGGAATGGAACACTGGCGGCCATGTTGCGCCCCTGCCCGATACCAACCCCTATGGCAAGGACGTGGATGGCGTCTGGCTGAACCGCGTGCATGGCTTCGAGGCTGAAACGGAAACTGGCGGGCGCACTGTTTATTTTCCCCGTTCCTGCCTGCATTGCGAAGAAGCGCCCTGCGTTACCGTCTGTCCCACCGGGGCATCGTATAAGCGCGGCGAGGACGGCATTGTCCTGGTAGATGAAGACAAATGCATCGGCTGCAAGCTGTGTTCCTGGGCCTGCCCCTATGGCGCCCGCGAATTCGACGGCGACGGCGGCGTGATGAAGAAATGCACCTTGTGTATCGACCGCATCTACAACGAAAACCTGGAACCCGCCGAACGTCAGCCCGCCTGCGTCAACGCCTGCCCGGCCCGGGCACGGCATTTCGGCGACTTTAATGATCCGGACTCGGATGTCTCGCAGTTAACGGCGGAACGAGGCGGTGTTGAATTGCTGGCGGAGATGAACCTGAAACCGACCAACCGATATCTGCCGCCACGGCCCAGCGCCACGGTAGGCAGCGGCGCCAGCCTGGAAGATGCCGCCGACGCCGGCGGTTTCCTTGGTTGGATAGACCGCGTCTTGTCGCGCTAGGGGTAGGATCGGATCATGCAGCCAGCCTATTCCGTTATCTTTCTGACCACCGCCACCGGTGCGGGTTATGGCCTGCTGGCCCTGCTGGGCGTACTTCGCGCCACCGGCGACCTGCCCGACGACCGCGCTTTTGGCGCTTTTACCCTTGCTCTGGCCATGGCTCTGATCAGCGCCGGTCTGCTGGCCTCCACCGCCCATCTGGGACGGCCTGAACGGGCCTGGCGGGCATTGAGCCAGTGGCGCTCCTCGTGGCTGTCCCGCGAAGGGGTGCTGGCCATCATCAGCTATGGCCCGGCGGCGTTGTTCGCTTATGGCTGGTTGGCGCTGCAACAAAACGACGGCATCTGGGCCCTGGCCGGCTGGGGCGCGGCATTGTTGTCCGTTGCCACCGTCTACAGCACCTCGATGATTTACCGCTCCCTCGCCGCCATCCCCCGTTGGCACCATCCATTGGTGCCCTTGAATTACCTGATCCTGGCGCTCGCCACCGGGGCCCTGTGGCTGAACGCGATGCTGGCGCCGTTCGCTAGCGGCCATGCCTTGTCACAGGCCATTTGCTTCGCCGCGCTGGCCGCCGCCTGGTTGCTGAAGATCGCATACTGGCGCGCTATTGACGGCGATACCGGCGGCAGCAGCATTGCCTCCGCCACCGGGCTGGAGAGCCTCGGTACCGTGCGTCCGCTGGATCCACCTCATGTGCAGGACAACTATCTGCTCAAGGAGATGGGTTTTGCCGTGGCACGCAAACATGCCGATAGACTGCGCCGCCTGACCCATCTGTTGGCCTTTCTGGCACCGCTGGCGCTGATCGTGCTGCAGACCGTGCTGCCCGGCCAGGCCAGCCTGTTTGCCGCGGCCCTGGCAGCGGTGTCCGTCAGCTTCGGCGTGGTTCTGGAGCGCTGGCTGTTCTTCGCAGAAGCCCAGCACAAGGTGATGCTGTACTACGGCGCCGACCGCGTATAGGCCATTAACCGCGCAGGGCGCGCAGCTGCTCCCGGTAAGGGCTGGCATCGATCCTGATATCTATCAGACGCGGCCCGGATGCTTCCGCGGCGGCGCTCAAGGCCGGCATCAATTCCGCATCCTTGTTTACCTGCCAGGCCGCAAGGCCGAAACCGCGCGCCACGGCGGCGAAATCCGGTGCTGTCCAGCTCAATCCCAGATCGGCCATTTGCCGATCCTCGCGCTTAATGTCGATCAACGATAACTGAGCGTCATTGAAGATAATGACCGTTAAGTTGGCGTTGGTTTCCACCGCCGTTTTAAGCTCCCCCATGCACATCAGAAAACCGCCGTCGCCGGTCAAGGCGATGGCTCCTCGATCCGGCTCGTGCAGGGCGGCGGCGATGGCTGCCGGCACAGCGAAACCCATGGAGGCGAGGCCGTTGGAAATCAAAACATCTCGAGGTGCCCTGCCGGGCCAGAACGCGCAGGCGGAAAACATATGCGCGCCCGCATCGACGCATAATCTGGGATGATCAACGTAGGCATCGCGCGCCGCCTTGACCACCGCCGTGGACGACAGCCCGCCGCTGTCGCCGCTTTTCATGCCGCTTAGAAAGCCGTTCCGAAGTTCGGCGATTTCCGGCAAGTCCCAGCCGCTGCTTTCAATCCCGCCGGCGAGGGCGGGCAAGATCTGCTGTAGTGGCGCAATGACCTGTCCCGCCGGCTTCATATAGTGCGGATCATAGGCGCGTTCCGCCAAGTCGAGCACGGGGGCCGAAAAGGCCCAAGGCTTGCGCAACAGCTCAACCGGGTCCAGACCAACAAGGATGATCAGGTCCGCTGCCTCCATCGCCGCCTGCTCGATGGCGCCGCCGGTAAAGATGCCGGCATAGTGTGGATCGTCGTCGGGGATGCAGCCCTTGGCCATGTATGTGCACAGCACCGGCGCCCCAAGCTTTTGGGCAAAGGCCCGCAGACTGGTGGCCAGATCTAAACTGGCGGCCTCCAACCCCATGATGACCACAGGCCGCGTGCATTCGCGCAGCAACGATCGGGCCCGTTCAAGGTCCGGTGCCGCTGACTCGGTTCGATCTGCTGGCTGCCAATCGTCAGACATTTGCTGGTTGAAATCCGATGCGGACGGAAACATTACCGCCGGTGCGCATCCGCTGCCATTAAGCCAGCCCTGAACCGCGTCCCTCTCCGCCGGCAATTCCTCCCCCTGGCCTTGCCGCAACAATGGCGCGACCAGTTCCGACTGCGGATAGACCTGGTGCGAGAGAAACTCCAATTCACCGTCGGTAAAGGACTCGCTCACCAACAATGCCGGCATGCGGTCCAATGCGGCGGAGGCCAGGCCGTTCGTGGCATTGGCCAGTCCCGGCCCCTTGGTGCTGAAAGCCAGACCAGGCCCCTGGGCCAGAACGCCCGAGACGCCGGCCATCATGACGGCGGCGTCCTCGCGGGCGGTGATGACGGTTTCCACGCCATGGCGGCGTAAGGCTTCCATCAGGTCCAGGCTGGCGCCGCCGCCGGGTACGCCAAAGGCGCGGCCCAGGCCGGCATTCTTCAAGCGGTCGGCGAACCAATCCAGAAAGGTTGTCGTCGCGGCACTCATGATGTGGTTTCCAATATCAGGTTCAAGGCCGCATCAACGGTCAGTTGAAAGCCGGCGGGCAGAACCAGTGTGGATTCATTCTCTTCAATAATCGCCGGTCCCGTAATCTTGCTGCCGGTGCCAAAATCAGTACGCTTGAAAACAGGCGCCTCGACAAAGCCATCGTCGAACCAGACAGGCCGCGTGGTGCCGCTGGCCAGTGCCGCTACGCCTGCCACCGACCGCTGGCCCAGGGTGTCGCCCAGGTTGGAACGCTCCCCCGTTACCGCCAAGCGCCAGGACAAAAGCTCCGCAGGCATATCCTCGCTGCGCCCATAGCGATCAGAATAGCATTCGGAAAAATTCGCTAACAGCGCCTCGCGGTCCTGCCCCTCGATCATCTCCAGCGTGACCGGGACTTCGATTTCATAGCCTTGTCCCACATAGCGCATCATCACCGAAAAGCGCCGTGTGACCTCCGCCTCGTCAGCGCCGGCGCTGCTGACCAGGGCCGAGGCTTCTTCCGCCATTTCGCGCAACAATTCGGCGGCCTTGGCGAAATCCAGGCTCGACAGCTCGGCGGGCGCGGCGCGGCCAAGCTCGAACGATTTTGCCGCCGCCAGCATGCCGATAGCCGAGGCGACACCGGCACCCGATGGGCAGACCAGGCGGTCGATGCCCATTTTTCGGGCCATGCTGCAGGCATGCACCGGGCCGGCGCCGCCGATGGGCAGCATGGCGAAGCGGGTGGCATCCAGGCCGCGCTCAATGGCATGAATGGTCGCGGCCTGTGCCATATTGGCGGTAACAGTCTCATGCACACCCCAGGCGGCTTCCGTTGCGCTGATGCCCAAAGGGTCCGCCAAATGCGTTTGTATAGCCTCTTCCGCAGCCGCACGATCCAGCTTCATCTTGCCGCCGAGGAACGAATCCGCATCCAGATAGCCCAGCAGCAGATCGCAATCGGTCACGGTCGGCAGCTCGTTACCACGGCCATAACAGGCGGGTCCGGGGTCGGCGCCGGCGCTGTCGGGGCCCACTTGCAGCAAGCCGCGTTGGTCAATCCGCGCAATGGAACCGCCGCCGGCGCCAATCTCGATCATGTCGATGGCGGGGATCAGCAATGGCAGGCCGCTGCCCTCGGCAAAGCGGGTCTCGCGCGCAACCTCGAAATTGACCGTGCGCTCCGGTTCGCCGTCATTGATCAGGCAGGCCTTGGCGGTGGTGCCGCCCATGTCGAAGCACAGGATGTCCCGCTGCCGCGCCAGCTCGCCAAACAATCGCGCGGCCTCGGCCCCCGCCGCCGGTCCCGACTGCACCAGGCGGATGGGATATTTCACCGCCACATCAGCGGCGATGCCCCGGCCGTCGGAGAGGACCAGCAGCAGTTCACGGCTGTAGCCCAATTCCCGCAAGGCACCGGCCAGGCGTTCCACATAGTCGCGAAAAATGGGATGCACATAGGCATTGGCAACGGTCGTCGAAGTGCGTTCGTATTCGCCCATTTCCGCGCTGACATCCGACGACAGCGATACCGCCAGGCCCGGCATGGCCTGGGCGATGGCGGTGCCGACGGCTTGTTCATGGGCGGGGTTCAAATACGCATGCAATAGGCAGACCGCCACCGATTTGACATCGGCCGCGTCCAGCGCCGCGATCAAGCCGGGCATCTGTTCCAGATCGAGGGGGGTATCCACCGCGCCGGCGGCATCCAGTCGTTCGTCGATTTCCAGGCACAACCGCCGTGGCACCAGGGGGCTGGGCATTTCGATATCCAAATTAAACAGGTCGTAGCGCCATTCCCGGCCAATTTCCAACACATCGCGGAAACCTCGGGTGGTGACCAGGGCCGTGTTAACGCCCTTGCGTTCGATCAGGGCATTCGCCACCAAGGTGGTGCCGTGCACGACGGATGTCAGCTGCGCCGCGCCGATCCCGGCCTCCGCCAAGGCCTCGCCGACACCGTCGAGGACGGCGCGGGACGGATCATCCGGCGTGGTCAGCAGTTTCACCTGCACCAGATTTTCCGAACCTTCGCGCCACAACACAACGTCGGTGAAAGTGCCGCCGATATCGACGCCGACGCGCCAGTCGCCCTCTGTTGCGTTACTCATACTCATAGAACTCCCGGCTACCGGCGGCTGTCGTCAGGCCGCTTTCGATATCATGTTTGATCAATTCAGCGTCCCGCTCTGACGGCGGGAATAAACCTCCGCCACCGGGCATTTCAAAGACCACCCGGTCGCCGGTGCTCAATTCCGTGCGCGATTTAGCAGGGATGACTTCACCATTGATCATGTCCACGCCGGCGCGGCCCGGCAGGCCGCCCAATAAACCGCGCGGCGGATAATTGATACGTTCATGGCGAATGGTCATGGTGATGGGATTGTCGCCCGTCGCCTCGAATACCAGGCGCTGGGCATTGCCGCCGCGATACTTGCCGGCGCCGCCTGAATCGGGAATGAAGCTCTTCTCCCGCACCAGCATGGGTACCTGATGCTCGAACGCCTCGATAGGCTGGTTGGAGACATTGGAGGGGAAACTCAGACAGCCCGGGCCATCGCCGTGCGAGCGGGCGCCGTGGCCGCCGTTCATGAAGAACATCTTCACGAAGTTGCCGCGCGCATCATCATGGCGGCCAGCGAAATAGACATTCCACAGGGGCGAGCCGGACTCGGCCACGATACGGTCCCGCATGATCGGCGCCATGGCACCAAAGATCGCCGCCGGTACATAATGGCCCGACAGATGCCGGCCCCAGACCGGCGCCGGTGGCGTGGCGTTGAACAGGGAGCCCTCGGGCGCGGTAATATGCACCGGCGCCAGCGACCCCGCATTGTTCGGCGCGTCCGGGTCGACCAGGCATTTCACGGCATAGCGGGCATAGGCCTGGGTGTAGTTCAGGACGCTGTTGATGGGCCAGGGCACTTGTGGGGACGTGCCGGCGAAATCGACGGTCAGTTGATCGCCCTCGATGGTCACCGTGCATTCCACGCGCAAGGGCACATCGACGCCGTCAATATCAAAGCCGTCGCTGTAGCTGCCATCGGGCAGCGCGGTGATTGCGGCGCGCATACTCTGTTCCGAGCGCGCGATGATCTCGTCGGCCACGGGGATCAGGTCATCCAGGCCTTCTTCGTTCATCAAAGCCATCAGTTTGACATTGCAATCGCGATAGGCCGCGAACTGGGCGCGTATGTCGCCCAGGGTTTCTGCCGGCTGGCGCAGGTTCTCGGTCAGAAAGTCCAGCACCACCGGGTTGTCCTCGCCGCCCACGACGATCTTGCAAATGGGGATGCACAGGCCTTCCTCGAAGCAATCCTTGGCGGCGGGCGACGGCGCGCCGCCGATGTCCACGGTATGGGCGGTGGAGGCCGCGAAGGCGACCAGTTCGTCGCCGCGGAATATGGGATGCACCATGGAGATATCGTTCAGGTGTCCGGTGCCGATCCAGGCATTGTTGGAGATGATGACGTCGCCGGGATTGAGCTGGGAAATTGGAAATTTTTCCAACACCGCATCAAGCGTACGCGGCAAGGTACCCATGAAGCTGGGGATCGAGCGTTTCGATTGGGTCAATTGCCGGCCCTGGGCATCGAAGACGCTGAAGGCCATGTCGTAATTGTCGCGCACCACGACGGAAAAGGCGGCGCGCAGGAAGGTCTCGGCGACCTGGTCGACGATGCCGTCAAGGCGCCGCCAGATCAGCCCCAGGCGGACCGCGCTTAGCTCTGTCTTGCTCATTTTCAACTCTCACTCATGGACCGGTGTCAGCCAGTCTTTATAGGCTTCATCCTTGCAGCGCACGATGTTGTCGTAGGCGGTTTGCAGATGGCGGGTCAGGGGACCGGGTTCACCGGCGCCCACCGCCTTGCCGTCGACCGACAGGATCGGCACGATTTCCTGACCGGTACCGCAATAGAAACATTCCTCGGCCAGGTAAAGCTCGGTCCGGCCGACATCGCGCTCCACCGCCACCAGATCCATATGGTCGGCAAGGTGCAGCAAGGTGCGCCGGGTAATGCTCTCCAGAATGCCGGCGGTCACCGGCGGCGTGATCAGACAGCCGTCGCGGACGATGAACAGACAGCCGCCCGGTCCTTCGCTGACCGTGCCGTCCCGGTTCAGGATTATGCCGCCGTCGGCACCGATGCGCTTGGCCTCCAAACCCGCCAGTCGGCTGTTGAGATAATTCGCCGCCGCCTTGATCCTCGGTGGCGAGGCATCATCGGCATTGCGCCGCCAACTGCTAACCGCGAAATGCTTGCCGGTGGCAAAGGCATCAACGCGCGGACGTGCCCGGCAGATCACGGAACTGCCGACCGGGCCGGTGGCGATCATCTCGCCCCAGTCATCCACATAGGCCTGCACCCTGATGTAACAATCCTCGCGCAGCTCGTTGGCCCGCAGTCCGGCCATGACCTGGGCTGTAAATTCGTCGATCGACGGCGGATTTTCCAGCTCGATCACGCGCATGGAAAATTCCAGCCGTTCCAGATGGTCCTGCAGATGCAGCACATAGAGCTGTTCGTGATCCGGATTCCAATAGGCACGCATGCCTTCGAAGACCAGGGCCGCGAAGGTCAGGCCCGGCGCCATGATGGAAATCTTCGCGTCGCCAAACGGCACCACCTCGCCATTCAGTACGGCGAATTCGGGGCGGTAGGACGGATCAAGTTTCTTGGCCATGTAAAATTCCCACGGATTTTCGGCTCATGCGTTCCAGCCTGACAGAATGGCGCGCAAGGCGGCCACAAAAGCAAGCGGTTGGTCCAGTATAAGGTGATGATGCGCTTCGGGCATGCAAATGATCGGCTCGCCCGGCGCGAACAGGCCGCGCATATATGCAGCGACTTCGCTGGTGACCATTGAACTGCCGGCGCCGTATATCAATGCTTTGCGGCAGGCCATGTTGCTTAGATAGTCCGCCAAGGGTTCGTCGTGGTGCGAAGCGCCCCGGGCGGCGACATCGAACTTCCAGGTCCAGCCGCCCTCGCATTCCGTTACCGAGTGCCGGGCGATATGGTCAAGAATGTAGCCGTTCTCGCAAGGCTGGGCGGGACCAAGGCGAAAGCGCCCGAGGATCGTGTCCAGATCGGGGTGCACCGGTTTTGGCCTGGTATAGGCCTGGGTCGGATTGGCCTTGGCCTCCGGCTCCGGGCGCAGGGGCGTGTCGACGAAAACCAAGCCTGACAGATCCGCGCCGTGTCGGTCGCCGTAACACATGGCCATGAAGCCGCCGAAGCTATGGCCGACGATAATCGGCTTATCGCCCAGGGCGGCATCGGCCAGCACGGCGCCGATTTCGGGCACATGACAGGCGCTGCTGTAATCTTCCCGCCGGCCGCTGTCCCCCATGCCGGAAAAATCGATGGCGGCGACGGCGCGTTCGCCCGCCAGGAAGGGCGCGATGTGGCACCACCACCGGGCATGCGCCCCGCCGGCGTGGAGGAACAGGATGCCGGGCCGTTCCGAGGCCGCCGGTGCCCAACGCAAATAATGGATATCGCAATCCAGCACCGACACCCGATGGGATGTTGGCTCATGCGCCAAGGCGCGTTGAAACCAATCTGGCGCTGGTTGTTCAGTCACGGGGCGGCAAGGCCTCTTGCAGGCGGGCGATGCCGTCTTCGATCACCTCTAGAGATGTGGCGAACGAAAGCCGCAGATGATGGCGGCTGGCCGGGCCATATGATGATCCCGGCGTCAACAGGACCCCAGCATTGTTCAGCAGATCGTCGGCCACGTCCTTGCTGTCGCCCCAGGCTTCGGGAATTTGCGGAAAGGCATAGAAGGTGCCTTCGGGCAGGGGGCATTCGACGCTGGCGATCTGGTTCAGTCCGTCGGCTATGGCATTGCGGCGCAGCTCGTATTCTTGGCGCATTTCAGCCACATAGGATGCACTGTCGCGAAAGGCGGCGACGGCGGCGTACTGCACGATCGATGTGGCGCACCGCAAGGCGTATTGATTGAGGCGGGCCAGTAATTCAGCCAACGGGGGTGGCGCGATGCAATAGCCCAGGCGCCAGCCGGTCATGGCGAAGGATTTCGACAGCGAGGTCGCGATCACCGTGCGCGCGGCGACGTCGGCGCCCAGGGTGGCGGCTGAAACATGGGCCGCGTTGGCATAAACCAGTTCGCTGTAGACTTCGTCGGCGACAAGCCAAAGATCATGGCGTTCGGCGACCTGGGCCACGGCGGCAAGCTCCTCCGCCAACAGAACCCGGCCCGTGGGATTCCATGGCGTGTTGACGACAATCGCGCGGGTCCTGGCCGTCACGGCGGCCTCCAGACGGCTGCCATCGATGACGAAGCGGCCTTGTTTGGTTCCCATGGGCACGCCGACCGGATTTGCCCCCGTCAGTTTGACCATGGCCTTATACGGCCCCCAACCCGGCTCGATAACCAGCACTTCGTCGCCGGGATCAAGCAGGGCGCGGGTAATCAGGGTCAAGCCGCCGTAGGAACCGGGCGTCACGACGATCTGGTCGGGGCTGGTTTCAAGGCCATGTTGCCCGGTTTCGAATTCCGCGATGGCCTCGCGTAATTCGAGCAGCCCGCGCGGATCAATGTAATTGCCCCTGCCATCGCGAATGGCCTTGATGGCGGCCTCCCGAACGGGGGGCGGCGCCTCGAAATCCGGCTCGCCGATGCCAAAATCAACAACGCGCATGCCCTTGGCTTCCAGGGCGTCGGCCTGACGGCGCATGCCGACAACCGTGGAACCACCAACGGATTGGGCGAACTTTGACAATGGGGGGGACATGAAGCCTACCGTGACATTAATTCGAACGGCGCCAGTATGGCCAATAAAGTGTCTGTCAACAACCACTCCCGCCGTGCTTCAATGCCGTCTGAAAATCCAGTAAGGGTCGAAGTATATGTCTCAGCCATCCTGCCGCCTTGCCATTGATGTCGGCGGCACTTTTACCGACGTTGTCCTGATCGATGACGATAGCGCCAAGGTCTGGTTCGCCAAAATCCTGAGTACGCCGGAGGATCCCTCGCTCGGCTCTCTGGCCGGTGCCGGCGAAATCCTGCAGCGAACAGCCATTTCATCGGCGCTGGTGCGCGATGTGGTGCACGCCACCACCGTGGCGACCAATGCGGTGCTGGAAGGCAAGGGCGCGCGCATGGGCATGATTACCACCGCCGGCTTTCGCGATGCCTTGGAAATGGGCCGCGAGGCACGCTACGACATTTATGACCTCGGCCTGCGCATGCCGGAACCGCTGGTGCCACGCCAACGGCGGTTGGAAATCAACGAGAGAATCGATTTTGACGGCAATGCTCTAACGCCCCTGGACGAAGCGGAGGTTGGTGCGGTTCTTACCCAACTAGTGGAGGAGGCCGGCATCGATTCCCTGGCGATCTGCCTGCTGCATGGCTATGCCCACCCCGATCACGAGGCGCGGGTGGCCGGGATCGCGGCGCGGCTGTTCCCAAGCCTGACGGTCAGTGTTTCGCACCAGGTCTCGGCCGAGGTTCGGGAGTTCGAACGGACCTCCACCACCGTGGTCGACGCCTATGTGAAACCCCTGGTGCAAACCTATGTGGGCCGTTTGAACCAGGGCCTGGCGGATTTGGGCATGCGCCAGGAAGCCTCCATGATGCTGTCCCACGGCGGCATTGGGCCGGCCTCGGATGTGGCCGATACATTTCCGGTACGGATGATCGAATCAGGGCCCGCCGCCGGCGCCATCGCTGCCGCGCACTTTGCCCGCGAAGCCCTGGAACAGCCCGATGCCATCGCCTTTGACATGGGCGGGACGACCGCCAAGATATCGGTCATCCAGGATGGCGAGCCGGCCATTACGCACGAATTTGAAGTCGGCCATGTGCATCGTTTCAAGCGCGGCAGTGGTTTTCCTTTGCAGATTTCAGCCATTGAATTGCTTGAAATCGGAGCCGGCGGCGGTTCCATCGCGCATGTCAACGACCTGGGCCTGCTTAACGTCGGGCCGAAATCAGCCGGCGCCGACCCGGGCCCGGTTTGCTATGGCCAGGGCGGCACCCAACCCACCGTAACTGATGCGGATTTGCTCCTCGGTTATCTTGATCCGGCGCATTTCCTGGGCGGCGACATGGCGCTTGATGTTGCCGCTGTAGAGGCTGCTATCGAGGCTGATATCGCTGGCCGCCTGGGTATGACGGTGGAGCAGATCGCCTGGGGCGTCCACGACGTGGTCAACGAAAGCATGGCGGCGGCGATCCGGGCCCATGCCGCCGAAAAAGGCATTGATCTGCGTAATTTCGCCATGATCGCTTTTGGCGGGGCCGGACCGGTACATGCCTATGCCCTGGCGCGAAAGCTGGGCTTGCGCCGGCTGCTGTGCCCCTTTGGTGCCGGTGTCGCTTCCGCCATCGGCTGTCTGGCGGCATTGCCGGCGGTGGAACTGGTAACCGCCCATTTTGCCCGGCTTGATGCCGTGGACTGGGCCGCAGTCGGGGATCATTACCGCGCCATGCGGCGCGCCGGCGAGGCGGCCCTGGCCAAATTGATCGGCGCCGACAGCACAATCGTCATGCAACGCTCCATCGATATGCGCTGTCAGGGGCAGGGTTATTCCGTAACCGTACCAATTTCCGGTGACGAGGTCGAGATATCCCTGTCGGAACTGAACGCAGGCTTTGCCGAGATCTATCAGAACGTTTACGGCCACCTACCGCCCGATGTGCCTTTGGAAGTGGTTGGTTTGCGGGCGCGGGTCCTGAACCCACGGCCCAAGCTTGAAATCGCGCCAGTGATCGAGCAGACCGGCGGCACGGCGCTGAAGGGCAAGCGCCCGGTCTATTTCGAGGCAGCCGGCGGCTATGTGGAGACGGCCATTTATGACCGCTACCAACTGCCGCTGGCTGACGTTTTCCAGGGCCCGGCCATAATCGAGGAACGGGAAACCTCCATTGTCACCGGCCCGGATACGACCTTTTACCTGGACCCTGCCGGCAACATCATTATCGACTTCAAGGAATAGCATCCCCCATGGACAAGCTAGATGAACTGGACCCAATTACCGTCGAAGTCCTGTGGACCCGCCTAATCTCGGTGATTGACGAGGCCGCGTTGGCGCTGCACCGCACATCGTTTTCAACGGTGGTGCGTGAATCCCACGACTACACCTGCATGGTGCTGGCACCCGATGGCCAATCCGTGGCCCAGGCGACCCGTTCCATCCCCTCTTTCATTGGCACCCTGCCCATGTCCGTGCGTGCGTTCCTGGCCAAATATCCCGCCGATACCCTGCGGCCCGGCGATGTAATTATCTCCAACGATCCCTGGATCGGCACCGGGCATTTGCCGGATTTGACCATCGCGGCGCCGATTTTTTATGGCGATACCCTGGTCGGCTTTGCCGGCTCCATTGCCCATATGGCGGATATCGGGGGCCGGCGGCGGGCCCCTGACAACAAGGATATTTACGAAGAAGGCCTGCAAATCCCGATCCTGAAGCTGTACGAGGCTGGCCGGCGCAACGAAACCCTGTACGAGATCATTCGACAGAATGTCCGTGTGCCGGACGAGGTCAGCGGCGATATTCATGCCATGGTCGGGGCCTGCCAGCGCATGAGCACCGGTGTTACCGATTTGTTGGCGGAATATGCCATGCCGGACATGTGGGGCCTGGCCAACCGGATCATGGATTTGACCGAGGCCGCCATGCGCCGGGCTATCGAACAAATTCCCGATGGCAGCTATAGCTCGGTGACGAAAATCGATTCCTTCGATAGCCAGAATTCGCTGGAAATGCAGTGCCGGATCGATATCCGCGGTGCCGAACTGGTGGCTGATTTTGCCGGTAGTTCGCCGCAGAACCCTTCGCCCCTGAATTCGGTGCTCGGCTACACCCAGGCCTATTCCACCTATGCCCTGAAATGCGTATTGCTGCCCGATGTGCCCAATAACGAGGGTAATTTTCGGCCCATCGCCATTCAGGCGCCCGAGGGCTGTTTCCTGAACCCAAAATACCCGGCGGCGGTGGAAGCCAGGGCGACGGTCGGGCATTATTGCACCTCCGCCATCTTCAACACCCTAGCCAAGGCCCTGCCGGACCGGGTGCCGGCGGAAAGCGGCGTGCCCCTGCATGGTTTTGCCATGTCCGGCTGGAACAACGATGACCGGCCTTTCTCGACGATTTTCTTCTTCAACGGCGGCCAGGGCGCGCGGCCTGATCAGGATGGTATTTCAACGCTCAGCTTTCCCACCAATGTCTCGACCACGCCGGTGGAAGTGCTGGAACGCGGTGTGCCGGTGCGTATTCACGACAAATCGTTTCTGCCGGGCTCGGGCGGGGCCGGCAAATTTCGTGGTGGCCTTGGCCAGCGTGTGGCGATGGAGATTACCAGTCCGCGCCCGGTCACCCTGGTGGTGCTGTCACAGCGGCTGAACTTTCCCCCCGTTGGCCGCAATGGGGGGGAAAACGGCAGTCTCGAAAAGATTCTGCTCAATGGTGATGAAGTTGAGGGCGGCACGCCATTCCGTCTCAACAAGGGCGATGTCATCACGCTGGACCTGCCGGGCGGCGGCGGCTTTGGCGTGGCCCAGGAACGCGAGCCCAAATTGCATGCGGCGGACATGGCCGACGGCCTCGTTTAAGGAAATATTGTGTAAGAAAAAATGGAGTCTGGGCAAAAAAATGGGCGGCCGAAGCCGCCCATTTCATTGTTATGTACCGAAGTCCTACTCGAGACCAACTTTCTTGCGATGGTCGGCCCAATATTTCGGCCAGGCTTCGGAGACCTTGATCTTGTTTTTCTTCTTTTTCTCCGCCGCGCGCCAGGCGTTGAAGGCATCCGTGGCGTTATCCCACTCTTCAATAACCTTGGCATGACGGGCCAGGCGGGCCTGGTTCCAGGCTTCCGCCTCGGCTGACCAGACGCCCTTTTCCTTCAGGTACTTGATCGAGCCGGGATGCCAGGCAACGTCAGCCGGGGTTTTGCCGGCCATTGAAATTGCCCAGTTCTTGGTCGTGGCGTTGACGTTCTTGTACAGATCGAACGCCTCGTCCATGGCCTTGGCGACTTCATAGACTTCCGCTTCGCTGCGGTCGGCATATGTGACCATCATGGGATAGCGGAATTCGATGATGTTGACCGGCTTGCCTTTTTCCATGCCGGCGCCGTTGTCGATGGACAGCGGGGCATACATCGGCGCGATCTTTTGAATGCGGGCCCAGCCTTCCTTGTCGGCGGGATCGAACTGCACCCAGTCGATGCCGTCCGGTGAAGATTCCAGCTCGCGGGTGATGCCGGAATAAGGCGACATCAGGAAGCCGTCAATCTTGCCAGTCAGACGGGCACCCTTCATGACGCCATAACCGCCAAACCATACGGCCTTGATGTCATTTCGGGTCAAACCCGCATACGCCAGCAGTGCATCGGTCTTGACGTTGACGGACGGATTGCCTTTCACGTAGCCGATGCGGGCACCCTTGAGGTTGTGACCATCGGCGAATTTCGAACCCTTCTGCACCGTCAGGCCGGTGGCCGTCGGTGGTGCGAGGACGATGCGGATGTCCTGCGGACCCCACTGGGTGACGGCGAAATCATAAGTGCCTTCCGAGGCGAAGAACGTCTCGGTCGCCAGGAAGCCGTAATGCGCCTTGCGCTGGGTTACCGGCAGCATGCGGCCGATACCGGTGCCCGAGGGCACGATACGGATGCGGGTGCCATATTTTTTCTTGAAGGCGTTGGCCACGGCGGAAGCCTGGGCGAAACCGGCACTGCCGAAATCGTACGAGGTCCAAATCATGGTTTTCGGTACGCCGCCCGCCTGGGCGCCGGAGGTGGCCAGCAGAGCCGCCAACGCAGCGCCTCCCGCGAACCGCCACATGTGTTTGGTTATTGTCATTGTGAGTTCTCCCTAGTTATTCCAATCACGGATAAGCCATGTGGTTTATGTAGAGTATACAATATCGCTCTACGCCGCCACGCGCCACCCTCTCTTATGCGCGTCAATGCGCGCCGCCAAATCGGGCCAGATCATGTTTTCCGTCCGATCCCGAACCTCTTCCTATGCCGTCACGCTTTTCCGCTGGAACAGCGCGATGGCGTAGCAAACAACAACCAAAACCGCGCCGGCGATCTTGGAAACTCCCTCCGGATACAGCAGGCAGGCCGCCGCGATCAGCAATGGTATGCGCACGGCCCAACCAATGGTGCCCGCCTTATTCAAATAGCCTTCGAAAGCCGCCGCCATTAACCAGACCGCGACCAACGCAGTGCTAACCATGATGATGATTTCATCCCATTCGCCGCGCAGAATAAGCGACGGGTTGAGCACGAAAATAAACGGCAGGATGAAATTGATCAGGCCAAGCCGCATGGAGCGCATGCCGATCGCCATGGTATCGGCTTTCGCGATGATGGCCGCCGCCACCGCTGCCAGAGCCACGGGCGGGGTGATGTATGACAACATGCCCCAATACAGGATGAACAGGTGCGAGGCGATCGGGTCTAACCCGGCATCGATCAAGGCCGGGCCCAGGACGATGGCCAGAAAGATGTAACAGGCGCTGACCGTCATGCCCATGCCAAGCAGGAACGAGGTCACCGCCCCCATGGCCAGCAAAAGGTACAAATTGTCACCGGCGATCTGCAGCAGCTCACGGGAGAATGCGCCGCCAACGCCGGTGAACGCCAGCGATCCGACGATCATGCCCACGCCCGCCAGGATGGCTATAATGTTCGCGATAATCTTCGTCGAATCGACGATCAACTCCTTGGCCATGGCCAGGTTGAAGCGGCTTTCGCCCTTGCGGAATACGATCGAGCAGAAGATCAGGATGCCTGCGGCATAATACGGTGCATAAAGGTCCAGCCGCAGCCAGACCAGCATGTAGACCAGCGCGATCAGGCTGAAAATGTAGTACCAGCCGCCTTTGAAGGTCTCCCACAGATCGGGGACATCGGCCTCGTCCATGCCCTTCAGGCCATTAACGGCGGCGTAATTGTCCACTTGCAGCAACAGGGCGATATAGAAAATCACCGCCGGAACTACAGCCGCGATCATCACCGTTGAATAGGGAACATTAAGGAATTCCGCCATCAGGAAGGCCACGGCCCCCATCACGGGCGGCATCAAGGCGCCGCCAGTGGAGGCGCAGGATTCCACCGCGCCCGCGTAAACCGAAGGATAACCGACCCGCTTCATGGTCGGAATGGTCAACTTGCCGGTGGTCACCACATTGGAAATGACGCTGCCGCTTAGCGAACCGAAAAACCCGCTCGACAGAATGGCGACCTTGGCCGGTCCGCCCCGGCTGCGTCCCATCAGGGCGGAGGCGAAATTCATGAAGAAATCACCGCCGCCCGTAACCACCAGGGCCGAGCCGAAGATCAGAAAACCGATCAGCAGATTACCGGCCACCCGCATGGGCACGCCGATAATGCTCTCGAAGCCCATGGCATGGGCGCGAACCAGTTCGACGGGCTCTTTCGAGAAACCCCACAGAAAGCCCGGCGCCACATCGGCCCACAATGGGAAGGCAAAAAACATGCAGGCGATAATAAACAAGGCATTGCCGCCCGCCCGGCGCACACCTTCGAGGGCGAGGAAGCAGATCGCCGCCGCAGCGATGGTCGGCTCCAACGGGGCAACGATGTCCCAGCCTTGTTCGACCATTTCGCCGCCGTTGTATGACAAATACATTGCGGCAACGAGGCAAATTATGGCCAGGGCCCAGTCGTAGATCGGGACATGGAAGCGGTCCGCGTTGCGGGCGGGAAAAATCAAAAAGGCCAGAGGCAGGAATATTGCGATCAGCAGATAATAGTATGCGTTATCGACAAGAACATAGCCAAAGGCGTCCCAGCTGAAGGTCTGGTTCATCGCCACCAGGATGCCGAAAGCGCCGTAAAACAGCGCGATCCAATAGACAATACCGGATATACGATCCGATGTCGCTTCGTCCACCAGGGCTTCCAGCTTGGCATCGTCATCGCTGCCAAGTTCCGTCGGATTACTCATTTCACGCCTCCCCTAGGGCGGTGGCTCCGTTTTGCAAAAGCCTTGGCCGCCGCACTCTCCAGACCGATTAGTCGTCAAATTGGTGGCGATGGTACCTAAGTTTTGCCTCACTAGAAACGATTTTTCGACCTTGGCACTCAGATAACCTGGACAAGAGCCCCCCCAACGGGTCATGTATGCGCGTAACAATAAGGAGTAGTGCCGTGGAATTCGCCCCGCGTATGAGCCGTTTCAAACCATCCCCCTCTCAGATCGCCACCGCCCGCGTGCGGGATCTGCAGGCGCAAGGCCGGGACATCATTAAGCTGACCGCCGGCGAGCCGGATTTTCCCGCGCCCGAGCATGCCAAACAGGCCGTCATGGAGCTGATGGAGCGCAACGAAATCCAGTACACGCCAATCAACGGCACCCTGGCGATGCGCCAGGCGGTACAGGGCAAATTCAAGCGTGATAACGGCCTGGACTACGATCTGGATCAAATCGCCGTCGGGTCCGGATCGAAACAGATTCTGTTCAACGCCCTGATGGCGACCGTGTCGTCCGGAGATGAAGTTATCATTCCCGGCCCTTATTGGGCCTCGTACCCGGACATGGTGAAATTGGCAGGCGGAACGCCGGTCTTTGTGCTGGCCGGACAAAACGAAAAATTTAAGATCCGCCCCGAGGAACTGGAGGCCGCGATCACGCCGCAAACCAAGTGGCTGATGTTCTGTTCTCCCTCCAACCCGACCGGCGCCACCTATTCCCATGACGAGTTGCGCGCCCTGGCCGAAGTCCTCTTGCGCCACCCGCACGTACATGTGCTGACCGATGATGTTTATGAACATTTGCTGTTCGATGACCATGAATTCGCCACTCTGGCCCAGGTCGAGCCCAAGCTGTACGACCGCACGGTTACCGCCAACAGCGTTTCCAAGGCATATTCCATGACCGGTTTTCGCTGCGGCTATGCCGGCGGGCCCAAGGATATCATTGCCAAGATGTCGAATATGCAGTCGCAAAGCACGGCTGGGGTTTCCGCCCTGGGCCAGGCTGGCGCGGTTGCCGCCCTGAACGGCCCTCAGGAGCTGCTGAAGGAGCGGGCCGCGAACTTGCAGCGCCGGCGCGACATGCTGTTCGAAAAGTTGAACGCCGCCGAAGGGCTCAGCTGTGATCTGCCGGAAGGGGCGATGTATATCTTCTGCTCCTGCGCTGGCACCATCGGCAAGACGACGCCGGACGGCAAGGTCATCGAAAACGATACGGATTTCACCATGTATCTGCTGGATTCCGTCGGCGTCGCCGTGGTGCAGGGCGAGGCTTATGGCCTGGCGCCGTACTTCCGCGCCAGCTTTGTCGCACCGGAAGCGGACCTGATACGCGGTGGCGACTTGATCCAACAGGCCTGCGCCGCGCTGAAATAGGCATTTCCAGCCGGTCTATTCTAGTGCGTAATCCAATGCCGTCGAACAGTGGATCAACGTGGTGTCGAACACGGGTACCTCGACATTGCCTTGATTGAGCAGCATGCCCACCTCGGTGCAGCCCAAGATCAGACAATCGGCGCCTGCCTCGACCAGCCGTTTCGCGATGGCCACGTAGACGGCAGTGCTTTGTGTGGTCGTGATGTCCTTGCATAGTTCTTCATAGATAATGCGGTGGGTTTCCGCCCGGTCCGCCTGGTTTGGCAGAATCGGATCGAGCCCGGCGGCGCGCAGCTCGTCTGTATAAAACGCCTGCTCCATGGTGAAAGCCGTGGCCATGAGGCCCGGTTTTTGCAACCTCTTGGCCTTGATCGCCCGTGCCGTCGCATCGCCGATGTGAATGAACGGGATGCCGACCCCGTCCATCATCTGGCCGGCCAATTTGTGCATGGTGTTGGTGGCAAGAACGATCACCTCCGCGCCGCCCTGTTCCAGCGCCTTTGCCTCGGTATTGAGGATGGTTCCGGCAGCTTGCCAATCGCCTTGCACCTGAAGCGCCTCGATCGCGGCAAAATCAAGTGATCGGATCAACAGTTCGGGTGAATGCAGACCGCCCAGGCGGGCCCGCGTCAACTCGCATAATTCGCGATAGTAGATCAGCGTCGACGCCGCCGACATGCCGCCAAGTATGCCGATAGTTTTCATGCTTGTTCTCCCGGTAACCCGCGGCGGCGCAGTTGGAAAATCCGCTAAATATAGAAATCCCGCCGGTTATAGTCCCTGACCACGTCCTGGCGGGTCTGTTCGTTGCAGCGGTTATGCTCTTCCTGCCCGGCCAGGGGCTGATAGGTGTAGCGCGGTTCGTCGGGAAAGCGCTGTTGCCGGGCATCCACCGCGATGGGGATCATGCGGCAACGCGCGTCGATCCAATCGCTATCGTAAGTCGCCACGGTGCCGTCCAGTTTCGAGGTGGTGACATCTTGCACCCGCCGCCGGGGGAAAAAGCCGGCGTTCAGGGTTATGCGGCGGTCGGGCGAGGAATTGGCGAAGGAACCATGCACCAGCTGGCGGTTGGTGATGAAGACATCGCCGGCCTGGCACAGCATGGGAACGGCGCTGTCCAGACGTTCGGAGCCGCTGTCCGCCATCAACTGTTTGATATCGACCTTGCCTAGTTTGTGGCTGCCGGGCAGGACCCAGACACAGTTGCCGGCGGTGGAGGGATAAAGCTGCGCCATGGAATTGTAGCCATGTGCGCCCTGGTCCCAATCGGGCGCGTCCCAGTGCGTGGTGCCGTCCTGATGCCAGGCGACCGATGGCCCTAGGCCCGGTTCCTTGACGAAGGTAACCTCGTTATAGGGCACGAAATCGGCGCCCATGATGGTCTCCGCCGCCGCCAACAGTCCATGATGGCCATAAAGGTTCAAACATGACGGCATCAGCTGCAGATTGCCCAGCAACAACGCCACCGTAAGTTCCGGTGCATCGCCGTCCGGTTTCGGACCCAGCATCTTGACCGGATGGCGGCCCTTGTTCTTTGTGGTGCCGCCATAAGGATCGCTCAGGGGTTTCTCGAAGCGAAAGGACGGTAGGGCGAATTCTGTGTCGCCCGCCGGCGAGGCCGGCGCGCCCGCCAAAACCCGCTCCACATCAGCGCGCAGTTCAGCCAGTTCCGCCTTGCCGATCACATTCTCGAAAACATAAAAGCCCGTTTCCCAATAGGCCTCGACGATGTCCGCCGCCAGCTTGCCATTGTCATCAAGCCGAATGGGGCCGCGGTTGCCCAGAGCATGGGCCCGTTCGTTGCCTTCGCGGATATAGCTCTCCATCGCCTGGGCATGTTCGGCGGCGGTTAGGCTGTCGGCGGCCTTGGAATCTGTCATATGTCATCCATGAATTTGAATAATTGTTACACGCATTTTTGGCGAGCATGGCCGATTTGGCAAGCCGGTGTTGTATTTATCGCCCGGCAGCCGAATAATGTGGGCCACACCTCATTACCGCTTGCCTGCCGTTCGGCGGGCAATATTCAGCAAAAAGGAAATTGTTTGGCATGAGTGCGGGAGAACGTCTGCCTGGAACACCGGACCCGATGCACAGATGGCCCGGCGCTGGCGGTGTCATGATCGCCGGCGATAGCTGGGGCGATCCCAACGGGCCCTTGGTGGTTTTGCAGCATGGCGGCGGCCAGACCCGGCATGCCTGGAAGGGCGCGGGTGAAACCCTGGGTGCATCCGGCTATCACGCGGTGGCCTATGATGCGCGCGGGCATGGCGATTCGGACTGGGCTAAAGAGGGGGATTACGCACCGGATTCAATGGTTGAAGACCTGCGTTGCGTCGTCGAGGCGCTGGGCGATCCGAACCCGATCCTGGTCGGCGCCTCCATGGGCGGCGGGGTCAGTCTGTTGTCCATCGGCACGGGCAAGGTCGATGCCAAGGCGCTGGTGCTGGTCGACATGGCGCCCAAGATCGAGCCCGAGGGGCAGCAGAAAATCAAGGAGTTCATGAGCCAAAAGCCCGACGGCTTCGATACCCTGGAAGAAGTCGCCGAGGCCATCGCCAACTATCAGCCGCACCGGGTGCGGCCGCGAAATCTGGACGGTCTGGCCAAGAACATCCGCCTGGGCGCCAACGGCAAATATGTCTGGCATTGGGATCCGGCCCGGCGCAAGGCCCTGAACGCCGGCATGCCGGGCTATCGGGAGCGCCTGCATGAATGCGCCGACAATCTGACCCTGCCGACCCTGTTGGTGCGCGGCGGATTGTCGGATGTTCTGAGCGAGGAGGGCGCGCAAAGCTTTCTGGAACAATGCCCCCACGCCGAATATGTCTCGGTCAAGGATGCCGCCCACATGGTGGCCGGCGACAGGAACGACATTTTCGCCGGTTCGGTGATCGAGTTCCTTGCCCGCATCGCACCGCCTGGATAGTTTTCGGGGAGAGCGGAGGAGACGACATGCGCGCGGTTCTGTACCGGGAATTGGGCAGTATCGACAATCTGGTGGTGGAGCAGGTTCCGTTGCCACAGGTCAAGGAAGATTGGCTGTGCATCGAAACCCATGCCGCTGGCCTAAGTTTTTCCGCCAGCCTGTATATCGAGGGCCGGTATCAGCGCCAGTTGCCCCTGCCGTATACGCCGGGAACCGAGGTTGCCGGTATCGTGCATGCGGTCGGCCCCGGCGTCGACCGGGTGGCGGTGGGCGACCGGGTGATGGCCAGCGTCGATTGGGGCGGCCATGCGGGTTATTGCCTGGCGCATCAGCTGTGCACCCACAAAATGCCCGATGAAATGCCCTTCGCCCAAGGCGCCATGGTGGTCAACAGCTATGCCACCAGTTATGCCGGCCTGGTCTGGAAGGGCGGTTTGGCAGCGGGAGAGACCGTCCTGGTGCACAGCGCCGCAGGCGCCATCGGCCTGGCCGCGGTGCAGATCGCCAAGGCCCTGGGCGCCACGGTGATCGCCACGGCGGGCAGCCCGGAACGCCTGGCCTTTGCCAAGGCCCATGGCGCCGATCATGTAATCAATTATACGGAAGATGACTTCGCGCCGGCGGTGAAGGCGTTGACGGACGGGCGGGGCGCCGATCTGATCTTCGATTCCGTGGGCGGCGATGTGGCCCGGCGCTCGTTACGCTGTTTGGCGATCGAGGGCCGTCTGCTGACCATCGGCTATACCAGCGGCGATATTCCGGAGCTGCCCAGCAATATTTTCATGGTCAAGAACGCCTCGCTGATCGGCCTTAACATCGGCACATATCTGGGCTGGAGCCCCGGCGGCAACCGGGACGTCTACAGCCGCAGGATCTTCGAAATCCATGACGCTCTGCGGGCCTTGTACGAGGCCGGCAAGTTGCACCCCGCCACCAGCCTGTACCAGGGCCTGGAACAATTCCTCCCCGCCATGAACGACCTGCTGAACCGGCGGGTTCTTGGCAAGGCGGTGATCGAAATCGGCGCGGCCGACCGCGCCGCTCCGTAACGTTAGACTAGGCTTCTAGACCGGACCTCTAGACCGGGCCCTTATTGGCATTCCGTTCGATGGCGTCGGCGATCTCGGGGACCGCCGGTTCGGGGAAGTCATGGCCCATGCCGTCGATCACCAATAGCTCGGCGCCGGGGATGGAGTTCTTGATGTCCTCGCCGCCGGGCAGGGGAATAAGCGGGTCGTCGCGGCCATGAATGACCAGGGTCGGCGCGGTGATTTCCGACAAGCGCGCCACCCGGCTGTCGCCCGACGCGATCGAGGCCAACAGATGCCGGCCATTGCCATCGGGATAGAAACAACGGTCGTACTGCTCCCCGGCCTCCTGGCGCAGGGCGGCTTCGTTGCGGGGGAATCCGGGGCTGCCGTTGATCCGGGCTGTTTCCACCGCCTCATCCATGGCGCCCTCGCGGGTGCCGGAGGGGTTGCGCGGACGGGTCAGCCATTCGGCGGCGGCGCCCTCGGGCCGCTGCAGACCGCGCCGGCCCGAGGTGGCCATGACGCAGGTCAACGTCGCGACCTTTTCGGGCGAAGCGATCGCCAGGATCTGCGCAATGGCGCCGCCGTTGGAGCTGCCGATGACATGCGCCGCCTCGATGCCCAGGGCGTCCAGCAGGCCGGCGGCATCGGCGGCCATATCTTCCAGGTTATAAGGCGCCGAGACTTTTTCCTTGGCGCGGGCCTGGGCAAAGGCGGCCTTGGTATCCGCCGGGCCCCAATCGTCATGCTTGGTGGATAGGCCCACGTCGCGGTTGTCATAGACGACAACCTTGAAGCCGCGCGCGATCAAAGCATCACAAAGCGGCTTGGACCATCTGGTCAATTGCACGCCCAGGCCGCCGACCAGCAACAATGGCCGGGCATTTTCCTCGCCCCAAATTTCGTATTCGATCTCGATACCGTTTACCTGTGCCTTCGCCATACTCACCACCTGTTAAATTAGCTACGCCGCACCAAATCGCTATTATCAGCATAAGTATCATAAAAAGGAGACGCCATCATGGATTTGGATTTATCGGGAAAACTGGCCCTGGTGACCGGCTCGACCCGGGGCATTGGCCTGGCGGCGGCCAAGGGCCTGGCCGGCATGGGGGCCGAGGTGATCATAAACGGCCGCACACAGGCGGCGGTGGATAAAGCGGTGGCCGATATTGGCGCGGCGGTCCCGGGCGCGGTTCTGCATGGCGCGGCGGCGGATGTTTCCGATGCGCCGGGCTGCGATCAACTCATCGACGCTTTTCCTAGCGTCGATATCCTGGTCAACAACACCGGCGTCTACGGGCCGAAACCGTTTTTCGAGATCGCCGACGAGGACTGGCAGGAAATCTTCGACATCAACGTCATGAGCGGCGTGCGCCTGACCCGGCATTATCTGAAAGGCATGCTGGCGGGCAATGGCGCCAATGATGATGGAGGGGAGGATTGGGGCCGGGTGATCTTCGTTTCGTCCGAGGCTGCCACCGTGGTGCCGGTGGAAATGGTCCACTATGGCTTCTCCAAGGGGGCCCAACTGGTGATCGCGCGCGGCGCGGCGGAGGAGACCAAGGGCACCAATATTACGGTCAATTCGGTCCTGCCCGGCCCGACCTGGGTCGAGGCCACGCCGGCCAACCTGGCGAAACGGGCGGAACTGCAAAACACCACGGTCGAGGATGTCATGGAACGCGCCTTCACCCAACGGCGCCCGACCTCGCTGATCCAGCGCTACGCCACCGCCGAGGAAGTCGCCAATCTGATCTGCTATCTCTGCTCCAGGGCCTCCTCCGCCACCAACGGCGCCGCCCTGCGTGTCGATGGCGGCATCGTCGGTAATCCCTTCTGACGGCGCCCCAAGACGGCGCGGCCAATCGATCACGCATACGTTACCGCCATCGGACAATTTTTCGATTTACCATAATCACATTCTGATGAACCCGAACACAGGCGAGGGAGGTGATCATGGTAGGGGCAAGGTTTATTGGTTTTGTCTGCGCGGGCATGGCTGGATTGGCCATGGCGGCACCGGCCCCCGCTGTGGGCGCGCCGCAAGCCCTGGCCCTGGTGGCGACGGGCAAGCCGGTGCAACTGGCCTGCGGCGGCGATGGCTGCGCCGCCGAGTTCACCGCCTTTTGCCTGCAGCCCGAGCGGACCTCGCCCACGCCCGGCACCGATTACCGGCTGAGCAGGAAAAGCCGCATTACCGCCAGTGCTATCGCCCGCGATGGGCGAAAACTGGCACTGGCACCGCGCACGGATCTGCGTTTCCAGGCCATGCGGGGGCACACCGCGATACGGATCAGCCTGACGCCCGAAGCCATGGGGCGGCTGGATATTCAATCGGTCTCGCTGACCCTGGCGGCCCATGTGGTACTCGCACCCCAGGCGGTGGCCGGTGATGAAAATCCCATCAGCGCCGAGGATCTGGCCCTGGTCGAGGATTCCCTGCGCCCCCTGGGCACAATGGTGGTGGACGAGAACCAGGAAGGCATGGCGGCGGCGCGCCTTGCGAATAGGTTGATCAACCTGTTGCCCGGCTATGAAAACGATGTGGCGTCCACGGCAAAACACTGGCGCGGCCTGATGGCGGGCGCCCGCCGGGATGGCCTGCGCTCCATGGCGGTGCGTTATGCCCAGAACGCCTATGATCTGTGCCGCTATTACGCCGACCGGGTGGTGCAAGGCGACATGCGCCGCTGCCTGCAAGGCCAGCACGACCGCCTCATGAAAGGCCTGAACTCGAAATATTGGAAGGCGATCAGGACGGGGAGTTAGTGAAAATAGCAGCCGGCGGCTAAACCCCCGGCAATTCCGCCACCGCTTGCCGCAGGCGGGGGATATGTTCGTGGGGTTCCAGGCCGCCTTGCAAGGTGCGCAGACATAGATGGGTCAGGCCCATGTCGCGCCAGCCGGCGACGCGGGACTTCCATTCGTGCTCCCGGGGGCCGACCACGGCGACGCCGGCTTCCATGCCCAGGGCGGCGGGGTCGCGGCCCGCTGCCTCTGCTTCACGATAGATGTCGTCGCGGATGGCGGGGAATTCCTGCGGAGAGGCCAGGACGAACCAGCCGTCCGCCTGCCGCCCGATGCGCCGGCGAATTCTGGGTATCATGTTGGCGGCGGCGCCGATCCACATCGGGATCGGGCGCTGGACCGGCAGTGGGGCGATGCCGGCGCCCGAAACCTTGTCCCATTTGCCGTCGAAATCCACGCTCTCCTGAGTCCAGAGCTGACGCAGCAGTTCCATCTGTTCCTCACACCGCGCGCCTCGGGTGTGGAAATCTTCGCCCAGGGCGGCGTATTCCACCTCGTTTTTGCCAATGCCGATGCCGAAACGCACCCGGCCCCCCGATAGCACGTCCAGGGTCGCCACCTGTTTCGCCACCAGCACCGTCTGCCGCTGGGGCAGCATGATGCAGGAGGGGACCAGCTCGATCCTGTCCGTAACGCCGGCGATCAGGGCCAGCATGGTCAGGGGTTCGTGCAGTTCGCCTTCACCGGGGCGGATCACCTGATCGGGCACCCGCAGATGGCTCAGGCCAAGCTCTTCGGCCGCCTGGGCAAAGTCCTTGAGGGCGCCGATATCGTTTTGCAGTTCCCGGACGGGCAGTGAAACGCCGATGCGCATGGTGGGTGGTCTCCTGAACAGATTGGCGATGGTTGCTCAACGGTAAGAGCATGGCGGAAAATTTAAAATACAAAAATAATTGTGAAATAAAAATTTATATCATTTTATCATGTTTAATATTGAAAGCACGCCTTCTCGACTGTATATAACGGCCATGAGCGATGGACAACTGATCGATATCGATGCCCACACCGTGCGCGACTGGCTGCGCCGGGGAGAGGCTGTTTTGGTGGATGTGCGGGAGGCGGATGAATATGCCGAGGAACGCATCCCCGGCACCTTGCCGTTTCCATTGTCGCGCTTTGATCCCGATAACCTGCCGGGGGAACCGGGCAAGAAAACCGTGTTGACCTGCTTTATCGGCGGCCGTTCGTCGGAAGCGGCGGAGCAGTTGATCGCCGCCGGGCACGCCCAGGCCTTTCAGCTTGATGGCGGCCTGTTCGCCTGGAAGGAAGCCGGTTTTGCGACCGAAGCTTAAGCAATCCTAAAATAGCCCGGTAATCTGGCCGTCCGCGTCCAGGCCGATGGCTTCCGCCGCCGGGCGGCGGGGCAGGCCGGGCATGGTCATGATGTCGCCGCAGACCACGACGAGGAATTCCGCCCCCGCCGCCAAACGGACCTCGCGGATCGAGACCTCGTGCCCCGTTGGTGCGCCCTTGCGCGTGGGATCGGTGGAAAAGCTGTATTGCGTCTTGGCCACGCAGATCGGCAAATGGCCATAGCCCTGATCTTCCAGCTGTTGAAAGCGCGCCCGCACCGTGCGGTTGGCGCTGATATCATCGGCGCCGTAAATGCGCCGGGCCACGGTCTGCATTTTCTCCCACAACGGCATGGCGTCTTCGTACAGGGTTCTGAAATCGGATTTGCCCGATTGCGCCAACTCGGCGACTTTATGGGCCAGGCTTTCGGCACCGGCACCGCCGTCCGCCCAATGGCTGCAAACATGCGCCTCGACGCCACGATCCGCGCAATAGGCGCTGATGGCGGCCATCTCGGCCTCGGTATCGGCGGTGAACTGGTTGATGGCGACCACTGCTTCGACGCCGAACTGCGCCAGATTATCCAAATGTTTGCCCAGGTTTTCCAGACCTTGTTGCACAGCCGAAACGTCTTCCTTGGCCAAGTCGGCCTTGGCCACGCCGCCATGCATCTTCAGGGCCCGCACCGTGGCCACCAGGACTACCGCGTCCGGGCGTAGGCCGGCCTTGCGGCATTTGATGTTGAGGAACTTTTCGGCCCCCAGATCGGCGCCAAAGCCGGCTTCCGTAACGACGAAATCGGCCATTTTCAGGGCCGCCCTGGTGGCGATCACGGAATTGCAGCCATGGGCGATATTGGCGAACGGGCCGCCATGGATGAAGGCCGGATTGTTTTCCAGGGTTTGCGCCAGATTGGGCTGTATGGCGTCCTTCAACAACGCGGCCATGGCGCCGTCGGCCTCCAGCTCCCGTGCCGTGACAACTTCGCGTTTGCTGTTCTGGGCCACAACGATGTTGCCCAGGCGGCGGCGCAGATCGTCGCTGTCGGTGGCCAGGCAGAACACCGCCATGACTTCCGAGGCGACGGTGATGTCAAAGCCGTCCTCGCGCGGGAAACCATTGGCCACGCCGCCCAGGTTGGCGACGATGGAGCGCAGGGCCCGGTCGTTCATATCGACCACCCGCCGCCACGAGATCCGCCGCGCGTCCACGTCCAGCTTGTTGCCCCAATAGATGTGATTGTCCAGCATGGCGGCGAGAAGATTGTTGGCCGCCCCCATGGCGTGGAAATCGCCGGTGAAATGCAGGTTGATATCCTCCATGGGCACGACCTGGGCAAAGCCGCCGCCCGCGGCACCCCCCTTCATGCCGAAACACGGCCCCAGGCTGGGTTCCCGCAGGCAGATCGCGGTCTGCTTGCCGATCCGGTTCATGGCATCGCCCAGGCCGACGGAGGTCGTGGTCTTGCCCTCACCCGCCGGCGTCGGCGTGATGGCGGTAACCAGGATCAGCTTGCCGTCGGGCCGGTCGCCCAACGAGGCGATATATTCCGATGCCACCTTCGCCTTATCGGCGCCATAGCGGTAGAGGTGCTGGCTAGGAATTTTCAGTTTCTCGGCGATTTGCTCGATGGGCTGGGTCGCCGCTTGCCGGGCGATTTCGATATCTGGCTGCATTTTCTTGTCTGTCCCCTAATCGATTTCTTCCAGGCCGCACCATTCGGCGATGAACAATGCCATGGCCTGGGTGTTCTGGCGCACGGATTCAAGATTGACCCGCTCGTCGAAGCCATGAATGGCGTCCGACAGAGGTCCGTAAACCAGGCCCGGAATATCCGCATACAGGCCGAAAAAGCGCGCATCCGTGGTCGCCGTGGTGGCGACAACCTGCAACGGTTCGCCATAGGCGGACTGATGCGCCCGGCCCAGGGTTTCCTCCGCCTCGTCGGCGCCTTGCAGGGTATAACCCTCGGCCATCAGGCCATGATAGGTGACCTGGGGCGGTGCGTTGCGTAGAAAGGCATCCTGGCTGGCGGCATCGCGGATGCAATCCTCCAGCTCTGCCCGCCGCGCCGCCAGATCATCGCCTGGATAAACCGCCACGCGCAAATCGAACACGCACCACGACGGCACGGATGAGGCCCAGTCGCCGCCTTCGATCTTGCCCACGTTGAAATTCAGGGGATGATCATGATCGGCGTAATGGGGCTGGTCGACGCGCTGTTCGTTCCATTTCACTTCCAGCTGCTTCAGGCCCTGGATCAATGTAAACGCGGCATCGATGGCGTTCGAGCCGGTGCCCGCATAGGCCACATGCGCCGGGATGCCCTGAACCTTGATCTGCAGCCACATGACGCCAAGTTGGGCCCGGATCAGACAATCGCCAAGGGGCTCCGGTATCAGGGCGGCCTCGGCCCGATAGCCCCGCGCCAAACAAGCCAGGGCGCCGTTGCCGGTGCATTCCTCTTCTACCACGGACTGCAAAAAGACATCCGCGCCGGGCTGCCAGCCCTGGCCGCGCAGGGCCTTCAGCGCATACAGCGCACCGACCAGTCCGGCCTTCATGTCGCCCGAGCCCCGGCCATACATCCATCCGTCATCGATCCGCGGCTCGTACGGGGGGGAGGTCCACATCTCGTGCGGGCCCTCGGGCACGACGTCGATATGGCCGTTCAGGATCAGCGATTTGCCCTTGGGGGTTTCGCTGCGATGGCTGCCGACCACGTTGAAGACATTGTCGTAGCTGGCATAGACCGGGGAAAAGCCCGGCAGATGGCTGATCTGATCAACGTCGATCTGCCAACGGTCAACGCCCAGGCCCTGTTCCCGCATGGCCTTTGCCATGAAATCCTGGGCCGTATGCTCCCGGCCCCGGCGCGAGGGGAACTTCACCAGCTCGGCGGTAAAATCCACCTGTTCATCAAAGCCGGCGTCAACGGCATCCTTGATCCGTCCGGCAATGGCGCTGTCCAACATGTATTTTCCTCCCTTACGCGGCACGGATCTCAGGATAGGGCCAATATGCCATCGGGACCAGTCTGAATGGATCGTTTCAGGACAAGCTTTCTCGAAGATAAATTGATGCAAGAATAAATGCTTGATTTGGTGGGTTGGATTCGCGATCATTGCGTTAAGGCGTGCCTATCCGGTTGACGCAGACACCCGCTACATCTAGTATCTGTCCAT